>DASQIH010000217.1:0-7665 GCA_035631655.1 Terriglobales bacterium
GGATACTTTCAGCCCCATTCGGTGGCGCGCCTAGCGCCGCGGCGTCGGCTCCTCCGCGATGTACATGATTTCGTGCTTGAAGATGAACAAATTGGGCGCCCCTTGCCGGGTCAGGCGCACCATGCTCTTGTCGTAATACTCGATCCATCCCTGCACGACTTCGCCGTCCACCAACTTGATGCTGACGGTCTTCTGCTTCTCGCCCAAAGACTTCAGGTAAGCGGCTTCCTCGAAAGTGTCGTCGGGAGGCGGAGCTTTCCCGCTTTTACGGATGGCATTGGGAGGTCCTGATCCACGAAAGGGCATGAGGGCATTGTACACGGCGCTGAAGTCCGTCCCCCTCAGGAAAGGCTCTGTGGAGGCCACAACAAAGAGCGAATCAGAAAGTGACTATTGGGGCTTAGCCGACGCTTTCCGAATCTTCTCCACCATCGCGCGCGACCCATCCGCCATGGGGCCTTTAGGGTCAAGCCTGAGATATTCCTGGAATTCCTTGAGAGCTCCCTGCGGATCGTTTTTCCGCAAGGCAATGTTGCCCAGCAACACATGTATTGGCGCCAGGTCCGGATGAGCAGCAACAGCCTTCTGAGCGTGCGGTTCTGCCTCCTGCCAGCGGCCTAAGGCCCAGTAGGCCTTGGCTAACTCGTACTGCCCTTCCGAGGCATCCGGGGCGATTTCCAATCCGCGGTTCAAGGCCTTCTCGGCATCCTCGTATTTTCTTTCCTGGTTAAGTACGGCACCTAGTGCCAGATAAGCCGCTCCGGACTTAGGGTCGAGCTCAGCTGATTTTTGCAACGCCGTCTGCGAGTCCTCGAACTTCTTCTGGTCAAGGTAGATCAGGCCGAGCATTAAGTAGGCCTCGGGAAAGGCATTGTGCATGTCAATCGCCTTACGAAAGTGCTTGATAGCACCGTCCTGGTCCTTTTTTTCGTTTAGAAGCTTTTCGCCTGTCCTGAACTCTTTAGCCGCATTCTCCGGGATTGAGGCAGAAATGGTCGCTAAGGGGCCACCCGGCGGAATGGGGTTTGCCCCGCGCTCGGCCTGTAGTTCGAAATTTACATAAGCTGTGGGATTCATGTTCAGGTCCACTCGTTCCGACATCGGCTGATAACCGGGCTGACGAATGGAGACAACATAGAATCCAGCCACCGCAACGCGGAACGACGCTTTCCCCTGAGAATCGGTTTGGGTTTGCTGCGTAATCCCCGCACCTTCGTTTTCCAGAGTGACCATGATTCCGCCTGGGGCAGCTCCACCGTTTTTGTATCGCACCTGGACCTGGATAATGCTGTTTTGATAATTAGGGTTAGGTGTTCTCTGGGCCGCCATCGGGACGGCAGATAGTGGGCACAATGTGGCGAGCAGTAGAACAGAGAATCTCATAGCTGACCTCCAAGTCGTATTCGCACAACAAAAAAAGGAGGGGGCTCGCGCCGCCCTCCCCTTAGAAAGCTCGATCGCTAGAACACAAACCGTACAGACAGACGAGCACTGAACGGCGCTTGGAAAGCATCTCCCAAGACCGCCTGGTTGGTAGGTTTCAGGAAGTCGACGTTCGGAGTGCCGAAACTTAAGTCCTCGTTCTGATCCACAAATTGGTTCCGTCTAGCGTTGGCAATGTTGAACAGATCGACTCCGATGTGGAAAGTTGATCGTTCTGTGACCGAGTGCGCATAGTCGACATGCGCGTCAACGGTTCCAGTGAAGGGGGTACGGCCGAGATGACCACGGCCTCCGACCGGCACCTCGCCGGAATTGTCATACACCGGGTGAGCCTTGAGGTCGTTAATAGGAATGCCACTCTGGAACTGCACTCCAGTACCCAGCGTGAGCCCCTTCAGCGCAGTGTGATCGAGGTAGTAGCTGAAGAAGGCATTAACGATGTGCCGACGGTCCGTATTCAGCACGCCTGGCTTGAACTGGTCGCCCAGCAAGCCAAACTGCCCCGGAGTAAAATCAAACAGCGAACTGATCGAAGGATCCGTCTGGCCGTTATCATTGCGAAACGCGCCCTCGAAGTTGCCGTAGATCTTGGCAATGCGCCAGTTGGTGCGCAGCAACCAATTCTTGGAGAATGCCTTGTTCACCTCGAACTCAACTGCTGTGTACTGGCGGATCGGGTTTGTGTAGCCGTCTGGAATCCCATCGGGGACAAGGCCGCCAGCCGGCTGGCCGTTGACGCCGTTGGGCAGGACGCAAACGTTGCCCAGGTTGTTACCGAACGTGTCCGTAACCCCATTGAGGATGAACGAGTTAGGGTTGCTAGTGCAGGACGAGGGCAGCGTCCCCCCCGGTGGTGTAATGAACTGGATTGGGTTGGTGAAGATGTCTGTGGCAGCGTTTACGTTGGTAATGGCAAACTGCTGTGTCACTCCGGCTAGCGCAGCCTCCGGTGAGATGCCGCCCGTGTCCTCGACGATACGTTTGAGGTCGCGGCGAAGGAACTTAACACTTGCTATGACCCCCGCTGGGAACTCGTGTTCAGCACCCACCACGAATTCGTCCAGGTAGGACATCTTCGTACCGGTGTGGATCGGTTCTATGCTCTCGAAAGAAACGGCAGCAGCATTTCCCACTCCACAGGGGGCTGGAGCCGCGTTAAGACAGTCACCGGTGTTCGGGTCTCTGAAAGCTCCATTCAGCACGTCTGCCGGAGTTATGGGATTCGGCGGGGTTACTGTGCCGAGTTGGTTGATGGTCACGATTCGCTTACCACTGCCATCGACAGTAAACTGTGGCGTAACTCGCATACCAAACATGTCAAATTCATTGGTTAGAGAACGTTCTGCAAGATCCAGCGGGATGGCGTAGGTATATCGCCCGAAGTTGGCGAAAATCTTATTCTTACGATCGCCCTTCGGGTCAACTGTGATCCCCACGCGTGGAGACCAGTTATCCCTGAATGTGTAAGTCAGATCCTGCCCATGCATGAGTTGCTGCTCCCAACGTAGGCCAATGTTCATGGTCACATAGCGGTTGGGACTCCAGGCATCGTTGATGTAGGCCGCGTGGTACTTCCCGCTCGTCTTGAACGGCTTCACCCCTTGCGAATTCAAGCCAAACTCGCTACGGAAGATACGCAATACAACTCGCTTCTGCCCAGCGAATCCGGGCACGTTCATGAAAGGACAGAGTGTGCAGGAACTTGGGGCTAGCACCAGCCGCCAAAACGCATTCGCCAACGACAGATTGGGGGTTGAAGCAACCGTCACGAAGTCCGGCGACAAGAAACCGGTGGTGCCGTCCGCGACCGTGGCTGGCAGATTGAAGGTCGGTCCACTGTTGGTACGGGACCCGTCATAGAACGGCCTCTCGAAGCGATATCCGATGCTGAAGGTGTGTTCCCCGCCCGCGTGGAACGTCTTGGAGGTATCAAGGTTAAGTCCGTAGTTCTCGCCAGTAGTCGGCTCAACGAAACCAAGTCCGACGGGTACGAACAGTCCCCGCTGGCCGGGAAGACCTGCCGTCTGGGTCTCGTCCCGAATTTCTTGGAAGTTGCCGAAACCGGTTTCCTTGAAGTGGTTGTGCGCCCAAGTCGCAGAAGCATTCACCACCCAGGTGGGGGACATGCTTCCGTTATACCGAACGACCGTGTTTCGGGAACCGTAATCCAGCGTGCTGAATGCGGTCTTGTTGTCCATGGTGAGCCGACGGAACGCGCTGGTATTCGTGGTCGTGGGGTCACCGAACACAGATCCTTCGAACTGGTGCGAATCGGTTAGACGCCAGGTCAACTTCGCCGCATAGTTCATGGTCGTAGCCCGGCGGTTGAGATCCCCCAGGGCAAACAGCCCGGCGTTGTCCGGCGCGCGGACAATCCGATCTGCCCATGACGGGTTAACCGAACCGAAAAAGAAAAGGCGGGTCTTGAAACCGGGAACATAACCACCCAGTTCGCCTGTAACATCGTAGTTTGCCAAGTGACGAAGATCGCCGAGCTTGTTAACGAGGCCAAACTGATCGGGGTTCAACCGAGTTTCCTCGAAGCCCTTCGGTTGGATGAATGCGCTGATCGCACCATGGTATTCATTGCTTCCCGATTTGGTCACGATCTGCACCACGCCGCCCGTCGTCTTGCCATACTGCGGCTCGTAGCCGCCGGTTTTGACCTCAACTTCTTTTACGAAGGAAAGGTTAATACCAGTTCCGACCGAACCATAAACCCGCGAGAAAGTTCCCAGTCCGCCGAAGGCTGTGTCGGTGATGTTCACGCCGTCGGCTACGTACTGGTTTTCCAGACCCGAGCCGCCGGATATGGATGGATTTGAGGTCCCGGAACCTCCACCGCTGGCCACGCCGGGAGCGATGTAGAAAATGCTAGCTACGCCCCGGCCTACAGGCACTTTTTCGTAGAAATCGTTACTCAGGTTGCTGCTGACGGCGCTGGAGGTTGTGTCTACAGTGATAGCAGCTGCATTCACCTCCACTGTTTCACTCACGGTACCAGTCAGCAGGTTAATTTTGAGATTGGTTGTACGGTTTGTCACAACATCTATTGCTCTGAGTTCGGCTGCCTTGAACCCTTCTTTCTCCACTCTCACGGTGTAGTTTCCGGGAGTAAGCAGCAAAAACATAAACCCACCCTGGCCGTCGGTGGTGGCTGTTCGGGTTCCGGTTGGACCGCCAAGGGTTATTTTCGCTCCAGGGACAACCGCCCCGGAGGGATCGGTTACTAAACCGGCCACGTTGCCTTTTACCGCCGATTCGGCCGAAGCTTGACCGATGGCGGGCAAGGTAAACGACAAGAGCAAGGAGAACAGCATGAAGCCTAATACCAACTTCCTTGCCATATGCACTCCTTTCCCAATTCTTAGAAATTTCTGGAAGGTCTTGAGACACACTAACAATATGGGAGCTACACAAAGGCCCGACGCCTCGCTGTCTTGACAGCATTGTTGTCGCCAAACGGGCGTGTCTTTCAACTCTTCTGTTTTCAATTATCTAGCGGGAGCTGCCGAGGAAACAACATATGGAAAAGCGGAAATACAAGCCAGCTAGCGGCTTAGATTTATGATTTTCCATAGGTGCTTAGCGCGTGGTGCGTGAACTGATTATGAGACCGGAGGACTCGAACTCATCAGCGACTTTCCCTTGCGCTCGAACTCGCGAGCCTTCTCCTGCTCGCCCATTGCCTGATAGTAGGAGGCAAGCATCAGGTAGAGGGGGCCACTGGTTTTCCTGCTGCTGATGGCAGACTCTAGCAAGGCCACCGCCTGCTTCAGATTCCCGGTTTTTTCCAGACTCTCTGCCATACGCAACAGGGTCTGTTCTTCGGTCCCATCGTTGACCGGAGCCCGGGTATAGAGCTCGGCCACTCTAGCGAACGCCTGCTGCTCAAAATAGAGATCGACCAAGCGGGCCAGAGCGTCCCGGTTTGCGGGGTTTCTCTGCAGAGCTTGCCGGAACCAGTGTTCTTCCGCCTTCTTGTCTCCAGAAGCCCCATAGGACATGCCGCGCTCGTAATCCCATGAACCGTTGCGTACCGAATCACTGATGCCAGGATCAGCCAAATACCAGGTTGGCGGCAACTCGCGGTCACTCAGGATTCGAAATTGAAGGGATGAGTATGCCTTTTGCTGCGCGCCCGGATCACTCACGGTCACAACCAGGCGGTAATTCCCAGGGTATAAGTCTGTCAGCTCGATCTTCTTTCCGCTGACCAGGGATCCGTTGGCGTCAAACTGTTCCCGTGAGACCTCCTCCTGGATAGTCTTCGAGTCTCCGCGTACTCCGGGGCGACCGTAACCGTATTCCACTTGCAGCTTTTTGCCTTCGTAAGAACGCGGGTCTGCCGGGGGTGCCCAGATTTGGTAAACCACCTGCAGATTCTCGCCGGGAACAAAATCGAGTTGTGGTCCCAGAATAGGGATAAACTTTACACCAGCCACCCCGAAAGGAATGAGAGTCGGGTCGCCCTTTTCGATCACCTTCGACGACGAGAAGGGCACTAAGTCCGTCACGCTGAAAGCATCCGACGCTGGTTTGGGTATCGTGACTTCTTTTTCAGTGTGAAAGCCGGTTTGCTTCAACCGGTCAGACAGGACGAATTCCAGCTTGTACTTGCCCGGGGCCAGAGGCAGGAGACCCTCGTAGGCAAACGTCTTTTTGCTGATGTCCTCGAAGGTTCCCTTATCAAAATACTGGGCTGCAGACCGCTCCTGGGCAAATATCAGGTGGCCATCGGCTGTCGAGACACGCACACTGATGTCTAGGGAGTAGTAGTACCGGCTATCTTTGGCCTGACCTACAGCAAAATCCTCCGGTTTCTGCTCACGAAGGACGTAGTGCAGCACCGTATTCCCGTCGGTGTCTCGCAGAGGAACCGTGAGGGCGTCCAAAAACTCGCCGCCCAAGATCACCCGATGAGTCACTCCTTCCATAAGTTGGCGACGGCGGTTGATCTCCTGCTTGCTAAGCGGGTGGTTTGGCAAGTCATGTATAGTAGCCAGCATCACGTCTGATTGCAGACTTGCGCGGGCGTTTGCCATGTCCACGGGTTCATCCGGAATCAGACTCAAAGCAGTGCGCGCGACCTCGGTCCCGGCTTGATCCTGAATCACCTTTAGCGATTCAGTGCGGCTCCCTGGCTCAGTCGTAACCAGCTTTTCAGGACCATCCATATAGGGACTGTAAATCCGGTAATCACCTCCGCTATCTGGCCGATAGAACACCACATAGAAAAACGGCGGCAGGGCAGGATTATCATTGGAATAGAACCAGATCTGCATCGGCCTGAGCTTGTTGTAGCCGAGATACATTCCTTTTTGTTTGGGCTCTCCCAGCGTGATATAAATCCGGCCCATCGCCGAACGCCAGCCCTCTGTTCCGGATTCGTGCCCAAAGTACTGGTTAGCATAGGCAATTCGCCGGTAAATCTCATCTCGGTAGGGATTGGTCGGTGCGCCCGGAGTGGGGTTGCGCACGTCCCAGAACCGGTCGATAAATCCGTCCCGCTCCTGATCGGATGTAAGTTGCAGAAACGTGTCTTTCTCATCCTTGCTGATGATGTAAACAACGTCCTTCTGCAACCAGTCCCGGTACTTCGTCGGCAAATCCTTGAGCTTTACGCCAAAAGCAGAAGACACGAGAAAACAAGTCAATAGAGCGAGTTTAGAAAAACGTCTCATTGAGAAGCCTCAGAGCTTTATTGTACCGTTGTGCTACAAGAATCCAAGTGCTCCAAAAATGAATTACCTAGCGGTTTTCTTTCCATCCGTCCGGTGCCGCACCTTGCAGTTGGTGTTATCCGGGACACTTTCCAAGCTCACCTGAATCCGCCGGAATTCGAAATCGGATAGTTTCCGTGAAGGGTAGTAAGCCAGCAGGTACTGCGTGTGCAGTTCATCGCTGATCTGGCGGAAGGCGTCGTTCAACTGCGGCAGCGAGCTGGCATAGAAATATTTGCCGCCCGTATCTGCAGAGAGCTGGATGAGCGCATGCTCACCGCTGGTGTCGGGGCCGGCGCTCGGTACCGTCAATGCTGCCCTCGGAGCCACTGAGGAGACCGGACAACAGGACAACATGCTAGTGTGCTGTCTCGGATAATTCTTTACAGCTTCTTACCTTGTCAAGAATAACGTCTGCAGTAGCCTTCCAGACGAACGGTTGTGGATCACGATTCCATTTCGCCAACCAGGCATAGATGGCTTGTTCCAGTTCTCGAAC
>DASQIH010000218.1:0-27310 GCA_035631655.1 Terriglobales bacterium
CATCGAGGCCTTCAAGGCGTGGGCATTGAAGCATGCCGGACGGCGCCGCGATGGCCGGCCGACGCCGGTGGGAAAGACAACGGTGAACCGCTATCTCGCCACGCTGCGCAAGGCGCTGCGTTACGCGCACCGCAAACTGAATTCGGCATAGGTTTCCTTCACTGCGGGGTTGTTCCACAAGGCGGCTTCAGAACAGTAGTCGAGCCACGCCGGATATCCGGGCAAGAAGGTCTCCCCAAAGCAGATGAGCCTAGCTTGCTCCCGTGACGCCCGCTCGGCCAAACTCAACGCTTTTGCAAGCGAGGCGGTCAGATCCCCTGGAGCCGGTGCAGCCTGCACAATTGCAACAGGAAGGTTAGCGCGGTCGTTCCTCGAATCGGTCAAGATATCGATCCTAGCGCTCCACATCGAAACGGCAACGGCTGCCGCGGGAATGCTCCTTATCTGCCGACAACAATAACGAAGTCTATCTTCAGTTCGTCCTTCACCTTCAGTAGTTAGCGCTTCAAGGCCCGGATCGAGCCGCTACCATTGGAGAGAGGACGATCTTCTAAGAACCGCGGATGAATTCCAGGATGAGAGCGGCCAGTTCTTCTCCGTTGTCTTCTTGAAGAAAATGGCCCGCATCACGAATGGTGATCTCTGGCTGGTTTGCGGCAGATGGAATCAGCTCCCGAAAGAACTTATCGCCACCCGACATGATCGGATCCTTATCTGAGAACATGATTAAAACAGGTTTGGTCCAGTGCCGAAGTATTGCCCGTGTCTTACGCATCGCCTCTGCAGCTTCGTTGTCTGGCTCGGTCGGGACCAGCATGGGAAACTGATATGCTCCAGCCTTATATGAAAGGTTAGGAAAGGGAGCGTTGTATGCAGCTACGACGTCGTCCGGAAGCTGCGTGACTGTTCCGCCTTGGACAATCCGGCCTGCATCCATGTCCTTCATGCGCTGGGACGCTGCACGCCATTTGAGGAAACCCTCGCTTATCGGCTCCCCTCCTGTGGGCAAGAACGTGTTCATGATAACCAGCCGGCCAAATCGTTCAGGCATTTCGGTTGCGAGCGCCAGCCCCAGCAGGCCACCCCAGTCCTGACAGACCAGCGTGATCTCAGTCAGATCCAATGATCGAACGAATGCTGCCAGCGTGTTGTGGTGTAACGCGAACGTGTAGTCGGAGCGATTCGGCAACTTGTCGGATCGGCCAAAGCCGATGAAGTCAGGTGCAACGACGCGATTGCCCCTGACGAGTGTGGGTATGAGCTTGCGATACAGGTAACTCCAAGTGGGCTCGCCGTGCAAGCAGAGGATCGGATCGCCACGGCCCTCGTCGATGTAGTGCATTCGCATACCCTCGATTTGCACATACCGCGGCAGGTAGGGAAAGCCGGGAAGAATGGCGAAGCGGGTTTCAGGTGTTCTCAAGGCCGATGGCATTTCGTCAACTTCCTGTAAACTTTTCCCCACAGTGTGTTTATCTGATGCGACTAAACATCTGGCAGCATTGTACTCCCCTCTTGCCCCCTTGCCCGTTGCTTGAAGTCTGCCGGAACAGACTGGGCCTATTCGAGCGCTGCGCCAGCCGCTGGAAGACTTGCGAAGATCTGCGAACGGACGGGGCTACTCAGCGGCGCTTGGTCTTCCTGCCGTTCGCGATCTTCGCGAGCGCCTGGGCGTAGGCTGCAATGGTTGTGGGGTTGGCCCGGCTATAGACGAACTGCCCTTCGCGGCGGCAGGTGATCAGCCCGGCTTCGCTCAGGATTTTGAGGTGGTGAGAGACGGTTGCGGGAGTCACGCCACGCATCGAGACAATCTCGCCACAGCTCATGTGATCGGTTGCCGAAATAGCCTCGAATATCCTGAGCCGGGTCCGGTCAGCCAGAGCTTTCGATATCTTCTCGATCTCAGAACGCGTCATGTTTCCCGTGCAGGTTTAGCGAGCTCGACCAGTCTTGCCGCCAGAGAACTTCCCCTTCCAGCCGGAACACTCGAAAAAACCTGCAACCAATTATTTCGATGATTATCTAAATGGTCAAGTTGGTTGTTAGGCGATAGAAACCCGGGTCCACCAATGGCGGGAAGCTCAGGGACTAGCTGAAACAACTCAGAGGAGGTCGACGTGAAGAGACTGGAAGGAAAAGTCGCAGTAGTGACTGGCGGCAACAGCGGCATTGGGCTGGCGACGGCCAAGCGCCTGCAGGAAGAGGGCGCCAGAGTGGCCATCTCAGGCCGCAACAAGGAAACGTTGGAGGAAGCGGTGCGAACGATCGGCAATGGCGTGGTCGCGGTCCAGGCAGACGTCGCCAAGCTTGCAGACGTGGACAAATTGTATGCCGAGGTCTCGCAGAAGCTGGGCAAAATTGACGTGCTGTTCGTGAACGCGGGAGTCGCTAAGTTCGCTCCACTTTCCGAGACTTCCGAAGATGTTTACGACCAGCAGTTTGATATCAACATCAAGGGGGCATACTTCACCATCCAGAAAGCCCTGCCCCTGCTGAACGACGGCGCCTCGATCATCTTAAATACGAGCGTCGCTGACAGCAAAGGTAATGAGGGGACCAGCGCGTATTCCGCAACGAAAGCAGCGCTGCGCTCCCTGGCGAGAACCGCGGCGGCGGAACTGGTAGGGCGTGGCATCCGGGTCAACGCGGTCGCGCCCGGACCGATCCTGACGCCGATCTTCGAAAAGACTGGCCTGCCGAAGGAGTCCGTGGATGAATTCGCGAAGCAAGTCGTGGCGAGGGTGCCCATGAAGCGCTTCGGGCAGCCGGAAGAAGTAGCCTCAGCGGTAGCTTTCTTGGCTTCCCGCGATGCTTCGTACATCACGGGAGTGGAGCTGAATGTGGACGGCGGCGCGGGACAGGTCTGAATCCCACGCGCAATGATACAGCAGGACGCGAGGGTGGGCGATGGCCCGTCCTCCGCCGCGGTCGTTCGGCCCTGCAACTGAGCCTGGCGCAGGAGCCTGATTGCAAAAGCTGTCATGCTTGAAAAGCGAGAGAAGGGACCGACGCAGCGCAAGCCTCTTTTATAGCGCCGTGGTTGCTCGTCGGATCGGAGAGTGAACGATGTCTAATGTTCCTGCTACTCAAGTCGCACCCACTCCTCGCTTCGACGCTACTGCGCCGCCTGCGATCGCAAAACTCATCGGTTTTCAGCTGACCAAATTCTGTGGGGGCGAGGCGACAGTCGAACTGAATTCCGGCCCTCAGCATTACAACCCGATGGGCACGGTACACGGTGGCGTGCTCTGCGATATCGCAGACGCTGCGATGGGAATGGCCTTCGCCAGCACCCTCGATTCAGACCAGAGTTTTACGACGTTGGAGCTGAAGATCAACTTTCTTCGTCCGGTATGGGAGTCCCATTTGCACGCAAAAGCACGGGTCACGTCACGCGGCAAAACCGTAGGTCTGGTCGAGTGCGATGTGATCGATGGTGACGGCCGCTTAATGGCGCGGGCTTCCAGCACATGCCTGGTACTCAGCGGCAAGATGGCCGAAGGACGATAAACGCTCGTTCCGCAAAGAAAACGACAACTCGAATTTGGCTTTCAAGGAGAATGCGCAGTGATTGCCGAAGCCGCTGGTCGCGCCCGCCGGCGGAGCGAAACAATCAGGGCTGATCCGACAGCGGATCCATACTCCAGCAGCAGGATCCAGCTGGGTACCTGCCAGGCATATCCCAGCGGTCGCAGATACCACACCAGATAAGTCGAGAAGATGCTCAGCGTCCAGATGGTGAGCGGCAAGGTTTTGACGGAACGCAGAAAGGGCAGCAGCCAGATCAGGTACCAGGGATACACAACCGGCGCACACACCAGCGAGGCTGCCATGGGCCATGCCCATGCCTCCGACTCACACTGCGGCGGTTTGCTGCGCAATGCTACGGCGGTGGCCAACCCGGCAAGGATCGCCAGAGTTGCCACGATCTGCGAGCTGGCCACGCGTTCCAGCATGGCGAACACCGGACCATTGAAGCGGAACCGCTGCACAAAGACGCCAAGTGATCCAACGGGAATCCGCCAGGTGTTAAGAAACGGCAGGTAAAGTACGGCGAAGACGAGTACCGCCAGCAATCCGTCACGAAGGCGTAGCCGCCGCCAGTAGAGCGGGATCAATACAAGCGGAAGGAACTTCACCGCAACTGCTAGCGCGAAGGCAATGGCAGCTATTGCCCGCCGGCGCCGACCCAGGGCTGCCACCGATATCAGGAGTAAAAGCACCCCAACAACATCGACATGGCCGCTGCCGGCAACCTCGGTGGCCAGCAACGGGTGCCAAGCGTAAGCAAGTACCCAGTGCTCACCCTGTCCGGCACGATGCAGCATATTCAGCAGCAGGAGAACAATGGCTAGATCGCAGAGGACAAATGCGATTTTGAAAGCAAAGACCGATTCGTGGATCGTGGTAACGGCGCGGAAGAAAAGCTGCGCCCCGGCCGGATACGGACTTGGCACATCCGCATTGTTCAATCCGCGAGTCTCGCGCGTGTGCAGCAAGGAAAATGCAGGATCTGCGGGGATCACAGTATAGGGGTTGTAGCCGAACCGCTGCACCCGGGCATCCCAGATGTAACGGACAATATCGTCATTTGGGCCCAGCGGCGTCATCAAGAATGGGATCCGCCAGACAGCGGCCAAGGCCAGACAGATGAAGACGACGCGCCGCGGGAATGTCCGCGTCCGCAACAATTCTCTGATGGCGAGCAGGTACGCGACGCAGGCGACCGCCATTGGGACGAGAAACGACGCGGCACTCGTGCCCCTGAAGGCGCAGGCGACCAGCGCTGTAAGGATGACGACGCCAAGTCCGCACAGCCATAGTGACGGTGTGAGCTTCACGCGTGCCATGCTAGATGGCTACTCCGGTCGCCACCTTCCAGTTCTTCAGCCAGGCCGCCGTGCGTGGCGCTCGGTCCGCAGCAATCTCCAGTCCGGCGGCTAATCGGCTGAGGTCTGCCGGCACATCAATGTCGTAGAACGTATCCGTGAATCCACGGAAAGCCCCATGGCGCGGGCGCGCGTCAGCAGCTCCTCAAGGGCACTCGCGGTTCCCATCCCGCTGATGCCAAAAAGTCCCGGATAAGAACCTGTCGCCCCCACGAGATATTAGCCACCGTCATCAGTAGGTCCAATCACGAGATCGCGGAGGCGAGCACGTCGAATGCGCTCCGGAGAACGGTTCTCGGCAGGTGTGGACTGTCGCTGTTAAATGCGATGACGCGCCGGCAATCAGCCGTGGTGAACCGGGCAAACACCGACGTGAGGGCGGCTGCCAATCCCTCGCCCATTTGCGCCATAACATCTATTCGGTCGCCCGCGACAAGTGCGAGCTCGTCAACATCGCAAGCGGGACACACAATTGCCACTCCCACGCCATCGAGCGACTTCGCCAATGCCATCGTGTCGTTCAGAAAGCAGCGGTACAGCTCGAGGAGCGCCGCCGGTGGAAAGATTTGCGCCAGACGGGTCTTTACCGTTCCCGCTCTTGGCGCTTTGGCAATGACGACGAGCAAGGAATTATCGTTGCCTGAATGCGTGACCATCGAACTGGAGGGCGGCATGAAATCAGCTCGTACTCTATCTCTACCGAGGCGTACTTCTTCGCAGTCGCTCTAAACCGTACCACACGATCCGGCTGAAAATACACCAAGCTGCTCCGATGCTGCCGGAGAGAGTGCCGGTGATTTTTGATTTCCCGATGCGTGGATAGTAGCTGACGGGAACCTCGACGATGCGAAATCCATGGAGAGCGCCTTTAAGGATCATCTCGACCGCCCAGCCGTAGGTTGTCTCGTTGAGCGAGGGCAGCCAAAGTATCGGCGCGTGCGGCGCGGAATGGGCCGAGGTCGGTGATTCGTTGTCCGAAGAGGATGGTAATCAAGCCCGCCGCGAGACGGTTGCCGGCCGCGGAATGCCAAGGTAACGCGCCAGGGATATGTGGCCCCTGTAGCCGGGACCCAAGCGTAATGTCGGCCTGCCGGTCGACAATTGGAGCCAGCAGACGCGGAAGCTCAGCCGGACGATCGCTGTAATCGCCGTCGAGGAACACGACAATATCGGGTGTGCTCACATGCGCGAGCCCGGTCAGGCAAGCGCGGCCATATCCGCGGCGCGGTTCGCGGATCACGCGGGCGCCCATGCGAGCGGCGACCTCGGGGGTGCCGTCAGTTGAGTCGCTGTCCACGACAAGAACTTCACTGACCAGCTCTGCGGGAAGTTCTTTCAGCACGTGAGCGAGCGAGGACGCCTCGTTGCGGGTGGGAATGATGACCGAGACCCGCACGTCACCACCACAGTGAGGGCGGCTGCCGGCGTGTTAGCAAGGCATCTATGCCCCAGGTCCGGCCCGCGCGTCCTACCGCCAATGACAGTGACGCGAGCACCGGGACGAGCAACTCCCAGATCCATGCGGTTCCCCATTCGGACATCCAGAGACTCGCCAGAAAAGCGCACGCCACTAGCGCGACAGGGCGAGTGAGCAGCCCCAATATAAGCAGGATGCCAAGCGAGATTTCCAGCACCTCTTGTCCTGGCGCCACCATAGCAGCATGGCCTGCCATCAGTCCCATGATCGCCTTCCATGTCGCCGGCGCGTGACCATGTTGGATGTAATAGTTGATCAGGCTGGCGTAACCCGCTGGCGTGTAAGCGCCTTTTCTCAAATCCTCGAAGAACACCCATACGAACATCGCACCGATTGTGAACCGCACCAGCGCTAGGCCAATCCCCGCGTTGCCGCCGCCAACTACCTCGTCCTGTGCGTGCATCGCTTTGCTCTCTGTCATAGAAAACCTGCTGATAGTCGGATTGTCTGCCGCCGCAGCGCTTGCGCCATAAAAAACAGGTAACATCGCCAACACGCACGGCAACCCAGTACGAATTCTCATGCGCGGTGCGATTCGCAAGCGCGCCAAAAGTTTCAGAACGGAGGACGCGCGTTCGCGTCGAGGCCCGCTTAGTTGCCGCCCTGCTCCGCCACAAACACGAGGAAGTAATCCACTCCTTCATTCCCTTTTACGAAGTCGTATTATCCGGCGAGCTTGTAGCCGGCCTGCCTCGCCTCGCCGACGACGACCGCGGCGTCGATACCGTGATCATCGCCCTTGCCGTTGCGGTCAATGATGCCGACCCTCGCGCCCGGCTTAAGTGCCCTGCGCAGGTTTTTCAGGAACGGCACCGGCTGAGCGACTTCGTGGTAAGTCTTCAGGAGCAACACAGAGTCAACGTTGCTGGGCGGCAACAGAGGATCGTGATCGTTGTCCAGAATAGTCTGGATATTGTGAAATCCTTCGCGTCGTGCGCGCTCGCGGATGTGCTGAAGAAAGGCGGGATTGATGTCCACGGCGTAAACCTTGGTGTTCGCGCTTCGCCGAGCGGCCCTTACGGTTAACCAGCCGGAACCGGCGCCTTGCTGGATCTCTTTTGATAAGGATGGTCAAACATTCTGGGTGGTCAGCGCCTCCTCGTCAATTATCTCGAGCTTCCGATTGAATGAAGATGGTTCAGTGGAAGAAATTGATAGCCGTGCAGCGACCGGAGTACCAGTCAACCCGGATGCCGCTAATCCGGCAGCGGGAGCCACTGGCTTTGTCGACGTCGCTGAAACCGAAAACAGCGATCTCCTTTACGATCTGGAAAGCGGCACAGGAAAAGTGGACGTTTATCGGATTTCCTCGCCGGACTCGCCATTGACGCTTCTGCAGCAGATGTCCACGGGATTGCCGCAGACTGGCGGAGTCATGGGCATCGCCTATATCAACCCCGCTGACCTCCGCGAGGGTCAATAACAATATGGTAGAGCCCTTTCTTACTCAGAAAAGAACACATAAGGCGATGGGCATGCACGGAAGCCCATCGTCCGTATGCTGTGTTGGAGCGCTCTCATAATCTGGCTGTGAGCTGCTTCCTCGGTCTGATAGTCCACTGCGTGATTTGCCGATGGCCTGTGCTCCTTTTTGCAGCTTTGCAGCGCCCGGTCGCCCCTTCCGCGGTCGCTTCGCTACACTGAGGACGCGATGCCCGAACAAGATGTGGAAGTTAGCCTGGCAGAGCCGATGCACAGTGAGGGCCGCAGCCTCGCGGTCGGACTCATCAGTTTGCTTTTTATCCTGCCTGCAAAGCGCGTGTACCGCATTTATGGCTATCAGCGGTCTGCGGCTGCTGATCGGCGTGGGCGCTCTTGCCGCGGCAGCCCCATCACTTAGTCCAGCCCCAGCTGGAAAATAAGGCTCGCCCTAAACTTCGTCGACTCGCGCAGCGGCTCCTCAACATCGACCACGAACTCGATCGCCTAACCTCAAAACGAGTGCAGATTGGCCAGTCAATCGGCCAGGCCGTCAGTCCCTGAATTCTTTAGTCAAATATCGAATCACCACGCCTTTCGAAGCGCCGCGACACCCTGGAGATAATCCTCTTCTTCGATCCTGCTATCCACTCCAAACTCGGCCAAGATCGTCATCATCTGTCCCACCGGGACTCCGGCAAGGTCGGCAGCCCTGCCGAGCGAGGCTTCGCCCTTCTTGTATCGTTCCACCGCGAGCAGGATTCTGCCCCGTGTAACCATGTCCCGCACGGCTTTGGAAAGATCACTCCTCTGTTCTTTTGTGAGCTCGTTCAAAAATTCGAAATTCTCACGATCCATTCGGATACTCATCGTCTTTGTCATATGGCTATCCCCAGTTTCCGCCTGGCATCTTCTAGAATGGCTGGTTTGTAGCGCCCATATTTTGCCCGCGTGTCAAGTTTCACAAGCGCCTCGTTCGCCGTCAGTATTCCCTTCTCGCGCATTCGCACCAAAATGCCTATCGCCGTCGTAAACGCAATGCCAAGCAACTTGCATGCGTTGATCCCATTCTTGTCATCGATGCCCAGAACGCGAGCTTCTTCCCTCAGAGCTAGTACGATGGCTTCCGCTTCACCCCGGCCGAGGCCAAAGTCTCCTTGCAGTTTCGTGACGAGCTTCCTGTCCTTGACGGCAATGACTCTGATTCTCAATTCATCCAGGGCTTTGCGAATGATGAGTGCATCGAGCGACTTCTTAACACTACAGCACTCCTTCTCAACCTCATGCGGAATGGCAACCTCGAGCCCCACATCATGTAGAAAGGAGTCGAGTGCCTCCGCCTTCGCAATCAGAATCAAGGTCGAAGGATCGAGGATGAACATGTATTACAATATATTACAATCGTAATCATAACAACAGACACAGCATTCTTGCAAGTGGGCCGGTCGCGGTTGCAACCAGGCAACACCGTTTCGAGCCGACTCGGGTGAAGCAACCTTGAACTTCTCTAGACCGGGGTATAGACTTTGAATGGTACCGGGTACAAAAACGGGTACACCCTCAACGCTCTTTAGATACAGACTGCGCTAAGTTTGTGCAAATACCGCAGTTAGCTGCTAATCGCGGGCAGATGTTTATGGCAATGACGAGATTCATGTAAGTTATTGATTTTAAAGCGGAAGTGGTGGAATTGGCAGACACACCATCTTGAGGGGGTGGCGCCGAAAGGCGTGGGGGTTCAAATCCCCCCTTCCGCACCAGTTCCAAACACTTACAACCCATCACAGTCCGATAGCGGATCTCACCGTTCCCTCATTCAACAATCGATCTACCAAGCGAGAGTTCGCTTCGCGATTGGCTTCAGGAACTCCCCGTCCGTAGCCGTCCATCGTCATAGCGATTGTCGAGTGGCGCATCAATTCTTTCTGCACCATGACTCCGGTTCCGATCTGGTCAAGCCACGTCCGATAGGAGTGCCGCAGCGCGTACCATCCGATGGGCCTGAGTCCCGCCCGAATCGATGCGGGACGGAGATAATCGCGCTAGGCGGAATTGCTGTTCAGCGGCTTTTTGCCAAATTGCACCGCGCTGGCAAACACGTAGTCGTTGTCAGCGGCGAATGGCGTATGCTGTTTCCACGATTGCAAAGCCGACACAATCGCGGGGTCGAACGGCAGCTTACGATTTGAGGACAACGTTTTGGTTCCGTCCACATGGCCTTCAACAATACTGCGCTGGATGTTGACTTCGCTGCGCAACCAATCGAAATCCCCCCATATCAAGGCGAAGATTTCGCTCGTCCGCAAACCCAAGCAAGCAGCCAAAAGAGCCATCAATCGGTAAGGCTCCTCTGGAATCTCCGCAAGCAATCTGCGGAACTCCTCCATACTCAGGATCACCAACTTCACAGGCGATTAGGTAGGCAGCGCGAGGAAGCCCCGATGGATGCACGTTGTCGGAGGGCACGACGCCTGCGGCCTCCGATCTCAGAAAGTACAGAGTCCTGTGCCACTCAAAATGTGATTGATGAAATTAAGGGCAGCAGGCCGGGCGATTGGGTGCACCGTGCCGCGCGAGACCACGCTGCCACCTAGCAGAAGATGCGCTCTGGACCAGCCAAAGCGCGATTAGTAAATAATTTGGGTCAGGCTGCACCTCCTCTTGGCCGGACACGTGAGTTTTCTTGCGGCACAGGATGTCTACCCTTGAACAAAGCCAACGTTTCGGCGTGGTGAAATAAGGATTTCTAGGATTCTCGGGGCCTGGCTCTCCGAGAGGTGGCGAAGCAAAGGAACAGCCCCTCCCGTGCAAAACGCACACGCTGGTAGATGCAAAAGAACTGCCTCTGGTGTAGTGTTCACGCCCGGAAGGTAGCTGACGTGTTCTCGTCTGCTAGTGAACTCGCCCAGAAGCTGCGTGCCGCGCGCTACATCATCGATCCGGTGACCCTGGACGTGGTGTACCTGGCGGCACGTATGCACAAACCTCTGTTGGTCGAAGGCCCGCCCGGGTGCGGCAAGACCGAGTTGGCCTACGCGGTAGCAGCGGCGGCGAACACGGTTGTGGAACGGCTTCAATGCTACGTGGGAATTACAGAAGAAAAGGTCATCGGCAGATTCGACGAAGCACTACAGAAGCTCTTTCTGGAAACCCAAGCGGACCACCTCCATCAAGACTGGCACGAAATCCGCAACCGCCTGCACACGCTGGATTTCTTTGCCGAAGGTCCACTGCTGCGTGCACTGCGTTATGAGCATCGGCCGTGCGTGCTTCTGGTCGACGAACTCGACAAAGTCGATCACAACATCGAAGCCCTGCTCCTGGAGATTTTGAGTGCGTGGCAGATTACGGTGCCCAAACTGGGAACGATTCAGGCGACCACGGTCCCATTTGTCGTTCTGAGTTCGAATGAAGAACGGCGTTTGGGTGATCCGCTCCGGCGACGCTGCTTTTACTTGCGTTTTGAGTACCCGACGGTCGAACGGGAGCGAGAGATTCTGGCGATTCGCAGCAGCAGTGAAAGCTTGCGCCTGCGCGGACAGCTCGCTGGCCTGGCGCACGCGCTTCGCGGATGGAACATGGAAAAGCCGCCCTCGATTGCGGAGATGTTGGATTTGGCGCAGGCGCTGGAAATCCTCGGGGTGGAAGAAATTTCTCATGAGCAGCGGGACTTGCTGCTACCCCTGCTGGCCAAGACCGAGGCTGACCGCAAACGCCTGATGCTGCGGGCCGGATTTGAAGGACTTGTCGCCGACTCGAAGCGTTATCGAGACGAAATTATGGCCGCAGAGGAGCAAGAAACAAACGCTGATCTGGAGGCTCTCGCTTGAAGTGCGCGAAGGTGTGTTTGCTTGTTTTGCTTGCGGGAACAGCCAGAGCGCAAATGGCGGATATGCGCCAAGTGCGCGACCTCTCCGCGCGTTGGGCGGAGTATTACGCGGGAGTCTACCGGGTGCCAATCGAGTTGGTGGAGGCGATCATCGATGAGGAATCTGGTTGGAATCCCTACGCAGTATCAAACAAAGGAGCAGCCGGGATCATGCAGCTAATGCCGGGTACCGCAGTGCGTTTCGGGGTACACAACCGCTTTCGAGTGAACGAGAACATCCATGGTGGTGTGGCGTACCTGGCTTGGCTGAAGCAGAGATTCAACGGCGACCTTCGCCTGATGACCGCCGCGTACTACGTCGGGGAGTACCCGATATCCCTGCGAGGACTCGATTACTCCTCGCCAGATGTCCAGGGCTACGTTCAACGCGTATCCCGACGTTACCGTGCAAGACGAATAGCGCGCAGAGATTTGGCAAGGCAGAGGCAGAAGTTGAGGTGACGAATGAGAAACGCTCGAGTTCTTGGCTGGTTGTCGCTATTGATCCTGACGGCCACAGCCAGTGCACAGCTAACCACAATCGATCCGCAGGTTCGCTCCAAACCAACTGCCGATCACAAGATCACGACGATTGAGCTCACAGCCCATTTTGTAACCACGATCCGGGTCCCGGAACCGGTAAATTCGGTCGTGGTTGGCGATCCGGCGCTTTTCCAAGTGGAGCACTCCGAACACGAGCCGGAGTTGGTATTCGTCAAGGCTCTGACCCCGGAAAATGCCGAAAGCAATCTGCTGATTTCCACCGCGAAAGGGCGCCAGATCAGTTTTCTGCTCGTCAGCCACGGGCGCAGCGCCAGCCCTGCCAAGGTGGATTTCTTGCTGCGCTACCAGACCGCCGGGGGCTTTCTGATTGAACCGGAAGCTGTTCCTTTCGCACTGGTTGCGCAGACTGCCAGCGTGTCGAAACCACAGTCTCCTGCCGCTGGTCCGATCGCAAGCACTGCACAATCAAGCGGGACATTGGTGCGAGCCGCGTGCAACCCGACGCCAGCACAGGAAGCTTCGAGTCAGCCCAAGTCGGATTCCCTCGACAGCTTGCTGGAACGCCAGAAGCAGGCCCCCTTGCCGGTGCTTTACGGCGAGCGGATGGAAGGCGATGAGGTCAAAGGCGACCGCTTGCGGACAGGCATAAGCGAGGTGCTCGACGGCGGCCAGCAGGTAATCGTTCTGTTCTCGGTCGTCAACACAAGTAAGCACGCGATCCTGCTGATGCCGCCCCAAATTCAGCTAGGCGGCAAAGACAAGTCAGGAAAGTTGGTCAAGCACGAGCATTGGTCCACGGCAGAGCAGTTGGCGGTCATCGACTTTCGCCTGAGCCGTCACCGGATTGGACCAGGAGAGCGCGCCGACGGCGTGGTGCTGTTCGAGCGTCCCCCTTACAAGCGATCAACGGAAACGTTGTTCCTGCAAATGGCGGAGTCAGGCGCCGTAGATAAGCCGGCGTTGGCGCCGATTGGTTTTGGAGTTAGCACGCTGAGAGAGGCAGCAAACCATGCTCAATGACGAAGCAAAGAACAATCTGGACTCGGCGCAAGCAACTGGCGTGTCGGAGACGCTGAACGAAGAACCCGAGCGAGAGGAGACCGGCAAAGGAAACTGGCGAGAGGTCTTCCGCACCGCGTTCGAGCGAGCGCGGCGGCAGCAGAAACCAGCAGCGGGACGCCAGGAGCTTGGCCGCGACAAGAGCAAAGCCCTCTTCTTGCTAGTGGGAGCAGGTGTTGCTTTGCTTCTGCTGTTCTTCGGCATCTTTTCCAGTCCCAAGAAGCGCACCCCGCTTCCCGGAGAAACCACGCGTGGTCAAGCGAGCCTGGGACGCAAGGTAACCCCGGGACAGGAAAACAACGATCCCACGAAAACAGTGACCCCCCTGCTGAGTGCGGATGTTCGTTCCAGCGACCCCGCGCTAGCAGGCCGTGTCACGCCAGAGGACGTCGGCCGTACCTCACGAACCGGCACTGTAACCTCACCAGCCCTCACGAAACCGTCCGCCGCGAAGACTAACTACCCGCAGGATTATGCGCTGGGTAAAGTCGATTTCTCCGACCCTTTGGTAGGACAAGGCAATACCATTCCGCCTCCACCACCGGCACCGGCTTCGGAGCCGCCATCGGGCAGAGATCAGAGTGCCGATTTGAAGAAGCCTTCGCTGGTTTTCGTTCGTGCACTCGAAGCCAAGCCGGCGATCAAGCCAGGTACGCGGGATGATGAAGAAGAGACGCTGGCGCTGCCGGCGGGGACGCGATTGATAGCGCGTCTTCAGGCTCCGGTGAGTTCAGCCGTTGCCGCGCCGGTCGTGGCGGTCGTGGAATACAACTACGAGCGTAACGGGCAGATTGTGCTGCCAGCCGGGGCGAAAGTCTTCGGCCGGTTGGCGCAGGTGAACCCTTCGGGCTACGTAGGCATTCAATTCAACCGGGTGGAAATACCTGACGGCACGCCCGAGAAAATCGAAGCCTCAGCCATGGATCTAAACTTTGGCCCACTGAAGGGGTACGTATCCGGGAAAAAGACGGGCACTAAGTTCCTGGTGCGTTCTCTTACGGGGCTCGGAACGGTAGCGTCGTATCTGGTGGGACCGCAAGGATCGAGTTCTGCCGGGCTGATTTCCACCAACACCTTGATGCGCGAGAGGCTGGCCGATAACGTAGCGACGGCCGGACAAGAAGAGCTGAATGGTCTGGCGTTCGGCCAGAATCTGGTGGTGACTGTGCCGGGTAACACGCGTTTCTACATCGTTCTCCAGAAGCCGACTTCGGATCGTGTGGCGACCACCTCCGGAACGCGGAACGCCTCGACTAGTACCGCGGGTTTTAACGGCGGCGTGCCTACGCTCGAAGAGCTTCGTCAGTTGATTCAGTTGAGGCGCGAAATCAACGAGCTCTACGCCCAAGGCAACAGCCAGTCGGTTACGCAGCCCCAACCTCAGCAGTGAAAGGCGAATCGAAGTGGAACCAGTGTGGGCGCCGCTAGAGAGGCGATTAGCAAAAGCCAGGTGCGTGGGATTCATGTTCATGGGCCGTGTAAATGGAATCAACCGGTACAAGCATGGGATCACACGCACCTATTTGTATCTGGACGATGAAGGCAATTGCTACCAGCCGGGAGGGCGCGGAACTTATGTTCCGGCAGATTGGCACACCGAACTAGGCAAACTGGAGGCCTGCCTGGCAACTGTCGGGTCGACCCTGACGACCCCGTACAATGAGGATTTCATCGCTCAGAAGCGTGAGGCATTGCAGAAACAAGGGGATTTCCCTTCTGACGATTACGATTGATCCGCATGAAACGAACGTTCATTGAGGTGACAGCCGTAACCCTTGTCCCGACTCCCGGTAGCCTGCTAGAGCGACCGCGGGCGAATTCGGACTCAATTTCGAATACGTCTCCGCTCCAAAATTGCTCAACCGCTGGATTGGGGCAACCGCCGAGAATATCCACGGGGTGTTCGCGCAAGCGGCTGCTCGAAAACCAGTTCTCTTCTTCATCGATGAGATCGATTCGCTCGGCGCTGGACGGCAGGACGCCATGAGTGATCCCGGCGGCGCCGGCCGGGAGTTCAACAACATGACCATGGGCCTGATGAGCGCTATTGACCACCACCGCGCGATCCGAGGATTTGTCCTGATGGCGGCGACAAACCGATTGGATGGCCTCGATGAGGCATTGATCCGGGAAGGCCGATTTGACGTTAGCCTCCGCATCGATCTTCCAGAGGAAGCCGCCCGCATGAAGATTCTGGAAGCGCAGCTGAGCAAGATGCCCTGGAAGCGATTTGACCTGCAGGAGTTTGCGCGCCGGATGCCGGGAGCGAGCCCGGCCAAGCTGCGCGCCGTAGTGGATCAAGCAGCAGGTTACGCGCTGGCGGATAACCGGAGAATTGAGGCCGAGGACTTGCGCCGGGCTTTGAACGGAAACGGCGGCAAGGACCGGCCACAACTCGAACGCGTGGAATGGGATGAAGTGGTTATTTCTGAATCGGTCAAACAAGATCTGAAGTCGCTGATTCGTCTACTGGAAGACCCGGAACGCTCCAGCGCGTTGGGTCTGGAAATCCCAGTAGGATTGTTATTGGTCGGCCCGCCAGGAACCGGGAAGACGTTAATCGCGCGCCTGATCGCAAGCCAAACCAAACGCAGCTTTTACCCGCTAACTGCGGCCAACGTTCTGGGAGGCGGTGTCGGGGATTCCGTCAAGCGCGTGTCCACTGTTTTTGCACGCGCCAAAGAACATAGTCCGGCAATTATCTCAAAGGCGCTCGACTGGAGCCGGGATTAACAATCGGGGACATTGCACGACGTCTGAGTGGCATGTCGCCCGCCGATCTCCAGGCGATCTCCACGGCCGCAAAGCGGATGGCTTTCAATCGACTGAACGTTGGCGATCAACTGCCACCCCTGAACTGGTCCGATTTTGAAATGGCCGTCGGGTGTGTCCGCGGGGCAATGATTCCGCTGGACAGCACTGACTCCCGGTAACAACTTTCGCGGTCCTCGCGCTTATTACTCCCCCTCTGTCCATGTGCGTTTCGTCCTTTCACTCCAATTGACCCGCGTTTGACAGCATTTTGTTTCCAGCTTACTTTCCCTCCGCGCGATCGCTTTCTCATGCCGATTTTTGGCGGTGCGAATGGCGATCGGGACCTCTCGGAGAAAGGAGAACACCGCGGGAAAATGAAATTCCAGGCAGATCACACATGGAAGAAACCTCTGATCGTGCTCGCGATCCTGCTGCTCGCCATAGGACAGTTCGTGGTGGCGCAGAACCTTGGGACAGCGCCAGCCACGAACGTGGCCGTGCAAGGAGAGACCGCCGCACAACCGGAAGGCGCCTTCCTGAACTTCATCAACTGGATCGGCAACGTGATTGCACCGGTCGGGGCGGGTGGCGCAGTCGTGGGCGCCGTCGTGTCTTGGCTGACTGGTCGTGGCTTCGGACGGTGGTTGTTCGCAGCGGCAGCTCTGTTGGCCGTCTCCGGCGTCACCAGGCTCATCGAGTTCTGGATCACGAACGGAACTGGGGGTGTGACTTAAACGCGCGTCTGCGTATGACGCGCCGCAACTGTGCAGGCAGCCCGTAACCCCGGCAAATGCGACGGGCTGCCACCGCACCACGGTTCTCGCCGCAACGTAAGTCCCAAGCGTGGGGGATTAGGACGGATGCCGACTCCGCAACTGCTCAACGACGTCATTTCGGTCCTGCTGCTACTGGCCCCATCGGCAGCCTTGCTATCGCTGGTACTGGCCGGTTTCAGTCTGCGCCGCGAGGGAACAATGACCTTTGCAATCGGCGGAGGATTCACGAAGTGGATGTTCTGGGCAGTCGTCTTCCTAACCCTCCAGCCACTGCTGAGTTGGTTTACTTCGTTTGGCGTGGCTGTGCCTCTGCCATCGGGCGCTCCCGGCGGGATTGCGACCGGGTGGCTGGCCAACTTCCAGGCCGACGTATCGCAATTTGTAACCAATTTCGTGGTGCAACGTATGGTGCCCACATTGGCAGCATTCTTTGTGCTGCGAGCCATTTTGGACGCCGCCTCCGGTCAGCATCCGCTGCCGTCCATTCTTGCAGCGATGTTTTTGCTGGGCACGCAGACCACTTACAGCCTGCTGCAGAGCTACAACACCGGCACGCAATACGCCACGGTCGATGTGTTGGACAGCCTGTGGAACCACTTGGTAGGGACGATCATGCCCATCGCCGCCGTACTCGCCCTGGTGGGTGCGATCTTGAACTTCGCTACAAGAAAACCGTTCCTGCGTCTGGTCGCCGTGTCTCTGGCGCTGCTTACGGTCTCAGCCATTTGGAAGCTTCTGCTTTCGATGATGTAGGAGTGCGAATGAATCTGGGGAACATGTCTTTTGATCAAGGGATACTGCACCTGGCGAACTGGGTCGGCAATGTGATCATGCCCACGCTCGCCGCAGCTTTCATCATCATCGCCATCCTGCAATTCTCGAAAGGGCAGGAATTTGCGCACAGCATGTATGGCGCACTCGCGTGCCTGATGGTGTCAGGCTTGACGCGAGCCTTTGAGACCTTCGCTTCGCAAGCGGCTTGGAACAATCCTGATCTCTACTGGCTCTCGCTCGTGACGCTGATCAATTGGGTCGCGAATGTGATCCTGCCGGTGTACGCCGCATCCCAAGTCGCCGCCATGGCGCTGCGACTGGGAGTTTTCTCACCGGTGCATCCGACCAGCGGTTGGCTTCGCCATTTCGTCACCGCAGCTCTCTGCCTGATGGTTTCGGGCCTGCTTCGTCTGGCTGAGTTTTTCGTCGCCCAGGGGACGGCAGGGGTGACTTAAACGAGAGGAGAAACCATGGCACTCGATGTCACACCCATTTACCGGAACCTGCGCACCAGGGTCACATTTTTCGGACTCGAAGCGGAGGACTTGTTCGCCATCCTGGCCGTGGCAGTCGTGATGAACATCCTCGGACGGTTTCTGAACCGGGAGATGTTCGGCCTGCCCATGAACATGGTGCTCGAGTACTTCGTGCCCATCCTCACTGTGCCCGCACTGATGCTCTTCAAGTACGGGAAACAGCGCGGTTACCTGTTGGACTGGGTGCTGTTCCACACCAAACCGCACGTTTATTCGGCACTAGAGCGCGACCGGGAGCTGGATCGCGAGTACATCAAGGAGTGAGGAATCACACGATGCCGCTAAAGATGGAACAGCACGAAAGGTCATTGGCGCAGCCGCCATTGTGCGAGCAGTTGAAGGTGCGCGAGCTCTGCGACAACTTGCTGATCCAGCTCAACGGGTCTTTCGTCGCCGGCTACCGCGTGAGCGGAATTTGCTCCTACTACGCAAGCGATGATGACCGGAACCGGACGAAGCTGCTACGGGAAGCTCTAATTCGTTCGTTGCCGGAGCGCTCCATGCGATTGCAGGCACGACTTGAGATTTCCGAGGGTGTCGGCGATCTGATCACACGCTATAACCGCGAGCAGCACAGCCCCAATGCGACCCTGCAAGCAATCGACCGTCAACAATCTGAGGCGTGGCTGAAGAGGAACGCCGAGGGCTTTTACCTGCAGCATTCGCTGCATTTCTACTTCATCTGGGATCCGCGTATCCATCACCAGTCGCCTGATTTCGAGTGGAAGAAGAAGATGCGCGGTAACAGCTTTAGCATGTCGGCCACAAAGTGTATGGAGCGCAGCCGGCGTGAGCATGAGGACTTGGTCGCCGAGTTCAACAGTTTGATGTCTGGAGTCGAAGCAACACTCCAGGCCACGGGCATGAAGATCGAACGCATGACCCATAACGACCTCTTCCTTGAGGTCAAGCGAGCACTCAACCCGTTGTCTAATGATGTGCTGCCGTATCGTCCGCCCGAGGCGTCCCTGGTTTACGAAAGTGCGCGTAGCCAGATGGCCAACGTCAATATTGAAGACGAGCTCGATGAGTACCTCAAAGTCGGCGGCCTGCTGTACTCGTTCATTAGCCTGAAAGACCTGCCCGATGCGACGTTCCCCGGCGTGTTGCGCGAGCTAGTAGTGATGGATTTTCCCATCATCATCAATGGCGAAGTCGTGCTACCCGACCAGGCCAAGGCCGTCAAGCAATACAAGAGCCGGCTACGCAAGATGACGGCGGCACAGAAAGACATCCATGGCGGCTTCCGCCTCAATGTGGACGCCCAGGTCGCGGAGCATCAGCTCATCAAGGTTCTACAGGAGTTGATTTCGAGCTCGCTGAAATCCTGTCAACTCAGCCTGACCATTGCCGTCCGCACCTCGCGGCCAGCTCGGAACCGATTTGAAGCTGAAGAAGCAGAACGAATCCTCGCCGACCGGCGGCAGCGCGTCTTGCACGCCCTCGCTCGGATGAACGGCGCGCGCGGCATCCCAGAAACGCTGGCACAGAAGCGCTTTTTCTTTTCGAGCCTGCCGGGCCTGGGCGAAGTCAACAAACGCGAGACGGACGTACTGACGCTCCATGCGGCCGACCTGCTGCCGGTGGAAATGCCATGGACGGGGACACCGAATTCGCCCCTGATGCTGTTCGAGACCCCTTATCGGCAGCTCATACCGTTCTCGCCCTTCGATTCCGGCCTTGGAGACGCCAACATGTTGATCATGGCGAAGAGCGGCGGAGGAAAGACTTTTCTTGCGCAACTCAAGCTCTTGATGATGGCGCGTGCGCGGCCGCTGGTCTCGATTCTGGAGCGTGGAGACTCGTACGAACCGCTCATTGAACTCATGGGCGGACGGGTGATCAATGTTGACCTGGACGGCCGAGAAACCCTGAATCCGTGGGATTTGCCTGAAGGCGAAACGATTCCCAGTAACGAAAAGACGGCATTCCTGAAGAACCTGACCCGGCACATGCTGGGCGAGAGCCACAGCTCCGATACTTCGTTGTTGGACAACGTGCTGACCGATGCGATCACGCGTGTCTATAAGCGCTGCTCGATCCGCTATTCGAATCCGATCCCAACCTTTAACGACCTGCGGGAAGAACTGGCGAATTGGCGCGACGCCGAGAAGATGCAACGCACGATCGATGAGGCGCACCTGGCGGCCATCAAGCTGCGTTCGTGGACCGAAGGCGGCATCTACGCCAAGCTGTTCGATCGCCCCACGACCATGCGCCTCGACAGCGATTGGCTCTTCTTCAACGTCGAGGGCCTCAGCTCCGATCCCCGGCTTGAGACAGCCATGAGTATGTTGATCGCGACCGCGATGGCGGCGCGCGCCACGGGAAAGACGGGGCGGCCCAGCATCTCGGTGCTCGACGAATGCTGGTTCTTGCTGGATTCCCCGGCACTGGCCCCGGAAGTCGTGCAGCTTTATCGCACCGCTCGCAAGCGCAACTCCAGCGTCTGGGGGATCAGTCAGACGGTCGAAGACTTCGTTGGCACGGAGTTCCAGCCCAGGATTCACGGGCCCGGCATTTTGAAGAACGCCAGCACGAAGATCATCGGCCAGCAGCCGGGGGACGTGACACCTCTGGTCAACCACTTGAACTTGAATCCGGTGGCGGTCAACGAAGTAAAGGGATTTGGAGCGCCGCAAAAGGGACGAAGTGCGCAAGCTCTGATGGTGATTGGCGAGAAGGCCGAGACCACTCAGACCATTCGGATTGTGCCCACGCCACTGTCCTATTGGGTGTGCACTACCTTCCCGCGCGAGCGGAGATACCGAGCGTGGTTCCTGAAGAAACATGCGGATCGGCCATTGCTGGAGAGCTACCAGGATTTGGCCAAGAGATTCCCGCAAGGCTTGGCGGATGTCGCGCCTCTTCCGGAAGAGATTTCCGGTGCGGTGAATGCTGTCACCGTTAGGCATGTAGAAATGGAAACAAGAGAAGCGAGTCGAGGCGAGTTAAAAGGAGTCTCAGCGCAGCAAGCAGGAGAAAGGATATGCAGGTCATCGCCTACGTAGTTTTCTTTGCGGCATTTGTCTGGCTGGTAGTCACGGTCAAGAGCCGCCGGAGGTTGATAGCTGTGACGCTCACCGGAGTGATGGTGATGACACTCGTGGGAGTGCTGCAACCCGCACAGGCGCAGTCCGGCATGCTCAGGGGGATTCAGGTGATCCTCAGCGTGATCAACGGCATGATCCAGACAGCATTGACGTCGATCAACACTGTGAGAACGGCCGAAAACAACTTGCAGCAACTTGTCGCTTGGCCGCAGCAGCTGATCAATCAAGCCAAGGCGCAAGTCACGCAGATGATTGGCCAGTACCGCACTTTGATGAGCAACACATTTCACGTGAATCTCAACAGTGCCACTCTGCCCAACCCGCAAGCCTTCGAGGCAGTAATCCGCGATCATCAGGTGAACAACTTCTCGAGTTTAACCACGACGTTTGGCAACACCTATGGGCTGATCCCGGTCGCAACCACCGCCAATCCGACAGATCGTGCCATGTCCGATATGGATGACGCATTGGCTCTCGACAACTTGAAAATGCTGAAGGCGAGCGACCAGGCGACCGACATAGAACTTCAATCCGCGGATTCCATCGAGAACGCCGCGAGCCAAGCCGCCCCGGGTTCAGCGCTGTTTCTGACAGCTACGGCGATTGTCTCCGGTATTCACAGTCAGGCACTGACGCAAAAAATGCTGGCGGCTGAGTTGCGTCAGGAGGCGGCACGTCTGGCACATCGCAACACGCTGCGCAAAGAAAACGCCACCCATACGACTCAATTGCGCGGCGTCCTCGTAAACCTTTTGCAGCACCAGTGAGCAAAAAGGAAGGAACCCTTGACCAAGATTACAGAACTGCCTCGGACCGTAAAAGATTGGCTGCTCGGGCACAAACTGCGCGCGGCAATTCTCGCCCTGGTCCTCGTAGTCACGACGCCCTGGCCGGCAAGGGCTCAGTTCGGCCTTGACCCTTGTTGCGCCTTGCTGGCTGCAGGCTTGGCCAGTGTCCAGTCGGCGCTGACTAGCGTGGTGGGAGGCGGACTCAACCAGATCCTCGGCGTAGACAAAGCCATGCAGCAGTTTCAGCAGACCGTGGTCTGGCCGCAGGCTCTGATCAATCAGGCGAAAAGCTTGGTCGGCCTCCTGCAAGGAAACTTCAACCAGATTCAGAACCTGATGAAGTTGCCCGTCAGTAGCGCGACCTTGCCTGCCTCGCAACAGTTGGAACAGGTGCTCCTGTCTCACAACCCCAATCAGATTGCCCAAACGTCTGGCGCATACACCGCCCTTTATGGTCCTGTTCCAGCACCGACCGCAGCTTCGCCGCAGGTGCTGAATATGGTGGACATGACGGATGCCGCCGCCCAGGCGGCCATGAAACGGGCAATCGAAATCGATGCCCTGGCGGATCTGGAACTTCAAGCAGCCAACCAGCTCAATCAGAGTATTCAGAACGCAGCTCCCGGAAGTGCACCCATCATCGAGGCACAGGCGGATGCGTGGTTGATCCGGGCGAACGCTTACACACAGGCTGCCACCGCCGACCTGATGCGCTTACGGTCAATTGACCTAGCGAACACCAGCGCCGACATCAAGATGGGCGCAACCAACACCACCAACTTGCGTCAGGCCTTGGCCAATCTGCTGCAACACGAGTAGGACGTCGTTATGCCCAGTTTCTATTTTGAGCAACTGCTCGAAACCGGATTGAACGGCATCGACCAGCAAGGGATTACTGCGGCGGTGCTGCAGATCGCCGGCGTCATTCTGATCCTCAGTTTGTTGTGGGCGGTCTATGAAGCCTACACGAGCGGCGGCGACGTGCGGCTGCTGGGTGTGGCCGCCGTGAAGTATTTGGTTCTGGGGCTTGTGTTCTTGAACTACCAAAGCGCCTTTCGCGCCGTAAACGGCATGTTCAACGGCGTGGCCGATGGTGTCTACAACCTGTCAGGCGGGACAGATGCAATCAAAGCTTGGGGTAATAGCCTCTCGCAAGCATGGCAGACAAATCCCAACTGGTTTTCTGCTCTCTGGAACATGGTCACTGGGGGCGTCTCGGCGATCGTCGCGGGTTTGATAACGCTGATTGGCTATTTGCTTCTCCCCTTCACCTACACGCTCTTCACGCTCTTCTACGCGCTATATGGGTCGATCTTGTATGTCGTCGGCCCGTTCGTCCTGGCGCTGATGCCCTCGCGCAGCTTGGGCCAGCTAGGAAGGTCCTTCTTCGTGAACATGATGATCTTCCAATGCTGGGGCTTGCTGTACGCAATACTGCAATCCCTGATGTCAGCATTGCAGATCAACGACCCGAATCAATTTGGTGGATCCTTCCTGCAAGCTTTTGTGGGTTCAAGCCAGGTGATTGTGATGAGCATCGCAAGCGTGCTGCTGTCGATCATGATCGCCCTGATTCCGTTTATCGCCAGCCGCATCGTTCACGGGGACATCGGCAGCACGCTCATGACGGTAGTTAGCGGAGCAGTGACGGCGGGAGCAGTGGCATCGGGATTGGCTTTTGCTGGCGGGGAAGGTTTGGCCGCAGGACGAACGGTCGCCCCAGAAGGACCGCCGCCTCCACCGACCGGAGGGCCTGGCGCTACAAGCCAGAATACGGGTTCTGCCAGTCAAGGCTCCGTTGTTTGCCAGGCACGGAATGTCGGCACTGGCGCCTCTGCGATTGGGGAGTCTAGGCCGCCGGCGCCTCTTAACTCCGCGGGAGGCAATGGCGGAGCAGGTGTAACTGCCAGCGCAGGAAGTCAAAATCCCTCGGCTGGTGGAGACTCCTCTTCCTCTCCGACTAATGCCGTGGATTCTTCAGCCACGACAGGCGCGGGATCGCCATCCGCGTTGCGAAATGCCAAGACCGGCCAGTTGTTTTTCTGGAATGACGGCGGTTGGCAAGAATCTGGCCACGTCGCCACACCTGCAGGCAGTTCTTCGGGCGGCGAGAGTGGCACATACGGTTCGACGAATCGGACTGGCGGCAATGCAGGCCGCTCGGCTCGCGGCTATGCCGGTCGCAGCCTTACCGGCCTCGCGGCTTGGCAGGCGGGGCGCGTGTTTGGCAGCACGATGCGATTTATTGGAATGGGTAAAGAACGATGAGAACCGAAAAGCAGCAAAAGGAAATACCGGAGATTGCCCGCTTCACCAGATATTACGAGCACGACGGTATGTTGCGCGCCTATGCCAATCGCGCAATGTTCCTGGCGATCCTTTTTGGCGTGATCGCGTTCACATCCATGGGATTTGCTATTTATGTTCGCATCCAACCGCCCATGGTCATCCGTGTCGACAAAGATGGAAATGCAGCGGTTGTAGGCGGAGCACGACAGAATCGCGTGTCGCAACTGGAAGTGACCCTCGCCGCTCAGGCAGCCAGTCCCGATCGAAACTCCTCTGACGGGGTCGCGCCGACGGATCTAGAAGGTAAAGCGGTCGTACGACGCTTCCTTGAACATTACCTGTCCTATACCCCAGACTCCGCGCCCCGGAACCTGGCCGAATCGTTGAACATGATGACCACCAACCTGCGGACCTTCGCGATGAACAAACTGCGGGACGATGACACCATCGGAAGGATCCAACAGGACCACATCATCTCCGATCTCCGGATCCGCTCCATTGAGCGGACGAAGAGTGGCCCCTGGGATTACGTGGTCTTCGGGGTCAAGGAAGTGCACAAGGTGAAGAACGGGGCGGAGGTCACCGACCGTATCGTCGGCCAGTATAACGTCCGGCTCGTCGAGGAGCGGCGGAGCGAATTCAATCCCAGTGGGCTACTTGTGGCCGAGTACTCGGAGAAGCAAATGGTAGGTGAGCGCGACAACGGGCTCGAACAGAGGAGTGAACTGGACAAATAGAAAACGCTCGTGAGTACACGCGAGCACCCCCGCTAACAGCGGCAATATCTTGAAATTCAATGTAGCGGCAGTCAACTTTAGGGCAGCCGCGATCCGGAGTCGAACATGACTACTAGCACAGCAGAGACGGCTCCGGCAGCAGCAAGGGCGACCAGGACCAATAGCGGCACTGAGAAACCAACAACCCGCACGCGACCTCGCGCGAATGCAGGTGAGGAAGACAGCGGTTGTGCGCGCTATTTCCTCGCCAAAGCAAATGGCGATGGAAGCACGCCGTCGTTAGACCGAGAAGTAGCCACTGAAAGCGAAGCGCTCGTCGAATCTTTGCGCTCGGGAGTGACGCATTACGCCATCCAGGAGTTTCGCGTCATCCCGGATTTTGCGGGCAGGAGGCCGCAACTGAAAAAGGAAGCCGTTCGCGGCAAATAAAACCTGCGTCATTCGGATTTTATTGCTGGCTTTGGAAGGGAAATTGCGCATGGGTACTGCTATTTCTGCCAGGCAGCAAGCAGCCCTGGAGCGACTCATAAAGATCGCGCAAGCCGACACCGGGCAAAGCCGAATGACGGCCGAGTTCTTGCTGAGTTGGTGGAACGCGTCGAACTGCGGCGGCTTCGATCTGACCACGTTGTGGGGAGTGGACACAGAAATCGCCGCCGATATGGTTACGGTGTTCGCCCTGGTGGCGAGCTGCCATCGTTACCCGGACGACCTTGGCTATGGCGTGGAATTCCGGCGAATCGTCCACGCTTGGCGTCCGGCGTTGCAACACGGCTAGCGTTAGCCAAGGACTGATTTTTCATAGCACTGGCTTCATTCACAGATGAGGTTCGTCTGTAGTGAGCGATCCGCAAGCTGATTGCGGTTGAGTGCTGGCGAGGTTCGTTTCGCGAGCCTGGCCGGAAACCTGAAACGTTTTCGACCAGGACAGCAAGAGAGCCGCGCCAGCGTCCCTCCTTTCTGTTCTGGTAACAGACGGAAAAGGAGGGATGGATGGTGAAGCAACGGTTTCTGGTGCTGTTCCGACGTTGGCTTATCACCGTGGCGAAGGTGTTCGGACCAATCCTGCTGTTCGAGGTGTTCGTCTCGGTCCGGCAATATCTTCAGTACGCGCCCCTAAGCGTCCTGGATTTGCTTATGGGCGCACTTATGACTCTCGTGTTCACGGCCCTGCTGTGTGGGCTGTGGGCTTGGGGAGAGTGGCGGTGGTCGAAACTGCGCGGGCTCCGCGGTTTCGTGAGCGAGCTTCGGCAATGCTCACGAAGCTACTGGAGTCCTGAGCCGTTGAAGACCAAGAAGGCGTAGCGACTACATCTCGTACTGGCCGGAGCTTTGCTGCCCAGCCGAAATCTTTGGTTCGGTTTTCGGCAAGGGCGGCGAAGAGACTGGCGCGAGCAGTCTCCTTTGGCTGTCCTTGCTCGACAGCTTAAAGGAGATCACTCATGTCCAAGTTTACGAACTGCGGCGCCAACCCGGTGCTGGCGCTCGAAGTAGATCGCAGTGGTAGTGTGACGAAAAAAAGATGAAACTCGATCAGGACTCGCAACTCACCAACAGCCTCTTGCAGAGCCTCTATGCTCGCATCCGCGTGGCCACAGTTGATGTGCCCTCGGAGCCGCTGGATCCTTGCGAGCAGGCCCCAGTTGAGCAAGCGCTGACCCGGATCGAGGTGGACGGCGTCCGCTACAGCCTGGTGGGAGCCAGCGGCAGTGCCAAGAACGGCAAGTTCTATGCCGTTGAAAACTCCTTTGAAAAGAAACTTGGGGAGCGCTTCCGCTTCTCACCGCAGGCCGCGATCACCTACTTCGGCATTCTGGTGTCCTCGTGCAAGGTGCTTGTTGAGGAACCCGACTGCTGCGTGATGGTGGTCGACGACCACGAATTCGGCACCAACGATTGCCGGGGATGGATCTCGCAGTCGTGGTTCCGCAAACTTCAGCAAAAGCACCAGTCCGAGCTTCTTGCCAAAGAAACAGAGAAACTGCTGGTCCAACGGATCGCTGAAGGCTCCGAGGGCCAAGACGACCTTTCTCTGTCCGAGGAAGAAGAAGCGGCGCTGGCGGAACAGGCGAAGCGCAGAATTCAAGGCAAGCGGATCGGCGCTCATCGCTTCTATCAATTCCGCCTCGCGTTCGACCGAACCCAGGCGAAGGGCGCACTCAAGGTCATGGCGGACGAGGTTGCTCGGCATCTCGAGGCCGACATCATCCTGCCCAGATCCTGCGTGAAGCCCAAATATCAGGGAGGCGTGTTACGGACGATACGCTCGCTCGTCGGCGATCGTCAGGCGCACACCTTCCGCGGCCCGGTGATCATCGGCTTTCGCGATGTCTCCCGCAACCTCGAATTCAATTCGAGTTACACCCTGCTGGAGCACGCACCCGAGG
>DASQIH010000219.1:0-5118 GCA_035631655.1 Terriglobales bacterium
TGGTAGTTACGAAATGGAGGACGAAACAGAGTCAGGGGTGCTTCCGGAGGGCTAATCCGGTGCACAAGTCCGCGGGTTCGGGTACGGCTACTCGGCACTTGTAGGACTCTAGGGGGTGGTCCCCGGCCTCGTCCAATCAAAATTGTTTATCGGAGCGATTCAGTTTTCGCTTGCGCGTCGCCAAGCAGTTTGTCATTCCGAACGCAGCGACGAATCTGTTTTCCCTGGCTGCGGGCACTAGCTAGTTTCCTTTCTGTCCCGCCGTAAACACCGTCCACGGCCCGGCTTTCATATCGCGCAGCAGCGACTTCTGCCAGGCATATTCCGGATGGTGCTCCAGGAACTCCGCTGCCAGAAAATCCGCACCGCAGGGATGTCCGGCCCGCGCCACAAAGCTCATCTTGGCCGCCATCGCGCTGTCGGTGGCTTTACCCTGCACCGCGCCACCGGGATTGTAAGCATTCCACCGCCATTCCTTCACGCCCCGAGGTGAGGTATCCACGTGCCCGCAGAGTGTGCGTTCGTTGGCTTGCTCTTTTTTCTCGAAGCTGTCGACGTGATCGGAGAGGAACTGCTCCGCCATTGAGACATCAATCTTCCCTTTGGCCTCTTTCATGATTTCCTCCCACCGCACATGCCGAGCATTGGGCGAAGACGAAGTGTCCTTGGGATCGAACGTCGTCTCCTCGCCAATCACCTTCGGGTCGCGGGCAAAATTCGAGCTCACGAAATAGCCGTCCTTCGTACGCCACAGCGGTGTGTTCTTCAGCCCCAGTTCGAGGTAGGCGATCTCTCCTGTCTTGCGATCGCCGATGAGCCAGTCGTTGGCGTACCCGCCGTTGTTGCCTTCTTTAATAACGCGCACGTAGTCGTCGATGCTGTCGGCATACTGCAGCGCCTTGCGCGAGCGCACGAACTCCGGCTTGCCCTTCGGATCCCATCCTTCAAACTGAGTGATGGTCGTCTCCGTAATCATGATGCCGGCCGAGTTGACGCCAAAATCGTCGTCGCTCGTGATGACGCCGGGGAATCCATCCATGAGAATCCGGTTTCCATGTTCGGGCACAATGTCGAAGATCATCACCCATCGCTCGCCCGAAAGATAGCTCGTCCAATTGTTGTGAGCGATCACGATCTGGTGATCCTTTGTCATGTTGCCCGTGGCGATGAACGCGCTGCAGTTGCCGGGCGCGGATAACTTCGGCGCCTTTGCAGATTTCTGCTTCTTGTCCAACCATGGCACGTAATAGTCCGGCACTTCTTCGAAGGCGTTGAGCGCCACAATGTCGTACAAGTCGAGATCCACACCGTGCGCTTTCACGCCGTCGGCAATGCCTTGCAATTCCTGCCGGTATTCGGCGTCGATGTGCGGCCAGAGCACCTCGCGGGCCGTGGTGCGGAAAAACTCCCAGTCGCGCTGGGTCTGATGGGTGTCGAAGAGCTTGATGGCTTCGAGCGCGTCCGCGATTTCCGGGGCGAGAAGATATCCGTGCTGGAAGCCAATATCGGAAGGAGAGCCTTCCAGATGAACGTAAGTCCACCCACCCTGCTGGAAGCGATAGGCCTTCTGCAACCGGCCATCGGACGGACCCAAGCCGGCCTGCGTCGCACAAGTCCAAACCAAGGCGAAGCCCAGCACGCAGGCGCTGCGAAAAACTTTGATCAGCATGTTGCCCTCGTCCAGCAAGAAGTTGAATCCGAGGCAACATTCTAGCCCATCGTCAAGTGTTACGTTCTCAGGCTCTCCGTCCTGGCGCATGCGGGAGCTTATTGCCCCGACGTTCGGGCAATTAAATGTCCGTGCGCTGCTCCCTCTGACGACTCAAGTACCAGCATGGCAGCCATCCCGAGTGAGGAAACAGAGCATGCACACAAGTCTGAGGTGCGGGAGGGTCGAAAATGAACTGGGTCTTCCCGCTCTTTTGCTGCACGGCGTAATAATGATCAACGGTCACAACTCCGTACGGATTCCAGTTCGCGGCCACGCGCAAGTGAAAGACTGCATAGTCCAGGCCAAACGCCAGCGCCGCCGCACCGACCAATGTCAGAATGGTAGCGAGGAAGGCTCGTTTCAAAAGCACTCTAAGGTTTGGCTGACGGATCTCAGGCACGGCGCAGATTATATTCCTCAAAACAGAGCCAGCAGTGGGAGGAGATGCAACGCCCGGTTTTAGCAGCTGTTTGCGTGCTCTCGTGTTGAACCACATTGAAAGTGTCCCCTTGAGACCACATTAGAAGTGTCCCCTTTAGAGTTTCTCCGACGAGGAGGAACCGCGATTGGGGAGAACGGGATTGAGCAAGAAAGAGTTGAGCCGAGTGGAAGTGATGGGGCGGGTGAAGGCGCACAGTCTGCGATTGTGCGAGGCGGCGGAGATGCTGGGGTTGAGTTATCGGCAGAGCAAGCGGATCTGGGCGCGGTACCGGGTGGGCGGAGCGAAGGCGCTGCAGCATGGCAACTGTGGGCGGGTCTCGAACCGGGCTTACAGGGCGGAGTTTCGAGCTGCAGTACTGAAACAGGTCCACGCCCGGTATGAGGATTTTGGCCCGACGTTGGCTTGTGAGCATCTGGCCAGCGATGACGGACTTGCCGTGCATGCTGAGACCCTGCGGCGCTGGCTGAAAGAGGCCGGCCTGTGGCAAAGGCAGCGGCGACGGAAACCGTATCGCCAGCGGCGGGAAGCCAAGGCGCATTTTGGCGAGTTAGTGCAGATGGACGGAAGCTTTCACCAATGGCTGGAGGAACGCGGACCGCGCGGCTGCCTGATGCACATGGTCGACGATGCCACGACGAAAGCGCTGGGCTGGTTCACGGCGGAGGAGTCGATCTGGGCGGTGGTGGCAGTCTTGCGGCGCTGGATCGAGCGCTACGGGGTGCCACAAGCGCTGTACACGGACTGGAAGAACGTCTATGTGCGCCCACCCAATGCCCAAGAGCGCATGCGCGGAGAGCCGGCAGTGACGCAGTTTGGGCGCATGTGCGCGAAGCTGGGCATCGAGATCATCGCCGCCAGTTCGCCGCAAGCCAAAGGGCGAGTGGAGCGGGCACACGGCACGCATCAGGATCGGCTGGTGAAGAAACTGCGCCTGGCTGGAATCGCCAACTACGACCAAGCCAATGCCTATCTGAACCAGCACTACCTCGCCGAACACAACCGGCGTTACGCGCACGCCGCGGCGGCGGCCGCCGATTATCACCGGCGACGCCCGACGGCGCGGCAACTGGACGAAGTCTTCTGGCTGGAGGAAGAACGCGTGGTCAGCGAGGACTGGGTGGTGCGCTACCAGAACCGACTGCTGCAACTGGAACGGCCCAGCCGACCCAGGGTGCCGGCGAAGAGTCGGGTGCTGGTGCGGGAAAACCAAGCCGGGGAAGTGGCGATTCACTATCGCGATCACGGTCTGGTGTTCCGCGAACTGAAGGCGGCTTCTACATCGCCGAGCGAGGGAAGGGGCCCTGCCCCTTCCCCCGCGCCCCCATCCCCGAAACCCAAATCCTGCATTCCGGCGCCTGATCATCCGTGGAGAAGAAATCGATATCAGCAAATGAAAACGCCGATCTTTTCTGCGGCTTGGTGAACCTACAACCTAGGGGACATTTCTATTGTGCACAAGACGGGGACATTTCTATTGTGGTATGACATTGTTTGCGTGCTCTCGTTGACAATTCCCCGTGGTACAGGCAAACTACCGCATTCGCTGGGAAACGCTTCTGGCGAGCGCCTGAGGGCGGTGTGAGGGCGTCCCCAGCCGTCCCCTGGTCTGTTGAGTTTTCGTCCATGGCCATGACCGAGCAACGGGTCTCTTATACGCTCGACTCCTCCTTGGAGACGATTGATAGTGCGGAGGAGAAAGCTACCCGCATCGCGACCGAACTCGGTTTTCCCGAAGACGAAGTCATGCAGATTTCCATGGCGGTACGCGAGGGCGCGGTCAACGCTGTGCTTCATGGCAATGCCTATTCCGCAGACAAGAAGGTGACTCTGGCCTTTGAGCGCATCGCTGGCGACCTGATCATCACTATTCGCGACCAGGGCTCAGGGATGGACCTGAGTAAAATCCCAAACCCTCTGGCGCCAGAGAACCTGCTTAAGACGTCAGGGCGCGGAATTTTTCTCATGCGCTCGTTCATGGATGTGGTCGAAATTCGCCCTTCTCAAACGGGCACCGAACTTAAATTGATCAAGCACGTCCACGGGCCAACCGCGGGCGGCAAGGAGGCTTCCCAGTGAGCATGAAGGTTGGTAGTCGGCAAGTGGATGGAGTCACGATTGTGGATTGCAGCGGCCGCATTACGCTGGGCGAAGGCAGCGTCATTCTCCGCGACACGGTGCGCGACCTGCTGTCCAAGGGCAACAAAAAGATTGTTCTGAATCTCCAGGACGTCAACTACATTGACAGCTCGGGCATTGGTGAACTGGTAAGCGCGTTTACCACGACCAAGAATCAGGGTGGCGAACTGAAGCTGCTGAATCTCACCAAGAAGGTCAACGACTTGCTTCAGATCACCAAGCTCTACACCGTCTTCGACGTCAAAGACGACGAAGCGTCCGCGGTCAAGTCGTTCAAGTAACTGCGCCCTCCGGCGCGTCTGGGTGCCCCATTTCTCGCGTAAGTTGCGAGAAGTGGGGACTTCGCCTTAGTTCATTTCGGAACAGCCCACCCTTTTATTCCGCTCCAATCACAGACTTTCCGAGCCCGCTATTTCTAAAGTTAGGAGTATGTTCGGAGCTCAGACAGCGCATGTGGGGACAGCCGCCCTCGGCTGTCCAGCCGGGCAAGGCCCGGCCGCGCGATGCCATGTCTGTCATGCCGTGACAAACTGGATCGCGCTTCTGGTAATTATGTTCGCAGCGCCCATCCTCGCCGCGTCCGACTGCGTCCCGATCCACGAAGCCAACCGTCATGTCGGCGAGACCAAATGCGTGTCGGGAAAGGTTCTGCGGGTTAAAGTCGGCGAGAAGGGAGTCCACTTCCTCGACTTCTGCGAAGACGAAATGGCGTGTCCCTTTACCGTCGTGGTCTTCTCTCATGACCTGAAAGATGTGGGCGACGTCCGCCGCCTGGCAGGCCGCATGATTGAGATTCACGGTCCAGTCAAACTCTATGACGGACGCGCCG
>DASQIH010000220.1:0-4619 GCA_035631655.1 Terriglobales bacterium
CCTGCTTGCCATAGCGTTTCCTTTTTGGAGGCCGCACAGTTCTCAACCATTTGACCCCTCTGAATGGAGGAAATGACATGAGGGCATCCAGCTTATTAAGAATCCTCTTTAGGGGGACCGCGTATGTAGCCGTGACTTGTGCGCCGATAACCGCGTTCGCTCAACATGGTGGATTTCACGGCGGTAGTGGTTTCCATGGAGGCGGTGGATTTCATGGAGGCACAGTTGGTGGTTTTCATGGCGGCAACTTTCACAGTGGCGGGATGGCTGGACCATCCGCTCCGGGACGCTTCGCTGGATCCGGCGGTTCGAGCCGGGGAGTCGGCGGATTTCGCGCGTTGGGCAACTCGTCCCTCGACGGCCGGCACTGGGCGGGTTCGGGTGACATCGTCGGAGGGAGAGCGCGTGGTGCGTCAGCGGGGCACGGTTTTGTTTCTCACGCCGATGGCCTGTGGCATTCGTTTGAGGGCTCAGGAGAGAGAACTGCCTCATCGCCGACGACTCGCAACTTCGCGAGTACGACAGGCCACTCGTCAGGGACTCCGAGTGCATCGGCGGCTCTCCGTTCCAGTAACGCCGATAGTAAGTGGCATTCGTTTGGAAGCGGTAGCCATGCTTCTGTTGCAAAAGCTGCGGGGACCTCGGGCCCAAGGTCGGCTGGCATGATGGCGGCGAACACCCACGCGCCTAAATTAAGCGCTGATGCAAACCATTGGTCAGCAACGGCGTCAGGCGTCAAGGGGTCGGGGACTTTATCAAGGACGATGGGCGGCGCTATGTCCACAAGTCGTGCGCAGCTGAATATCCAAACCCAGCACTTCAGGAATGCTCCCCTAAGCAACTCCGGATTGGACAGCACCGCATTTGGCAATTCCAGGTTCACCAGTTCGCGATTCGGGGCATTTGGCCACCCGTTTTTTGGTGTGGGGTTCGGTCACGCCAGCTTCGGTTTCCCGTCGCGTGCTTTCTTTCCACATCCCTTGTTCATTGGACAAGATTTCTTCTTCCAAACGCCGTTCTTTTTTGGCCCTCACTTCTTTTTTGGATCTCCTTTCTTCTTTTTCGGATCTCCTCTCTTCTTTTTCGGCCCTCGCTTCGTCTTTTTTGGCTCTCCCCTCTTCCTGCCGTCGCCGTTTTCTTCCTTTGGTCCAACAGTGTTTGTCTCCTCCGGCGGCGGATTCTTCACCCGTCCCGTATTTGCACCTGTTGCATTTGATCCCTTTCCGTTGAGTCCGTTCTGCCGCTTTTGCGCCCCGGGGGGTCCTCGGTTTTTCGGTAGTACTCAGATGGTAGGTCGCTAGTTGGCGTGTCGCACGAAACTTCTGCCTCCGTTATCAAACGGCACAATTTCGACCGTCTATCATTCTCGTTACCTATTTGAATGGTAAGCGTTTGAGCAACGCACCTTTTCGCCGAGAAGCGTCTGTGGTGAAGTGGCTGGATGAACGAAAAACAGAAAATGTCAACACGCCGCCGACGCACTCGCGCGGAAGTTCAGCAGCTAGTGGCTGAGTTTGTAGGCAGCGGCATGCGACGCAGCGAGTTTTGTCGGAGTCGGGGTTTGAGCTTCGGCACGCTTGATCGGCATCTGAAGAAACGGCGGTGGAAGGGTATTCCAGCTCATCCAAGCACGAACCAACGCCCTCGAAAACGTCGCTTTCAGACACATTAGCCATTCGATCCCCTCCCGCCAGCGATCACTCGGCCCCTCACTCGTCACAGGGCGGTCCTTACTGCGACTGTGGAATCGTTCATCTACTCTCGCTTGGTATGGCCCTATTCCCATCATCAGTGGCTCACTCCATCACATCGCTGACGATGAAGTCCTGCGGCTTTCCGGTCGGGAAGCCTGCCTGACGTACTTCCATTGCGACTTGCGCCCAGTGGTGCACGCTGTGCAGTGCTGCTTGCGCGAGCATCTTCCGATTTGAGACTTTTCTAGTTCCAAGCATCTGCGTGCCATGCAGCTTCTCGTCGTCGCTGGCCTTGAGGAACGCTTCGAATTTTCCATTTGCATCTGTATGCATCTGTAGAAAACCTGCCAGCCCGGAAGCTTGCGGCTTGCCCTCTGGTGGTTCTTGCCCAAGCAGGCGACTGGCAAAAAACTGCTCTACTCGGACGATGTGCTCAACGAGATTGCGCAGTGTACCCGTCTGCCCCCGATGTCGATTGCGGGGGCGGCCTCATGCTCAGTGAAATACCCGAACCACCGATTCGCAAGGTAATCGGTGTACGCGAAGAGCTCCCTAAGAGCGCCTAACAAAACCCCGATTGTTCCGGTTGCGGGAAAGCCAACCTGCCCTTGGCGGCGATGCGCGCCGCTGTCCCTCGCGAACCCTGTATTGGAGTAGCCAAGGTTTCAGCCGCCTGCCCTGTTTCAGCCGCCTGCCCTTGACTCATGCCTGTTGCGGGGGCATAATCCCCGTCGGTTTGGGAAAGCCAGCCGCTCTCAATTCTTCTTCGCCTTGTTCAGCCGACCTTCCCCGGCTCTCCCGATACTAATTCGGCCCACCACATAAGGCATTGCAGCATCACCGGCCCAGCATTCCAGCAGGCCGCGCACGTCCGGCCCAAAGCACCTTACGCAAAGAGGAGATCATGAAATCCAGGATATTGATAAAGACGCGGGGAATTTCAAATTCTGAGCACAAGGAGGCAACATGCTAGTGGAAAAGATGAAGGTGTTCGGAATCGGACTTGTCGTCTTGCTGTGTTGGCCCGGCGTAGCCGGAGCACAATCGCCGTGGCAGCCGCTGACAAACCAACCTACTTTTCTTCACACCGTCAAGTGCGCCGGCGCCGCCAACCCGCTCCTGCTTACCGATGGCACTGTCATGGTGCAAGAAGGGGGTTGCCGACGTTGGTGGCGACTGACCCCGGATAATACCGGCAGCTACGTGAATGGCACGTGGTCCCAATTGGCCTCGCTGCCATCTAATTACAGCCCACTCTATCACGCTTCCGCCGTGCTCCCCGACGGCCGGGTCATTATTGAGGGGGGAGAATACAACTTCTTTGTCCCGGTCTGGACTAACCTGGGCGCAATCTACGACCCGCTCGCCAACACATGGACGCCCGTATCGCCTCCCGGCTTCTTCGGAGGTACTTCACGTCATCCAAACGCGATTGGCGATGCCCAGGGTGTCGTTCTGGATAACGGACAGTTTATGGTGGCTGATTCCCTCACTAAGCAGGCAGCTCTGTTAGACCCCAAGACATTAACCTGGACCGCGACCGGCGCAGCCAAGTTCGACCCCAATGATGAAGAGGGATGGACGTTGCTCCCCAATGGGCAGGTGCTGGCGGTCGATGCGTATGTCCCCTTAGGGGGCTTTCAATACAACCCCACGGGTATGAACTCGGAGTTATACAACCCCGCGTCGGGCAAGTGGCACAGCGCCGGCAGCACGGCTGTGCAACTTTGGGATTCTGCCGCGAATTGTGGCGGATTGCACGCCGCCTCGTTTGAGCTGGGCCCTGCGGTCTTGCGGCCAGACGGAACGGTGTTCTACACCGGAGCGAACAGTTGCGGCCCTGGCCACACTGCCACCTACGACTCCAATACGGGCATCTGGACCGCTGGTCGGGACTTTCCGGACGCACTAAACATCGCCGATGGTCCTGCGTCCTTATTGCCCAACGGCAATGTGCTCCTAGATACCAGCCCGGGCATCTTCAATCCGCCTACTTACTTCTTCGAGTTCGACGGATCGAATCTAAACCCGGTCCCCGGTCCCCCCAACGCGTCCAGGGATACCTCCTTCTATGGAAACATGTTGATCCTTCCGACAGGCCAGATCCTGTTCACAGATTTTTCGAAAGATATCGAAATCTACACGTCAACTGGAACCTACAATCCTGCTTGGGCACCAAGGATCCAATCCGCCCCCGCCACGGTTAGTCCTGGGGGTTCGTATGTCATTTCCGGCTATCTGTTCAACGGGCTTTCGCAAGGGGCGGCTTACGGGGACGATGTCCAAGCTGCCACGAACTATCCTTTGGTTCGTATCACTAACCGGACAACTGGGCACGTTTTCTACAGCCGGACGCATGACCACAGCACCATGGCCGTCGCGTTTGGGGGCCTCGTGTCTACGCACTTCGATGTGCCGGCCGACCAAGAGCTGGGCATCAGTGACTTAGTGGTTGTTGCGAATGGTATTCCTTCCCATTCCGTCACTGTGAACGTGCAGTAGACGGGAATGAGTGTCGATACTGGAAGGTGCCAGTAAGACTTTTTGCAAAAATCTCCGCGGCGTTAGTAAACCGAAACGGGCAGCCGCCGCGCGTAGCCCGAAAGCTCCAAGCGAGCAGCCTTGGAGCCATCTTGTGGCAGCGGAAAAACCAAATGGCATGCTGCCGCGAGAACCCCCAGGAAAGACCCAAAAGCCCCGACTGGCCATCGGGACTTTTCCATTTTTACCCAGTCTCGGTTCACTTAAAGAGCGGCGAGAAACTCTTTCCACGGGGTTGCAACAAGCGTCTCGGTCGATGCATGTCCGTAGGCACGGATGATCATCGCCGCTTTCTCCACCTCTTTCGCGTCGGTCGCTTCGACGATGTCTACCACATCAAAGCGACCTAGCGTTGCGAAACTCTCTTTCCACGTGACGCCAGGA
>DASQIH010000221.1:0-99303 GCA_035631655.1 Terriglobales bacterium
TAGCTAGACTGGGGTGAGGTCGAGAGGAATAGATTTCCGCGGGTCTTCCCATTTTGGAAAATGTGTCCGACCTGCGCGCTACTTCCGTAATCTTCTCGGAACCTGTACTGCCTAGTAGGCTCGCACACAGTAGGTGTCGTACAAGCCGAGTTGAGGTTGTTCTGCTGGAAAACGAATATCCAATTTCACGCCGCTGGGCACGCCACAAGGTCGATGTGCCTGTTTATGTAATCACCCACGGGCCGACGAAGGTTGCTGCGGTTCAAGGTCGAGGATCAGACCTGAACTGCGGCGGAATGACCCTATATGCCGGAATCGAACTAGGCATTGGTGATCAAGTAGGAGTTGAGTTCACGCCCCCCTATTCTGGACGGCCAATCACTGTCCGCTGCTTTGTTCGCAACGGTCATGGCGGCACCTATGGCGTCGAGTTCATCACGGAGAACGATGCCGATTATGAGAACGTAGGCCAGATCGAGTCCATTCTGAGAAACGTGGGTTCCCCGGTTTCGCGCCCTTGATCATGAAAGCTGTGCGCTACCCTCACCTTATGACTTTATGACTTTTCTTATGCAGATGAATAATGCGACACACTGGTGGACCCTGCTGATTGCTTGTGCTGTCGGAATTGGAGCCACGTGCAGAAGGTATCTGGAAACCGAAGAGACCCGCATCCTGCGGGCGCAGCGAAAGAAGGAGAAGCAACTTCGCCACCTTGCTGACAAGATTTCGTCCTATGGGCGGAAGGTCCACCAACGCTACCCCACCGGGGACGTAGTTGTCAGCGAGTCCGACTTGGCCGCCCAACTTCACAAGCCTCCGGATGCTATTGTCAGGGCACTGGACCTCCTCTTGGGCGAACAAAAAGTGCAGAGGGCTTCCCTGGACACGTATTGGAAGCTCCACGTCTGATCTCAGTCGCCCGTTCTAGCTAGTTGCGGATGGTGATACAGAGACGCACGCAACGTGGGTGGCGCGGCACCTGGAGTGTCGCGCAAGGGTAACGGGTTAGGTGGGCCTCCTATTCACCTTGTGGGACCAGGACAATCTCGACGGTACGGGCTGTCGCATTGCCGGTTTCGACCTTTATGCGATCAGGGTCTACGCCGGATGCGGCTAGTTGTCGTTTTACGTTGTTGGCCCGAGCGGTCGCAGTCAAACCATCTTCCGAAGGGTTGTGGTTGCCGCGCACTAACAGCACGGAGTTCGGGCTCTCGCGGAGCGCCTTGCGTGCGGCGTCGAGCATCTGCTTGCAAATACTGGACACTGTGATCACAGCCGGGCCAGTCTCGGGCTTGCAGGATATTGCCTTGGCAAAGGTGCAGATACCAATCAGGCGGGGCTCCGGTTCGCGAGCAGGGGCAGAGACAGGTTCCGGGGCCGATGCCGGAGGCAGCGCCGCAATCGGAGGAGCGGACTGGTTGCCAGGCATCACAATCTGAACCGGGGACGGGGCAGGCGGTTCCGCCTGAGCCACTTCCAGGGCTTGACAGTCGGCTTCGGTCAGGTGCGCTTTCTTCGCCGCCTTGGTCTGGCACAAAATCCTGGCGGCCGCTCCGCGGTTGCCAATGAGGGAAAAGGCGCGGGCAGTCTCGCGCAGGTCGCACTCGTTATCCATCTTGGAGCCGCCGAGCGAGATGCCACCGATGGGGGCAGACAAGCCGGCGGAGCCACCTACGCGGCAAGGCGCTGAGGGGATTGCATCGGGTGCGTATGCCATGGGGGCCTGTCGCACTTGCTTGAATTCGGTGGTCTGAGAGTTGGACTGGCCGCCATTGGTTACGCTGCCGCCCTGCGCAGTTTGCGACTGGCTTGCAGAGGCGTTGCCGCCAGTGGCCGTGGCACTGCTGGAGCTGCTGGAACTGCTGCTCGAAGTCGAGCTAGAGCCAGAACTGGAGCTGCCGCTTCCGCCCCCGTTCCCTCCATTGCCGCCGTTTCCGCCATTGCCCCCGTTTCCGCCGGTGCCACCGTTTCCGCCACTGCCTCCATGGCCACCGCCGCGGCCATCGTGGTCGTCGTGCTCGCAACCATGCCCCTTTTGGCCTCTTGGCACCTTCTTGCATGGGTTCGAGTCGTTGCTGTGCCCCTTGGAATGATCGACCCCATGGTTGTCATCATCCGCAAATAGCGACCTGGACATGCTGAAGAACATCAAGATTAGGGCTAAAAAGAGACCTACCCGGATCGTCACTGAGAGTCTTGTGCCTGAGAGTTTCATGTGATGCACGTTCCCTTTAGACTGCCGCTCATTAGAGCAACTTTCCGGGTGAGAGCACCTTTTCGGGTGCAATTAGGCTACCTTCCTTACCTCTTGCCACGTGGAGTTTGCTTTGGCTTATCAACGACTTACGGGGATGGTCCAAAGCTCCTCTACACAGTGATTGGGCTCAAATGCAAGCATAGCTCATAAAGAGCTAGTGCTTTTCCTAAATTCCCTTATCGGGAACTGACCCACCCACTCCCTGATCAACGCCTTTAACGCAGGCGCTGGTCGCGCAATCTCAGGTTGACAGGCAGCAGCTTGAGAGAGAAAATCCACACGCTTGGCGCCGGGTAGATTCCGACAGGGTGTTTCCTTGCGTGCCAAGACCTTCCCCCACTGGGTGCGATTCCGTCGGCTAGTGTAGTTTCGCTTGGTCACCAGCCAATCTCCAACTTGCGTCAACCATTCGCGCCGGGAGGATATATGAGTATCCGCACTTGCGTAGCTCTGATTTTTATTTGCATTCTGATTTTAGTTGCTAGCAGCGCTGCGCAAGCGCCAGTGCCGGGACAGAACGTCAACATGGTGTCGGGGACGAAGTGGCCGGGAGGCGACCCATTTCTGCAGCGGCAGAATGAACCCTCCATGGCAGTGTCTACCCGCAATCCGCAGCACTTGCTAGCGGGCGCCAATGACTACCGCACTGTAGACCTCAACCTCGTGGATCAACTCCCCATCAACCAGCTGAACGGCGACGCCTGGCTGGGCGTGTTCAAGTCTTTTGATGGCGGCCAGAGATGGGCGAGTACCCTGCTGCCCGGCTTCCCGCAAGACCAGTCGAACTTCGGCGCCAGTTCGCCGATGAAAGGGTTTGCCGCGGCTTCCGACCCTGTGGTGCGCGCGGGAACGAATGGGATGTTCTATTACAGCAGCATCGCACTGAATCGGGGCACCAACATCGGCGGACTGTTCCTTTCCCGGTTCATCGACCTCAATAATAAAGAGAACGGAGATGCCGCCCAATCCAACTATCCGGCACCGACCACCGATCCGATTCGTTATCTCAACACCGTAAAGATTGATAGCGGCAACGCAGGCCAGTTCATTGACAAGCCCTGGATCGCAGTAGACATTCCGCGCGCCGGAGCCGGTACCTGTGCCATGCAGGTTCCGGTAGATCACGGCGCGACTGTGACGCAGAGCTTTCCCGCCGGCAATGTGTATATCGCGTACGCGAAGTTTGTCGGTGGGACGATCAACATCCGAAGCAAGATTAATTTCGCCAAGTCCAGCGATTGCGGCGCGACCTGGACCAAGCCGATCATGATCAGCCAGACCTATGCCATCAACCAGGGCACGCAGGTCGCGGTGGATCCGGAAACCGGCTACGTCTACGTGGCCTGGCGAGTCTTCAGCGCCGGAAATGACTCGGACGAGATTGTGGTTGCCAAATCCACAGATGCCGGCAACACGTTCAGCAAGGCCGTGCCGGTTCGGATGCTGCCTCCTTTCAACTTGACTACGCCCACAGCATCCGCATTCTTCGATGAGGGGACGACTAATACGGCTTTCAGAACTCAGTCCATGCCGGCCATTGCTGTGGATGACAGCGGTTCTCCCGGGCTTCCCGGAAATGTCTACGTTGCCTGGTCGGAGCGCGGGGTTGGGCCGAATGGGGACGGGCGCATCCTGCTCAGTGTGTCACCAAACGGGATTACGTGGCCGGCCCCGACGCCAGTTGACAATGGTCCGCTGAGCGACGACGCAGCGAATCAGTTCACACGCGGGCACCAGCTTATGCCGGCCATGACCTTTATTGAAGGCAAGCTGATGATCCTGTACTACGACCTGCGCCTGGACCACACCGTGGGCCTGTTTGATGTTGCCAATCCATTTCCTGATGTGCAGGGAAGGTTCTTTCCCGAAAGCCGGATGAACCTGGGCGATTCGCCTGCGGCCGTGTTCACCCCGTTTGTGGATGATGGGGGACTGACACAGCGGCGGCACACCATTGATGTCGTTGTGTCGCAGTCAGCCGGCGGCCTTAATCCCACGTTCACCAATGCTCGCGTATCCCGCTATGATTTTGGGCTTCCCGCCCTCAACGGGGATGGAGATGAGTTCGAGCAGTTGAAGGTGAACCCGCCGAATCTGCCGATGTTTGCCCAGGGCACGGTGCCTTTTATCGGCGACTACATTGATATTGCGGGCCAGATGTTTACGCCGGTGCCGGGCGGAGGTTGGACGTTCAACAATCCCGCACCGGCAGGAACGGCCGCAGCCAGCAAGCCAGTGGTAGGGTCCGCTGTTCACTATTCCACTTGGACCACCAACCAGGACGTCGTGCCGCCGCCTGATGGCAATTGGGCCAAGTACACTCCGATCACTAACGGAACGAGCATCTACAACGGAACTGCTACGCAGCCTTGTGCGACGGATGCTCAGGGATTCGGTTGGGAAGGTGACCGCAATCAGAACATTTATGACAGCCGGATTACCCAGGGATTGCTGGTGACCTCGCCGCAGAACTCGAAGCCCTTGCTCGACCAGAATGGCCATCCGATCCAACGCGCCTTCGCAGTTTTGGTGCAAAACGCCACGAATTTGACGAAGTACTTTCAACTGACAATTGCGAACCAGCCGCCCGGCAACTTCAACATCAACAATAACGGAACCATCACGGTTGGCGGCTACGCGTCGTTCCAGCAAGCAGTGCCCAACCAGCCAGCCCTGCCGAATCCGCTGCCGATGCCAGTCACAGTGTCGAATGTAGCCATGGCACCACATTCTGGGGCCGTGCGAAGTGTTTTCGTCTTGTCCAATGTCATTAATGCCAGCGTTAGCGTGAATGTGAACGAGACGGATGCGAACGGCAATCTTATCTCGGGTGGTCTCTCGAGCTTTCTCGTGCTGAACTCGGATCCATCGGTGGTCGCTCAACTGGCGCTTCCGGATGGCAGCACGACCGATCCAAACCTGGCGGAGATTTACGATCCCAATATCGTTACACCCAACATCATTACGCCTAACATCACTACTCCCAATATCACTACTCCCAACATCATCACGCCAAATATCATCACGCCGAACATCGTCACTCCTAACATCACCACCCCGAACATTGTGACTCCCAACATCACGACGCCGAACATTGTGACTACCGGTGTCACCAATCCCAACATCGTCACGCCGAACATCACTACGCCCAACATCACCACCAGTTCGCTGACCGATGCCGTTTACACCGTGAGTAACACGGGGAACACCAATGCGGGTTATCACGTCAAGCTGACAGGGAACACGAGCACTCAGCTGCAATTGGCGGTAGCCCAGGTCTACACCACGCCGACAAGCTACCAATGCTCGCTGATCCCGCAGGTGCAGAATGTCACGCTGACCAATGTCACCTCGCCCGAGTTTACGCCGGTGAATCAACTGGGAACGCCCAACATCGTTACTGCCGACCCGAATGACGCCACCATCTATCTCGGTCCAGGAGATAAGGCAGAGATTGTGCTGCGCGGCCAGGTGGATGTCCCCACGATGCAGCAGATCGTGACCACAGTAGCGCCGGTGGTGATACCGGAAGCCATAAACACCAATAGCACCGCGACCACGCCAACGTTTGTGGCGCCGCTATTCATTGCCACCGCAGCATTACCTGATGGAGTGGCGTCACCTTCCCCGCAACCACTTGCACTGACTGCAGCACCCGCGAGTTGTTCTGGGACGTACTGCGCAACCCTGCAAGCGATTGGAGGGGTGCTAACGAATCCTGCAAATCCGGCCTGCACGGCATACGCGTGGACTCCTAATCCGGTTGGCTTACCACCGGGCCTTTCTCTATCCGCTGGCGGCGTGATAACGGGTACTCCCACCGCCAGCAATCCCAGTGGGTACACATTCACCGTACAGGTGACTGATTGTGCCGGTCAAAGCATTACTAAATCGCTCAGTATCCGCGTGGCCGATCCACTGGTGTTGAGTGCCAATCCGCAGCCGGCCGCAACTGGTGTTGTGGGCCTGGCCTTTACCCCAGTCTTTTTCAGCGCTACCGGTGGTATCGCACCCCTGACGTGGGCCCAAACCGGTACGCTTCCCCCTGGGTTGAACTTTAACGCTGCAACGCAGGTCCTGTCGGGGACGCCAACCGTATCGGGGACCTACAACTTCGGTATTTCGGTGCACGATTCCGCGCAGCCGCAGCAATCGGTATCCCAGGCTTACACGGTCACGATCACGGAGCCAGTGCTTATTTTTGCAGGAACGGCCACCGATCCCACGGGTGATACCAACCCGGCTACGGTAAACATTGGTACGGAAACAGCTCCGAACCTCATACCATCCCCGGACCTGACGTTAGCTCACGTCAATGTGTTCAACAATCGCACAGTTCTGATAGATGTGCACTTTGCCCCAGAAACATTCAATCCGGCCAACACCGACATCGACATTGAACTGGACACCGATAGCAATCCGGCTACTGGCAGCCCCGGCTCGGATAGCGGATGCGTCACCGATGCCGCCGATTTTGGTAACGATTATTTCGTCCAAATTATCGCCCCGGCGGCGCAGGCGCAGGTCTTCCGGGCGACCGGCGGATGCAACAATTACGTGCAGGTGGGCAGTGCCCCGGTAACGGTCTTGGCGGACGGATATTCGGTGTCCCTCCCATGGGATCTGATCGGCGACCCGGGCCTGATGAATTTCAAGGTCATCTCGTTCACCAACCTATCTACGGGCGGTAACACGGGGGTTTTGGACTATATGCCTAACCCTGGATTCGTCGCGTCGACGGCTTCCACGCAGCCCGCACGGACCGTGCATATCACCGCCATCGACACCTACATCTTGGAGAACGGCACCACCCAGGTTACCGAAGACCTCAGCAAGAGCACCTTCACGGCGCTGGTGCCGAATGGTCAGAGCGGGTATACCGCATTAACCGGAACCGGAACGCCGAATGGCACTTACGATATTCCCAATGTGCCGGTGGGCTACTACTATCTCAGGTTTAGCGCTGCCGGCCATGATTTGCTGCGCACGGATGCCAGCAATATCGATTTCAGCTCTGTCCTCCCTGGCCGACCCAATGCCGTCCCCGCCACCAGCGGGACTCTGAACTTCTCACTGGATAACATGTCGCCTTGGCAGTCTACCGATGACGCAGAAATCTATGCGCCAAACGCGGGCGTGGGTCTCACCAACTTTGAAGCCGCGAACTTCTCATTCACCTCGCTTCCCGTTGTTGGCGCGACCAGTTTCGGCGGGGGACTCGACTGGACCCAACTGTCTCTGATCACTTCAACCCAGGGTGACAATCTCTACGTGTTGAAGCTTGGCTCCATACAGCAAGGCGGCCACACCTGGAGTTACCTGCAGAACCTCTACAAGAACAACACGCTGGTCCAAACCGACAACTCGGCGACCTCGGTCACCGGCAGCTTTACTTCGCCGGCCCAGAACGAGACCTTCCATGCGGCAGCGAACGGGGCGGCGTTTATTCAAAACATGGTCGGTCCTGGCAATGGACCAACACTCGGCTCCACGTCTATGGGTGTATATGTGACCCCACCTGGTCCCTACGATGGTGTAATTGAATTCGATCCGTTTGTGGTGGGTCTCGACGCCCAGAACCATGAACAAATTACTGCAAGCATCGATGCCGGCGATATCGCATATGCCGATCCCTTCCCGGCAGACTGGCAGCGCCTGTTTACTTATGCCCAAGGGGGTTTCCAGTCCTACACCGCGCCGGGGGCTACCAGCCCAACCGGCCTGTTTTTAAGCTCAATAGTGGTGACGCGTGCGATGCCATCTGCATCCGCGCCGGCCTCACCGATCATAGGTCCGGTCCTCGGTATAACGATCAATGGCCTCGCACAGCCGCAAGGCCCCACCGGCACAACGCCATACGTCGCTTGGCAGGCCGCGAGCGCATTCGCAAATTATCGCGTTCGAATCTGGTCCCTGACAGCGACGGAGGGTGGGGCTTCGCTGCTGTCTCCCTCCCCTGTTGTTTTCATCGAGACTACGAAGACATCCGTGCAGGTTCCGCCGGGGTTCCTCAATACCGGCACGACCTATGTGGTTCAGGTGGATGCGCTGGGAATGCCCGCAGACTGGGCCACGGCGCCCAAACGCTTTGCGCTGCCTCTGGGTGTAGCCAAGTCAGCTTCCAACGCCTTTACGCCATAGCTGGGGTGGGGTGAGGCGACGCGCCTATCGCGTCTGCAGCCGTTTTCTGGCGTCGGCGACGATTCCGGCATCGTCGCCTTCTGCTTTCACGGACAGGAATGTCTTATAGGAGTCCGCCGCGGCTGCGCTCTTCAGCCCTTCCTGGGCGCGACCGAGATAGTAGTAAACGGGTGGAAACACAAAATAGCTGGGGTTCTCGTCCAGGAACACGGCAGTCGCTTCGCCCCGGCGTTTCAAACAGACTTCCAGGTCCGAAGCTGCTTCGGCAAAGGCGCCCGCATCGACGTAGGCACGCCCGGCGTCGAATCGGCCCATCCAGGTATCTGCGACCTTGCGCGATTCCAAAAACAGCTTGAGCGCATCCCGAGGCCTTCCCGCTTTCAGTTCGACCTCGCCCTCGATTAACTTCGCATAAGCTTGAGGGTCGGGTTCCAACTGTGCCGCCAACTGCTTCGCCAACGCAAGCGCTTTCGCCGCTTGATTGGCGCCAATGTAAATCCGCGCAGCCCAGAACGTCACACCGGTTCCCTTGCTTTGCTCCAGCGCCTGCCCGGCAGCGCGCAATGCCCGAGCATGGTCTCCTTTGAGCAGATAAGCCTGCGCTAGAGTGGCAAGTTTTGTCGCAGCACCGTCAGGATTCTTGGCCGTGATGTCGGCCTGCGCTCCGCTTTCAAGGATGCTAATCGCATCGGACGTGCGCCCCTCATAGAGGGCTACGTCAGCCAATCCAGCGGGCGCCGAAGATGTGCCTTGCGCTCGCAGGCTCTCCAGCTTGTGGTAAGCCTCGATTGCTTTTTCAGGATGCCCTTGTCCCAACTCGGACAAAGCCAGGCCCACATACCCCAGTACAAAAGAGGGGTTCGTCTGTATCACTGTGCTCTGTTCCTTGATGGCCTGGTCAAATTCCCCGGCGTACATGGCAAACAGACCGACATTGTTGCGAAATATCAGGCTTTGCGGGTAGACGGCTAGCGCTTGGCGCCCTTCCTCGAGCGCCCGCGGCATGTCACGGCGATAGAAATACGCTAATGCAAGATTCGCAAGGCCGGCGGTGTCCGCCGGGTACTGCTTCACGAGTTGGAGTTGTTGCTCAATCGCTTGGTCCGTATCCCGAATCAGAAGATAGTAAGCACCGCGCGTGCGGTACTTCTCGCGATCGCTCATGCGATCAGTTTTCGAGAGCGCCAGCTGGTAATACTTCTCAGCCTGTTGAATCTGGCCGGTGTTGTGATAGGCATTTCCCAGACCGACATAGGCGCGTCCCAGATCCGGATCCAGTTGTGAAGCCTTGAGGTAATGCTCAATCGCATCGTCCCACTTGCCGGCGAATTGCGCTGTCTGTCCCAAGGCGTATTCGTGGGCTGCCTCCAGCGATCCGGTCGTGAATGTCTCGGCCGCGGCGAGTTGAGCCGACTGCGGTGAGGTGTCACCCAGCGCCTTCCGGACGTGTGCCGCGAGGCTACCCATCGCGATGAGCACATCCTTTTTGTCCACTCGCTCGCGCTCATTAGCCAGGACCTTGCCCGTAACGCCCTCTTCGGCTTTGACCGAGACCCGATACGCGTCTCCATCACGCATGATCGATCCGGTGACCACCAGACCGATGCCTTCCCGCGTGGCCACGAGCCGGGCCAGGGGCTCGGTTAATGTCGTGGCGCCGGGCTGGAGCCGGGCTGCCAATTTGTGTGCTTGGTCCCGATTGTAAGACGTTATGAACGGCGCCCCTTCCATGGCCACGGTGAATGCCGGTTCCAAGGTGCCGTCAAATACCGGATCGGAAGTCTCGTTCTCAAAATCTGAAACCAGCACGCTCACGGTCGCATGCGGGCCTGCGGGTATCCTGTTATACATTTTCCAGGCCACCACGCCGGCCCCCAGCAGCACGGCGGCAAGAACAATGGTCAACCACTTGTAGAGACCGGGTACCGCAGTGCTCGGCCCTCTCAAGACCATGGTGGAACTTAGTGCACCAGACGGTTGGTAGGCTTCCAGATCGGCAAGCAACTCCGCCGCGCACTGATAGCGATTACGGCGATCCGGTTCCAAACAGCGGCCGACAATTCCGCTCAATATGCGTGGAACAGTATTCTCGAGTTGACTGACTGGGGTAGCGCGTTCCTGGGTGCGCTTCATCAAGCTCTGCAAGGCGCTGTCGGCCGGATAGGGGACTTTGCCAGTCAGCAATTCGTAGAAGATCAGCCCGGCGGCATAAATGTCAGACTGAGCATCGACCGGTTGTCCCTTTGCCTGCTCGGGGGCCATGTACTCAGGCGTTCCGACCAGAGCGCCGGTGAGCGTCAGGCCCTTGCTTTCGTGCGTCCGTGCCAGGCCGAAATCCATCACCAGCACCTTGCCTTGCTTGTCGAGCATCACGTTGGAAGGCTTAAGGTCGCGGTGAATCACGCCTTCAGAGTGGGAAGCGTCGAGGGCACGGCAAATCTGCTGCATGATGCGTACCGCGTCGGCAGGCGCAAATTTTCCCTGGTCGTGGAGCAACGTTTTTAAGTCCGTGCCCTCAACATATTCCATGGTCAGGAACTTCACCCCGTCGGCCTCGCCCAAGTCGTAAATCCGGATCACGTTCTTGTGCGTCACCTGCCGGGCCAGAATCAATTCCTGCTTGAAACGCTGGAGAATGGCCGGGGAATATGCCAGTTCCGGACGAATGACCTTTAGAGCAACCAGGCGGTCGAGTTCACGGTCCCGGGCCTTGTAGACCGCTCCCATGCCGCCTTCTCCCAGCAGATTCAGAATCTCGTATCTTCCGCCCAGCACTGTTCCCGCCTCGAGCGTCGGAACGGAGACCGCATGCACCACAGTCTCGTCGCCGGAGGAACTGCCTGAGGAGGCGGCGGCCGAAATGCTGCGGGTTCGATCAGCATCCTTCATGACTGAAAGCAAGCTATCGGGGAAGCAACCAGTACCAAGTTTGGCGAGAGAATCGTAAAGCCCTGCGCCAGCGTCTCGGGAGAGTATAATCCCGCAACTCTAGATTCGGGAAACGCCGGGTTTATCTTAGAGATGCGAGATTAGACACATCCTTGCTCGCAAGCCGTCGGCCATATTGGCAGGACATCCTATCCCCATCGCACGGGCCGGCACTGGTCGCTCTTCTCTTTGACGCGCGCAGAGCAACGGCCCCAGCCTCGGGAGGAATACTCTGCTTACCGTCGTGTATTACTTCCGTGACATATGGCAAAGCGCCGAGCCTGCGATATGCTTACCGGCACATGAAAAAGGGAAAATCAACGCTCGCAAGTATATTTCTGGTATTGGTAGTCGTGGCCGGCATGAACCCGTTGGTGCGCGCGCAGTCTCCATCCGAGCGGATGCTGCGTGCAAACTTTGCCCCTCGGTTCCAGACCAAGCTCCTTGCCATGGGTATTCATGCGCAGGTGAGGGTGGAAGGCAAGGAGAACAACATCCTGTTTGTCGAGTCGCGGGGATTGACACCCGAGAAAGTCTTCAGCGTGGTCACCTCAAGAGCCGTTAGCGACGAGGCGAAGGCACTGGGGTTTAAAGAGATTGTTTTTTCCACGGGTACAATCGAAGCTTCTCGCGGACGCGGACAAGAGTGGGATTACGGTATCGAGAGAGAGTCAATGATCTGGCTGCCCTCGCCACCTGTGAGGAGCAAGGGCAGCCTGGAGTCCACCACACCGCTGCCTTTTCATCCGACGCCGTATAGAAATGCCAGCTTGGATGCAGAGCGCGGTTTGTCGCTATGAAATCGGTCGCCCCGTCGCTTTAAAGACGAAATCGATTGTCTTAGCCTCTCCGGGTGCGATCTTGATCTTCTGCATCATGGTTCCCAACTTCTCGTGCCACGCTTTCACGGTGTACTCACCCGGAGGGAGATCGCGCAGATCAAAGCTCCCGTCTTTTCCAGTTACGGCAAAGAAAGGATGCTTAAAAACCGCGATGTAGCTGCGCATCCAAGGGTGCACATTGCACTTGACCGGGATGGCGATCTCTTCGCGAGCGAACGCTTCTTCAATCGTGCTGCCGCCCGGCTCGGCCCGGTTCCATTCGCGATTGTTCGCGGGGACAGGGTGAATGTTGTGGAGCGTGTTGTCGCTGTTGACCACCTTGATTTTCTGGTTCGCGCGCACCGCCGCCACGTGGGGCGCGTACATGCATCCTTTTTGCTCCAGCACCGCGGGCGCACTCGGCACGTCGAAGGTGCGGTCACCCAGCCCATCGGAAATGAAGACCACTACGTTGCCCAGGGTTCCGTCATTTCCAATCACAAAATCTTCACTGACCGCTGAGCCTGGATGGGCCTTCGTGCAGCTCGGATCGGAGGCCATATTGATGCGGGTATGCGCGGGTGCTGGACCCTCGAACCGGACTCGCCCCATCACTGTCGAGGCGCCCGGGTTCGATGCTGCATTGCTGGGGGCGGCATTACTGCCTGCATAGGAATTTCCAAAGCTTGCCACTAAGGTCAGGAGAACGACTGTCATTTGCAAAATCCGGCATTTACTCTTCATAGCCAAATACACTCCTAATGCATTTCATTTCCTGGCGAGTCGCTAATCCGCCAGGCCTTCAACTAGAAGGGAGTCGATGTCTGTCCAACGGTTTTCAGTTCCTGCTGGTCCGGCTGCGCGTAGTAGCCCTGCTGATAGCCATCGGAATAGGCGCGGCGGTAGTACTGTTTGTACTGTTCAGAATCAGGATTTGCAGTGGCGGTCTTTGAGCCAGCATTGCGATAATTGTCGGTCTTGTTAGCCTGGAAGGGTTGCGACGCGCGGCGATGCATCACGCCGTCCAACATTCCATCCGAATAGCCCGCCAGCTGTGCGGCAGTGGGTTTCGCCAATTTTCCGGGATGAGCGTCGGAGAACTCGCGGTAACCCTGTTGGTATCCGGCTATGAACAGGGCGCGATCGGAATAGCTACTCCAACGGCCGCTGGCCAGATGGGGTCCTTTGCCGCTCTGAATGTCGAGTTTCGCCTGGAATAAGCCATCGCGGAACGCGGCGTCCGTCACGTGGCTCGTGTTAACCACTGCCGTTCGGGGTCCGTGAGCCGAGACCACAATGCCCAAGACACTCGCGATACCCAACGTCAGGCCCACCACCAGAAGAATTTTCTTTTTCATTGTTTTCACCTCAAGTAATTGAGTTGCTGGGGGTGCAAGGCTCTTTGCAGCGGAACGTTCCATCCTCGGTCCTCGTAGAGACACGTAGAGTGAGTGCTCTAACGTCTTGTTGCACGCGCGCACACGCCGGGCGCAGGCTGGAGGAAATTTTGGACCTGGGCAAAAGCGGGGTAAGTAGCAAGGAATCCTCGGTCTAAGACCCCGAGGGCTTCCCCGTACTTCCCCCTCTACTGATTCCCTTGCCAACGGTCGCTAAGATCGGTAGCTCTGGTTCGAACCTGAGTTACTGCCTATTGCTTACCTGGAAAGCAAGGTGGTCGCAGCATCAGATAGCTTGACGAAGCGGACTTCAGCGCGACCGCCGCAATTCTTTGCTGGATGCGGCTTCTCATCGTTGCGCAGGCGCAAGAAGAATGTAAATTGACTGTAAACTTTTTGTTAGGAACATTGCAGCCACAGTGAGAATGGGTGTTTTGTCATTGCTGATGTCGAGACAAATTCCGGAACGAACGGGTTAGCTGTCTCGCGTGGACAAAGCCCATTTGCATCTGATATTGATCGTGTTCGATATGCCGATCGTGGGTTATCGCGGTTTGGAGGTGCTCGTTGTATTGACCTGAACAGCGGGTTTGTCGTTCTTCTTGGTGTCAACTTGAATGGTTGGACTGCCGGATAGGTGCCCAGTGTCAATCCATACCACGCCAACATTCCCATTTGGGTCGAGCGACTGAATCGTCCGGGTCTGTTCCCGGGCGCCGCCAAGAGTTGGCCTCACAATATCGATGGTCCTCTGCGTGAGCCGGGGACTTTGGGTTGGCGAGCCGGGATTACGTTGCTCCACTTCCTGCACGGTTGATTCGCCGCCCTGGGGACGTGCCTGATGAAGAGTGGTCACTCGCTGGTTCAATTGCAGGCTGCCATCGCCGAATCCGCCGGGAACCTGCGTGGAGTAGCTCTCGACGGTCTGACGCTTTTCTCCCGGTCCGCTTTCCGATTCTTTGGTGACAGTTCGCTCCGTTAGCGCCAGTTTGCCATCCGAGCCGGGCCTGAGGACATTTTCTTCGTTCGTCCGTTCTTTGCCATCCTCTCTGGTTACACCTTCTCTGACCTCGCTGAGCTGCCAGTTGCCATTTCCGTCCGGCAGCAGCGTCGACTTACGATACTGGACTGTATCTTTGCTTCGAAGGCGGCGCTCCTGAGCTTTCAGGCTGGGAGCGAGGCCGCCATTGATGTCGGGACTCAGGACGGTGGTGCTGATCTCCTGACTGTCAGGACCCGTCTGGTGGGTGCTCTGCATTTCTCGCCTGATGACCTGCAATTGCCCATTGCCATCCGGATTCGAGGTCGTGCGCACCACCTTCTGATCGCCTCCCGGCAGAGTGCGGGTTTCTTCTTCGGTCACTTGCATCAGCTGTTTCCCGCCATCGGGATTCCTTGCGAATGCGCGCTCGATCGTTCTAGTGGTCGTCGCATTCACCCGAATCGTCTCCTTCTCGGTATCGAGATAAGGAACGTGGCGCCCGTCGGGTCCGAGCCGCTGCACTGATTGCGTGTCCACGGTGCGGCCGCTGTTTTCAGTGTGCGTCGTGCTGCTGCGGGTTGGGTTCCAGTTTCCGGAGGGGCTCTGCTGATCGGTGGTTGTCCAGGATTTCTGATCTGTCTGGGCAAGGCAGACGGGACAGAGCACGAGCAGTGCCGAAACGAAGAGAATTCGCGTCCACATGTTCGCTTCTTCAGCCAACTATTCTAGATTGTCCGACCAGAAAGCCTTCCTGTCTAGAGCCAACGGTTGATTGCGAAGAAAGAAAAGGGGCCCCGGTTCTCGGGGCCCCGGAGAGAACTCTGCAGCCACTATAGTGACTGCGGTGGAGGAGTTGTCGTTGTAGTGGGCGATTGTGGAGTCGTGCACGGATTAGTCACGGTGCCGGATGCCGTAGAACCGCCGGAGGTCGTACTGCTGCCAGGGGCGGTTGTCGTGCCGGGCATCGTGGAACCGCTGGTAGAGGGGCTCGGCGCAGTTGTTCCTGGAGTCGTCGTGCAGAGAGACGCTCCCGTGCCTCCGCTCGGCGTGGATCCTGGCGTTTGAGCTGCAGGCGATGCGCTCGAGGAGTTCCCCGGAATTGTGCTCGGAGTGGTTGTTTCCGGAGTCGCGGTGCTGGAAGGCGTCGTGCTGGGAGAAGTTGTACCTGGAGCGGTCGTAGCGGGCGTTGTGGTTGTCGTCATGGTAGTTGAGCTTGTGCGGTTCGTGCTCGGCGGCATTGTGCTCGGGTTGGTGCTCGGTGTCGCCGTTTGAGGGGCGGGAGTTGCGGTTTGCGTGCTTGGCATCGAGCTCTGTGGTGTTGTGCTGGTGCCCGTCTGTGCGGCGGAGCCGGTGCTGGTTCCAGTGCTCTGCGGCGCCGTGTTGGCGGCCATCACACCCGCGGCGGCGTAGTGGTTATGCAGCGAAGAGGATGGTCTTGTGCCCTGTGCCGTGCAATGATCCGCAATCTTAGTCACATCCGTGACCTGAAACACCTGAGGCGCAGCGCTGCTGGAATTTCCGCTGCTCGGGGAAGTGGAGTTCCCGCTACCGGAGACGCCACCCGCAGTGCTGTTCGGACTCGTGCTGCTCACCCCGGCCTGACTGCTGGGGCTGGTTCCAGCCGTGGGGTTCGTACCACCTGCCGCGGACGAGCTGCTCGTACTGGGAGAGGTTCCGATCGCGCCATTAGCCGGCTGGCCCGTGACCTGGATCTCTTCTCCCACATGGGTCCTGAGCTTGTCGTCAGCGCCAATCAGGTTATAACTGGCTCCAGTCTGGCTATCGGTAAGAATGTAAGTTCCGGCCATCGGCGAACCACTCAGACATCCCTTGATTGTGTTTCCAGTACTGGCACCGGTTTGGGGCGCAGATGCGTTCGGATTGCTCACTCCACTCTGCGGCGTGCCCGTAGTGTTTTGGCCCCCAGCCGAACTGCTAGGAGAAGTGCTGCTCGGGGTCTGGGTGGTCGTGGTGTTGGTTTGAGTGGTGGTTGTGCTCTGCGACGCACCGGCATTCGCGCCGTTGGCCGAAACTCCGGAAGAAGGATTGGTGCTTGTCTGGCCCGTGTTGCTCGGATTCGCCTGCCCTGTGCTACTGGGGTAGGTGCTTTGGGGAGTTGCGCTCTGGGTTGGAGACGTGCTCTGGGCCGCGACCCACGTCGCGCAGAAGAGCAGCACGGACCACACGGTTGTCTTTGCTCTCATAAGAGGAAGCCTCCGGATTAGTGTTTTCCAACTTTTCAGTCTGAAGCTTACGAGGAGCGCTCGGAATCCAGTAGAGGCCTTAATTTGAGAGCGGCTTTCGGGTACGCCTTATTAGTGCAACAGCTTTGTTCCTCGAGGCATCTGCGGGAAGGGGCCTCACGTTGGGGTCGCGTTTAGGATGGATGCCGTGAATCATGGATCCCGGAAACTCGGGCTGGCACGCGCACTTTCCAAGCTGGGCTACTGCTCGCGATCTAGAGCGGCAGAGTTGATCCGCGCCGGACGGGTGACATTGAACGGCTCTCTTCGTCGTGACCCGGAAACACCCGTGAACCTTAAGAACGACCGGATCCAAATTGATGGCCAGCGGGTTGCGGCAGAAGCCAAACTCTATTTCGTCGTGAACAAGCGGGCGGGCATGGTCACGACGGCTTCCGATGAGAAAGGTCGCAAAACCGTGTACGAGAGCCTGAGCGGAAAACTGTCGTGGGTTGCGCCGGTAGGTCGTCTCGACAAGGCCAGCGAAGGCCTGCTGCTGATGACCAACGATTCAGAGTGGGCGGCGCGAATTCTTGCGCCGGAAACGCATTTGGACAAAACCTATCACGTGCGAGTAGGCGCGCCTGTGGATGACGAGATCATTCGTTCCTTACTCCGGGGCGTCAAGACGGAGGAGGGTGACGTCTTGCGGGCCAAGGAAGCGCGCATCGTGCGCGGTGGTAAGAGCCGCACCTGGGTCGAAATTGTTTTGGACGAAGGAAAGAATCGGCAGATCCGGCGCATGTTCGAGCACTTGGGAATCGAGGTGCTGCGCCTGGTGCGGATTGCGATCGGGCCACTCACGCTGGGGGAACTTCCCAAAGGCGGTTCCAGGCCGTTGAGTATGGCGGAAAAGAGAGCCTTGGACAAAGCGATGCGATCTTGAACGTAGGTTGCCGCCTTATGGAATATGAGCGTTCCTACCCTTTCGTCATGGGGAATCCCTTTTCGCGCCAGCCACGAACGCCCCCGTCCATGGAAATCACGTTCTTGTAACCCATCTTTTGTAAGTTGTCGGCGGCCAGAGCCGAACGGAATCCTCCGCCACAATAAAGAATCATGGGCGTGTTCAAATCGGGGACACGCTCCTCGATGTCGCGTTCGATGACTCCCTTTCCGAGGTGAATAGCGCCGGGCAGGTGATCTTTGGCGTATTCGCTTTCTTCTCGCACATCGACGAGCACGAACTTCTCGCCACGATCCAGCTTGGCTTTGACTTCATCAATATTCGTTTCTCGTACCCGCTTCTTGGCGTCTTCTACAATTTTCAGAAAGCGCGGGGAATGCTGCTGTGCCATGGCTGGCTCCCTCGAAATTAATCGAGACTGCTAATCTCCTCAATATTCTAGCTCCGGCGCCTCCCCAGAGTCCTACCGTAATTTAACGCAAGATGGCCAAAATCTTGGCCGCAGTGGAGTGGTGAGGATGGCAGGCATCGCTGAGCGCCGTGCAGTGGGAATGAAAGATGTGCGTACCGATCAGGTATCCCAACAGGCTCCCAGCCACCACATCCGAGGGATAGTGCAGGCGGGCAGTGTAGCGCGTCACGGAGACTGTGGCAGCGGCGCCGTAAGCCAGCACTTCGACCCAGGGGCGCGGATATTCGTGGGCCGCAACGGTGGCTATCGCCCAGGTGAACATGGGGTGACCCGCGGGAAAGGAGCTATCGAAACCGTTGTGGATCCAGAAGCGTCCGTTGCCCGTCCCTTCTCTGGGGCGCTCACGGCCGGACAGAAATTGGGTAAGCGTGTAGACCGTAAAAGTGTTGGCGAGCGATTCCAGGGTTAGCTCTCCGGTTTCGTTGGCGTGCTCATTATGAGTTTTCATCCCGTAGATCCAAAGTCCGCCCAGGGCGGCGCTGGTGCCCACCAGACTGGCATTGGAAAGATTCCGGCTCAAAGAGAGATGGGTATTCGGCAGCGCCCGGCTGGCCTGCCGGTCTGTGGCAATGAGTCCTGCAGTGCCGGCTAGAACCAAGGCATCCCACTTAAGGTTTCGGAGGCGGAAGGGGGCAGAGTAGATTTCCGCCTGGTCCTTGCCAAACCGCTTAAGGGAACGCACAACTATTCCGTCATGGCTGTCCTGTGGATTATCTGGGGACGGCGTGCCGAAGGGCGAAGTCTGCATGCGGAACGCAGCGTGGTGTTTGTCGAAGGGTGAAGAGACAGCATCCGGCACTGATGGCGGGATGGTCGTCGGCTGGTTTTGGGAGAAGCTAATACTGCAGCATAGCAGTGTGGCCAGGATGACCAGAACTGGTCCACGCAGGTTCTTGGTATTCACGAATCTTTCGCTCCGGCAGTTTCATTAAACACCGACAAATGTACCTATAGATGCCGTTTTTGCCCGGCGTGGCAGCGTTCAAAAAGTCATCAAACAGGACAAGCCGGCACCCGCGGCACCGGCCGCGGTGCTGCAAATCACACCTTTAAGTGATATAGTGCGCTCAGGGCGCTGCGTCGGAGGTGCACATGGGTTCGTCCCCCTACGGCTTGCAGATCACCGAGAACTGCCTGATCTGCAAGCTGCGTGAGGCCGGTTTCTTCTGCGATCTGCCCAAACCGGCTCTGGAGGAACTGGAGAAAATCAAGTACGCCAGCGGATACCCACAGGCCGCGGTGTTGTTTGTCGAGGGCCAATCTCCACGAGGCGTCTACATCGTCTGTTCTGGCCGGGTAAAGCTGTCCACCACCTCACGAGACGGCAAGACTCTGATCCTGCGCATCGCCCAAGCTGGTGAAGTCCTGGGGTTGCACGCCACCGTTTCCGGCAAACCTTATGAACTCACCGCGGAGACGCTCCAGCCCTGCCAGTTGGATTTTATGAAGCGCGAGGATTTCCTGCGCTTCCTGCAAAACCACGGCGAAGCCTGCCTCCACGCCGCCCAGCATCTCAGCCAGAACTGCCAGAACGCCTACGAGTTAATCCGTTCTCTCGGCCTTTCTCACTCGGTTTCGGAAAAGCTTGCCCGCTTGCTGCTGGAGTGGTCTTCCGACGGCGAATCTACCAAGGAAGGAATACGCATCAAGGTTTCGCTGACCCACGAAGAGATGGCCCAGTTGATTGGAACGTCACGTGAGACTGTGACCCGCGTTCTGGGCGAATTTCGCGATAAACAACTAGCTCAGCTACGGGGCTCGACGCTCCTTATCAAGAATCGGGCGGCACTGGAAAAGTTGGTTGGCGCGTAGCTTGGAAGGCAGCGTTGTAGCCACGCTTGTCGTGAAGATTCCCCGTTAGAACTCCAATATCTTCAGTAAGATCACGCGATTACCGGAGTTACTTTACCGCCCCTTCCGGGCAGCATAAGCTCCGTTTCATGAAGCTTAGGGCCCTGCTGATGTGCCGCAGCCAGCAATCCTTGCGCCTGCTGGCACGCGCCCTGGACGAGCTTGGGATAGTGCAGGACTGCTGCCTGTCAGCCCAGGAAGCGATCGAGCTTTTGGCCAAGGGGAATTACTCGGCGCTCGTGTTGGATTTCGACTTGCCAGGTAGCACCCAGGTGGCAAAGCTGGCGCGCCTGGCGCCGGCCCATAACAGACCGGTTGTTTTCGCGATGATCGGAGCTTCGACCGATATCCCGGGCACTTATCATGCCGGTGCAAATTTCGTTCTCTACAAGCCGCTGGAGCTTGAGCAGATTTCCCGGTCGCTGCGGGCGGCGCGTGGCTTCATGGGCAAGGATCGCCGCTGTTCTGCCCGGCACAAAGTGGAGACCGTCGTATACCTGTTGTTTGGCAAGAGCCTGGCTATACCCGCGCTGATGTTGGACCTCAACGAGGATGGCCTGTCCGTGCAAGCCGCCGACCCGTTACCTGCCATGGAGAAGGTGCCGGTGTATTTCTTATTACCGGGCGGCGCTCGCGCCATTGAAGGCACGGCCGAGATTATTTGGGCAGACGACTCGGGCCGGGCGGGAATATTTTTCAGCCACCTTTCGCCAGCTACTCGGAGACGCCTAAGAAGCTGGCTTTCCCGCCGCAACAAGAAACTTGCCACCCGGGCTACACGCAGCTCGAGGGCGGAACTCACGCTGCCCGCACTCCAGAGCTAAATTAAACGCCTCCGCCGAGGCACACTGGTGCCCGTGCTAGACTCACCTTCCGCTTCGAGGGTGAACCAGCGCATGGGTGATGTGACTCGCTTGTCGGCTATGGCTATGGCGGAACTCGTCCGCCGCCGAGAAGTATCACCCGTCGAGTTGGTGGACGCTCACCTGTCTCGCATCGAGCAGCTCAATCCCAAACTGAATGCTTTCGTGCAGGTGGACGCGGAACGAGCGCGCCGCGACGCACACGCCGCGGAATGGGCTGTGAAGCACGGAGCTGGTCTAGGTCGGCTCAACGGGGTTCCCATCTCCATAAAGAGTTCGATTGATGTTGCCGGGCTGCGCTGCGAGGCTGGCACCAAGCTGCGTGTGGGATACATTGCTCCTGGCGACGCGCCCCTGGTTGCACGACTGCGCGCAGCCGGCGCCATTGTTTTGGGAGTCACCAACACGCCCGAACTGCTCATGGCCTGGGAAACCGACAACCTCATTTACGGGAGGACGAATAATCCCTGGGACTTGTCGCGCACCCCCGGTGGTTCCAGTGGTGGGGAAGCGGCAGCGATTGCGGCTTGCTGTTCGGCTGGAGGTGTAGGCAGCGACGGTGGCGGTTCCATTCGCATTCCGGCGCACTTCAGCGGGATTTGCGGCCTGAAACCGACCCCGGGACGGATTCCAGCCACCGGACATTTTCCTAACTCGGTTGGACCTTTTGCCCTGCTTGGGGTCGTCGGTCCGATGGCACGCACAGTCGGCGATCTGCAGGAGCTGTTTGAAGTCATGCAGGGACCTGACGACGGCGACCCATGCGCCGCGCCCGTGCCTCTCCGCCGATACACCCCTGATGAGATACGAAAAGTACGCATTGGTTACTTCGAGGATGCCGGGCATACCCCGGTGACAGCAGCGACTCGAGCGGCGATTGGCAGCGCAGCGCTCGCTTTGGAGCGGGCCGGGTTCAAGGTCACCCGCTTTCGTCCTGACGGGCTGGAACTCGCGCAGGAGTTGTGGTGGAAATTATTTGGCGGGGCCGGCGCCATGCTGCTTGGGCCCACGATGGCTGGTCATGAAGCGGAACTCAGCCCGATTCTCAAAGAATTTGCCGGACGGACAGCAGCGGAGACGCCACATACCGCCCAAACTCTGCTCGACACGTGGATTCAACGAGACACATTGCGAACACAAGTTTTTACGCAGATGAAGGAGATCCCAGTCCTTCTCTGTCCCGTGGCGGCAGTCCCTGCTTTCCGCCACGGCGAGCGCAGCTGGAAAATCGTGGGCAAAACAGTGAAGTATCTCGATGCGTGGAGTTATAGCGAGTGGTTCAACCTGCTGGGAATGCCCGCCACGGCGGTACCCGTGGGCCCATCGCCCGAGGGTTTGCCGATCGGAGTGCAGATCGCGGGGCTGCCCTGGCAGGAGGAAGTGGTGCTGGGCGTCGCTGCTGCCGTCGAAGAGGGGTGTGGCGGCTGGCGCGAGCCTCCAATCGGTTAGCGGCCGCTAGTATTTTTATACTACGGTACTCTGCCGGCAAAAACGGTAAGCTTTTCGCCGATATTTCGCCTAACGCCGCGCGGAATTGTGGGTCCGTCCGGCGCTGCTCCCTGGATCTGAATGCGTGAAGCTTTAACCAGTAGTCGAGTTCTCGCCGCGCTACTCGTATTCCTGTTTGCTTCTGCCGTGTACCTGTTTGGCTTCCCGCAACCCAATATCATCTATCCCGCAATCGTTCTGTTGCATGTACTGGGAGGCATCATTGTAGCGATTCTGCTGATTCCCGCCCTGTGGCGGGCACTCAAGAACCGGCAGGTCGGATCATGGTTGGGATGGATCGCGCTCGCCGCCGGGACAGTCGTAGGTTTAGTCCTGATCTATACCGGAACACCCCGTGTCGAGTGGAATTGGCTCTATCTTCACATCATTCTTTCCGCTTTTGGACTGGGAATCCTCTTTTCGACCTGGGCGGGGAACCGGGGATTTCTGGCAGGCCGCTCTGGTTCGACTACCCTACGCGCCGCGATCTGCTTGGCCCTGCTTGCCGCACTGGGTGCGGGCGCCGGCTACTTGCGGCAGTCGCGCTGGCAGAGGAGCGCAGTGATTGTAAATCCTTCCGATCCTCCGGCCACCATGAATGATGAGGGGGATGGCTCCAAGGGCCCCTTCTTTCCCAGTTCGGCGCAGGTCTACGGTGGTCAGAAAATTCCCAGCAAGTTTTTCATGGAGTCGGATTCCTGCAAGCGCTGCCACCAAGACATCTACAACCAGTGGTTCAGCTCGGCCCACCATTTCTCGTCCTTCAACAACCAGTGGTATCGCAAGAGCGTTGAGTACATGCAGGACACCATCGGCACCCGGCCCTCGAAGTGGTGCGGCGGCTGCCACGATCCGGCGGTGCTGTACGCGGGCAAGATGGACCGGCCCATCAAGGAATTCGTGCATGCGCCGGAGGCTCAGGCTGGCCTGGGCTGCATGATGTGCCACTCCATCGCGCGGGTGAAGAGCACCATGGGACAGGGAGACTTCTACCTGGAATATCCCAAATTGCACGAACTGGCGGCCAGTAAGAATCCGATCGTGCGCACACTCCACGATTTTCTCGTGAATCTGAATCCGGAACCGCACCGCCGCGTCTTTCTCAAGCCGTTCATGCGAAACCAGACCCCGGAGTTCTGCTCTTCCTGCCACAAAGTGCATCTCGATGTCCCGGTGAACCATTACCGTTGGATTCGCGGTTTCAATGAGTACGACAACTGGCAGGCCAGCGGAGTTTCCGGGGAGGGGGCACGGTCGTTCTACTATCCGCCCAAGCCGGCGCAGTGCGCGGATTGTCATATGCCTCTGGCGCCTTCCAAAGATGCGGGAAATGTGAATGGTTTCGTGCACTCGCACCGCTTTCCCGCCGCTAACACCGCTGTTCCGACCGCCAATGAAGACATCGAGCAGCTCAAGATCACCGAAGATTTCCTGAAAAACGGAGTGATGAGTGTTGATATCCTCGCGCTTTCACCCGACATTCTGGAGAAAAAGACCACAGCTAATGCGCAAACCGAGCTTTCCACCACCTTTGCAGTAGGCGAAGAGGCCGAGACGAAGATCACGCCGAGTACCGCAGGGGAGGCCAGACCCGTGACCGCACCGTTGAACCGCGTGCAGCCGATGGTCCGGCGCGGCGACACCGTGCGTGTCGATGTGGTGGTTCGTACGAAGAAGCTAGGCCACTTTTTTCCGGGCGGCACGGTAGATGCCTACGACACCTGGCTGGAACTCAAAGGAACCGACGATAAGGGCCAAACTGTTTTCTGGAGCGGCATGGTTGAGGACCACGGTAAAGGCCCGGTAGAGAAAGGCGCGCATTTCTACCGCTCGCTTCAGGTTGACGATCATGGCAATCCAATTAATAAAAGAAATGCCTGGTCAACGCGGGCGGTTGTGTATGTCCACCTCATTCCCCCGGGTGCCGCCGATGCAGTTCACTACCGTGTCCACATTCCCGAGAATGTCGGCAATAAGATCAGGCTGCGCGCACGCCTCTGCTATCGCAAGTTTGCCTGGTGGAATACGCAGTTTGCTTTTGGCGGAGTCCCGGATCCGAATCAGCCGCGGCCGGACGTAACGCCTGACCACGATGACACGAAGTTTGTCTTTAACGGTCCGCTGAAGGGAGTGTCGGCCAGGGAAGAAAAGATTCCCGACCTTCCGATCGTCGCTCTCGCCGAAGATAATGTTGCCCTTCAAGTGTTGCCGCGCGGCGCCCGGCGACCGGAGCCCAAAGTTGTTCTGCAGGGCAACGACTGGCAGCGCTGGAATGACTACGGCATCGGCCTGCTGCTGCAAGGGGATCTGAAGGGGGCGCAGGCAGCCTTCCAGAAGATTACGGAGATCGATCCCAAGAATCCGGATGGCTGGGTAAATATCGGGCGCGCCGCGGTGCAGGAAGGCGACATGGAGCGCGCACGAGCGGTGCTCGAAAAGGCTCTGCAGATCGATCCCAATCTGGCCCGCGCCAATTTCTTTTATGCGAAGGTGTTGCGAGCCGACGGCAGATACGACGAGGCCGCCGAGCGCCTGCGCAAGGTCATAGCGCAGTATCCCCGCGATCGGGTTGCGTTGAACGATCTGGGTCGCATCTTCTTTCTCCAACGCAGGTACAAGGATGCCATTAGCGTATTGCAGGGCGTCCTTGCCGTGGACCCCGAAGACTTGCAGGCACACTACAATCTCATGCTCTGTTACGGTGGCTTGGCTGACCAGAAGCAGGCACATGAGCACCAGGTTCGCTATCTGCGTTTCAAGGCAGATGAAGCCTCACAGGCCATTACGGGTCCATACCGCCAGTTGAATCCCGAAGACAACAATGAACGTCAAGCCATCCACGAGCACGTCTCAGTGCCGCTGGATCTTGTGCGGGCGGGTCTCCGACCCGCCCAGGGGCGAGGCTCCGCTTACCAAGTACACACCTCTTCTCCCGGGGCTTCCAGGTAATGCCAAATCTCTTTTCGTCGTTTGTATCAGGACACGGCTTCAGCCGTGCCGATTGCCGCATCAAAAAGTTCGCGGCTTTAGCCACTGTTACTATCCCGCTACTCATCCGGCCGGCGCAGGTTCAGCCCATCACCTTCCGCGACATCACCGCTCAAGCCGGCATTCGCTTCATCCACAACAACGCTGCTTTCGGAAAGAAATACCTGCCGGAGACCATGGGCCCGGGCTGCGCGTTCATTGACTACGACAACGATGGCTATCCCGACATCTTGCTGATCAACGGCGAAGATTGGCCGGGACACGCCAAGATGGGCCCGACCACGCCTAAGCTCTATCACAACAACCACGACGGCACGTTCACCGATGTGACGCGCAAGGCTGGGTTGGCCGTTCCCATGTTTGGACTGGGAGTCGCCATCGGCGACTACGACAACGACGGACACGACGATATCTTCATCACAGCGCTCGGCCAGAGTCATCTGTTCCACAACAACGGCAATGGAACTTTCACGGATGTTACCAGGGCGGCGGGTCTTTGGGGCCTGCAAGAATTTTCGACGAGCGCAGCCTGGGTAGATTATGACCGCGATGGCAAGCTCGATCTGGTCGTCGCCAACTACGTGCGTTGGTCCATCCAGGGCGATCTGTTCTGCACGCTGGATGGTACGCGCAAGTCGTATTGCACGCCCGAATCTTATAAAGGATCGTCAGCCCGCCTCTGGCATAACCTCGGCAATGGCAAATTTGAAGATGCAACCCAGAAGGCTGGTTTGTACGATCCCACTTCGAAGAGCCTGGGAATCGCGATATTGGATTACAACAGCGACGGCTGGCCTGACATCCTGCTCGCTAACGACACGCAACCCAACAAACTTTATCTGAATAAGCAGAACGGCACGTTCGAGGAAAAGGCGGTTTCCGCGGGCATAGCTTTCAGCGAAGATGGCGTGGCGCGCGCCGGCATGGGCGTGGATGCCGCCGACTACGACCGCTCGGGCCATCCCAGCATCATCATCACCAACTTCGCGAACCAGATGCTCTCGCTCTATCACAACGAGGGCAACGGCCTGTTTGTGGACGAAGCGCCGCGCTCCGAGGTCGGCCGCGCTACGTTGGTCACGCTCGGCTTCGGCTGTTTCTTCTTCGACTACGACAACGACGGCTGGCCCGACATTTTCGTTGCCGACGGGCACATTGAGAACGAAATCGAGCGGGTGCAGAAGCGCGTGAGCTATGCCGAGCCCCCGCATCTTTTTCGGAATCTCGGTGGCGGAAAGTTCCAGGAAGTGACTGAACAGATGGGTCCAGCATTCGCCGCGCCCAAAGTTGCTCGCGCTGCCGCCTATGCCGACATCGACAATGATGGCGCTCTCGACTTGCTTGTAACCACGAATGGCGGACGAGCCTACTTGTTCCACAACGAAGGGAGTGTGAACCACAGCCTGCGCATCAAACTGGTCGGCACAAAATCGAATCGCGACGGGATCGGGTCCGTGGTGCGCGTCGCAAGCGGCGGCGACAAGCAATGGCAGATGTTGAAAAGCGGCTCCAGCTATCTTGCCCAGAGTGAGTTGGTGCTGACCTTCGGCCTGGGCGACAAGACCAAGGCCGACTCTGTTGAAATTCAGTGGCCCAGTGGCCAACTGGATAAGCTCTCCAACATTTTGGCAGATCAGACCGTCACGATCGAAGAAGGTAAGGGTGTGATTTCAAATCGTGCGTACTTAAAAACGAAAGTAGCGCCTAAGCCAACTTCGGTCGCAAAGCCCGTCTCGCACCTCCAAAGGCCCTCCTGAAGTTAGCCACGGATTTCTCACGGACGGGCACGGATTCGACAAAGCAGCGCCGGCATCTTGCCGGCCCGATGCGCGGGCGGGACGCCCGCGTGAGAGCCGCCGGGACGGCGGCGCTACAACGGGGGAGCGGTGATGTAGACTGACCAGTTCATGAAATTCTCCAGCTTAGTCGCACCAGCCATACTATTTCTCGTTGCTTTTACGCTTTTCCCTTCTGCACCCCAGAAAACTTCGAAGGAACTCGATTCGTCCGAGGCCGCACGTCTTAACAACCTGGGCTGTGCCTACATGAATCAGCAGCTTTTTGAAAAGGCTCTGAAAGCTTTCCAGCAGGCCTCCGCTCTTGATCCCAAGCTAGGCGTCGCGCGTATCAACCAAGGCATCGCCTTGGCGAATTTGCAGCGCATCGACGAGGCAAAGAAGCTGCTGCTTGAAACCATCAAAAACGATCCGAACGACCCGTACGCCTGGTACAACCTGGGGCTGATCGATAAGAATTCCGGCGAGCCGGAAGCAGCCGTGGACGCATTTAAGCGCGTCACCGAAATCGATCCTAACGATGCCGACACCTGGTATCTGCTGGGCACGGTTTACCTCCAACTGAAACAGTTGGCGCAGGCCATCGAGTCATTCCAGCACGCGCTCAAGCTGAACCCGCTGCACGCCTCGGCCGAGTTCGGCCTGTCACGCGCTTACCAACAATCGGGTGAGACCATGGAAGCCCGCAAACACCTCGCGCGCTTCCAATACATCACCCAGAACAAGCTGGGTGCGACCATGAGCCTGGCTTATGGCGAGCAGGGGAAATATTCGCGTGCGGAGGAATCGCCTGCTTTCGCGGAGCACGTCCCGCCCGCGATCGAGGTTCGGTTTGTCAACACGACGCAGAGAGCCGGACTTCTGAATATCGCGGCGCCTCTTGGAAACGATGTGCCGGCCCTTTTAGGTCCTGGTGCTTGCTTTCTAGACTACGACGGTGACGGCAAGCTCGATATTTTTCTCGCCGATGGTGGCAAACAAGGCGGATTGAGCCTTTACCACAATTCCGGCAACGGCAAATTCGCGGAAGTTTCGAAGAAAGCAGGCCTTGACCCTGCTTTGCACGGGACAGCCTGCACGGCCGGCGACTATGACAATGATGGCGCAACCGATCTGGCTGTCAGCGTGGACGGTCGAGTCATTCTGTTGCACAACGAGAAGAACGGCACGTTCAAGGATGTCACCGAGGCCAGCGGCATTAAGAGTCAGCACGTTCTGGGCCTGACCTTCATTGACTACGACCACGACGGCGACTTGGATTTGTATCTCACCCGCCTGAACACGCCGGCTGGTGCTCCCTTTGATGTCCGGACGAGTGGCAACGTCATGTGGCGCAATAACGGAAACGGTACATTCACCGATGTGACCGAGGCCACGGGGTTAGCAGGCAGTGAACCAAGCATCGCCGCTATCGGCACGGACTACAACAACGACCGCGCAGTAGATATTGTTGCCACTACCCAGGAACGAATGCCGACGATCTTTGAGAATCCCCGCGAAGGCAAATTCCTGCGCCGGCAGCTATGGCCAGAGTCGATCATTGCGCTGCCGGTCGGTATAGCCGTCCTCGATTTCGATCACGACGGATGGATGGATATCGCTGTCACACATGCCAATCCCGAAGCTCTGACGCTCTGGCGCAACCGCGAGGGCAAAAGATTTGAACCCGTGAAGTTGCCTGAGACGCGTTGGATTGCGGCCTGGGGTGTCGCTGCGATCGATTATGACAATGACGGCTGGGTCGATCTGGCCGCGGTGGGCGTGACTAAAGACGGCAAGGGCGAAATCCGCCTGTTCCGCAATGAAGGCCCAGACGGGTTCAGAGATGTGACTACCGAAGTCGGACTCGACAAAATTGAACTGAAGGATCCGCGCACCCTGATCACGGGCGACTATGATGGCGACGGCGCCACCGACTTGCTCATCACTCAGAACCACGGCACTGCCGTGCTGCTTCGCAATGAAGGCGGCAACTGGAACCACTGGCTGCGGCTTTCGCTGAAAGGATTGAACGACAATAAGTCCGCCATCGGTACGAAAGTCGAGGTCTTTGCCGGCGGCAATCGCCAGAAGTGGGAAGTCGCGGGGTCTTCGGGTTATCTAGGCCAGAATTCGACGGAAATCATTGCGGGGCTCGGACAGGCAAGAGAAGCAGATGTCGTGCGCATGCTCTGGCCTACCGGGGTTCTCCAGGATGAGATCCAGATTGCAGGAAACCGCCAGCAGGAGTTTACGGAAATTGATCGCCGTGGCAGTTCCTGCCCCACGCTGTTCGCCTGGAACGGCAACCGTTACGAATTAGTTGGCGATACGCTGGGCGCGGGCGTAGTCGGCCACTGGGTTGGGCCCGGGCAGCGCAATATTCCGCGCCCCACCGAGTACATCAAACTTGACCGCAACAAGCTGCGCACGAAGGACGGCAAGCTCAGCTTCCGCTTCATGGAACCACTGGAAGAAGCTGTGTACCTTGACCAGGTGCGGTTGCTGGCGGTGGACCACCCCGCTGAGTTCGACGTTTATCCCAACGAGTATTTCGCCAGCAATCCGCCGTATCCTGTGTTCAAGATAGTTTTTAGCCATGATGCGCGTCCACCCGCTGGAGCCTGGGACGAGCACGGCCATAACCTCCTCCCTGATTTGCTGGCACACCGCTATTTCGGCGACTTCGAGGTGCTCCCCTTCCAAGGCTTCACTAAAATGCATAGCCTCGAGCTCGATTTAGGCAAGCCCTACGGCGGTGGTCCGCTCTGGCTGCTGATGCACGGCGAAATTGAGTACTTCACCGCAACCAGCATGTATGCCGCTGACCAAGCCGGGCTCCAGCCCGTGGCGCCTTACCTGGAAGCCTTGGATTCTCCGGGAAAGTGGGTTCGCGCCACGGATGATATGGGGTTTCCGGCGGGGGGTGCGCGCACCATGACCGCCGAGCTGACGGGTAAGTTGCCGCAAGGTACGCAGCACATTCGCCTCTGGACGAATCTGCAGATTTATTGGGACAGCATCCTGGTGGATCGCACAAACCAGCAGCAACGTTCCAGGATCACAACGGTTCCGCTCACGCGCGCCGATCTGCGCTTCCACGGTTTTCCCCTGAAAATCGAAGGCAAGCCGCCCGGCAACGTGAAGTACGTTTATGAGAAGGCCAGTCCCACCGGGCCGTACACGCGTCCCGCGGGCGCTTACACACGCTATGGCGACGTCCGTCCCCTGCTAACCGGCTCCGACGATCGTATGGCCGTGTTCGGATCGGGCGACGAGATCGCACTGGACTTCGATCCCTCTCAGTTGCCGGTTCTCCCCAAAGGCTGGACCCGGGACTACTTCTTCGTTGCCAATGGCTACGAGAAAGATATGGATTTCTACGCCTTCGAGGGGAACACGGTGGACCCGCTTCCGTTCCAAGGCATGGGCAACTATCCGTCCTTGAAAAAATACCCGCTCGATGACGAGCACTTGAATTACCTGCTCAACTACAACACGCGGTACCGGTCGGGTAATGAGTCCAGAGGCTACTCGTATAATTACGGTTCCCTAAAGTGAGGTGCCATCGCATAAGTGGTGACTTGTCATCCTGAGCGAAGCGAAGGATCTCTGCATTTCTTACCGTCCTCGTATTCCGCCGGATAAGCACGCTTCATTAAATCGTTTCAATTCCGGTTGACACCAGCCCTGACTCCATAATCCAATACGCGCAGCATGGCCAGTTCCGCAACCACATCAACCTCGACTACCGCCCGCCTTAAGCGCTCCCTGACCCTTTGGGACCTGATCCTCTATGGCGTTATCGTCATTCAACCGGTCGCCCCGATGTCAGTTTTCGGAGTTCTCAGCGACCGTGGCCGCGGTCACGTTGTGACAACGATCCTGATTGCCATGGTCGCCATGCTGTTCACCGCGATTAGTTATGGGCGAATGGCGCGCGCCTATCCCAGTGCCGGCTCGGCTTTCACCTATGTGGGTCAGGAAATCAATCCTGCTCTGGGCTATGTCACTGGCTGGAGTATGGTGATGGATTACATGCTCAATCCGATGATTTGCATCATCTGGTGCAGCCAGCAGGCGCATGTCTTTGCTTCCGGCATACCGTACTGGGTTTGGGCGATTTTCTTTGCCGTGGTGTTTACGGGCCTCAATATTCAGGGTGTGAAGACTTCAGCTCGCGTGAACGCGGGCCTGGCTGCGGCTATGGGTGTGGTCATCACGATATTCTTCGTGGCTGCCGCGCGCTATATCTTCGGCCATCCGCATGACGGTCCCGGTTTCTTTACACGTCCGTTCTACGATCCTCGGATGTTCAATGCCAAGGCAGTGCTGGGCGGCACTTCCATCGCTGTGCTGACCTACATTGGTTTTGATGGGATCTCAACTCTCTCAGAGGAGGCGGAGAATCCGCGCCGCAACATCCTGCTGGCCACGGTCCTGACCTGTCTCGTGATCGGCATACTTTCTGCCATCGAAGTCTATGCCGCGCAGTTGGTATGGCCGGCGTCGCGACCGTTCCCGAACGTTGATACCGCTTTCGTACACGTGGCGGCGCAGGCGTGGCGTCCCCTATTGGCGATCGTAGGATTCACGCTGCTGGTGGCCAACTTCGGTTCCGGCATGGGCGCTCAGCTGGGTGCGGCAAGGCTGCTCTTCGGGATGGGGCGGAGCAACGCGCTGCCAAAGTCGTTTTTCGGTGCCGTGGATCCGAAGCGACACGTCCCGCGCAATAATGTCGTCTTTGTCGGACTGATCGCATTGACAGGTGCGATTCTCGTGAAGTTCGGCATATTTAGCTACGGCCTGGGCGCCGAGATGCTGAATTTCGGAGCGCTGATCGCCTTCATGGGCGTAAACGCAGCCGCCCTCGTGCGCTACTACGTGCGTGAGCCGGAGAAAAAACTAGGCAATCTCCTGCCGCCGATTTTTGGTTTTGTGATTTGTCTCTTGCTGTGGCTGAACCTGAGCAACCCGGCGAAAATCGCAGGCGCGATCTGGATGGCGGCGGGCATCGCCTTTGGCGCCTGGAAGACACACTGGTTCCGCAGCGACCTGGTGAATTTCGAACTGCCCCCGGAAGAACAATAGCCGATGTTCCCCAGCATCCAGCAATCTTGTCATTCCGAGCGAAGCGAGGAATCTGGAGTGGCCTACGGCAATGCATTAAAACTCTGGATGGTCATCCTGAGCGGAGCTTAGGCTCGCGAAGCGAGCCCAAGCGGAGTCGACGGACCCCTTACCTGTCGGCGCTACGACGAAAGCAGTGAGGCATTTTCTCCCATTCAGTTCGCGGCACAGTGAGAATGCCATGCCACAGCATGGGTCGTGCAAGCAGGAAAGCGGTCCTTCGACTCGGGCTGAAGCCCTCGGTCAGGATGACACTTCATTGCGGAACTACTCACTGCAGAACTACATTCCATCCGCTCACTTCCACCGCCGGCGTGGCGTTCGCCAGTTCACTGGCGCGATACGTCGCCGTGATCTCTCGCTTCTCTCCCGGCATGAGCGAGAAATAATTGTCCTGCCAGAGCACCGGCAGAATCTCTTCGCCGCCCTTGCCTTTGTTTACCTTCAGCCGGATGAAAAATGCCAGGCTCTTGCTGGGATTCTCCAAGGTGACGTGAGTCAGACCTTCTTCGCCCCTGCGCTCGTTCCGGCTGGTCACTTTCAGCGAGACTTTTGGCAGCTGGCTCAGCGCCGTATAGTCGGCGAACGAAGCCGTCGGCGTCACCCACCATGTGGATTTCTCCCAGTCGAGGGTCTCCGGCTTCGTGGAGAGCCAGTAAAAGTTTGAACCAACCACTTTGCCGCCGCTGTCTGTCAGAGTAAGCCGCAGAAAGTAGGTCGGGCTTACATCCGCGATTTCCGGCAAGGTGAGGACTTTGTTTGTGCTGTCAGCCGCCGCATCCACCATGGCATCCTGGAAGAATTTCTCCGTCATGTCCAGGTTGTAGACCTGGGCCGCTAGCTTCACCCCCTTCGCATCCTGATATTGGCTGCTGACCACCCAGATCGAGCGGTCATCGTAGCCATACACCGGATGCAGCGCCTCCATGGCTTTCTTAGCGCCAAAATATCCGCCACCCGGCCGCAAATAGTAGTCATAGAGATGCCAGATCATGGAGGGCCAGCCGTTATTCAGCATCCATTGGATTACGCCAGTCGAAGTGTACTTGTTGCGGCTGTATGCCTCATACATGGCGCGGATGCCCTCATAGGCCAACAACTGAGATTTCAAGGCAAAATCCTGAACGTTATCCGACTTGCCGTAGCGCGCATTCAGCGCTTCAGAAAAGACTTGGATATTTTTGAACTCTCCGCCTCCGGCGTGGTAATTCCACCAGTCATCAATCGGCCACAGGTGGTCCTTGCCTAACATCCGTTCCAGGCTTTCGACGGGAGGCACGGCTGGCCCCATGCTGGTCTCGGTATTAAATCCGTATGCGCCCCCGCAGCCGCCCGGATTGCACTGATAGCGGGAGTGGTCCTGCACGGAGTCCGCCAACCAATACGAAGGGGCGACGTATTCGTAGGGCCCGGTCATCTTTACCCCGCTTTCGCCGGTGATAGCGGTCGGTTTAGCTGTGGCCGAGGACACGACCGGATTCGGCCACCGCAATTCCTTTTCGATGGAGAGATACATCTGCTCAACGTCAGGCGGTGGAGGATTGTCGCTGCCGTTCAGCCACATCACGAGGCTGGGGTGAATGCGCAGCCGGTTGATCTGAGAGCGCAAGGATTCCTGGGCGATCTTGAAATCCGCATCTGACCACTTCGACCAGTGCTCCCAGTGATCGCAGCAGCACCAGCCGGCCATGATCAGGATGCCTTTCCGGTCGGCCTTGTCGAAGAATTCTGGTGTCTCTAGCTTGCCTTCGAGACGAATTGTGTTCAGTCCCATGTCTTGCACGTAGCGGAATTCATCTTCCAAGCGCTGCGAGTCTTCACGCAGCATCATGTCCGGAGTCCAGCCGCCGCCACGAATCAGAATTCGCTTACCATTAATCGTGAAGAGAAGTTTGCTGTTGTCCACTACCTGGGACGTAATCTCCCGGATGCCAAAATGCGAGTCTGCCTCGTCGGATATTCTTCCGTTTACGTCGAATTCCATGTGCAGCGGGTAGAGATTAGGGACCCCCATCTGCGCCGGCCACCACAGGCGAGGGTGGGAAACAGTAAGTTGGGAGAACTTTTCCGGCTCGAAAGCTATATCCTTCGTTTCACCCGGCGCCAGTTCTACGTCTTGCGAGAATTCTGTCTTCTCGATTTTTCCCTTCAACACACCTTTGGCAGGTTTGTCCGCAGCGTTCTTCAGTTGGGCGACGACGGTCAGCTGCGCGCTGTCGTTCGCGGGTGAATTGACCTTCGAAACTACGCCGGGAAAACGCAAGCTGACGGGCCCACTTGTGGTGACATACACGTCGCGCCAGAGCCCCATATTTTTGTCGGGAGGCGCCGGATTCCAGTCCACGAAGGTGATGGCCAGGTCGGTTTCGGTCGGCGCGAAGACCTGCACGGCGACGACATTTTCAGCTCCAGGGTGCGCAACTTTGCTGATATCAAACTCGTAAGTTCGCCAGGCGCCGGCCACCTGCTCCAGATCGCCGATTTTATTGCCATTGACCCAGATGTTGGCCCGGTAGTTGATCCCCTGAAAGTTCAGCCAGATTGTCTTGCCACGATAATTGGCGGGCAGAGCAAACGCCTTGCGATACCACCACGAGACCGCAAAAGGGCTGTCTGGTTCCATGGCGACGTTGGAGAAATTTGCCCCGATCGGATAGGTCATTCCCGGAATCTGCCGCAAGTTCATCCCAAACTCCAGGTCGGGATATAGCTTTTGCTTCACCAGAGCTGCTATCACGGTCGTGGGCACAGTCACGCTGTACCAGTTCTTAGGCTGATACTGGAGGGTAGAGATTACTTCGCCCCCATCCGGCACCTTTCCGGAGGACTGGAGAGTCCAGCCAGCCTTCAAGAGCAATTTCTCCTTTGCGGCAAGATGGCCAGATGCGGCTTGGGAACGGGTTTCATCCGGCCGAGACTGAGCGCCGAGTATGGGCGGGAAAAGAAAAAGGGCGAATGAAATCAGGCAAAGCTTGACGACTGCTCGAATCTGCATGTCTCGTTCCTCTTAGGCGTTGCGCCCAGTTGCAGGACTTGATGCTTTGAACGATCTTAGGAGAAGGATCCAATTCGTCTTACGTCGTCCCGGCTTAGATAAGCACGTTTTATTGATACGTTTCAATAGAATTATATTGCTGCATTTTCGGACTCCTCGAAAACGATAGGGGGTGGCCGGCTTCGCAGCAAACAACCCACTCCCAAGCCGAGTCATTGCTGTCCGGAGCTGTAGTTTATAATAATTGTTTCCTCCCTAATCTCTGGAGTGACAAGAAGATGATTCGATTTTTGCAAACCCCTGGCCCGATCAAGAAAGTTGTGCTCAGCGGCATTCTGCTGGTTTTCTGCGGAGCCATGGTGATCACCCTCATCCCGGGCGGGCTGAGCACGAACTTCGGTTTTGGCGGCGGCCCGGCCGCGGGCGTAGTGGCCACCGTAGGCGACCAGGACGTAACCCGCGAAGAAGTGGTGCGCGTAGCTCAAAACATGCTCAAGCAGCAGTTTCCGCGTGGCAATGCTATGGCCGCCCAGCTTCTGCCGTTCTTTGCCTCGCGGGCTGCGGATCAGCTGATAACGGAAAAAGCTTTGATCAGCGAAGCTCACCGCATGGGTTTCCGGGCGACCGATGAGGACGTTCGGGACGAACTGCGGCATGGGCAATACGCTGCCCTCTTTTTTCCAGGCGGCAAGTTTATCGGCCAGCAAGCTTACGAGAATCTTCTTGGGCAAAATGATGTGACTGTCCTCCAGTTTGAAGAGGGGGTTAAGGACAACATCCTGATCACCAAGCTGCGTAACTTGGTTGCAGCCAGCGCGTCGGTGACCGACAAGGAGGTGCGCCAGGAATTTGAGAAACGTAGCACCAAGGTCAAGTTCCAATATGCGGTGATCCGGGAAGCCGATCTGCGCAAGGGGATTCACCCCACCGAGTCGGAACTGAACGCGTTCTACGAGCGCAATAAGGCTACGTACAACAACTCCATTCCGGAAAAACGAAAGATCGCCTATGCGCTGCTGGACTCTTCGAAAATCGCGGCGGAAACGCAGGTGACCCCGGAAGATTTGCGGTCTTACTACGACCAGCATCGCGATGAATATCGCGTCCCCGCGCAGGTAAATGTTCGCCACATTCTGATTAAAACTCCGCCTGCCGGTCCGGACGGCAAGGTTGACCAGAAGGCGTTGGATGCGGCCAAGGCGAAAGCTGAGGACATCCTCAAGCAGTTAAAAGCTGGCGGCAAATTTGAAGATTTGGCTAAGAAGTATTCCGAAGATCCCGGCAGCGCAAAAAACGGCGGTTCGCTGGGCTGGATCGGCCGCGGTCGCACGGTTCCTGAATTCGAGAAGGTAGCGTTCTCGCTGTCAAAAGGTGGGACCAGCGAACTGGTCAAGAGCAGCTACGGTTTTCACATCATTCATGTGGATGACAAGCAGGATGCCCACATGAAATCTCTAGACGAGGTCAGGGCCCAGATCGAGCCGCTGATCAAGCAGCAGAAAGCCGCTCGCATTGCCGAGGGACAAGCTAATGCTCTGCTCACCCAGGCTCGCGCGAATGGTCTGGAGCAAGCTGCGGCCGCCAAGGGCCTTCAGGTGATCACTACCGAGTTCTTCGGCCGCAGCGAATCGTTGCCGGGTATCGGTTCCTCCCCGCAGTTTGCGGACGCTGTGTTCAGCGAAGGAGAGAAGTCTCCTCCGGACATGGTGCAGGTACAGCAAGGCTTCGTCGTGTACAAGTTGCTGGCGGTGAAGCCGCCGGCCACGCCCAGCTTTGAGCAAATCCGCGCGCGCGTGGAACAAGAATTCCAGAACGAGCGGGCCAACCAGTTGCTTAGCCAGAAAACCCAGGAACTCTCGGACCGGGCCAAGGCGGAACACGATTTGAAGAAGGCGGCTAAAGAACTGGGCGCAACTCTCAAGACCAGCGATTTTGTTCTTCCCAATGGCCAGGTGCCGGACGTCGGATCGATGACCGGAGCCGCTTCCGTCGCCTTCACGATGAAACCGGGCGAGATCAGCGGACCCATCAATAGCGGCGCCAGCGGTGCGGTACTCCAGGTCCTGGAAAAGCAGGAACCCACCTCGGACGAGTTCGCCCAGAAAAAAGACGAGATTCGCGACTCGCTGGTGCAGCAAAAGCAAGGCGAACGGTTCGGTCTCTTCGTCAACAACCTCCGCCAGCAGATGGAAAAGGCCGGCAAGATCAAGATTAACGAAGAGGAGATGAAGGGACTCAGTCGCGGAGCCGCCGAGCAAGGCGAGTAGTTCTGTAGTGCTGGCGTCCCGCCGGCTGTAGCGCGGGCATCTTACCCGCGCGGCGTCTGTAATTCAAAACTCCGGCCCCTGTCGGATTCACGATGTCATTTCCTCGCGCCACAGGCATCCTGCTCCATCCGACCTCGCTGCCCTCGCGCGGCGGAATCGGTGATCTTGGACCTGCCGCCTATGAATTTGTCGAGTTTCTTGCCGCTGCCCGCCAGGGACTCTGGCAAGTGCTGCCGCTGGGTCCCTTGGGTTACGGCAACTCGCCTTATTCTTCAACCTCGGCCTTCGCCGGGAATCCGCTGCTGATCAGCCTGGAACGTCTGGCCGATCATGGCTGGATTGATCACTCGCAAGTCTCGCAACTGCCGGAGCATGTCGGTGCGGTGGACTACGAAGAAGTGCGCGCCGGCAAGTTACCTTTACTCATCGAAGCTGCTCGTAATTTCTTGAAGAACTCAACCGGCGCGCATCGCTCGCGCTTCGAGGGCTTCTGCACAGAGAATGACTGGTGGCTGGAAGATTTCGTCTTGTTCGCCGTCCTTCGCGATCTCTATCGGAAGGATAGCTGGAACCAATGGCCGCGAGAACTGGCTCGGCGCGAGCCTGTAGCCTTGGCCAAGGCACGTACGGAGCTTGCCGAGCAACTGGACGTGGGACGTGTCATTCAGTTTGCCTTCCGGGAGCAGTGGCACGCGTTGCGGCGCCATTGCGCGCAGCGTTCAATCCGCGTTGCCGGCGACATCGCCATCTTCGTCGATTACGACAGCGCCGATGTGTGGACCCATCCAGAACTCTTTCGGCTCAACGAAAACCTCGATCCGGAAGTCGTTTCGGGTGTGCCGCCTGACGCCTTCAGCGCCACTGGGCAACGCTGGGGGAATCCGCTGTACCGCTGGGACGTGATGAGCGGACGCGGGTATCAATGGTGGGTTCAGCGCATGCGCTGGGCGACACAAACCTGCGACTACATTCGGCTCGACCACTTCCGCGGCTTCGAGCAGTTCTGGGAAATTCCGGCCAGTGAGCCTACGGCAGTTCATGGCCGCTGGGTGGACGGGCCCAAGAATCACATTTTCGAAAAGCTCAGCGACGCGCTAGGCGGCTTGCCGTTTTTTGCCGAGGACCTGGGCTATATCACACCCGAGGTGCACGCCTTGCGCGAGCGCTTGCAAATCCCCGGTATGGCAGTTCTGCAATTCGGTTTTGGCAATCCCGGCGCGCATATCTACCTGCCGCACCGCCTCTCGCCCGACCGGGTCATCTACACCGGAACGCATGACAACGACACTACTGTGGGCTGGTGGAATTCCTGGGCGACGGAGCAGGAACGGCGGGATGTGCAAGCCTATCTGGGACCCATTAACCACGAAGGAATCCATTGGGCTTTCATCCGTGCTGCACAAGCGTCGGTAGCCACTTTGTCCGTCGTGCCTTTGCAGGATGTGCTGGGATTGGGCAGCGAAGGCCGTATGAACACTCCCAGCCGCACCGATGGAAACTGGCGCTGGCGGTTTGTCCCGGGAGCTCTCTCCCGCGAGCATGCTGAGAAGTTGGCCGTGCTCGCCGAAGTCAGCGATCGCCTGCCACAGCCGTGCCCCGTACCCCCAGAGGAAGACTTCGCTGCATAAGGCCCGAAAATTTTCCGGCTGGTTCAGTTTCCGCGTCCGGGTGGCAGTCGTGTGGCCTGGTTCGGTAGGGAACAGGTCTGAATCGCAGGCGCAAGTGCCTTCTCCAGCGACTCTCCGAGCCCGGCCAGTTCCTGCGAAGTAAGCCGGCGCTGCATCTCTTCAAAAAGCTGCTGCTCTTCTTTGCGGATATGAGCAGAAAGCTGGCTCGCCAGATCATGCAAGGCGACGGAATCCAAGCTCCGTTCTAGCGCCCGCGTGAAATAGCCTCGCAACACCCCATGTTCCCGGAGGAGTTCCTCAACCAGGGAACGCAGTTCCGTGAATTGCGTGGCCGCAGGGAACAGTTGCTTTTCCTCGGCGTCAAAATGAATCCGGATTTCTTGTTCGAAGATCTGTTGGAGTTCGGTCTGCCAGGCGGCAAGGTCCACTTCACCCGCCTGCACCGCGCGTTCAATTCGAACGCAGAGAGCGAGCGCATGTTGATGCTGGTGCGAGAGTCGAATCAGGTTCTTGTCGCGCAGCATTTTTCCAATTATCCCAGAGAATACTGCCCCGCTTTACTAAATATGCGGCACCGTCGACAATAGTCGGTTCGCCCTGGGGCGTGCCGTTTCTCCGTAGGCGCAGTCGCCGGAATCGCGGCACAATCGAAAGTAAGCAGGGCAACAGGAGCCCTCATGCAAGCTACTGGAGAACTCATTCGTCTGCTGAACTACGTCGATGATATTGCCGCTACCCTTCGTCGGATCACTTCCACCATTCCTACCCTGACCCCCGAGGAACGCAAACGCCTGGCCGAGTACATGCGTAAATCCGACCCCAATTTTGTTGTTGTGCTCGAAAGTCTGGAAAAGGGAGTCCAGTAGTGGGCGAAGTCAGGACGGTCGCGGTCATCGGCGCCGGTATCATGGGGCGCGGCATTGCTCATGCTGCAGCCCTTGGTGGCTACCGCACCATTCTCGAGGATTTGCTTCCCAATGCGCTACGTCGCGCCGAGACTGAGATTCGTTCCAATCTCGATCGGGCTGTCGAACTGGGCAAGGTCACTCCGGCCGATGCCGACGCGGCGTTTTCTCGGATTGACTATGCGGGCACCGTGGAGGAAGCGGCGCGCCAGGCGGACCTGGTCATTGAAGCTGTGCCCGAGGAGATGGAATCGAAGATCGAGATCTTTACCCTGCTCGACAAGATCTGCCGTCCGACTACCATTCTCGCATCGAATACTTCATCGCTCAGCATTACTGAGATCGCATCAGTAACCTATCGCGCCAAGAAAATCCTGGGCATGCACTTTTTCAATCCTGTGCAGAAGATGAAGCTACTGGAAATCGTGCGCGCGCTGGAGACCGATGATGACACCCTGGCCACTGCGGTCGCGGTCGGCAGGCGCATGGGTAAGGAAGTGGTTGTGATCAAGGAATCGCCGGGATTTATTACCAGTCGCATCAACGCCATGATCGGCAATGAGGCGTTTTATATGCTGCAGGAAGGAATCGCTTCGGCGGCTGATATTGATAAAGCGCTCAAGCTGGGGCTGAACCATCCTATGGGGCCGTTCGAGCTGGTTGATCTGGTGGGACTCGATACGCGGCTGCATATTCTCGAGTATCTCCACAAAACCCTGGGCGAGAAATTCCGCCCGGCGCCGCTCCTGGTGCAGTACGTGAAAGCGGGACGCCTGGGCCGCAAGGCGGGACGCGGCGTTTTCGAGTACCCCGAAGCAACGGCCAATGCGCCGGCAGAGCAGATGACCGTTGCCGGTAAGAAGGCCTGAGTTTCCGCTCACAACCGACTTCGTCCGAAGTTCAAACCACTCAAGCTTGCCACTGACGTGGGATCCACCCCTTTGCTCGCCAGCAGGACATGAAAAATTTCCCCCATTCCGGCCGGGGTCACCAGGTGCTTCAACTGGAGCGCAACCTTGGCCCGCTCCTGCGGCAAGCGGCATTCTTCGAAGGCATCGGCGAACTGGTTTTGCTCACCGATGCCCAGCAGAAACCGCGACTGGGTGAGTAGTTCGTGAGCCTGCATGCCGTGTTGCTCGGCGGCAGCGGCCAATGCGGTGAAGTTCACGTGCGCTGTGATGTCCTGTTCGCCCGGAGCTTCGTACGGATTCGGACTGGCGGAGTGCTGGCGATAGGTCATCACGGTTCCGCGATGGCGTCCCGCCAGCTGTTCGCTGCGGGTATAGCCATAGTCGATGGCGATTATGAAACCACGTTGGACTGACTCGGCAACGCCTGACATATATCGTTGTGCTCGCAGAGAGGCCTCGACGCGCGCGCCCGCTTCGGGATGGACGCTGTAATGCTCGATAAAGTCGAGCACCTCTGGAGAAGCCGGAGCCCACGTTTCCATGCAACGGCCGTCCTGCACGTCAACGTGCAAGGTGCCTTTCGGGCTGATGACCTCGACAGGGAGAGCGTCGAAGAATTCGTTTGCAAAGACGATGACGGGGACCTCAGGGGCTAAAGCCCGAACATGTTGAGGGAGTTGGACCGGCACGGCTGAAGCCGTGCCCTCCCCAGTTGCCAACGACGCTGTTCCGGACTCGATATGCCGGCTGAGCGTGTCCTTTAACCGTTCCCGCAACGCAGGCGAGTGCTCGGCTAGCGTGTAATGCAAGGCACGGAAAAAGTCGCGGAATTTCTTTTCCGAACGGTCCAGCACATCCTGTGCGAATAATCCCCGTCCCGGCCCCAGTTCCAGAATCTCGATCCGCTCTGGCGACCTCAGTGCCCGCCACATTTCCTCAAACTGCCGAGCCAGCAGCCTTCCGAAGACCGCATGCACGTCGCTCGCGGTGTAGAAGTCGCCAGCCTTGCCGAACTGCCCGGCATGGCGTGCGTAATAACCCAAGTGTGGTTCGTACAGGCAAAGTTCCATGTAGCGGGAAAACGGTATCGGCCCGCCCTCGCGGATTTCCTGCTCGATGCGCTCGCGCAGGGTCACTGGCCTTCCCGCTGTCGCTCGGCGCGGTTCTGTGGCGTGCGCGTGAACATTTCAATCAGGTAGTCGTGCAGACAGTCGTACAACTGGCGCTGAAACGTCCATTCGAATTGCGGGTGGTCGAGATCGCGCGGGTGCAAGTCAAAGTAATAGGTGTGCAGCGGAACGTCAGGGTTCTTGAACTTGATGATGACCTCGACGCCATCCCCTTTGGTACGCGCGTCGAAGGCGAGCAGGGGGTGTTCGTACAGTCGTAGCTGGTGCAGCACACGTTCCAGGCGACGGTTAGTTTCGGGCACTCCAGGATTGTAGAACACCAGAACGATGCTAACTGGACTGGGCTCGCCGTCAGCTATCAGCTTTCAGCAAAACCACTGAGAGCTGATGGCTGATGGCTGAAAGCCTATTCAGGACTTCTGTTCCGATTTCGTAACGCAAACTGGCGCTCTAGTCATTTCCCTTGACAGGGGTATATACTTCGCGCCAACGCGATTGTTCGCTCCGCGATAACCATGCACTACGCAATGAAATTGGCAAACTGGGAGGGCATGATTCTGCTGGCGGGCTTCTTCGGAATTGTGTTCTGGAAGCTCCTGACAGGCGGAATCAGCCTCCACGGCTTGCTCGAGGGCACCATCCTGGATCGCAGCCGCCCCGACGGTCCCCGCTATTCAACTTACTTCAGTGCTGGTCGAGCACAGCTGCTGATGATTACCATCTTTTCCAGCCTGTACTACCTGCTGCAGGTGATCCACGATCCGAGCGCATTTCCGAAACTTCCCGATGCTCTGGTCGCCGTCCTGGGCGGCAGCCAGGTGCTCTACCTGGGCGGCAAGGCGCAGGCTGTATTGTTGGGCCGGCTCCGAGATCTAATCGATAGGAGAACACCATGAGAAATCCCGAATATTTTGCGAGTGTGGCGCTGGCGGTGGTCGCCGCCTTCATCATCGCAATATGGGTTCCCGGGGACGGCGCCATCAAAGTGAAGCTTGCCATCAGCTATGGCGGGTTGGTCCTGCTCTTTCTCTTTGGGTTCATGATCCTGGCAGCCATCGCCTCAGGGAAGATCGACATCAGCGGAATCCTGATGGAGAAAGGAGGAAGTGGCAGCGGCATCGCCAGCATGTCCCGTTTCCAGTTGATGGTTTTCACCTTTGTGATCGCCATGAGCTTCTTTCTGATTGTGGTCAGTACAGGGAAGTTTCCTGAAAAGATTCCGCCCGAGGTACTGACTCTGCTGGGCATCAGCGCCAGCACCTATGCGGTTAGCAAAGGCATCCAGGCGGGCGCGAAGGGGAGCACTGGCAACGGGGGCGGAGGTGGGGGTGGAGGCGGAGGAACCGCGGGTGCTCAGGGCGGCAGTCAGTACACCGACCAGGGATGAGGGCCTCGGCCGAGGGGTAAGGAGGAGAACCTGCCCACCCGTAAACCACAATCCGGCCTAAGCTTCCGCCGCCACGTCGCGCCCTTTGCTCCGCTGGCTCTCGCCCTGGCGATGGGCCAGGTTTCAGGGCCGTCGCGCGCGACTGCTCCTGCCACCACCTTATCGGCGGAAGCCCCAGCAGGCGTGGAAGCGAACCGGGACAATGCGACTGCAGTGCAGTGCGATGATGTCCTGGATTTTCAGGACTGCCACAGCCGCTTCCCGACCGGATGCAGCCAGGCCTCCGGATATGATGCTGACCTTAACTTTCTGAAGAACCTGCTTATCCCGCCCCCGCCAGGCGCCAACCCGGCTGTCAAATATTTGGCGCAAAGCGACTACGAAAGTCTCGATGCCAACCTCCCGGACGGCTTGTCAAAAAACAACCACGCCGATTTCAAGGACGAACTCGGAAAGATGGGGGAAGGCCAGCTTTTCGGTGTGATCGGCTACTTGTATTACGCCCAGCCCAGCGGAGTGGAGAGCAGTAATTGCCAGTTGGCCAATGAGGACCCGCCAGAAGGCTCTAACCTGGACTACCACATCGGCATCGGTTTCGACGCGAACCTGGCCCAGCAAGTGCAAGCTGCCACGGGAAAATCCTCCGCGGCTGCCAAGAAGCTCTTGAAGAGTTTGGAGCAGAACAGCGTCATCGTGGAGATGACGCCCCATTACCGCTTCAACTTTGAGCCCGGAGTCTGGACGATCGAAAATGTGAAGAACGCGGTCGGCCGCCAAGTCCGGGTCATTGGCCAGTTACTGGTCGACAGCGAGCATAACTTGCCGGCCCAGAATTGTGCTATCGCCAAGACCGTCAAGCAGAAGCAATCTTGCTGGCGCGCATCGGTGTGGGAACTTCATCCGGTGGTCAGGTTCCAGGTGTGCAAAACGGCGTCCTGCTCCCAGGATGATCCGAATTGGGCGGAACTCGGGTCGAGCTAGTGGCACGAACTTTGGCGCTGATCGTTCGGAAAGCCTGTGGTGAACTACTCGTAGCGTAAAGCCTCGATTGGATCCAAGCGCGCAGCCTTGATGGCCGGCAGCATCCCGCTCACAATTCCCACAAAGCTCAGGATGGCGGTGGAAGTCAGTAGTGTACCCACATGGATAGCCAGGTGAATGTCTCCTTCATCAGCATTTTCAATAAACGCGCTCCACAAGGTCAGCGACCCTACTGACCAGGAAACGAGATAAGCCAATGCCACCCCGGCCAGGCCGCCGATGAAGGTAATCACCAGAGCTTCCGCCAGGAACTGAAACAGGATGTGCCATCTCCGCGCGCCGAGTGCTTTCTCGACACCGATTTCCCGCGTCCGCTGCGTCACTGAGACCAGCATGATGTTCATCAGCCCGACCCCACCAATGCCTAGCGTGAGCATGCCGATGAAGCCCAGCAGGATTTTGATCCCAATCGTGATGGCGTCGAGGTCGGCCAGATCTTTCACCGCATCGAAAACGAAGACGGCTCGCTCATCCTTGGGATCAAAGGTATGGTGGTAGGCGAGCGAACTGCGTACGGCCTTCACGACTTTGCTGTGGTCTCCTTCGTAATCGAGGGCGATGACATCGAGGTAATAGGTATTCTTGATGTCGCTCATGGCGCTGTAAGGCACGTACACCATGGCGTTCATGTTGTCGTCGCCATTGGAAAGCATGTGCTTGATGATCCCGATCACCTGGTAGGAAATGCCATCAATGCGCACGCTCTCGCCCAGCGCATTCCGCCCGGAAAACAACTTCTTCTTTACGTCTGCACCCAACACGGCTACGCGGCTGTGGGTGAAATCTTCCTGCTCGCCAAAGAAGCTGCCCTCGCCGATTTCGACGTGTCGGATCTGCTGGTAAGAGGAGTAGGTCCCGCGGATGTCGTAGCTGTTGCTGCGCGTCCCGTAAACCACGAGGCTCTGCTTGTTTACTTCGGGGGACATGCGCTTGATCATGGGGACTTCTGCGCGCAGGAAATCCAGATCCTCGCGGCTAAGGCGAATTTGGGTGCCTGCCTTGCTGCCGCCCGCCTGCAAGGAAGTGCGTCCCGGGAAAATTGCAATCAGATTGCCGCCAAAAGTCTTGAAGGCAACCATCAACGCGTTTTGAAAACCAGTCCCGTAGGCCAGCAGCAGCACGACCGTGGCAATGCCCCAGGCCATGCCCAACATGGTGAGAAGCGAGCGTCGCTTGTTATAGCGCAGCGCATGGTATGCCTGTTTGCTCAGGTCCGTAAACATTGCTTATTCCTGCCGCAGTGCTTCCACCGGCGGAAGCAGGGCTGCCTTGCGCGCTGGATAAAGGCCGGCCACGATGCCAGCAATCGCCAGGGACAGGATGGCCGTCACTGCAGACGACGGCACAATTCGCGGCGTGTCGAAACCCTCAGGCGCCGGCAGCCTTGCCAACAAAGCGACAAAGCCCACCGAGACAGCTAGTCCGATACCACCGCTGAAGGCAGTCAGAAAAGCGCCCTCCACAAAGAACTGCGTAAGAATATTGCGGTAGGTTGCGCCTAATGCTTTCCGAAGTCCGATTTCTTTGGTGCGCTCGGTAACCGACACCAGCATAATGTTGATGATTCCGATTGCCCCCAGTGCCAACGTCACGATTCCGACCACTCCCAGGAACCAGTCCATGGCGTCAAAGATTTTGCCTACGCGAATGGATTCTTCGATCGTGTCCCAGTCCTGGAAGGCGTCTTCGGTCTTCGGATCGAAGCCATGGCGGCGGGCAATAATCTCGTGCAGCTCGCGCTTGGCCGTGAGGTGTTGTTCTTTGGTCAGGGGCCGATAGTTGATGAACGAGATTGCGTTTTCCGTGTTCTCTGCCTTTAGAGGGAACAGCATCCGCATAGTCTCAATCGGCACAAATATTCGGCCATTGGTCCCGTTGTTGCCTTCTTTGCCGATCTTCTGGATGACGCCAATCACCTCAAAATTAATTCCATTTAACAAGATTGAACCGCCTACCGCAGGGCGGCCGGGAAACGTGTTTTTGAGCAGTTCCCAGCCCACGACGGCGACGCGGCGATGCTCAGAATTATCCTCATCGTTGAACCAGCGCCCGGGGCTGACCGGCACCGTGCGGATCCGGTCGTAATCCGGCACTACCCCGAAAACCTGTCCGTTGGTGCTGCCGTAATCGCTAACTGCCCGGATGTCCTCGCGATTTAAAACGGGCGAGATGGCGCGCAGAAATTTGGCCTGGTCCCGAATGGCGAGGTAGTCGTCATAGGTAAAGTTGTACGGACGCCCCGACTGAAAGCTGCCTTCCACCGCAGGAATCCGGCCCGGGAAGGCAAACATGATGTCTTGGCCTAGGTTAGCTAGTTGCTTGTCCTGACCGCTGCGGAAGCCCTCACCCAATCCCACCAGCAGGAGCAGGGAACCTACACCCCAAGCGATACCGAACATCGTGAGAAAAGAGCGCAGCTTGTGCGCCCACAGGGTGGACAGCGACTGTGTCACGATATCGAGAAATGTTCGCATAGCTGGTGACGTAATCGTCGCAGAATCAGGCCGGTGGAGCGGCAGGCGAGGGCTCGCACCTGCCACCCCTAGCAGATACGTGGCTAACCTACGCCAGGTTCCACCTGTTTCTGGGCGAGAAGATGACTTATCTTCGATATTAAACGGAAAGTTGGCCGGATGGTCGAAGCGGCGCCAGAAAATAAGGGCGGAGCTATGTTCTCCGCCCCTTTCTTTCTCCCTGTACAACACTCACGTGCACTACTGCGGCTTCTCGTTCTTGACCGGAGGCGCACCTGGGGCTGGAGTCTTGAAGCTCATGACCTTGTTGCCTTCGACCTCCGCGCCGCCCGTTCCTGCTGCCTGGCCGGTTTCGACCCGGAAGTAATAGGTGGTGTTGGGCTGCAGGTTCTTAAGCTGTACACGATGCGTCAGCCCGCCTTGTCCCCAAGGAGACTCACCCAGCTGCGTCAGGTTGTTAGGATCCGTCCCGTAGGTGACGCGGCTGCTGCCCTTCACGTTAGTCGACCAGGCGACGGTCGCCGAGTTGCTGGTGACTTCCTCGAGGACCGGGCCGCTGGTGATCTTTACCTTCCCATTCTCGTCGCCGCCAGGCGCCCCTTTTTCAGCGACTTGAGCAGGCTGGTTGTGAATCGTCGGCTGTCCCTGGGCGGGAGTCTTAAAGCTCATCACACCCTGGCTCTCAGCTTCCGGTCCCGACTGTCCGCGAGCCGACTCGACCTGAAAATAATATGTCGTGTTGGGCTGCAGATTCTTGAGCTGCACCCGGTGCGTGGTTCCCGTTGCATAAGGGGACTCTGCCTGCTGCGTGAGGTTGTTGGCGTCGGTTCCATACCACACGCGGCTGCTGGACGGCTGGTTAGTCGACCATGCGATCATGGCTGAATTGCTGTCCGCAGTCTCGATAATTGGGCCGTTGGTGATCTGAACGGTCCCGGATTGAGTGGAAGCCTGGGCCGCCATGTTCGGTGACGGCGCCAGAACCAATCCCAACGCCAGCAGCAATGCAATCAAACCTTGTCTCATAAACACACCCCTCCTAATTGGATTGCTTTACTTAGATTGCAAACGGGATAGACAGTTGTCTGGTGATACGTCAGAAGGCAGGAAAATTCTGAGGAGGACAGAGCAGCCTGCTATTCCCCTGCTTATCAATGTGATCCCAGCAAGTTCGCCAGGACCCGCAGCTGCGGACTCGGTCGAAACCGCTGGCCCATCGAACACTAGGCCAGCATCCACTCTGCTAACCAGCCATCCAGGGTGCCGTCTAAGCTGCCGTGTCGCCGCTGTGCGAGCGCTGTCGCTTCCTAGGGCGAAATCTGCTGTAACTCAATCTGCAAGGAGGTTTCCATGAATAGACGTCGCGTCCTCGCCTCGCTTGTTGGTCTCGTGTTTCTCGCCAGTTTTTGCCAGGCGCAGTCTTTCGTTCTGGATCTGCCCCGGACCAGCCAGCACGCGCTGATTAGCCAGCGTGTCGGGATTACCGACATCACCATCAACTACCATCGTCCACTGGTGAACGGGAGAAAGATCTGGGGAAGCCTGGTCCCCTACGGCCAGGTTTGGCGCGCCGGGGCCAACGAAAATACCACCATCACATTCAGCGATCCCGTAACCATTGAAGGCAAGCCTCTCGACAAAGGCACTTACGGACTGCACATGATTCCGGGAGAAGCCCAATGGACAGTTATCTTTTCCAAGAACTCGACTTCCTGGGGAAGCTTTACCTATAAGCAGGCGGAAGATGCCCTGCGAGTCAACGTAAAGCCGCAGGCAGCCGAGCTACATGAGGCTCTGACTTATGACTTCGATCAGGTGAAGCCTAATTCCGCCGTGGTTACACTGGCCTGGGAGAAAGTCGTGGTCCCTTTTACAGTCGGCGTGAATACGAAGGAGCTAGTAGCAGAGAATCTCCACAAGCAGCTTAGAGGGCTGGCTCAGTACTCGTGGGACGGATGGGATGATGCTGCGAACTACCTGCTCGACAATAACGTCCACCTCGACGAAGCGCTTCAGTACGAAGACAAGTCCATCCAGAACGAAGAACGTTTCGAGAACCTGCTGACTAAATCGCGCATCCTCGATGCGCTGGGGCGCAAGGAAGAAGCCACTAGTGCGCGCGACAAGGCTCTTGCCAAGGCAACCCCGTTGCAACTACACATCTATGCCCGACAGTTGCAGGGACAGAAAAAACAAGACGAAGCGTTTGCGATTTTCCGTTCCAATTACAAGAAGTATCCCAGCGAATGGTTTGTACACACCGGCATGGCCCGCATCTACTCCGCGCAGGGCGATTTTGACAATGCGGCCAAAGAAATGAGAAACGCGCTGGCCAGCGCCCCAGAGCAGCAGAAGTCCTACGTGGATGGCCTCGTCAAGCGGCTGGAGGCGAAAGACGATATCAATAAATAGAGAAGGTCGTGCAAATGGAAAAGATTGTGGGGGGACGGGTCTGTGACCCGTTCCGGCGGGTCGAAGACCCGCCTCCACGCTTCTTTGCGGGGTCTAGGCCAAGGCCGGATTCTTGGTGTCCGGATCGACCCCCAGGTCGCCGAACGCTTTTCGGGCCACGTTCTGGTCGAGCTTGCCATCGCGAGCCAGACGCGATAACGCCGCGCACGCGATGGACTCGGCGTTCACCTCGAAGAAGCGGCGCAAGTGCTCGCGGTTATCACTGCGACCAAAGCCGTCGGTACCCAACGTGAGCATTCGACCGGGGAGCCAGGGTGCTACCTGGTCGGGAACGATCTTCATGTAATCAGTGGCCGCGACGATTGGACCCGGTACGCCGTCCAACGCCGCCTGGATGTAAGGCCGCTTCGCCGGTTGATCCGGATGCAGTCGGTTCCAGCGTTCCGTTTCCAGGGCTTCGCGCCGCAATTCGCTATAGCTGGTGACGCTCCAAACTCCAGCGGCCACACCGTAGCGCTCGGCCAGAATTTCCTGAGCACGCAGAGCTTCGTTCAGAATGGGCCCACTGCCGAACAGTTGCACCTGCTCCGGTCCCTTGTTCGCCCCACTGAAGCGGTAGATGCCCTTTAAGATCCCTTCCTGCACCCCTTCCGGCATGGGCGGCATGGCATAGTTTTCGTTGTAGAGCGTCAAATAGTAGAACCGGTCTTCACTTAGCTGATACATCCGGCGGATACCGTCCTGCACAATAGTGGCAATCTCGTAGGCGTAGGCTGGATCATAGGCCGTGCAGGTCGGCACCGTACTAGCCAGCACGTGGCTGTGGCCGTCCTGGTGCTGCAATCCTTCGCCGGCCAGTGTGGTACGCCCCGCGGTGGCACCCATCAGGAAGCCTTTGCCCCGGGCATCGGCGAACGCCCAGATCAGATCCTGCACGCGCTGGAAGCCGAACATCGAGTAGAACGTGTAGAAGGGAATCATCTCCACTCCGAAGTTCGAATACGCTGTGCCCGCCGCGGTGAACGAAGCTGTCGCGCCCGCCTCAGTGATGCCTTCTTCCAGAATCTGCCCGTCCTTCTGCTCCTTGTAGTAGAGGAACATATCGGCGTCGTGAGGTTTATACAGTTGTCCCTTGGCGGCGTAGATGCCGAATTGCCGGAACAGCGATTCCATGCCGAAGGTGCGTGCCTCGTCGGGAATGATAGGCACGATGTGTTTGCCAAGTTGCGGATGCTTCATGAGCATGGTGAGAAGCCGGACAAAAGCCATCGTGCTCGACGGATGGGGTGGCTTGGAGCCCTCGAAGAACGGCTTGAAGAACTCGCTCTCCGGAGCGGAAATGCGGCTCACATGGGGCCGCCGCTTCGGCATATATCCGCCCAACTCCTGGCGCCGCTGGTGCAGGTACTTCATCTCCGGACTGTCATCGGGCGGACGATAGAACTTCAACTCCTTAGCGACATCATCCGGCAGGTGAATGTCGAAGTACTGCCGGAACAGCTCGACGGCACCTTCATTCAGCTGTTTTTGCTGGTGGGTTGGGTTGCGCGATTGAATGTCGGGGACGCCATAGCCTTTGATGGTCTTGGCGAGGATAACCGTGGGCCGGCCTTTGTGTTCCACTGCCCGTCGATAGGCGTTATAAACCTTCACGGGATCGTGCCCACCGCGGCGGAGGTTCCAGACCTCTTCGTCGCTCATGTCGGCCACGAGTTGCAGAGTTTCCGGATACTTGCCGAAAAACTCGCTGCGCACAAACTCGCCGCCCTTGGCCTTGTACGACTGGTATTCGCCGTCGACGCACTCTCCCATCAACTTCACCAGCATCCCGCTCCTGTCACGTTCCAGCAGCGGATCCCAGTTCGAGCCCCACAGCACCTTGATGACATTCCACCCGGAGCCGTGGAAAGAGGCTTCCAACTCCTGAATGATGCTCCCGTTGCCCCGCACCGGGCCGTCGAGCCGCTGCAAGTTGCAGTTGACGACGAAGATCAGGTTATCGAGTTCCTCGCGCGACGCTAGCGTTATTGACCCCAGGGATTCGGGCTCATCCATTTCGCCATCGCCCAGAAACGCCCAGATCTTGCGCCCCGTGACCGGAATCAGACTGCGATTCTCCAGGTAACGCATGAAACGTGCCATATAGATGGCGGTAATGGGAGAGAGGCCCATCGAAACTGTAGGGTGCATCCAGAAATCGGGCATCAGCCAGGGATGCGGATAGGATGACAGTCCCGGGTGATCCCGCAGTTCATGGCGGAAGTTTAGGAGATGTTCCTCGGTCAGGCGTCCTTCCAGGAACGCGCGTGCATAAATGCCTGGCGCAGAGTGACCCTGGAAAAAGACAATGTCCCCGGGTTGATCCCCATAGCTGGCATGCAAGAAATGGTTGAAAGCCACCTCAATCAGGGTAGCAATCGAAGCATAGCTGGCGATGTGCCCACCGATGCCGTGATCCAACTTGTTCTGCCGGCTGACCATGGCGAGAGCGTTCCAGCGGGTCAAGCTCTTGATGGTGCGCTCCAGTGCGCGGTCCCCAGGGAAGGGAACTTCTTCGGATTTCGGGATCGTGTTTATGTAGGGCGTGTTGTGACGGATAGGAAGCTTGACCCCGAGCAATTTGGCGTGTTCCGCTAGGCGGGCCAGCATCTTCGCGCCGTGTTCCGGCCCTTCTTCTTCCACGATCTGCTCGAACGCTTCCAGCCACTCGGCCGTTTCCTGCGAATCCAAGCGCGGACGCTCATCCAATTTCTGCTGCATGAATATCCTTCAGATGAAATATCGGTTCAATTGCGCGCAAGAGTAAGCGGGAAGATCCGAACCCCAATCTTTCCTTCTAATTATAGTCGAGAACCGCCACCATTCCTGAATGGGCAAGGGTGCGCTCTAGGATTCGGACCCACTCCATCCTCGTAGAGTTAGATGAGCCTCGGCAAGTTACGGAAGCAGCGGAAAGGACGGGGCGGGAGGGCTCAATTCCGCCAAAAGGTGTCCAGCCGCCATCGAAACCTGGTCATCCCGAGCGAGGGCTTCAGCCCAAGTCGAGAGACCTGGTGTTTTCAGCTGGCTGGCGAGCCGTGGTAGCGCCGCGGTCCCGGCGGCGGTCACGCGGGCGTCCCGCCCGCGCCTCGGGCCGGCAAGATGCCGGCGCTACGCCACCGCCCTGCCAGGTCTCGAAAAGCGCGAGACTTGGATCTCCCCGCCCGGTTCTAGGGACTATAAAAAAAATCGATTGGACGACTCTTGGGGTGAGAATTAATTTCCATACTAGACACTTTGGTTACAGTTAAACAGGATTTTCAAACCGTTTCCATTCTCTTTGACGGAATCGCATGAAGCTTGCGGGTTTTCTACTCCTTCTGGCGGGATGGGCAATCGTCCTGTCTGCCCTGGTGCTGCTCCATTCGCCTCCAGCACAAACCGCTTTTGTGTTGGCGGGAATCGCTGTGGAGTTACTGGGACTGGCCCTGGTGGTTCGTGCTCATTTGGTCCCCAGTGAGGCGAGAGAGTGACGCCTCTTGGGCTCTCCCATTCCTCAGCGACACTCTGTCTTCTCTTGATACTTCTGGTGCCCCTAGGCGGCGCGGGGCTGGCGCTGATCAATACCGGGCTGGGCCGGTCACGGAGTGCCGCTCATGCCATGCTGGCTTCGCTCTGTGTAGTTGCGGTCGCGGCGATCGTGTACGTCATCTGCGGCTTTTCGCTCGAGGGATTCACCGGGCGACCGGCCCACGTGATCACGATGGGTGGGAAGACCTGGAACTGGGTCGCTAAGGAAGCTTTTCTTGTTCGCAGCCTGCAATTCGACGGCTCGCCTGCTTCGCTCGCAGCTGTGCTTCAAATGTTCAGCGTAGGGCTGGCAGCTCTGATTCCACTGAGTGCTGGAGCCGATCGCTGGCGGCTGGATGCATGCTGTGCCTCGACGGTTTTGCTGGCCGGCATCACGTATCCGCTTTTTGCGCATTGGGTTTGGGGTGGAGGATGGCTGGCGCAACTTGCCATGAATTACGGGCTGGGCAACGGCTTTGTGGATGGTGGAGGAGCTAGCTGCATCCAGGTGGTAGGCGGGCTGACCGCGTTGTCGATGGCTTGGATATTGGGTCCGCGGCGGGGGAAGTATTCTCACGATGGCATGCCAGTCGCGATCCCGGGCCATAACGTCGTGTACGTCCTTTTCGGGTGCCTGCTGGCGTGGGTGGGATGGCTCGGGCTTAATTCAGTGGGGGCAATCCTGTTCGCTGACGTCGAACCGTCGCGAGTGGCGCTAGTTGTCATCAACACCACACTCTCGGCCGGATCGGCTGCATTGACAGCGGCTGCTATCACGCGAATTCGTTTCCGCAGGCCTGACGCTTCTCTCAGCGCCAATGGCTGGATGGCCGGCCTGGTCGCCAGCAGTGCCGCAGCAGCGTTCGTGAAACCGTCGGTGACCATCGTGATAGGCGTCATCGCGGGAGCGGCGACCATCCTGGCTATTGAGGGGTTCGAATTCTGGCTGGCCGTGGACGACCCCGGAGGTGCGATTTCTGTGCACGCAGTCTCGGGGATTTGGGGTCTGCTTGCGGTGGCTCTTTTCGCGGACTTCGGCGATAAAAATGCCGGGCCAGGGCAATGGCTCGCCCAGTTGGTGGGAATCGCCACCCTGTTAGGATTTGTACTGCCGCTCACTTATGGTTTGAATTGGGTGCTGAACCGGATTTATCGGCAGCGCGTGGACCTGGAAGGCGAGCGGCAAGGCATGGACCTGCACGAATTGGGGGCGGGGGCATATCCGGAGTTCGTCGTGCACACCGACGAATTTATTCAGCGCTAACGGCGCGGAAACGCGACGCCAGATTGTGCGTTTGACCGCCGCTATCAACCAGTTTGCGCCCAACTTTTCTTATTTAGCGCCGAGATCGCAGAGCACGCAGAGAAAAAATGATCAGCTGTGTCGCGCCACCCACAACAGAAGTGCGAAGATGACTACCGGGATCAGGGCCAGCATCACGTAGAACAGGATCTTACGAGGCCACGGCGTGCGCCGTCGCTTCCAGTCCAGCAGTTCGGGACGATCGGCGACACCGACCTGGTCCTGGTGTTCGAGGTCCCAGGCAAACTCTTTGGCGCTGGCATAGCGGTTCTTGGGATCGCGCTCCAGAGCGCGATAAATGATTTCCTGCAGTTGGGGAGAGATCGTGGGATCGACTTCGCGCGGCGGAACCGGATTATTCAGAAGCCGATCATTCATAATGACGAAGGGATTCGGCCCGTAGAACGGCACCTTGCCGGTCAGCATCTCGTAAAGCATGATGCCTGTGGCGTAGAGGTCGCTGCGCGCGTCGCCGCGTTTGCCTTTGACCTGCTCCGGAGAAATGTAGTCAGGCGTGCCCATGGTTTGGGAGAGCTTGGCAAAGGTGATCCGGCGTGAGGCCGCATTGGAGGCGATGCCGAAGTCGATGAGCTTGATGTTGTCCTGGGCGTCGACCATGATGTTTTCCGGTTTCAGGTCGCGATGCACGACCCCGTGGGCGTGGATGTAATCAAGCGCGTCCAGAATGCGTAGTGTGATACGCAAGGCTCGATCCAGAGGAAGCTTCTTCTCTTCGTCGAGGATCTTGCGCAGCAAGCGGCCATCCACCCACTCCATGACCATATAGACCTGGCTGCGGTCCTCATCGGCGAAAACTTTCATGACGCCGGGATGGTCCATGGTTTTGCCTATCTCTTCTTCACGATGGAAGCGATCAAAAAGAGCGGGATCACTCTCGACTTCGGGATGTGGAATCTTGATGGCAACCGCACGACCTGTCCGCAGGTCGGTCCCGCGAAATATGGACGCCATTCCGCTGCGAGCGGCCAGGCTCTCAATCTGGTAGTGGTCGAGTTGCTCGCCGGGATGGATTAAGGTCATCGTGGGTCGCGAGTTTTCAGGGATAGCTCAATCATGCCAGAAGATAGCAGGAAGGACGTAAAGAAATCGTACATAGCTCTTGGCTGTTAGCTTCTAGCCCTTAGCTTTTGAATTCAATGGAAGATCAGTGAAGGCTCATGTGACGTGATGAACACGGCGGTCAGAACCGGGATTCCTCGGTGCCCAAGCCGCCTCGCTGTGACAAGATTAAGCTAAGAGCTAAAGGCTAAGAGCTTCTTACCGAAGCTTGTACGGTCGTCCCCGATACATTCCCATGCGTTCGACGCTGCGAATGCGGATCAACTGCACGGTGATGTTGTCGCCGCCGTCGCGCTGGTTCGCACTCGCCACGAGTTCTCTTGCTGCCGTCTTCAATTCAAGGCGGTGGCTTACGATATGGGCAAGTTCCTTGATGGGGACGGCACCGTGCAAACCGTCGGAACACAGGAGCAGGACGTCACCGGGCAGCAATTGGATTTCGTTAGTCTCGACATTCACAAAGAGGTCAGCTCCAATTGAGCGGCTGAGCACGTGACGGGTTGAGACCTCGGCGGCCTCTTGCGCGGAAAGCACTCCCAGGCGCAGTTGTTCATTGGCAACGGTGTGATCGCGTGTTATCGGTTTGGCGTGTCCGCTGCGAATCAGGTAGCAACGCGAGTCGCCGACATGCGCGACGGCAGCGCGATCAAAACGCAGAGCACAGGCGACTAGTGTGGAGGCCATTCCGGCGCCGCTTGTACCTGATGCCAACCCGGTTTCGTAAACCTGAGTGTTGGCAGACTGCACGAGTCGAGCGAGTAAGGTGGTGTGGGGTTCTCCTGGAGTAGCCTGGCGGAACCCGGCGAGCACGGTTTCGACTGCGACCCGTGAGGCGACTTCGCCCTGGCGGTGTCCTCCTACGCCGTCAGCCAGGGCAAACAGCCAGCCGTGCGAACGCACTTGTGCTTCCGTCGCGGGGGCAACGTGTCCGACGTAATCCTCGTTTTGTTCGCGCACGCGTCCGCAATCGGAGAGCTGCACGAACTCGACATCCAACATAGAACTGTGCAGCGCCGGGTAGGCACCCCCGACGCTGCGTCCGCCGTCCGTGATCCGTTCACGACGGTCCATGGAAGTTATACCTCTCTCGTGCGAGGAACCGGGCGGTCATGGGCCCGCCCGGCTCTCGCATGATCCGCGCCCACGCTTACGAGACAGCGGTGGCGCGACTCTCGATTAATGTTGTCCGACCCATGCTCTTGCTGGCGCGGACAAAGTAGATGCCACCATAAATTCCCCAGACCAGCGCGATTCCCAGGGCGAGCAGAGGTTCCATCTTCGTGCCATAACCCATAAAAGGACCGACCAGGTAGAAGCCCATGCAGGCCAGGTTCGCAATCAACCCGAAAACCGGAATCAGGAAATGGCGCAGCAACTTGAATTTCGGGTGGCGGTGATACGCCACCAAACAGATCACGCAGCTCAGGCCGTAGAGCAGGAAGGTGCCGAAATTCGAGGCCAGTGTGATGGTGAGCAGGGAATTCGGCATAGCCGCCATCTTGTCGTGGGTCGTATATCCGAAGCTCGACCAGAAACCGTGCGGCAAGGCTTGAATGGTGGCGTCAGCGGGAGCTCCGGCATCCCCAAAGGCCATGGCCACGCCGATGCAGCCGACTACGGCGGAAATCGCTGCCAAGGTCCAAATCGCGCGATGCGGTGTCAGGTTCTTGGAGTGCAGCATACCGAAGTGCTCGGGTACCTCGCGATCCTTGCCCATCGCGTAGGTAACGCGGGCGCCGGTGTTCAAGCAGGAGAGAGTGGTTCCGATTAGCGCCAGGAAGACAGTGAAGGCTTCGGACAACATGAAGATTCTTCCGCGGCCCGAGCCAAAGAGAGCATCGCCCACCATCACCATCATGTCACCAATGGGCGCGGCGGACCCCGCGGCGCTTTGCATGGTGTACCCGCTGTTCAGAAAGTAATTTGCAGCGAAGTACTCGAATAGGTAACAAATCAGCCCCTGCACCAGGAGTGAGACGATCACCGCAATCGGAACATCGCGCTTGGCGTTCCTCGCCTCGCCGCCCATGGCTGTCACCGATTCGAATCCCACCAGGATCAGAATGGCAACTGTGGCTTGGATGAAGACCCAGCCCCAGTTGTGGGCGCGAATGACCGAGCTGCCTGTCGGATGGCTGAGGAAAGCTCCACTCGAATCCGTCGCTGGATAGCTGATGTGATAAGGCACTGGTTTGCCGCTTGCATCCAGCTTCGGCTGCGGGACTCCAGCGGTATCGCGCACGATGGTTTCCGTCTCTTTGCCGTCAACCACGGTCTTCGTCGTCGCGAATTCATAGCTGTAAGCTGCGCCGGAACTTGAATCAAATTGGTAAGCGATGCTTCCCGGCGGATGGTTCATGCGATATCCCAGAGCCACAACTGAGAAGAGGACGAGCGCGGCGATCTGGATTACGTTGATCGCGATGCTCACCGCCGTCGAGCCATTTACACCGCGATTGGCGATATAGGCCACGACAAAGGAGAAGACAATCGCGACTACCATCATGAAGGCAATGCCGGGATTCGATGCGTTCATGACGTTCGGCCAGAGCGTGCCCACCAGGTAGCCACACAGGATGCCCATAACGCCTACCATCACGCCGGGGTAGATCCAGTAGTAGAGATGCGACGCCCAGCCAACAATAAATTTGGAGAGCCGGGCGTAACGCCATGCCTTGTCGTGGTTCAGGAACGACTGCTCGGCGAAGTAATAGGAGCTTCCCGTGCCGGGATAGAGTTTCGCCAGCTCCGCATAGCAGACTGCGGTTGCCAGGCAAAGCAGCAAGGCGACGAGAATGCCCATCCACATGGCGGGGGCGGTTACCCCGGTGGTGGCCTGGATGTAGAAGGTGAGCCAAAGGAAGGCGCCGGGCGCGATGAGCGCCATGGCGTTCATCGTCAAGCCAGTCAAGCCTAGGGTCGGTTTCATCTCGGGGGCGCTAGCCGCCATGTCGTTTCTCCTTTAATTTCCTTTGCAGGATGGGTTACTCGATTCCGGACCTCGGCAGAGTTCGCCTGCCGAATGCAGCAGTAATGTCATCGCGCCGAGCGTCAACAGAATGGCCGCCAGCGGATGGCTAGGAAGCGTGAGCCCCGCAGCCAGCAGGCTCGTAAGTCCAATCAGAAACGTCACAATGGTTGCGGGCGTGGAGGCAGCTGAGGCCCTGGTCAAAGGGGCGAATTGGTCGCGTGCCCCAGCTGCCTTGCCACATGAAAGCAGCTCGCAGGCAGCTGCTGATGAACGTCGTTGTAAACGGAGCGGCATCCCTACTTCGCCTCCCGGCTGTCAAACGTGAACACCAGTCCGGCGGTTGCAGTGTTTTGCGCCATCACCGGAGTGGTTCCTTTCAGAAACGTTGGCTCGTTCGACATATCGCGGCGGAACTCGAAGCGCGTCAGGATGTGATGGGCAAGAAGGTGTTCGTAAGTCTCGGTGAACCCGTGAAGATGTTGTGGAGTCGGATTCAGGAATCCGCCGGTGGTCACGCCGTACTTGTCGTCGTAATACTCGTACCGGGTGGCCAGCGCATTCGTGCCGTTGAGGAGATATCGGACATAACCGGCAGCACCCGTCCAGTACACAGGCTTAGGAACGGTAGGGATGCGATCGCCGCGGGCGTAGTCATAGTTGACCATGAATGACAGGCGTCCGGTCGGCGAGTAAGTGAACACAGTGTCGGAGAGCTGACGCCAATTCGTGTTAATGTTGGCCTGCTCCGGACCCGCCATATAGTTTTGGGTAATCCCAAACTTCTTGTTGGGATTCCAGGCAAACGTTGCGCCGTAGGTTTTTCCGGAGTTGTTATCAATGACGTCGTTCCAGCCGTTCACCAGGTACCCTGTGACGGAATACTTGTCATTGAACGTGTACTTGGCGCGCATGCCAAAGTGATAGAAAGGAATCGCGTAGGTGAAAAGTAAGCCTCGCGAGTAATTCCAGTTGTCCTTGGTTTCGATCACCTCGGCGCCATGCGGCGTGACAAACTTGCCGACATCTACCTGCAGTCCTTTGCCCACCGGCGCTAGATACGAGAAGTAAGCTTCTTTCAGGTATTGGCCAAACCCTAAGCCGCCCGGGTCGGTGCTGTTGACCACATTCATGGCCTGCCCGAAACCGAGCGCGATGTGGTACCCGGTCCGGCTGTTATTCGGGTCGGGCTGCTTGTCAGCGACTAACTCGACGAGATTCAAGCCGAACTGGTTGGTCGACAGGTCGAAAGCACGAAGGCTGTTGGTTCGCGACGCGGGATTGTTGAAATTTTGCCCGTAATAGGTATCCACAAACCCGCTGAGGGTCGTGGGACCCAGTAAACCGGAAAGCGAAGGTCCCGGCGGAGCGGTCGTCGCGGAACCCGAAGTAGGGGCGACATTGTTTTGTGGCGCCGAGGTTGAATTTGCAGTGGCGGCTGATCCCCCTTGTTTCAGGGTCGCCAGTTCGCTGCGCAGTTCGTTGACCTGCTTTTCCAGTTCCTGCATCCGTCGGGAAACGTCTGTGGTTTGGGCTGCATCGGCCTGGGCCTGAGCGCGGCTGAGTGGAGCAACCGCGAACGCCAGGCACAAGCTGAACATCGCAACGCTCATCCGGGAGACAACCTTCATCAGGACTTCTCGCTTTCTTCCCCTCGGTCGCGCTCACCCCGTGGTAACTGCGCGATCCGTGACCAGTGAGCGCACAGTAGCGAACGTTTCTGTGCACAGTCCAACGCATAGTTCTTCTCGCAATCATCAGAAATACTTTGAAAAGTTATATCTATGGACGACATAAAGCGCGTTTATGGTGGCGAGCGCAGCCAGTAGGCGAGTGGCGACTCAGCTACCGACTCGAGCCGCGAAAATAGGCGCAAATTGCATACTTAGGCGTAGGGATAAGTCACTTCTCCGGACACGATGGACTTATTGGTGGGCCCTGTTCAGGACAGAGCACAACGGTGTAATTCCGATTGCAAGCATCAGGAAAATGCGGGGTATGGAAGCGGGCAAACCACGGCAGTCAAGCCCTTGCTTGTCATTCTGAGCGTAGCGAAGAGTCTATGCATTCTGCTTGCCGCTGCGAAATACAGAGATCCTTCGCTTCGCTCAGGATGACAGATAAATTACCGGCCAGCGCACCGTGACGAATCAGTTCGATGAACGCACCTGCGGCGCGAGGCAAAGTGCGATCCTGGTCATAGACCATGCCGAGTTCGCGCCATAACTCCACATCGGCCAGGGGAACCAGGCAGACCTCGCCCGCCCGTTGTTCCTTGAGCGCGAAACTTTCACTGATCAGCGAGACTCCCATGCCGGAAGCCACGAAGCTTTTGATCATGGCCACGCTGGGCAACTCCATGGCAATTTTCAAGCGCGACTGGTAGGGACGAAACAACTTATCCATGATCTGGCGCGTGTAGCCGGCCTTAGGAAAGATAAGGAGTTGCTCTGCGATGACGCTGACCGGAGCCGCGCTGAGCTGTGCCAGTGGGTTCGCGGGACTGGTCATCAGCATCAAGCGATCCCGAAAGATCCTTTTTACTACCAGCCGTGGTGACTTCACCGGCATGGTCACGATGCCCACGTCGATCATGCCATCCTGGATACGCTCCAGGATCTTGCGGCTGAAGTTCCGGTAAATGCTGATCTGAACTTCGGGATAGAGCCGGCGGTACCCGGCGAAAGCGGCCGGCAGCACATAGAGGCAGGTCGCCTCGTTGGCGCCGATCGCCAACACACCACGCGGCGTCTTGTCCTGATCGGCCACGGCCCGCAGCGACTCGTCGCGCAGAGCCAGCAGCCGCGTGCCGTATTCGAAGAGTACTTCGCCCGCCGGGGTGAGCCGTACCTTCTTACCCGCACGATCCAGAAGCTTGGTTCCGTAGTCCTGCTCGAGTTGACGGATTTGTGCGCTGACCGCCGACTGTGAGCGAAAGACCTTATCGCCAGCCCGGGAGAAATTGCCCAGCTTGGCGACTTCCAGGAAAGTGGTGAGTTGGTCGAAGTCCATAGGTTGTGGATGGGGCCTCGGACGGAGGCCAAGCTCGGGCACCCTCCGATTGGTTGAAACGATGTTACGCGCGGAAAATTGGGTCGCGAAATTGATTGTTTTTATGGAGGCGATAAGCGCAGCCTATTTGGCAGCGGTTATCGAGGTGAATCCGAGAGCTAGCAATAACGCTTTCAAGCACTTACGCGAACTCAACCGACACTGCTCTGCTCCGCTGGACATCCCCGCCCAATCGCTGCCGCATCTGAGCAACGGCGGAGGGGGGCAGGGTCACTGTTCGCGTCATGGGAGCACAATCGATATGAACAACAAAAGCACGTTAGCGATAAGAGTATTGGCCATTCTTCTGGTGTGCCTCATGGTGGTTCCAGGCTGGCCGGCGACGCCCAGGTCGAGTCCCGAGCTGCCGGACCCGGGGACTGTGGCCGGAATCAGCAAGCAGCAGCAGGAACAACTAGGCCTCAAGGCGATGGGCGAGGTCTACCAGCAATTTCCCGTGTTGCCCGATTCCAGTGCTGTGACGCAGTACGTGCAGCAATTGGGAAGAAAGCTAGTCACGGTTATCCCACAGGACGGGTCGTGGCCTTATCAGTTCCATGTCATTCCGGAAAAAGACATCAATGCATTCGCGCTGCCCGGGGGACCGATATTCATCAACATCGGCACGATTACTGCTGCGGATAACGAAGCCGAACTTGCCGGCGTCATGGCCCACGAGATGTCGCACGTGTACATGCAACACTCGGTGAAGCAGGCGTCCAAGGAATCCGTCGCCCAGGTGGTTCTGGGCGTTCTCGGTGGAGTGCTGCCGGGAGGTACGGCTGGCAATCTGGCTCGCTTAGGCATACAGATTGGCGCGGGCACGATGTTCTTGAAGTACTCCCGCGGTGACGAAGCGCAGGCCGACGCAGTGGGCGCGATCATCATGTACAAGGCGGGGTACAACCCACGCGCTATGGCTGAGTTTTTCCAGAAGCTCGAAAGGGAAGGCGGCAGCGGCGGTCCACAATTCCTCAGCGACCACCCCAATCCGGGCAACCGCGTCGCGGCCGTGGATAAAGAGATTGCTAACTGGCCGCCCAAGAACTTCCAGTCCAACAGCCCGAACTTTGCCAGCGCGAAGCAGCAGGCGACGGGCGTGAAGGCGTATACCGCCCAGGAGATTCAGGCGGGTGCGAAACAAGGGGTTTGGGCGCAGCAAAATCGCAAGAATGGCGCAATTCCCCCCAACGTGCCTGCTCCTTCCGGAAGCAGCGGAGGGGATGGCGGCAGCGCCAGCCTGGGCAATGTGGGCTGGGATCAAGTCAAGCCCAGCGGCAAGTTCAAAGAGTTGCAGAGCGATGTTCTGAACATTTCCTATCCCGACAACTGGCAGGCGGGCAACGACCAGAGCTCGGGTGGGATCACGATCGCGCCCCAGGCCGGCGTCGGGCAGGGCGCGGTCGCTTACGGCGTGGTGATCGGCGGGGGCCAGGATCAGAATGCCAATTCCCTCGACCAGGCCACCGAGGATCTGGTTCAGAGTTTGCAGCAGTCGAATCCCGGCCTGCAGGCATCGGGAAATCCGCAGCCTATTCGGGTTAACGGAATGGAGGGCCGGTCGGTGACTCTGAAGGGGAACTCGCCTATCGAGAAGAATGGGAAGCCAGAGCCCGAACGGGATTGGCTGGTGACTGTGCCACGCCCCCAAGGCGGTTTGATCTATCTTGTTTTCATCGCTCCAGAAAATGACTTCAGCAGATTAAGCTCGACTTACGACAAAATACTGAATAGTCTGCAGCTCAAGTAAGCTCCCGTTCTCGTCAGCGTTGTTTTCTACACCTTCCCGATTTTCCCCGCATCCAATGCTTCAGAAATTAGAATGTTTGGTGTAGCCAAGGTTCCACAGTGCGCGCACAAATCAAACTCGGGCGAATCGCCGGGATCGAGATTGGCCTCCACTACAGTTGGTTCATCATCGCAGTACTGATCACCATGACGCTTGTCGATCACTTTCACACGGTGGTGCCCGGATGGAGTCCGGTCGCGCTCTGGTCGGTGGCGGTGATCACCGGGCTGCTGTTCTTCGCTGCGCTGCTGGCGCATGAGTTGGCGCACTCTGTCCTGGCCAAAGCACGGGGACTGCGCGTGCGTGCTATCACGCTGTTTGCCTTGGGCGGAGTCTCGCAGATCGAATCGGAGGCATCTGACGCCAAATCAGAATTCTGGATTGCCTTTGTTGGTCCTCTCACCAGTGCTGTTATCGGCCTGATTTTCCTTGCCATCGCAAGTGCAACCGGCTGGCGGCTTGGCCAGGAACCGAGTACCCCAGTGGCTGCGGTGTTGTATTGGCTGGGTTATATCAACCTGATGCTGGCAGCTTTCAACATGATTCCCGGCTATCCGCTGGACGGTGGCCGTGTGTTGCGCGCGGTTACCTGGTGGATCACCGGCAATGCCGATCGCTCCACACGGATTGCCGCGCAGGTCGGACAGGTTGTCGCCCTTCTTTTTATCATTTCGGGCTTAATACAATTTTTTGTTGGTAAGAACTTCGGTGCGTTGTGGATCGCATTCATCGGCTGGTTCCTGCTGGATGCCTCGCGGAGCAGCTACATTCAAATCGAGTTGATGTCGGGCTTACGCGATCGTCGAGTTGCCGATATCATGGAACGTGATTGCGGAACCGTGGAGTCCCACCTGAGCCTGCAGGATTTTGTTGAGGAATACATGCTCCGTAGTGGCCGCCGCTGTTTTGTGGTCATTCAGGACAACTACCTCGTGGGACTGATTACCCCGAACGAGGTGAGGCAGGTTCCACGCGACCAGTGGCCTCAGACCAGTGTGCAAAGCGTGATGCGGCCCTTGCGGGAGTTGAAAGTGGTCACGCCGGAAACGCCTGCGGTGCAGGCATTGGAGCTGATGACGCGCGAAGATATTAACCAGCTACCCGTGGTTTCTAATGGGCATCTGGAAGGCGTTTTCTCGCGGGGACAAGTATTACGCTTCCTGCAAACTCACTCTGAGCTTCACGGACATTAACCTAATTTTGGGGTACCCCACTCGTCGCGTTCTTTGCGATAGGTGGGTATTCGAATGCGCACGGCTATTGTCACGACCATAAAGAAGATCCCGCGCGGCAAGGTGTCTACCTACGGGGCGATTGCCCGGGCAGCAGGATTTCCGGGTGGTGCGCGCCAGGTCGTGGGGACCTTGCGATCATCTTTCGGTCTTCCGTGGCACCGAGTCGTCGGAGCGGGCGGTGAAGTCAAATTGCGCGGTGATTCGGCGATTGAGCAGCGATTGCGTCTGGAGTCCGAAGGTGTGGCATTTCGCGGGCGCCGTGTGGACATGAAACGGCACGAGTTCCGCTTTGTGAGAAAGAAGGCACAGGGCAAACGAAAAAACAGGCGAACGGCTGGGTAGTATGGGACGGTCTCTGACCTGTCCAAGGCGGGTCAGAGACCCGCCTCCACATGGAACGACCAAGGCCAACGACTAAGTCTTGAACTTCTCGTCGATTTCTACCTGATATCCTGCGACTAGTCGATTTGTCTCATTAGCCATGCCCACGACAGCCATCAGTTCTTTAAACATGGCATCGGTCATGCCTGCCTTGCGCGCGCCCGCGGTGTGCGAGGCAATGCAGTAATTGCATTGATTGCTGACACTGACCGCCAGATAAACCATTTCCTTCGTTAGAGGATCGAGCGCCCCCGGCGCCATGATCTGCTTGATGTCTGCCCACGTGCGCTGCAGCGTGATTGGATCGCGGGCGATGGCTTTCCAGAAGTTATTGATCCAGTCGGTCTTGCGGGTAGCCATGATGTCGTCGTAAACCGCCCGCACTTCCGGGCTGGCGTCTTTATATTCGATCAGTCCCAGGCTTGCCATGAGTAGCTCCGAATCACGCAGCAGAAAACATACAAGCAAACGAAGAAAGCTGAAATTGGTTAGGGAAAATGGTAGAGACGTTATGCCTTGGCTTTCGGCAACTCTCCAGAGAGCAATTTCCCCAGTTCTGCTGCCGGACAACGCATACCGACATAGAAATGTCCGAACAAGGCATAGACAGCGCTGACCTCGTCGAAGCGCATTTCGTAAATCAGCTTTTTGAAGACCAGCGGCTCGTCGGCGAACAAGGTGACGCCCCACTCCCAGTCGTCAAAGCCGATCGAGCCGGAAATGATCTGCTTCACCTCACCCGCATAACGGCGGCCGACCAGACCGTGCTCGTTCATTTGCCGCTGACGTTCCTCGATCGGCAGCGTATACCAGTTCTTGTCCTCGCCGCGACGGCGGTCCATCGGGTAAAAACAGATGTAGCGGTTGGGCGGCATGGCCGGGAAGAGGCGTGGATGCATGGCCTCTTTCTGGCGGGCGAGCGTGTCGTTAATTTCGCGCTTCCACTCGTCAGAGTGGGGTTCCATGCCACGATCCATCAGCGCTTTGTAGGTTTTGATGGTGGACTCATACAGGCCCAGTTCGATCACAGATAGATACGAAGTTGTCGGCTCCCAGAAATCATTGAGCTTCAGCCGTGCCAGCTCGAGTTCCGCCTGATTAAGCGCGTCAAACGACTCGCGGAAGTGCACCAGCATCAGATCGCCCTTGTGTCCGAGGAGCGAATACAGCGCCGATTGTCCTGTGGAGTTCTGCTCCATCTTGGCCAGCAGGGCCGTCGCTTGCTGAACACTTGCGCGCCTCTGCGCGTCGGTCAGTGCACCCCAGGCCGACCAGCGGAATTTCATCATCTGGTGAAGGATGCTATAGCCCTCGACAGTGAGAGGCACAGCCGGCATTTCTGCGGCAGCGGTTTCCGGACGCATGGTGCGAGTGGACATTTTCCCAACCCCTTTGAGAAAAAGAGTTGCCTGACATTGTATCCGGACTGGGTTGGCCGGCAGTGTCCCAGTCGGGCCTCGCAGGTTTGAGCGAGCAAGGGCTAAAGAAGTATTTGACCATAGTCTTTGACCATGGTAATATCAGAAACATGGAAGAGATGGCAATTTCTAAGTTTAAAGCGACCTGCTTGGCGGTCCTGGAAAGGGTGCGTAAGACGAAAAAGCCCATCCTAGTGACCCGTTTCGGCGAGCCGATCGCCGAGGTGGTTCCGCCATCGGTCCGTCCGCGCCCTGCGAATTGGATGGGTTCGATGGCCGACAGCATGGATATTGTTGGCGATATCGTTTTGCCCACCACGGAAGAGAGGGATTGAAGCTGCTGCTGGACACACACATCTGGTTGTGGAGCTTCCATGAGCCGAGCCGGCTCACCCGTCGCGTCAGCCGCGAGCTGCAAAAACCGGATAACGAGCTTTGGCTGTCTTCCATCAGCATTTGGGAATTCCTGGTTCTGTGCGAGAAGGGTCGCATCGTGCCCAAGGAGGACCCGCATAAGTTGGTGGCGCGAATGCTGGAGATCAGTCCGCTTCTGGAAGCGCCCATTACCCACGAAGTGGCACTCGAGACCGGTCGCGTTCAACTGAGCCACAAAGATCCGGCAGATCGATTTCTTCTTGCCACGGCCCGAGTCTTCGATCTGACCCTCGTCACTGCCGACGAGCGATTACTCACCGCTCCAGACATTCGGGTTCTAGCAAACGGCTAAGCTCCTGCTTATTTCTTCTCTCCAGACTTGGTTACAACGGGCGTGAAGTACAGATCCTGGTAATCGAAGCTGAAGTCCGCCAGCGGTGAAACCGGCAGCATAGTGAAGTGGTCGATCGTGCCATCGGGCTTCAAGGCAAATGTGACGAACGCATCTTCAATCGTACGATCGCGCCAGTGGGCTTTGAAAGTGTCGTATTGCCAGTGTTCCAGATCGCTGATGGCTTTAGGGGTGTGATCCAGGCTAAAGACCAGCTTGCCATTTTCCATGCGGATGGTAGCCGGGCCGTACCAGGCATCGGTATAGATCCCGGCGTAGTTACCCAGTGTTAAGGAAGGTGCGGAGTTCGCCGCCCGCGAAGTTGCTTGCTGTTTCATGACATCGGCGGCGTGCTGCTCGGAATTGCGTTCAACCTCCTGGTAGGCCGTGATCCAGTCTGTCGAAGGCAGATTCAGGTAGTGATCAATAATGTGGCAGCCGATGGCCGAGAACGCTCCGCCCTCCTCCGCATTGGTCAGGACCACGAGACCCAGGTTTTCCTCGGGAACCAGTCGAACCAGGGAAACGAAACCCGCCACTCCGCCCGTGTGACCGACCAGCTTGCGTCCGTGATAGTCGCTCATGGACCAGCCCAGCCCATAGTCAGAGAAGTGAGGCTTCAAAACTGCCAGAGGCGGAGGTGGGGTGTTGATGGGGAGAATGGTTTGCGGCGACCACATCTCATCCGCTTGCTTCTGGCTGAAGAGGCGCTCTGCGCGATCCAGGAATTTTCCGCGATTGAGCTGCAGCAGGAGCCATTTCGCCATGTCCGCGGCGCTGGAATTAATCGAGCCCGCGGGTGCAGCATTGTCCAGGGGCACAAAGTCGATCGGCTGGAGCTTGCCGGGAAGTTTCGAATGTGGCCAGGCGTAGTTGTCGCCGGGCTTCCCTGCCGAATTGGTCAGATTTGTGTCGGTCATCCCGAGAGGGGTCAGAATCCGCTCCTGGATGTAGTTTTCCCATGACTGGCCGGTGACAGTCGGGATGATCTGGCCGGCGGCGATGTACATGAGGTTGTCGTAGGCGTATTTACTGCGGAAGCTTGACTGGGGCTTCATGAAGCGCAGGCGATAAATGATGTCCTCGCGCGTGTAGGTTGTATGTGGCCAGAACAGCAGATCACCCTCACCCAGCCCCATGCCGCTGCGATGGGTGAGCAGGTCGCGGATGGTCATTTCGTGGGAAACGTAGGGGTCATACATCTGGAAGCCGGGGAGACGCTCATAAACCGGGTCGTCCCACGAGATTTTGCCTTCGTCCACCAGCGTCGCCAAAGCTGCTGTTGTGAAGGCCTTGGTGTTGGAGCCGATGCCGAACAGGGTGTGTTCGTCGACCGGCTTGGATTCCCCAAGTTTGCGCACTCCGTAGCCCTTGGCGAAAACGACCTTGCCATCTTTAACTATGGCGACCGACAGGCCAGGGACGTCAAATGTCTTCATCGCGCGAGCAACATAGGCGTCGAGATCCGCGGGCGGCGTGGTTTGTGCAAGAAGGTAGGTGGAACAGAGAAGAATGAAAACCGCGATGCGGCGTGTAGGTAAGTCGAGCATAGAAGATTTTTCTCCGGAAGGACGCGAAGGGGGATTAAATCAAATGGGAGCGGCTCTTGGCTAGCTGAGCGATGGACGCCCGAATGTCGTCATCCTGAGCCCGGCGTTAGCCAGGCGAAGAGCCTGCCCTGAGCGAGCGGAGCGAGTCGAAGAGATCTTGCGTGCACAACCGACCAGCCTTGTAGAAGCAAAGATGTAAACGCCAGGTAGCGCGTGTCGCCACTGCGCGCGAGATTCTTCCGGACCTGACCGTCCCTCAGAATGACGACATGAGTTACAGGAGATGAAGAGCGACAATCAGGTCTTGCGCTGCCCGTCCCATTCGTTGGACTTAAACTGGGTAGCATGTTGCATGGCGTCGACCAGCGCGCGACGGAGGCGATAGCGGCTTTCCAGGTCAATGTTAACGATTTCGAAGCCGAGTTCGTTGACGCGAGTGCGGCGCAGGAGGACTTGCGCGTGGATTTTGCGCATGCCCACCGAAATGTCGAGGTTGGCTTCCGAGCCGATGCGGAGATTGTCTTCCTTGGTGCCCATACCGCCGCCCAGGCTGAGTTCACGTACCGTCAGGCCGGACTTGCCCCAGGAACTGCTCAGAGTGCCGCTTAGGCTCCTGCCCAAGACAAAACGTTCGTAGCGGCGTTGCCGCACCCAGGCGCAAGTTGGAGACGCATCCAACGCCGCAATCGCGATTTCGTTAGGGTCCAGGTCATTGTCGGTGAGCAGCTGGCTGGTGTAGCGCGGGTCAGTTTTGGCTAAGGCTTGGGCCGCCGCGAGGCGCAATTCGCGATGATGGGTCCACTTCCACATCTTTTTCGCTTCTACGATGTTGCGCAGAACCGGCACGGCATCCGGATCACGCAAACGACCCAAGGACTCGATTGCCTTCAGTTGCAGCAGCGGGGAACGGGACTGCGATTCCCCCGGTTCGGCAAGAACGATCAGCGACGGCGAAGCCGATTTATCGCCGCTCATTCCGATTTCATCCACCGCCTGCGGCAGCACGAGAGGATCGAGAATTTCCAGCAACTCCAGCAAGGTATGGCCGCGATCCACGGCAGCGCCAAAGGCGATCTGGCGAACCACGACATCGTGGTAGAAGCGGTTCCATTCCTTCAAGCGCATTGGAAGCAGTTCCAGCAGGGAAGGAACATCGAGGCGGCTCATCAGGCCGACTACAGCGGAGGCTTGCCGCGGTTGTCCGGTGCGCAGGATTTCACGCATCTGCTCCAATCCCACGGCACCCAGGTCCTTGACCAATTCCACCAACCGGTCACATTCGTCGCGCTGCATGCAGCGGAAGAAGCGGTCAGCGAGGTGGTCTACGGAGGCTTGGGCGGTGCGTTGCAGCACCTGCAGGAGTTCCGGCGGAATCTCCGCCATGTGCATGGCTTCGTCGATGAACTCCGGCAGGCGGTTCTCGACGCCAATTCGTGGCTGCATATCCTTGGCCAGCAAGGGCCGGTTCTTGCCCACGCTCTCCATCGAGACCAGTACTTGCCCAATGGCGCCATACTGCTTGCGATTATTGGCCTCCTGACTAAGACGGACAAAAGCCGCGCCCAGCAAGCTCTGGAGCTCAGTGTCCTGTTCCCTGGTGAGACACTCGCCTACCTGCTTGATCGCCGCCGCCATCAGGTCGCCGCCCGGAGCTGCGTACAAGTCGGCCAGTTGGCTCATTCCGATAGCCGTTTTGCGCCGGTTTTCCGGATCTTTAGCATTCAGGCAGCTGAAGTAATTGCGAAGGATCTTATCGGCGGATTCCTTGTCGCCGCGCTCCAGCAGTTGTTCCAGGAATTGGCGTACGTTGCGGGGAGGGACGCAGGGCGCCTCGTTGGACAGCAAGACGCTCTTCTTGCCCGCTTCTGGCACCTCGGCCCAGAACAAGCGATCCAGAATGTCGGCGTGCGACTCGACCAGGATGCCCGCCTTGTTCATCTTTTCTTCCTGGATGCGCAGGATCTGCCGCAAGGTGTCCATCTGGCGGCTCATGTGCTCCAGCATCTGGTGCACGGCGTTGACCTTGACTTCGCCCTTCTGGTACCTCTCCAGAGCAAAGCGGATGGCCATGTGCTCGGCCGCCTTCATGAGAAGCGGCGTGCTCCGATCATCATCCTCGGCTACGTTGGAAGCGAGGCTTTCGAGCAGTTGTTGCAGATTGAGGCGCGTGTTCGGACTCGCTTGCCCGAATTCCTGCTGCAGCAGTTCCGGTTTGGCGTTGGGATCTTGTGTGATTTGCCCGAAATGAGTCAGCAGCCGAATGGCTTGGATGACTTCTTCTTCCTGGAGGGGAACGGTGGTTCCGCCAATGTCGCCTCCGCCCGGTGTTCCCTGACCTGTCCCCGTGCCGACACCGCTGCCTGTGCCGCCCCCGGTGCCGGTACCGCCCCCGCCATGTCCAATCGGGACACTGCCCAAGGGGGCCGTGCCTGGAGTTCCGCCACTCTGTGCGCCTTCCGCCGCCGCGATCAGTTGCAGGAGTTTCTGTGGATCGTTCAGCCACTGTTTGAATTCCGGGCCGAGGGTCTGGGCTGCGATCTGCGCCGCCACGCTAACTTCCCCCGTGGCAGGATCAGCGGCCACAAATCTCACTTCATTGATCTTGATACTGGATTTCTTGCTGTCGCCGAGTGAATCCTTGATCTGCTGAGCTACATCCTGGGCTTTCGAGCCGGCACTGGCGAAAGCCTTCACCAAGCTGCTGAAATCTTCGATCGTGACCTGGGCGGAGAAATGGATGCTGGCCAGGCCGGCAGCGGTGAGCAGTTGCGCAAAGCTGCGTTCGGCTTGACCTGTGTCCAGCGGGATGCCGTCCAGCAGCAGCTTGGAACCGGAAACCCCCAGCAGGAACCCGCTCTCGCCTGCGGACGGAAGTCCATTTTGCAGCTCTTTCCAGGCCGTGGCAAATTGCGCTTCCGTGCGCTTGTGCTCAAATCCGTACAGCCGGACGTACTTCACCAGGATGTTGAGGCTGTGGACAAACGCGCGCGCGGACTCACTGCGGGCTAAATTGGCGCCGGTGCCGAGAATAAAACCGCTCCTGCTACACGCTTATGGCGTAAGGGTATAGCGGAACCGTGAGCCGTTGCACGTTACGGAGGTAATACATTGTCGGTGGGTTTTCTGAGGGTTGGCCTGCGGCCCGGCAACCTGCCAAAGAGCCTGCAAGTGGTTGAAAAGCTTTACTCGAAGATCTCGGGATCGAGTTCCGAAAAAAACGCCTTATGTAACCGGCGCACTACCTCGGGAACCACGTCTTCCTCGATTACGAAAGTCAGATTTATCTCCGACGCGCCCTGGGAAATCATCCGAATATTCACGTCGGGCAGCACGTTGAAAACGCGGGCAGCAATGCCAGGCGTCTCGCGCAGGTTCTCCCCCACCAGGCAGACGATGGCTTTGCGGCCTTCGTACTTTACATCCGCCAGCTTGGCCAGATCGGCGGCCAGCGCTGGAATTGACTCATTGGAGTCCACGGTCAGCGAGACGCTGACTTCAGAAGTAGAGACAACATCTACGGCCACGCGGTGCCGTTCGAAAGCGTCGAAGATGTTCTTCAGGAAGCCATAGGCCATCAACATGCGCGTGGCGGTGAGATCGATGATGGTGATCCGCTTCTTGGCCGCGATGGCTTTAAACACATTTCGGCAATGTGGGGCACGCGCTGTGATGCGCGTTCCCTCGCACTTGGGATTACGGGAATTGAGAATGTAAACCGGGATATTCTTCTGAATGGCCGGCAGCAATGTCGCCGGGTGCAGTACCTTGGCGCCAAAATAAGCCAGTTCCGCCGCCTCGTCGAAGCTGATGGACTTGATCCGGCGCGCCTCCGGGCAAGTGTGGGGGTCGGTGGTCATCATACCGTCAACGTCGGTCCAGATTTCGATCCGCTCCGCGTCCAGCCCCGCGCCAACGATGGCCGCCGAAAAATCCGAGCCACCGCGGCCGATGGTGGTGGTGGTCCCGGCTCGCGTAGCGCCGATGAAGCCTCCCATGACTGGCACCCGGCTGCTGTCCACCAGGGGTTTTACGTTGGACTTCAGCTTCTGGTTCGTGTCCTCGAAATGAGGAACCGCGCGCGTGTGGGTATTGTCGGTGACGATGCACTCGCGCGAATCTACCAGCGTGGAATCGATGCCGCGCGCAGATAAGGCCGCAGTCACAATCTTGCTGGACAGCAACTCGCCATAGGCCGCCACGTGATCGGTGGTGCGAGGGGTCAACTCGCCAACCGCGGCAATGCCACGCAGGAGTTCATCGAGAGTGTCAAAATCGCTTTCTAGTTCGCTGTGAAATTGAGTAAAAACTCCGGTGCCAAGCAGCTCTCCAGCCGTGTTGTAATGGCGTTCGCGCAGGCTGCGCGAGAGCTTCAGTGCGGTTTCGCGGTCTCCGGTGCCGGCGGCGCGTGCCGTGGCCAGCAGTTGATCGGTGACCTTGGCCATGGCACTGACCACGACGACCGGCTTTTTCGGCAGGCGTCCCTTAACAATCGCGGCAGCGCGTTCGATGGCCTTGGCGTCCTCGACCGAGGTGCCGCCAAATTTCATTACCAGCACGGCAGGGTTACCTCAGACGCCGACGGTGAACACTGAACCGGGCAAGCAAGAGAAGATTGCACAAAAAGGTGAGACCCAAGATTCCTCGCTGCGCTCGGAATGACAAGAGAAAAATTCAAAATGACCCGGAAAAAAGTCGGAATGACGAGGAAAAATATCGGAACGATAAGAAGGAGCTGCGCGGTCAATCGAGATACCCCTCCGCTTTGAGTAGTTCGGCGTTGAGCAGGGCGGCGCCCGCGGCTCCGCGAATAGTGTTGTGCGAGAGCACCGTGAACTTCCAATCCAGCACGCCACACGGCCGCAAACGTCCGACGGTGGCCGTCATGCCTGCTCCCGAATCGGCGTCAAACCTGGGCTGCGGGCGATCGGCGGCATGGAGATAGATGACCGGCCTTTCCGGCGCGCTGGGCAGCTTTAATTCCTGCGGCACACTGCGAAACTCATTCCACGCGGTAATAATTTCCGCCTGCTGGGCATTCTTCTTCAGCTTCACTGATACAGATTCGGTATGCCCGTCCTCTACCGCCACGCGGTTGCACTGGGCGCTCATCTTGAAAGCTGCGGGTTTGATGCCTGACCCGTTCAATTGCCCCAGCAATTTGAGCGTCTCCTCTTCCATCTTCTCTTCTTCTTTTGCAATATACGGGATGACATTTCCCAAAATGTCCAGCGAAGCCACTCCCGGATAACCCGCGCCGCTGACAGCCTGCATGGTAACCGCCATCACCGTCTCCAGTCCGAATTGCTGATGCAAAGGGGCTAGGGCCAGTACGAGCCCGATCGCGGAGCAGTTGGGGTTGGTCACGGCGAAACCACCGGATTTGCGCCGCCAAGCTTGGCATTCGATCAGCTTCACGTGATCGGCATTGACCTCGGGAATCACCAGCGGCACGTCAGGCTTCATGCGCAGAGCGCTGGAATTGGAAATGACGGCGCAGCCCGCTTCGGCGAACTTTGGCTCGAGTTCGTGGGCGGCGGCCGCATCCAGGGCGGCAAAAATCACTTTGGGAGCGCCGGTGGGGTTTGCCGGCGAGACCAGCATTCTGGCAACTCGCTCGGGCAAAGCTGTTTTCATGCGCCAGCGCGCAGCTTCCGCATAATGCCGGCCCTCGGAACGCTCCGAGGCCGCTAGCCAGGCGACTTCGAACCAGGGGTGATGCTCCAGCATCTGGATGAAGCGTTGTCCGACAATGCCGGTGGCGCCGAGGATCCCGACCTGAATTTTCTTGTGCATAGAGGGTGACTCTGAATTTTACAACATGATTTGCCGGTGGCTGGAATGCGCCGCGCGAGCGGACATTAAGTTGAAACATCTTGCAGATACCGGGGAAAGCAAGCGCATAATTTGGATAATTCATATCGCAGTTCGTGTCGATAGCGAAGCAGGAGTACAACATGCCGGAGTTACGCCAGAATTTCGTGACCAAGGAGTGGGTAATCATTGCCACCGAGCGCGCCAAGCGTCCCGAAGAGATGGTAGTTCACCGCCCAATCAAAGCCACACCGGCGTACATGGCTAATTGCCCCTTTTGTCCCGGCAACGAAGCCCAAACCCCTCCCGAAGTGTTGCGGTTGACTGGAACCAACGGGGACAGCTGGCAAGCGCGGGTTGTGCCTAACAAGTTTGCGGCCCTGTCCCGCGACGAAGAACCGGAGCGCACGATTTACCGCACCCAGCGGACTATCAATGGCTTCGGCGTGCACGAGATCATCATCGAAACCCCGGACCATTCGAAACTCATGGCCTTGATGTCGGACGCGCAGGTCTCCGACGTGTTGCGCATTTACAAAGCTCGCTACGCCGATCTGAGCCTGGATCCCCGCATCGCACAAATCACGATCTTCAAGAACCACGGGATGGATGCAGGCACCAGCCTGGAGCACCCGCATTCACAACTGATCGCCACCCCAGTGATTTCTCTGCAAGTCCGGCACAGGTTCCAGGAGGCGCTCCGGCACTATGACGACTTTGGCACCTGCATTTTCTGCCAAGTACTGGAGGAGGAACTGGGGGAGCAGAAACGGATCGTGCTGGCGACGGAACACTTCGTCGCCTTTGAGCTGTTTGCGTCGCCCGCCCCGTTCAGCACTCACATTTATCCGCGGCGACACATGGCCAGCTTCGGCGATATCAGCGAGCTCGAAATCGCCGACTTGGGCCGGGCACTGCGGACAGTTCTCGCCAAACTGTATCAAGGACTGAAGAATCCTGATTTCAACTTCACCATCCGAACCGCGCCCCGCGGAATGTGTCGGGGTGAAATATTTTCACTGGTATCTCAGCGTGATTCCCCGTCTGACTCGGGTGGCTGGGTTCGAACTCGGTTCGGGAATGTTCATCAACACTGTCTTGCCAGAGGCAGCGGCAGAGTTTCTGCGGAACGTGAAAGTAGTCGAAGCAGTAGCACAGCCTGCCTAATCAATTCACTGAGGTTGAGCTGCCGGGAAGTCGCGTCTCCAGGGTCGCATCAGAGCCTTGGTGGGAATTCGCCACTGCCGAATGCGTATTCGTTCAACGGACCAAAGCGCTTTTTCTCCGAATAAAGCTGCCAGCGGCGCCAGACGATGCGCAGGCTGGCCATGATGGGAATCGACAAATAGACGCCCAGCACTCCGGCAATCTCTCCGCCCGCCAGTACGCCGAAAATTGCCGCCAGGGGATGCAGTTCCATCTTTTCGCCCATCACTCTGGGTGCAATGACATAGTCCTGTACCAGTCGCCACGCGCCCAGGAACAAAACCAGGACTAACCAATGCTTATAACTCATCAGGAGGGCCACGCTCAGAATAAGAAAGGCCGCAACCAGCGGACCAACAACTGGAATGAACTCCATCACACCGCCAGCCGTGCCTAAGACAAGCGCGTAGGGCACACGCATCAGTCCAAGAAAGGTGTTGTAGACGATCAGAGATAGCGCTGCCAGGGTCAATTGCGCCCGGATGAAATGCGCCAGCATCTGGTTCATGTCGGCGATGACTCCCTCCATGAACTCGCGCTTGGGCTTGCTGTGAACAAACGAAAGGAATGCGTTGCTGAAGGCACGCCCATCTTTCAGAAAGAAAGCGGCAAGGATAGGAATAAGTATGAGAAGCCAGGCATTCTGGGCGACCTCGGCGACCCGTAGTCCAATGCGCTGGGCGACGGTTCTGATCTGCCCGCTGTATTTAAACAGATATTCTTTGAACTGCTGCTTGGTATTGAAGCTCCAGCCGCGCTCTTGTCCGATTTGCTCAACGATTTCTCCGGAACTGACTTTATCCAGCAAGGCAGGCATCGACTGGCCGAGCCTGGCCCCCTCGCGCCCGATCTTCGGTCCTACGAAGGAGAAGAAGATACCGACGAGAATCAAAAGCAACAGGTAAATAATTGCAATTGCCCGGCCTCGGCCTTTGACCAACTTTTCGAGATTGGAAACCAGCGGATCTACCAGATAGGCAAAGAATATGGCAAACAGGAAGGCTACCAGTGTGTGGCGCGCAGCGTAGAGGAAGCCAATGGCCAATGCGAACACCAGGGCGGTGAACAAAGCACGCGCGGTCCGGGTATCAATCAGGACCAAAGGCTGCTCCCATCGCTCTCTATCTTAATCCCGCACGATTTCGGTTTTCTCACTGGGAATAACAATCTTCACGATCTTGAAGTGGTCCTGATCATCCAGCCACAACGCCCACTCTCCGCCTTCAAATTTCAGGGCAAAGCGGGGCAGCTCGCGTTCGGCACCCTTGATTTGCACCTTTTCCCGGCCCACCGGCTCCAGGCTGACCCGCATCGAGAGGCGGTCTTGAGGAACGATTGCGCCAAACGAGGTTGGGCCGGACGTGCACTGCAAGGGTTGGCCGTTTTCCGATTTGCAGTTCTGGGCCAGGTAGCGCCAAGCCAGCAACTGGCGGTGGATGAAGAAATTGTTATCCAGCACCACGGTAGAACTGGGCAGCAGGAAGGGTTGTTCCGCCGGCTTTTCGCCCGGGTTCACCGTCACGCGTTCGGTCAGAAACTGATCGTTAGGCACGAGTTCCAGTTCCGTTTTAGAGGGGCTGAGTTCGTGCCACTCGTAGCGGATCAACTCGCCTGCAGCGGTCAGTTGTAGCTGGGAAGTTTGGGTAGCTTTGTTGCCACCACCTTCCTCGTGCAACTGAGAACTGATGGTGCTGCCGCTGGTGGACTGCACAATCGTGAAAGTCTCGTCCGCCACCCGCTGTCCGTTCACATAGACGCCGAAGGAACCTGAATCAATCGTCTGGCCGGCGGGTTCCTTGCTGGCGGTAAGGGTCGCCGAGAATAGCAGCGAAACGATTCCCAGTGCCAGTACGCTTCTCAACTTCACCTTACTTCTCCTTGCCTTCATGATTGAGCCCTAATCGCGAAATAACTTCCGCCGCGATCGCAGCCACGTCCTTGCCGCTGGTTTGGATGCGCAGAGCTGCCTTCATGTAAATTGGGCGTCGCGCTTCGTACAATTGGCGGAATTGGTTCAGGCTCTGGGCTAGCGGCCGTTCGGTTTTTTCGGACCGGCAACGCTCCCAGAGTTCCTGCAGCGGCGCATCGAGGAAAACCGCGGGGATGCCGGAGTTTTCCAGCGCTGCGAGATTTTCCGGTTGCACGAAAGCACCTCCGCCCAGGGCCGCGACCGCGGGGGAGGCTTGCATCTCCGTTAATAACTCTAGCAGCGCTTCGCGTTCCGCTTGCCGAAAACCGGCTTCTCCCAGGTTACGAAAGATTTCCGCGATGGAACAGCCCTGGCTGGCCTCAACCCGGGCGTCGAGATCTACGAAATCCCAGGCGAGGTGCCGGCTCAGAGCCTGACCGACGCTAGTCTTGCCGGAACCCATAAAGCCGACCAGGAACAAGGCGCGTACCGGCTTACTCGGCTGGCGGCGTCGTGACGTGCTCGTCATGGTCGCGGGAAGCTCGTTTTCCAGCGGCTAAAGCCGCACGCATTTTCTGCGACTTAGGGCACGTCTGAAGACATGCCCGGATACCAATGACCGGCTATAGCTCTTGGCTCTTAGCGTTTCTTGAGGCGGATTTTACCACTCACGGTGCGGAGCAGGACCGAAGAGGCGGCTCTGCCCGCGGTACCTACGAAGGAACGCCCCTTCTCGGGAAGGAAGGTGATGTGCTGCTTGGGTTGCAGCGGAAAATCGTTCTGCACGTCGCCGCGCATGGACTTAGCTGTGACATCAAAGGAAGCATCGGCAGGGATAATCGCTTCGATGTCGCCGCTGTGACTGGTCAACTTGTAGTCACCACCGATGCCGAAATCACCGTCATAATGAATCTTGCCGGTGGTAGAAGTTACTGACACCAAGGGACCCGTCACCGAATTCAGCATGACATCTCCGCCCACGGAACTGATCTCGACGTGGCCGTTATGGATGTTGGTGAGAGTAATGGGGCCATTCAGGCTGTTCACGTGGACGTGGGCGTCGCTGATATCGTGAACTTCCATGGTGGCGGTGTCGCCTTCCAGGGTAAGGTCTCCGTGCAGCTGCTCAGCCCGCACCGGTCCGTTGGTCGAATGGATGGAGACGCTGGCGTCGGCCGGTACAAAGGCCTCGTATTCAACCCGCGCATTCTCCGGAGTGGCGCCCTGAAGAAGATGAGATTTCAACTCCACCCGGTCGCCGATCTTGCTGTCATCGACTTCTACCTTGTTGGACTGGAGGATAGCGGTGATGATGACCTGATTGCCGGCAGAGGGCTTCACCGAGACGGGGCCGAATTGATTATTGATAGTTACGCTGGCCCTGGGACCGACTGTGTACTTGAACTCCTTCTTCTCGCTGGCCGCGACAGCGATAACGCACGCGACCACCACAACCGCCACCTCTCCGACGCGCTGCTTGGTTACCATAAAAGCCCTTCTCCCCGCCTCCCGCTCTGCGTAGAGTGTCCCACCGGACCGGAGCGTCATTCTACTGCGTGCGATCCATCGCCAGTTGGTAGACCACTTCCTTTTGCTGGTAAGCGTCCATCAGGAAGTGCCGGGCATCCTCGTCATTCGGATTCCGAGCCAGGCTCTCCTGCGCGTCCTGAATAAATGCGTTGACGTCCTTCAAATTGGTTTCGTAGGTATCCCGCATTGCTGGCGACAGCTGCGTTAATAGTTGCAGATCATCATCCGCCAGGGTTGCCGGCGGAGTCGCTATGGTAAGCGTTGCGGGGGTCTCTTTGGCGACTTGAGTCGGCTGGACTAAGCGGTTCTGATAAATGAGAACGCCGAAACCGACCAGTACCAGGGCAGCTACCGCGACCAGCCAGGCGGGAGCCCAGTGCCGTCGCGCCGGAGTCAAAACACCCCCCGCTTGCCGGGGGGTGCGTACCAAACCTTCCGCTTCCAGTGCCCGCTGAATATTGGCCCACACCCGGGGGCTGGGCTCATCGGCCGAGCACAAGACCTTGGCGCCGGACGCGATGGCGCGCAGGTCGGAGACCAGATCCGAACAAGCGGCACATGACTTCAGGTGGGCCGCATGCTCACCGGCAGCCTCGCCATCAATCAGATCCGGCAATTTATCTTGGAAATCCGTACACGTCATCGATCCTCTCTCCCCGATACCGCAACTTGTACCGCTTCCGCTCCCTTACGGCTTGTTGACCTTTTCGGTTCTGCTCGTCTTCAGGAGCTCACGCAATTTCATTCGAGCCTTGTGCAACTGCGACTTGCTATTGCCGATCGAACAACCCACAATCTCGGCAATTTCGTTGTGCTCGTAGCCCTCAACATCATGGAGCACAAAAATCGTGCGATAACCGGGCGGCAGGCTCTCCACCGCTTTCTGCATTTGCAGCCGGTCAATCGAACCAGCCAAAGCCGGATCCGGCGCACCCAATTCTTTCTTGGGCGTCTCCTCCTCAGTCTCGACGGTCTCCTCAATCGGCACCACTTGCAGACCCTTCTTGCGGAGACGCATCAGGACAACGTTGACCGCCATGCGATGCAGCCAGGTGGAGAATGCTGACTCCCCGCGAAACGTCCCAATCTTGCGGAACAATTGCAGGAACGCTTCTTGGGTCAGATCCTCAGCCTCCGCTGTGTTGGTCGTCATGCGCAAACACAACGAGTAGACCCGCCGCTTGTGGAGGTTATACAAAACCTCGAAAGCTTCGGCATCGCCTGACCTGGCCCGCTCAATTGCCTCTGCTTCGGAAAGCTGGTCGCCCTGTTTTTTGCTTGCGCCGGTCAAATCGCCTTTTCCGGCCGCACTTAATCGGATGCGGCTAAGTAGCTTTTTGTTGTACGGCTTGCAGTCTCGCCGGGTATCCTCCGAGGCGAGCCTTGGGCCGCGCATAACATCAACTCCAGACGGCTGTTAGCTTTGCGTCGCGCCGCTGAAGCCAGTGACTTTAGTGTCCCCTTTTAGCAGCCTAAAGGCCTGACCCAACTACGTCAAACTAGGCCCGCCGCCGTGGCCGTCGTTATAGTTTCTAACCCGTGGCCGTGGGGGCCGGTTTCGCGAATCTTCAGGAGGATGGACAAGGCTAAGCCTACGAAACCCAGCACCGAGAAAATCCACATCCCGAGGGCGTAGCCACCGGGATTTTGCAAGCCTGCGCCAGCGAAGTCATTGGCCTTGCCAATCAGAAGATTCATGATGAAAAACCCGACTTGCTGGAATAAGGTCATGAGCGCATAGGCGGTGCCCAGCCGCGCCTGCTCGACGATATACGCCACCGAAGGCCACATCACTGCCGGAATCAGAGAGAACGCGATACCCATCAAGCTGACGGGGAGCCAGAGCGACACGTTGGTGTAAGCCATGAGGAGATAAACAGGCATCAGCAAGACGGAGCCTAACATCATGAACAGTGCCCGCTTGCCCACTTTGTCCGACAGGAGGCCGAACCAGGGGGTCACGATCATGGCTGAGAGTGGCAGCAGGCTGTTGAAGAAACCCGCTCTCTCGTGAGACACAATCCGCGCCGCCTCTGAGGCCATTGCGCCCCCGTGCTGGGCCAGCAATTTGTTGGTAAAGAAGTCGATGGCGAAGGTTCGAAACGGGAAGATTGCGGAATAAAAGGTGAAGCACAGGCCCACAACGTACCAGTAAGAGAGATCGAAGCGGAGGATACCGCGCATCTGGAGCTTGTCAACTTCCCCGGCTTTGCCCAATTGGTAGCGCTGCTCGGCGCGGCTCTCCAAAATCCAGTAGACGATGGCGCAGACCACGCTGAGGACTCCCGCCCCAACCGCGATCATGAGCGGACCGCGCCAGCTGGGAGGTCCTGCTGCGCCTTGTGGGTAGAAGGCGGAGTGAGCCCAGGTTGGAGAATTGTCGGCGGCCACCGAAGCCAAGCGCGCAATCGTCAGGTTGACACCGAAAGCAAAGCTTAGTTCCTTGCCTTTAAACCACTTGGCCAGAGCTGTGGTCACCGCAACAATCATGGATTCAGCGCCGAGGCCCAGGACTGTCCGCCCCGCTACCATGATCCCGAAACTGCCCTTCGCGGCCGTCAAGACTGCCCCGATCAAACACAAGACAGAAAAGATGAACAGGGCCTTCTTAGTACCAATCTTGTCGATGATGATTCCGCCAATCAGAAGCGTGAGCACGGCGGCCACGCTGTAGCTGGAGTTCAGCCAGCCAAAACGCGTCCCCGAGTACCCTAGGTGCTCGATGAAGATTCTCTCCAGCGGGTTGATGCTGTCGTAGATGTAGTAATTGCCGCCCATGGCAATGCTGAGAAAAATGAGAACAATCCAGCGATAGGCACGCGAGGGTTCAGAACGCGGGGATTCAGGCATCGTTTGGTTTTCTAGGAATCCGGGTGTCGAAACGAAGAGGATAGCAGAGTGGCAGGGTAGCTACTAGCCTTGAGCCGGTTAGCAAAGCATATCGTCATCCTGAGCAGCTGTCAGGCTGCGAAGGATCTCGCGTGCATAGCTGTGAAACTCTGCACGCCAGGTCCTTCACCGGCTAGCGCCGGTTCAGGATGACGACATGACAATCGGGATGACTGAAACAATCCGAGAGCCTATTGAATCTTCCCGGCCTTACCGTTGTACTTGAACTCACCATTCTTCTGGTTCTGGCGCTCTACATCCTGGTTGGTGAAGGTACGAGTCGCCTTCTTCGCGCTCTTTGCGCTGACCATGGCTTCGGTTGCGCTGGCGGTTTCTTCTGGCGCGGCGAAATACAGCCAAGCAGCATGCCGCTCGCCCTCGTGCTTCATCCGCTCAACCGCGTGCTCTACGTGGACCGGCCTCACCATAGTCACCGGGATGTGCACCGCCTCGCCTAAGGTAGGGGTGGTGGCTCCTGAATACCACACCGGCTGGGTATAGACGGCATCGGGCGAAACGTTAGTCATGGACAGGGTGGAATTGGTCGCGCCAGCTACCAAGCCGCCGGTAGCATTCCTTGCGCCTGCGGGGGCAGTCGAAGCTGCGTCTAGCGAAACCATCGGGGTTGTCACCAGCGGGATGTAGGGGCCACAACCGTAAGGACAATAAGCCGCAATACCTCGCACTGGAGCCTGGCCCAGTGCCACAGCCGAAAGCAGGACAATCGAGCACAGAACCGTGAGTAAACGCATACCGCCTCCTGGGTTGACCTAGCCTTGCTTACCGAGTAGAGCAGCCAGAATGCCAGTCTGTTTGAGGTTCCGGGGACCGAGTTTTGACCGGGTATTGCCCGCTATTTTGGATGATTGGCTGACACTTGCGGGAGGAAAAGTGCGCCAGCTATGCAAATCCTTGCGCAAAACGTGCACCATTCAGCATCAGAAGCAGCATCCACCAATCTCAGGTGCCGACGTATCTGGCGTACAGACTGCGCGCGACCGCAGTGTCGGTGGTTCCCTTGATGATCGCTCGACCATCAGGAAACAGAGTCATTTCATAGGGCTCGTGCCAGAACTTCAGCACGAAGTCGTTGTGCCGCACGGCGCCGTGGGGGGTCAGCCGTTGACTGATTTCTGTGAAATCGACGGGCCGGTGGCGCTCGTGAATCTGCACCGAGTTCCTGCCGCACAGGGTAATGTGGGGGCGGCCCTCACCGGCCAGGTGGACGAAGTCGCGCTCGGCGCAGGCGCGACAACCAGCGCGGGGCCTGGAAGCGGCCACTTCCGCGCGTTCGTTTACCCACACGTCGAACGACAGCAAAGTCCGGCGAAGTTTGTCCTGCGCCCCCACCAAAAATTTGAGAGCCTCAGATGCCTCGATGGAAGCCACCAGATTGACTGCCGAATTCAGAATGCCGGCGGTCTCGCAAGTTTCGAAGGTGCCGTGGGGCGGATCAGGAAAAACGCAGGCGAGGCAAGCTGTCTGGCCGGGCAGGATATTTAACGTGACTCCATAACTACCTACTGCCGCCGCATAGATCCAGGGCAAGCGATTCTGCACACAATAGTCATTGACGAGGTAACGGGTTTCGAAATTATCAGTTCCATCGAGAATCAGTTGCATTCCCGCGAGCAACGATTCAATGTTCTCAGGGGTCAAGTCCGCAACTTGCGGTTCTATCACAATCTGCGAGTTGAAGGCGGCAATCTTGCGGGCGGCAGCGATGGCCTTGGGCAGAGATTCGGCGGCGTCGGCTTCATCGAACAATGACTGGCGCTGCAGATTGCTCAGCTCAACGTAATCCCGGTCAATGATTCGCAACGTGCCCACGCCCGAGCGCGCCAGCAGGGAAGCCACTGCCGATCCGGTTGCGCCACAGCCGACGACCGCGACCCGTGCGCTTACCAGATGTTTCTGGCCCTCTTCGCCGATCCCCCGGAAGAGCACCTGTCGTGAATACCTATCGTCTGGTTCCAAACCCATCACCTGAGGAAAGCTGCGTAACCGATTATTATAAGGGTCAGTTCTGGAACTAGCCGGAAGGCGCGAAGTACAACATTGGCCGAGAGCTGCTCATCGAACTTGGTAAGGGTCAACACAGGCCCGCGGGCCTGTCTTGAGGAGAATTCTTGCAGTTAACGGGCACGCTGGTCAGAAGCGCGGTGGGGCGGGCGCTCGCGTCGGTTAGTGTGGGCGTCCTCTTGGCCTTTCTCTGCGCGACTGCATTGGCCCAGAATCAGGCTCCGGAACAGACATTTCCGCTGCTCAGCGCTATCGCTGATTATCAGGACTTGCCGGTTGGGGACATCGAATTTCGGGGAGTCGAGTCACACAAGGATCAAGCCGAACTGCGTCAAATGGTTGTGTTGAAGCCGGGCGAGCCTCTGGAACGTGCGAAGCTGCGCGAGAGTATTCAGGCCCTGTACTCCACTGGGCGCTTCTCTGACATCCAGGTGGAAGCCGAACACACGCCGGACCACCAAGTGACGGTCGTGTTTCTGACTACCCCGAATTATTTTGTCGGCGAGATTACGGTTGAGGGCGCGCCCGGACACCCCACGGATACGCAGATCATCAATGCCAGCAAGCTGCAGCTGGGCGAATTATTAACTCGCGAAGAAATAGAGCGCGCGCGGGTGGGAATTAGCGACCTCATGGAGCAGAACGGATACTACCGTTCCCAGGTGTCCGACGAAGAACAGCCTGATGCCAAGACCCAGCAGGTTGCCATCCGATTCAAAGTCTCGGCGGGCGAGCGGGCTCACGTCGGCAGCGTTACCATCACCGGGAAGACTGGGTATTCGCCCGAGGAAATCCGGGAAATCGCCAACATCCATCCGGGGGACACGGTTTCTGCGGACGGCCTGACCAATGCCCTGCAACGGCTGCGCAAGAAGTACCAGAAGAAGAATCGTCTCTTGGCCCAAGTCACGGTGAACCATGTGTATCGTCCCGAAAAGAATGCCGTTGATTACACGTTTGATATCGATCCGGGGCCGGTCGTCGAAGTCGCCGTTGAAGGATTTCACCTCAGCCGCCGCCTAATCAGAAAATACATTCCGGTTTATGAAGAAAACGCGCTCGACGAGGACCTGCTGAACGAGGGGCGCCGCAATTTGCTCGATTACCTGCAAACCCGCGGATTTTTCGAGGCCAAGGTGGCCATTAAAAGGGAGTCGGCCGGAACCAGTAATGACCGGCTACGCGTAAGCTACGTGGTTGATCCTGGCCCGCGCCACAAGCTGGTGAAAATCGGAATCGAAATTCAGACGCTTTCTCCCACTGGAATCAAGTACTTCGATGAAGCAGATCTGCGTTCACGCATGCAGGTGCAACCCGCGGGCCGCTTGTTTTCTCATGGCCGCTACAGCCAGTCTTTGCTGGCCAGCGACATCCGCGGGCTGGAGGCACTCTACCGAGCTCAAGGTTTCGCGCAGGTCAAGATCACCAGCAACCTGATCGATAACTACGGGGGCGTGCCCAACCAGCTTGCCGTTCAGCTGCAGGTCGACGAAGGCCCACAGACGCTAGTCGGTGCTCTCCACATCATGGGCAACAAAAGCCGTTCTGAGGACGAGCTACGCAGTGTGATTTACACCCAGGAAGGGCAGCCTTTCTCCGATTATTACGTTTCTAACGACCGCGATTCCATCCTGAACGACTACTTTAACCATGGGTTTCCCAATGCCAGCTTCGAAGCGTCCGCCAAACCCATGGAAGGGCAGCCCTACCGGATGGATGTGACCTTCACTGTCCATGAAGGTGACCAAGTCTTTGTGGACCAGGTGCTGCTCTCCGGGCTATATCACACCCGACCCTACATCGTGCAGCGGCAACTGCAGGTGCATCCCGGTGATCCGGTGAGCCAGATCGACATGCTCGACACTCAGCGCCGCCTCTACGATCTTAGTATCTTCAACCAAGTGGACACCGCCGTTCAGAACCCGGACGGAAAGGAACGGGAGAAAAACATTCTGGTTAATGTCCGCGAAGCCAAGCGCTACACGTTCAATTACGGTGTTGGTCTTGAATTTCAGACCGGCCAGCCGACAGGCGGCGCAAGTCCCACCGGCCGGACTGGAGTCAGCCCCCGCGTTTCCTTTGAGGTGACTCGCCTCAATTTCCGCGGCCGGAACCACACCATTGCGTTCAAGTCGCACGTTGGCCGGCTGCAGCAGCGCGCCCTGCTCAGCTACGACGCGCCCCGCTGGTTCAACAGCGACAACCTGCGACTGACCTTCACGACCTTTTACGACAACACGCTTGACGTCACCACGTTCACCTCCCGGCGCCTCGAAGGGTCCGTGCAGGCGGAGCAGAAGCTCAGCAAGGCCAGCACCCTGTTCTACCGGTTCCAATACCGGCGGGTGCAAGCAGCCAATTTCGCTTCCAACTTCAGTCCCAACCAGGTCCCGTTGCTGTCGCAGCCGACACGCGTGGGTATGCCGGGATTCAGCTACATTCGTAATCGGCGCGACAGCGACCTGGAAAGTACCCGGGGCAGCTATACCACCTTGGATGCAGGAGTGGCGGCGGGGTACTTCGGTTCGGAAGCCAATTTCAGCCGCTTGCTGGTTCAGAACTCGACCTACCATCTCTTCAAGAAGAAGTATGTTTTTGCCCGCTCGACCACGATCGGAATGGAAGACGCGTTTGGTAACACGGTGATCCTTTCTCCCGCCGCGGCGGCGAGTCAAACCTGCGGCACTTCCTCTACCGCGCCTCCGTGTCCTCCAGTGATCCCTCTTCCCGAGCGTTTTTTTTCCGGCGGTGGAAACTCCCATCGTGGTTTTGGCTTGAACCAGGCTGGCCCGCGAGACCCACAATCGGGCTTTCCGGTAGGCGGAAGCGCACTTTTCCTTAACAACCTGGAACTCCGGTTTCCGCCAGTTACCTTACCTTGGCTTCAAGATAACTTGAGTTTTGCTATCTTCCACGACTCCGGCAATGTCTTTGATACCGGCCACGATATGCTGCACAGCCTGTTACGTTGGCATCAAAAGAACCCGCAGCTGTGTATGCAACAAAGTACCTATAAGCAATGTGACTTTAATTACGTTTCCCACGCCATAGGAGTTGGAGTACGCTACAAGACGCCCATCGGGCCGGTCCGATTCGACTTCGGCTATAACCTGAATCCCCCGTCGTTTCCCAGTTTTGTGGGGACGGCGCCGAATCAGGTATTTGCACCGAAACAAGCGAGTCCTTTTAACGTTTACTTCAGTATTGGACAGACATTCTGATGCCCAAGAAATTGCTCCATTTCGGACTCGTGATTCTCCTTACGGCGGCGTGCGCTTACGCCGGCAACATCATTGACCGTATCGTGGCCACGGTGAACGGACACATCATCCTGCAAAGCGACTGGGATGAAGCTCTCTCGTATGAAGCGTTTGTGAACGGGCGCCCACTCAATCAAGTTACTCTGGAAGACCGCAAGGCTGCCCTGGATCGCCTGATTGACCAGGAATTGATCCGCCAGCAGATTCACCCGGCGGACTTCCGGCATCCTTCCGCGGCCGATGTGGATCGCCGGATTGAGGACATCCGCAAGGAGCACTCCGAAGTTGTTGATGAGTTAACCTGGAAAGCCGCCCTGCAACTCTGTGGTCTCTCCGAAAGTGAATTGCGCCAGAAGGTGACCGCCGAACTGGAGGAGATGCGGATGGTTGACGCGCATCTCCGTCCCAGCGTGCAGGTGGATGCGCGCAGCGTAGAATCCTATTATCGCGACAAGCTACTGCCGGAGCTGCGCGCCTCGGGAGCGAAGGAAGTTTCCCTGATCGAAGTTGCCCCGAAAATCAAAGAGCTACTGGCTCAGCAGAAGATGAACGACCTTCTGATCACGTGGCTACGCAGTCTGCGTGCCGAGAGCAGCATTCGCACTCCTTTCCAGTCTTCAGGCATAGGAGGCGGAGGACTTGAGTGAATCACAACCCAAGCCGCCGCGGACCCGGACTTTCAGGAAAATTCTGCTGGCGGCTGTCGCCGCACCTCTGCTAGCGGCACTCGCGGTCATCTGGTACGTCCACACCAGTTCCTTTCAAAACATGGTGCATCGTCGCGTGGCTGCCGCCTTGGAGCAAATGACTGGCGGCCGAGTGGAGGTCGGGAGGTTCAGCGTCGTTCCGCTCCGCTTCCGGGTGGAGGCCCATGATCTCACGATCCACGGCAGGGAAGCCCCCGGCGAGGTTCCCTACGCGCACGTGGACAACCTGGTTGCGACCATCAAGATCATCTCGGTGTTCGAGCGCGAATTCGGTTTCAACTCGCTCACTCTCGACCATCCCATTATTCACATCATCATTTATCCGGACGGCAGCACGAACCAGCCCACCCCAACGACGAGCGCGAAATCACCCGTTGGTGAGCTCTTCAGCGCGTCGATTCGGCGCTTGGAGGTGCGTCACGGCGAGCTATTGTGGAACAACCAGAGAATCCCGCTGGATTTCACCGCGAACGGCGTCTTTGCCGAGCTGAAGTATTCGCTGTTCCGCGGCCGCTACCAAGGTTACCTGCGGGTCAGAAACGTGGACACCAGACTGCCTGATTTCCGCCCTTTCTCCTCCGCAATCCAGGCTCAGTTCGGCCTGGGACAAAACCAGATCGAGGTGGGCTCGCTGGCATGGGTCTCGGGACATTCGCGCTTGGAAGCCAGCGGGCAGGTTGACGATTTCCGCCGGCCAAAATTTACGGGAACCTACAATGCCCGCATCGACCTGGCTGATCTTGCTTCCGTCACGCGTATATCCGAGCTACGCGGAGGAATGCTGGAACTCGGGGGCAAGGGCAGCTACTCGGCCGACGACTTTCTCACCACCGGCAAAATGTTGATCAAGGATTTTGAATGGCGGGATGCGCAAATTGCGTTGCGGAATGCCAGCCTGACGACGCAGTACGACGCAAGTCCCGCGCACCTCAAGATCTCTAACCTGCAGGCACACCTGCTGGGGGGCAGCGCCGTCGGCGATGCCGACGTACTGAATTGGCTGAACTCAACTCCGCCCGCCAAGACGAAAGTTCGTGCTGCCGGCGAGCAGAAGGGCACGGTTAACCTGAGATTCAGGGACATCTCCGTCTCGGCGTTGGGAACTGCATTAGCCACTAAGAAGTTTCCACTTGACCGGCTCAAATTCGCAGCTTCTGGGGCGGGAACAGTTGCGGCCCGGTGGAAAGGTTCGCCACGCAACACAGAGGCTTCCTTCGCCTTCGACGTGGCGCCACCCGAAGAATTGGCGGGTGGCCAGATTCCCATTACTGCGCGGGCATCTGGGATTTATCGGCGGCCGGCGGAGGAACTCGAAATCTCCCAGCTGAACGTGGCCACCCGCGCGACCCAGTTCCGCGCGGCAGGGAAGCTTTCTTCCTCTTCCAGCCTGCGGCTATCGGCCACAACTACAGACCTCCGCGAGTGGCAGCCCATCCTGAACGCTTTTGGCGGACCTCAGATCCCCGTCAACCTGAAGGGGCGCGCCAGTTTCAACGGTACCGCGACCGGCAAGCTCTCCGATTTCATGCTGGCCGGGCGCTTGCAGATGAGCGACTTCGATACGCTTCTTCCAGCTTCCGACCGGGTTCCGGAGAGGCAAGTTCACTGGGATTCGCTGATTGCCGACGTTCGTGCTTCGCCGCGCACAATTTCCGCGCGCAATGGCATGTTGGTTCACGGGCCAACCGCCGTTGCTTTTGATCTGAGCGCGCTGCTTCAGGACGGCCAGCTGACTGAAACGAGTCCTTTCACAGTCCGCCTTCACGTTCGCGACGGCGAGTTCGCGGAACTGCAATCCATCCTGGGCTACAACTATCCCGCGGGCGGCCGCCTGAACCTGTCTCTGAATGCGTCTGGAACCAGGCTGAATCCCCATGGCGAGGGCCAGCTTCAGCTCACCAACGCTACCCTGTACGGGCAGCCCATCTCCCGCTTTACTGCTGATTTGCGTTTTGGGGGAGGCGAAGCTGCGCTCAACAACATTGTCGTGATCTACCGCGACTCGCGGCTGACGGGAGGCGCGGCCTTTAACCCGGACACGCGTGCGTTCCATTTCAATCTCAGCGGCACCAACTTTGATCTGCTTCGCTTCCCTGAGTTTCAGAAGGCGCGCTTCCCGGTTGAAGCGCGCATGGATTTTACGGCGGAGGGGAGCGGCACGGTGGACGCGCCCGTCATCAATGCCCACGTTCGGCTGCGCGATCTGGTCTTCGACAAAGAACGTGCCGGCGACTTCACCTTTGACGCGGTGACTCGCGGCGCTGATCTGCAGCTGACTGGCCGTTCCAGCTTCGACAAGGGGCAACTGGCGATCGATGGAACCGTTCATTTGCGCAATGACTGGCCCGCCGACCTCACGCTGCGCTTCGCTGATCTCGACATCGATGCCTTGCTGCGCTCGTATCTCCATAATGGTGTGACCGGACACTCATCCGTTGCCGGCGGTCTGCAACTTCGCGGCCCGCTGCGTCAATCCCGTGACCTCAATGCCGTTGGCGACCTCAATCAAGTGTCTCTGAATGTGGCAAACATCAATCTGACGAACGAGGGCCCCATCCGATTCCGTGTAGACAATCAAGCTCTCACGCTTGATCAATTGCGGCTGCTGGGAGCAGGGACAGACATCACGGCTCACGGAAAAGTTCAGCTGAGCGGCGAACACGAACTAGACCTGCGTGCCGACGGGCAATTGAATTTGAAATTGCTGGAAAATCTCAGTCCTGACCTCACCGCCGGAGGCATGGTCACGGTTGCTGTGAATGTGGGCGGCAGTCTATCCGACCCGGCGTTCCACGGAAAACTTGAAGTCGTGAATGGCAGCATTTCGTCGATGGATCTGCCCAACGGGCTCAGCGACATGAAGGGTGTGCTGCTCTTCAATCAAAACCGCCTCCAGATTCAGTCCCTCACCGCCCATGTTGGCGGGGGCACGGTGAACCTGGGCGGTTTCATGACCTATAGCCCACGGCTAGCCTTCGACATCACCATTCAAGGCCAGGACGTGCGCCTCCGCCCGGCGGGGATTAGCGCAACTACCGACGACGACCTTCGCCTCACAGGTACGGCGGCCGAGGCACTACTTTCCGGCAACGCTACGGTCATGAAGTTGAGTCTGGCGCCAGATTTCGACTTTGCCCGCTATCTGGAAACCAGCAAACAGACCACCGCCACGCTGCAGCAGGCGAATTCGATTCTCAACAAGCTGCGACTCGACGTGCACGTGGTTACTACCCCGGAATTGCAGATGCAGTCCACCCTGGCCAAGCTCTCGGGGGATGCGGATCTTCATCTTCGCGGAACGGCGACGCGCCCCACGGTTCTTGGGCGCGTCGACATCATGGAAGGCGACGTTTACTTCAGCGGAACCAAGTACCGTCTGGAACGAGGTGAAATCACCTTTCGCGGGCCGGTCGGCATTCAGCCCATCCTGGATTTGCAGGCTAGTACTCACGTCCGCGACTACGACATCACGCTAGGGGTAAACGGCACACCAGAAAAGCTCAATTTCACCTACCGTTCCGAGCCGCCCCTGCCCACCGCCGACATCATGGCGCTGCTGGCGCTCGGACGCACCCAGAGCGAGTCGGCGGCCCTGGCGGGTTCTTCCTCATCGGCCTTCAGCCAGGAGACTTCCAATGCGATTTTGAGCCAGGCGCTCAATGCCACCTTGAGCAACCGCGCCCAGCGCCTGTTCGGAATCAGCCGCATCAAAGTCGATCCCCAGGGTCTTAACACCGAAACCACGCCAACTCGCACCGCGCCGGCCGTGACTATCGAGCAGCAGGTCTCGAACAATCTCACGCTGACCTACAGCACCGAAGTCTCGCAGACATCGCAGCAGATCATCCAGGCGGAATACAACATCACTCACAGTATCTCGATCCGGGCGGTGCGCGACCAGAACGGCGTGGTCAGCTTTGATGTCCGGCTGCGCCAGAGGCGAAAATAGAATCTTGGCAAGAAAAAGGACAGGCGGCGGCTGTCCTCGCCTGTCGGAATCCATTGTTATGGCGAGCTGAGGGTGTCCGCCGATACACAATCCGACATTTACGCACTGGAGCGAGAGCGCATGGTCGCGACGCAGCTGCAGGCCAGGGGCATTCGTGACGAGAATGTGCTCTCCGCGATGGCTCGCGTGCCGCGACACGAGTTTGTGCCTGAGGAATTCCGCTCACAAGCCTACGATGATCACCCCATTCCCATCGGACAATCCCAAACCATCTCTCAACCCTACATTGTGGCCATCATGCTGGAATATTTGGCGCTGCAACCGTCGCACCGGGTCCTGGAAATCGGCACAGGATCGGGATACCAGACCGCACTGCTGGCCGAAATAGCTGCCCAGGTATACAGCATTGAGCGGCATGCGGTCCTGGCGGATTCCGCGAAACAGACCCTCTCACGGCTCGGCTATTCCAACGTTATGGTGGTCACGGGTGACGGAACCGAAGGACTTCCCGAGTGCTCACCATTCGACGGCATTATTGTTGCCGCCGCCGCTACCGACGTTCCCCCCGCCTTATTCGAGCAGCTGAATGAGGGTGGACGGATGGTCATTCCCGTGGGCCCGCCCGAATGTCAGGAACTGCAACTGATCCGGAAAGAGCAGGGTCTGCGACTGACCAACCGATTGGAAGGCTGTCGTTTCGTGCCGCTTCTGGGGGGGATCGTCCTCACGGAAGAGTAAAGAGCTCACACCGAGACCTGACACCCGACACCTCGACCCCTTACAATCTTTCCGTGCCCGTCCTCAATAACTTGCGAGTCACCCTGGAGATGATCAAGTGGGAGCACTCGATTTTTGCGCTTCCCTTCGCACTCTGCGGAGCCATGCTTGCGGCTGGTGGCCTGCCAACCGCCCATCAGCTTGTTTGGATCATTGTGGCCATGGTAGCGGCGCGTTCAGCGGCGATGGCATTTAATCGCTTGGCGGACGTTTCGATGGATGCCGCCAACCCCCGCACCCAATCGCGCGCTTTGCCCGCGGGAACGCTGACGCCGGGCTTCGTGTCAGCATTCGTTGTTCTCGCTTGTGCGGTGTTTGTGCTTGCGGCGTCGCAATTGAATCGCATGACTCTGGTCCTGTCACCAGTCGCGCTTGCTATCGTGCTGCTCTACTCCTACACCAAGCGCTTCACGCGTTGGTCCCACCTGGTATTGGGGCTGGCGCTTGGCATCGCGCCGGCAGCCGCCTGGATCGCCGTACGGGACTCGCTGGATCCGCGAATTCTGCTTCTCACCGCCGCGGTCACCTTCTGGGTGGGGGGCTTCGATGTGCTCTACAGTTGCCAGGACTACGAATTCGATCAGCGCAGAGGGCTCCACTCAATTCCGTGCTATGTCGGGATTCCGGCTGCGCTGTGGATTGCGCGCCTTTTTCACCTGCTCATGCTGCTGCTATTGGTCGGCGTGGCGATTGCTTTTGGATTAGGAAAGTTGGCGATGGTGGGAATCGTTGCCGTGGCTCTGCTGCTGGCTTACGAACACTCGCTGGTCTCTGCCGACGATCTCAGCCGGCTGAATGCCGCTTTCTTCACTATGAATGGCGTGATCTCGGTCGTGTTCTTCTTCTTCCTGGCTGGCGATTTGCTGCTGCGTTACTGAAGTCTCACCGGTGGGCCAGCATGCCCGCAGGCCTGTTCTGGTGTGAAACGGCAGCTGGATGCTTACTGCTATCCGGCGCCGCTTCCGCAAAATATACTTCCAGCACAGAATCGAGATTGGTGAGTTCGAGCAACTCCTGAACACGCCGGCTAGGATTCCTGATCTTCAGCCTGATGCCCACCACGCGCGTCCACCCTGCAAGGAAGGCGAGCAATCCCATCCCGGCTCCATCCAGCATTTGTACCTTGGCGAAATCGAGAACGATGACTTTGCTGTCCTGGTGACAGAGCACCGCTGCTTTCAACGAGGCTACTTCTTCCCCCGCCACAATTCGCCCCGTGCAACGCAGGATGAGCACTTCGCCGTTATTTTCAAGATTGACGTTCAACATGGCCTTCACCCCCGACCCCTTCGGGAATCTCTCTTCACATACGTGGCGCCTTCGGCAAGAGTTCCATTTATTGGATAGACGAGGGAACTTGCCGTGGGTAAGCGTCTGTGGAAGGTTTTTCGGCCCTATTAATGTGAATAAACAGAAGAACATGGTGCCTGAGTACGTTACCCTGCCTAGCGCATTTCTACTCTCGAGGGTGCCCCGTTCAATCTCCGCTTGGGCGGGTTTTTGCGGATGAACACGGGTCACGACCCGTGAGATCGTGGCTCAGTTTTCTCAGAAGCAGATTCCTCCCTTCGCCAAAAATGGCCTGTGACCCACACAAAGGTTGCGAGCCAGCTGTCAAGCCCTCCAGACCACCGATCCACGCCCAATCTCCTGATCCGATTACTAATATTTTCCTTTTCCTGATGTCCCATCTTCCCTGTTCCAGCGTTCATACTGGAATCAGGAGAGGTGTGGCCCGGCACGTCGCCTCTGCGTTTTGATCTTTGACATGAGTGGCTGGTGAGCAGTGGCCAGCGGTGTGTCCGTAGCGGCTCGATAGGAGCTTTGTTTTCAAAGATCCGTTGGGCAAAGCCTCTGCTTTCATAGATTTTGAAGCGCTCGAAGCCATGAGGCCGTTTGTGGCTTTTTCCCCTAAATCTTTTAAAAGCGCAGATTTGCCATGAATCGTTTCTAGATCTTTGATTCCACATGACCGGGGGGAGGGGTATAGGCCATAGCATTGAGGTCTGGCAAGCAGCGTTTCGACGTCGAGAAAAAAGTCGCGGACGGAAGGACATAGGTGCCGAGTGCCTAAACGTCTCGGCAAACTTGGTTTGTTACTATGCTGCCGAGTCCGAGAAACACTGATGCGATCCCCCCACGTCATCTTGCCGCTTTGCTTCCTGTTTGTATCTCTTGCCGGCGCACAACCATCTCGTCAGTTGAACCTGATGCCGCTGCCTTCCGACCTGCAGCTGGGGACCGGTCGGATGGTTATCGATCAGACTTTCTCAGTGGCAATCACGGGCTACAAAGAACCACGCCTGGAAAGCGCGGTTCAGCGATTTATAAGCGAAATTTCCCGGCGGACGGGAATGCCGTTACGAGCACAGGTTGCAGACACCGACAGCGCCTCTCTGGTTATCCATACTGACCAATCGAGCAAAGAAATCCAGGAACCCGGCGAGGACGAGTCCTACACCTTGGAGGTATCTGCGTCAGGAGCAAAGCTGTCCGCCCCCAATCCTCTGGGTACGCTTCATGGGCTGGAGACCGTTCTGCAATTGGTTGAAGCCACACCCGCCGGCTTTGCTGCGCCGGTAGTCACCATTCATGACACACCTCGTTTCATCTGGCGAGGCCTGATGATAGACGTCAGTCGCCATTTCATCCCGCTGGATGTGCTCCGGCGCAACCTCGATGGGATGGCTGCCGTGAAGATGAACGTCTTCCATTGGCACCTCTCCGACAACCAGGGTTTCCGGGTGGAGAGCCGAAAATTCCCCAAGCTGCACGAAATGGGTTCTGACGGTCTCTATTACACGCAAGACGAGGTCCGCGATGTGATTGCTTATGCCCGTGATCGCGGTATCCGCGTAGTTCCTGAGTTCGATGTTCCCGGACACAGCACTGCCTGGTTCGTTGGCCATCCCGAACTGGCCAGCGCCCCTGGTCCATATGAAATCGAGCGGCGATGGGGAGTCTTCGATCCCGCAATGGATCCGACCCAAGAAGAAACCTACAACTTCCTGGACGGGTTCATCGAGGAGATGGCCAAACTTTTCCCCGACCCGTACTTTCACATCGGTGGCGACGAAGTCAACGGCAAGCAGTGGGACGCCAATCCGCGAATCCAGACATTCATGCGCGCCAACGGAATCAAGAACAACCAGCAGTTGCAGGAGTACTTCACCACGCGCGTTCAGAAGATCGTGAGCAAGCATGACAAGATCATGGTGGGCTGGGACGAGATCCTGACCCCCAATTCCCCGAAGAATGTCATCATTCAATCCTGGCGCGGGCCGGACTCGCTGGCTACGGCAGCCCGGCAAGGTTACCGGGGACTGCTTTCCAATGGCTATTACGTCGACCTGATGTGGCCGGCATCGCGCCACTACGCGGTTGATCCGGAGTCAGGCAACGCAGCGACTCTTAGCCCGGAAGAAAAGCAACGCATTCTGGGCGGGGAAGCCGCCATGTGGTCCGAGTTTGTGTCACCCGAAAATATCGACTCGCGTATTTGGCCGCGCACGGCAGCCATCGCGGAGAGACTCTGGTCGCCCCAGAGTGTGCGCGACGTGAATTCGATGTACGAACGTCTCGATCAGCTCAGCTGGCGTCTGAACTTTCTCGGACTGACCCACAACTCGAGCTACATTCCCATGTTGCAGCGCGCGGCCAATATGGCAGATGTGACAGCGGTGCGCGTGCTGGCGGATGTAGTCGAGCCGGTAAAAGACTACAACCGGGAGAAACTCGCACGGATTGAGCCCCGCAGCACGGATCCGCTGAACCGCGTGGTGGACGTGGTTCGTCCCGAAAGCGAGACTGCACGCCTGTTCTCAAACCTGGTTAATGCGTTTGTGACCAGCCGATGCAAGGACGTGACAAGCAAAACTCAGATCCGCAAGATGATGACCACGTGGCGCGACAATCAAGCGAAGCTGCAGCCGGTGATGGATAAGTCTTTTCTGTTGGGAGAAGTGGCTTTTCTATCACGCAATCTGCTTTTGCTAAGCGCCGCCGGTCTCAGCGCGTTGGAGTACCTGGATAGCGGAACGCCCGCGCCCGACGCGTGGAAGAACAATCAGTTGGCTATGATCGAAAAAGCCAATAAGGCGGGGTCAGCCCAATTGCTGCTTATGATCTCTGCACCTATGCAGAAACTCGTTGAGGCGGTTTCGAGTGGAGGTGCTTGCCAGGTTGGGAAATGAAGCCGGCTCAACAAGCCCCCTATCGGAATCTCCGGATCAACAAGGTGTGGCGGTCCGAGCGATACAAGCCCAGCATGTAGATGGCGGGTTTCCCGGTGGTCGAGAAGATGATTTGACGAATTCGCAGCAGGGGTGCGCCGCGAGGGACGGCCAGGAGCTCGGCGGTTTTGGGATCGGCAGCGGTGGCGTCAATTTCTTCATCGGCATGAGCCAGGACCACTCCGTAATCATGCTCCAAAATAGAAAACAACGAACCGCGTTCCAGCCCCGCCCGGGTCAAGCCGGGAAAATCCTCCGCCGAGAGATAGCCGGTTTCCAGAGCAAACGGCTCATCCGCCGCCTGCCGGATGCGCTCGATCCGGATCAGGCGGCTGGGCGAGGGCAGGGCCAGGCGTGCGGCAATATCCGGCTGGTCATCTGTGATGGCGCTCGACAAAATCCGCGAGCAAGCCGGCAAGCCGCGGCTGGCCATCTGCTCCGTAAAGCTCATCAGCTTGTTGAAATGAATCTTGGGAGGCGCAACAAACGTGCCGGCGCCGCGTCGCCGTTCGACCAACCCTTCTCTTTCGAGAGCCGCCAGGGCATGGCGTGCCGTCATCAGGCTCACGCCGTGGATTTTGGCGAGCTCTCGCTCGGAAGTGACTGCGTCGCCCGGCTTCAACTGACCCGCTTCAATTCGTTTTAAGATCACGCCCTGAATGCGTTTGTACGCCGGCGTCCCATTTCGTCGAACATGTGCCATGCTTGCTCCCGGAACATCAGCATACCCGTAAGGCCAGAGCGCGCCGATTCGGGATATGCCAGAATGTGCTATAGAGCATAAAACATATCCTGGAAGATGAGCTGCGAAAAATATTAGATGGGCAGGATTCACGCCTTGAATCTTCCTCTATACAGCCCGGGCGTCGTTTAACAGCCCATCTTTTCCCGAACGTCGAAGACAACTGGATCGGCTTTAGAGAACGTCTTGGCAGCCGTGCCGTAGCCTGCGTTCACCGCTTAGCTGCTATGTCGCGGTAATCCACAAGAATTTGTATGTCCAGCGCATTTTTTGGGCACGGTGCTCGCAGCAGTGCTATACAGCAGTAGCTAACCTCCGCGTATAGTGCTGGGCGTCTACATCATGATTGTGGAAGGCCAGCCGAAATGGAAGTACTATCCAGACGTCCACAGCGCGATATGGTTGAGCCGAAGCCGGTAGGAAACATCGTCATCCGCAATCTGGAGACGATCGAAGATCTGCGCAAGATCGAACCCGTGGAGAAAGAAGTTTGGGGTCTGGCCGAGCGCGATTCTGCTCCCATGACCCTGCTGATCGCGCACAAAGAGGCGGGCGCGATCCTGATAGGCGCCTTCGACGGAGACAAATTGCTTGGCTTTGCCTTCGGATTCCTTGCTTTGGAGCACGGGCACCTATTCGTGCACTCCCACATGCTGGCGGTTTTGCCCAAGTATCGCGATCTGGACCTGGGTTACAAACTCAAACTCGCCCAGCGGGACCGCGCCCTTGGGCTGGGAATCAGGCAAATGACCTGGACCTTTGACCCGCTCCAGAGCCGGAATGCGCATTTCAATTTCGCCAAGCTGGGTGTTGTCTCCGACAGGTATAAAGTTGATTTTTACGGACGTGATAGCAGTAGTGTCCTACATCAGAATGGCACGGATCGTTTGTGGGTGACCTGGCCGTTGGCCAGCCGGCGTGTGCAGCAACGTTTACAGACGGGCCAACGTCAGGTTTTCGATCTTTCCCCCGTGGTTCCCCCCCTGGTCAGCTTCAATGGCGACGGCCGCCCCGCCCGCTCTGATCTTGCGAGTGCGCTTAGTCGCCAACGAATTTGTATTGAAATCCCCGGTGACATCCTTGAAGTCGAGAGCCGGGATCAGGCCCTGGCCTGGGAGTGGCGCCTGGCCACGCGCTGGGCCTTCACCGAATCGTTGAAGGCAGGATTCTTTGTGGCCGAATATTTCCGCAACATCCGAGGACAGCAAGGACCCGGCGTCTATCTGCTGCAGCGCGGGAAAATGAGTGAGTTCGTGCCCGAGTTCTAGCATCTCGGCCTGTCGTGCGCCCGAGGATTCGTTCCCATTTTTGCGATAGACTAGCCTCCGTTCCAGAAGACGCCATTGGGGAGCCTTTTCGGTTGAAATCTTCTTCCATGGTGACCATTCGGGACGTAGCCAAGGCGAGTGGCTTCTCGCCTACAACCGTCTCCATCGTTCTGAACAACGCCCCGTTGGCACGCTATATCCCGCCTACCACCAAGAAGAAAATCGAAACCGCCGCCAAGAAGTTGGGGTACCGCCCCAACCTGTTCGCCCGCTCGCTGCGCAGCAAGCGGAGCCACACGGTCGGGGTCATGGTTTTTGACATGACCGATCCTTACTGCACGCTGATCCTGCGGGGCATTGAAAACTCTCTCTACCAGTCCAATTTTCTTCCTATCCTGACCGACGTTCACAACGAGCGCAGCCGCTTCGAGCGTTACCTGGAAATGATGCTGGACCGCCGGATCGAGGGCCTGGTGATTTTGGCGAACTGGTTGTTCCTGGACATTAACCTGATC
>DASQIH010000222.1:0-28300 GCA_035631655.1 Terriglobales bacterium
CTGTGGTCGGTGTTGCGCCGCGTGGGACCGCATTACGAACGAATTTAATGGACGCAGTTGTCGAGCTGGGGTTCCGCGAAATACTCCGACTCACTGGATGCTGCTGGCAACGTTTGAGAACACCGTATTGGAGTGCGTACCAACGAGGCGAATTGTGCCGACGACAATGACCAGAATGACCGCCACCATCACGGCGTACTCGGCGATATCCTGACCTTCATCGCCAAACAATAGGCTGCGAAACAAGGGAGACATGGGGGGAGAGCTCCTCGAGAATTGTTCTAACGAAAGGAATGTCTCACAGAAGGTAAGTACCCCCAAAGAACGAGAGGTCATGTTCTTTGGTAACGTGCTCGCAAGTGCAGGTGAGCGGGTGGATTTGATGCTAGAGGATTTTTTCTTGGAGGGCCATCTCAGGCGGTTCGTTCAAGATGGGTTATGAGTTGGGCTCACTGCTTGTCGCATTGGGAGCATAAAAAACCTGAACGAGCGGATCAACAACGATCCACTCAGGCCTGCTCCCCCAAGTTTCCCTCGGAAAGTTGCTGCTGTAACCATTCGCGCCTCCGAACATCAGGAAACATAGGTGCAAAAAATATAGTTGCAACCACTTCATCGAGCGATGAAGTACCCGAGGTAGTATTTGTGGATTACGAACGAAAATGCCTTCTATCTGTCAACCAGAAACCGAATGAGGAGATCGCGACTGCAATCATGGAACTCGCGATCTTAGGCAGTCAACTCGGTCTGACCGTAAGTGATTTGGCGTCGCTATTGCGGTCAGGCTTAAGTCTGGAGGACATGGTGGTGCACATGGCCAACCAGCTAACAGGCCGCGTGCAGTAAAGGAGGCTCTCCTTGTTAAGGACCGACGGCGGCATCGATCTTGGCCGCATCGAAGCCGACGATCACGGCCCCGTCGATGACGGTGACCGGAGTTGTCAGGTAGCCGAGCCGCTGGAGCTCTGAGACCGCCTCGGCATCCTTCGTCACGTCCCTCTCTTCAAACGGAATTTGTTTTTGCGAAAGATACTCTTTCGTCCGTTGACAGAACATTCACCCGGGCTGCGTGAAAATCGTCACAGTTTTTGCCATCTTTCTTTTCCTCAGAGCTGTTGCCCGATTCCCGCGATACATCTATCAGGGCTGGATCCCGGCAGCGCCGTCTCTTCTTGGGCAGCTTTCGTAACTTCTCCCAGGCAGCACTTGCCAGATGGGTTCTTGACCTCACAGGCGCAAAATCCAGCGTTGATCTCAGCCTTGATCCTCTGGGGGATGTCGGTCTGGCCGAGCCTTTCAATATCCCGTCGAATATCCTCGCGGGTGTAGTCGAAGCAATAGCAAAGCGGTATGGGGTCCTGTCTCTCTTTGAGACCTACGCGGATCTTCACGTCTGGCTTCCGGAAGACGGCATCGGTTGAGAAATAGACCACATCGCACTCTGGGGATCGGCAGAACTTGTAGTCCGCCGTGGGCGAGACACGCGTATGTTCACGAACGAGACTCTTGACGGTCAACACCGAAACGGTCTGTCCCTTCATTCCGCAGACAGGACACACGGGCGGTGCGTCCTCGGCTACTGGACAGGCTTGCTCTGAATTCGTAGTGCAGCAGTTCGACACTGAGATTCTCCTTAGGTTACTCCCTTGTGGCCTTGAAGCCGGCGTCTCTGAATGGCTGCTCGAGTTCGTCCAGCTTCACCAGGTGTGGATCGTAGTCAATTTCCGCCCTCTTCTGCTCGTAAGACACGCTGGCCTTCGTCACGCCGTTGATCGAGTTAAGCCGCCGTTCGACGCCCTGAGCGCAAATCGGGCACGTCATGCCCTGGATGGAGAGGCTAAGATGCTCAATCGAAATGGCAGACGAGGCGATTGGTGCTCTCTTATCCGCAAGCAGCACTCTGCTCACTTTCGGCGAGTAATAAGGAAACGCCGCGAAGAGGATCACGAAAACTGCAGCGAGCCACAGACCCAGTCGGCCATAACGGCTCGTCGTCGGGCGCTCACAAGCTGAGCCCGGTTCGCAGGATGCTTGACGTGGCTTGCGGTATGAGAAGTAGAACCCGAGTGCCAACAGGGCCACCGTCAGCGCCAGCAAATAGGGCCGCCAGGCAGCGAAAAAGCCGGAAACTCCGGCTACGCTAACTCCGGCGATGGCCGCGATAAGCGGCAACGTACAGCACAGGCTAGCGCCAACCGCGGCCAGCAACGAGGCTCCGATGAATGACTTGTCCTTCATGTTTTTGCTCCTAAAGAGTTTTTGCACTCGCTACTTCGCCGATCTTCATAATGACCACTCTAAACCCTGAAGTACGCTCCAGAGTCAAGCGCTTCTTTTTGTGAAATCGCCGCGACACACCTGGATGGCCTCTACTGATCGCCCGTGAGTTGCGCGCTGCAAACGTCCACGGTCGAGAATGGCAATTCGTTTTCGAGCGATTTCAATCAATCCCGCCATTTTCATTTCGTTGCCTGCAACACCGGAACGATCGCTTGCTCTTCGTTCAGGGCGGGGATCACGACAGCAATCCGCGATCCGGCAACGGCGCACGACGGCTCCGAGGTGAGTTCCGGCTGAAGCATTGTCGGATCCTGGTCGCGCACTGGCCCCACTTAAGAGAGAGAGAAGATCCTGTAGACGACGATGCCTGGGAGGCGAATCGGTTACAGGCAATGCCAGGGAATGCGCCTCGAGCGGCGACCCGTTAAACCACCGGCAAAAGGATGAAAAGAAAAATCTGGCGGATGTGAAACCTTGCCTTCCGCCATGAATCGTGAGTCATTAGGGTGAGTATGGGTGACGCTCCCCTGTTCATGGCACCTCCCCCAGGGCGCGCTGCTTTCCCACCGAAGCCGCAGCGCGCCCATTTTCGAGGCTCCCGAGAGGCCTGGCGACAGCTCGCTTCCGAGGTGGTTTCCGACGCCCACTTCGCTAGGGAGAGGGTTCGGCGGAGTCGATGGCGGACAAGCAGTGGGCAGGCGTGGGCCATCTATTGAGCCAAGGGATGCAGCTTCTGTGAATTCAATGTCCAGTCGTAATCGAAATATTTCACCGAGGGCCGCTTCTGCCGGATATATGAGGCCTGATCTTCGCTAACGTGGCTTATCACGAAGTCAATGACGTTGTCGCCCGAGAGAGCGGCCCTGGCATAAGACACAAACTGGCCGGGCGCCGACGTCGCTCCCGTGAAGTCCCCCGCGTACCATTTGAGAATCGGCGACAGGAAAATGACGTTGTCGTGGCGGTCGAGCCGCAAACCGCGGCCCGGATCGTTAAAGAAATCCCTGGTCGCCTGGTCGAGTTGACGATTGAGGTCTGCGGTCGTGTAGGCAAAGGGCTGGAGCTTGGGGCAACTGGCGGAAGCGCAGTTGATCGCAAAATGGATCCTGGGATCGTGCATCTCCCGTCCGCGCTTTTCGATCTCATCGAGCGTCAGCGATCCACCCGCTACCGGATGCTTTTTCTTGTCAAAAAAACCGTCCACTTTCTTGACGCTGTCGGTTTTGCCGTCCACCGATTCAAGAACGTCATTGAGCGTGAAAGCGTTGTAAGCATTGATCCAAAAGGCCAGGCGCGCTGCATCCGAAGGCAGCTTTGCCGGGTCGATGTTGCGCAAAGTATCCAGATAGGATTCGAGCGCCGGCCGTTCCTGCCTCAGCCCGGCGTAATCGACCCAGCCTGCCGCATTTACATGGCGGGAAAGAAGGTTGGTCAATGTGCTCTGGTCGGGTTGGTTCGTTTGTGCATTCGCGTGAATCGGGGAGCAGGCCCAAACGCTCATAATAATAAGGAGAACGAGACAGTTACGCCGCAAAGTGACCTCCACCTTTTAGGATGCCCCGGATGAGGTGCGGTTACAGAGAACAGACAATATGACCATCAGTACGTTGTCGAAACGGGACCGTTTTTACGAGACCGCGCCGAAGGTCGCCTTCTTTCTTGGCCTGAACAAGGAAGAGCTGGAGGGCTACCTTTGGGGGAGGCGATGGCTTGAAACCGGCGAGTGTGTGCTGTCCGGAGCAGTTGCCGGCCAGGGAAACATGAACTACATCGTTCGTGTGACCACCAACAAGCGCACATTCATCCTCAAACAATCCCGGCCCTGGGTGGAGAGGTACCCCGACATCACTGCTCCCTTTGACCGCGCTATGGTCGAGGCCGAATTTTACAGGTCGATAAGCCACACCGGGGCAGCGCTCTACATGCCGAAGTTTCACTGGGTCGACGAGGAGTCCCGCATTCTTTGCCTGGAAGATTTAGGGCCATTAGGCGACTTCACCAACGTCTACGACGGCGTTTCGATTGGGCGACGGGAGCTCGAACAGCTGTGTTTGTTTCTTTCCTTTCTGCATGGTTTACACAGCCAGCTGCCGAATCGCGAGATGAAAGCGCTGAACCATTTTCATATATTCGTGTTTCCATTCGAGGAGGAAAACGGTTTGGATCTGGAGCGCTTGACTCCCGGACTCGAAGCCTTGGCCCAGACAGTGAAGCGAAATGAGCTTTTGCGGCGACGAACGGCCGAACTGGGCGAGCTCTACCTCGCCGAAGGCGGATTCCTGGTCCATGGGGATTGCTTTCCCGGCTCATGGTTGCGGGTGACGGCTGGAGTGAAGGTCATTGACCCCGAGTTCGCGTTCGGAGGACCTCGCGAATTTGACCTCGGGGTGATGCTTGCCCACTTGCTGATCGCGGGTATGCGGGACCCTGAAGAGGGGTTGCGCTCGTATCACTACTGGAAAGATCTCGATAAAGGTCTTATGCGACGGTTCGCTGGTGTTGAGGTCCTGCGCCGTCTCTTCGGGGTCGCCCAACTGCCCATCCGTTTCGACCTGGATCGCAAGCAAGCGCTGATCAATGAGGCTGTTCAGTTGGTGGTGACATGAAGATCTCTCTTGTTTTCTCCCTTTTTCTGGCTCCATTAGTCTTGCTGCGCGGGAGTCTGGCGCAAACCAAGATTCCCGTTTGGATTGACACGGATCCCTCGGTTGCGCGAGGGGGCCACGAAGTCGATGATGGATTCGCACTCATCCAGGCGTTTCATTCACCGGAGTTGGAAGTGCGTGGCGTGAGTGTCGTGTTCGGAAACGCGCCACTCGAAACTGCCTGGCCTATTGGCAAAGAAATCGTTGAGAAGTTTGGTCCGAAGGGCCTTGGAGCCTACAAAGGCGCGGCGGGCCCAGAAGATTTGGGCAAAGAAACCGAGGCCTCGCGAGCGATGGAGCGTGCGCTTCGAAACGAGGGGCTAACGATCCTGGCCATCGGACCCGTCACCAATTTGGCGACGGTGCTGAAATTACATCCCGAACTCGCCAGGAACGTCGTACGCATTGTCGCGGTAGCGGGCCGACGGCCAGGCCAGCGCTTTGTCGCCCGTTCGGGCGACCCGCAGGCGTTTCGAGATTTCAATTTTGAACTCGACCCAACCGGGTTTCAAGTTCTCCTTGACTCCCATGTTCCCCTCGTCCTTACTCCCTGGGAGCTTTCATCCAAAGTTTGGATGAAACAAGAAGATCTCGATTTGCTAGATAAAGGAGGACCAGACGCAAGATATCTCGTGCCGCCTGCCCGAGATTGGCTCGAGTGGTGGCACGAGAACCTGGGAACGGATGGATTCAATCCCTTCGATACGCTCGCTGTCGGTTATCTGACATCTCCCAACCTGATCGAGTGCTTCGATTCCGAAGCGAGGATCGAAATGGCGCCGGACGATGTCAACCGAGATGCGGCAACAAGAACGAAACCCTATCTCCTCGTTTCCTCCGACTTCAAATCGGGGCGTCTGGTCACTTATTGCTACAGCACCGGCGCGCAGTTCAAAGAAGATCTGCTTCGGCGTTTGCTGGGAAAGCCGATCCAGTCAAATACGAGCCGGAATCTTCGTTAAAAGAGCAGCTTTAACGCGCACTGAACCAACCTCGGGTCGCGGGTTTGGACTACTGTGCCGAAGTTCGCTACATCGCTGATGTTTCCCTCAGGACTCAGAAACTGACCCTGATTGAAGATGGCCCGGAGAACTACGGCGGCCAGGACGGGACTGAGAACCAGAATTTTGGTTCGAGTTTTCATATTAGATTTGAACGGCGCGCAGCAAGAGGTAGATCAAAATCCCAAGCAGACCCGCAACCGGGAGTGTCACGACCCAAGCCAGGACCATTTCGCGCACCGTTCGCCAATTGATTTCGGCGCTGTTTTGCAGCCCGATTCCCATAATCGAGCCCGATGACACATGAGTCGTTGACATAGGAAGTCCAAGCGCTGCGCCGGGCGTCACCAGCGCAGCGGTGACTGCGTTTGCAAGAAATCCTTCCCAGTGGTCCATGGGTGTGATTCTTTCCGCCAGCACTGTTGTTACCCGCCTGCCTGCTAACCAACTCCCTGCAACCATTCCCAGAGAGACGAGTGCAAAGGCGGCGGGGCGAATGTCATAGTTGCCACGCAGCATCGCCGCGGCCAGGACAATAGCGACCATTTTGGGAGCATCATTCATTCCGCGGGCGAAGCTGGTGGCGCCGCTCGTGAACCAGTGCAGATGATGGGCACTGATTCCTACGAAGGTCGACTGATCCGAGGCACATTCTTTCTTGTTCGCCACTTTGATACCGAATGAGGGCAGTGAAAGTGCCGACGCGCTTCCGTCCATGGCGATCCCTATGGGAACAGGCCTGAGTTCCACGGTCGCGCAGGCACAATCACCTTCGGTGGAAAAGCGCCGTTGGATGATGCGCATGGCTCGAATCGCAGCAAATGTGAGAAGAAGTGCAAGGATCGGGCTTAGGAGCAGTGGAAGCGCAATCTTGCCCATGAGTGCTGACCATTTGATCCCATGCAAACCGTAAGCAAGAGCGGCGACCCCGGCGAGCGAGCCGACAATGGCATGTGTCGTCGAAACCGGCATGCCGGTTCGCGTGGCGATGGCAACCCAGGCCGAGGCCCCGAGGACCATCGCCAGGGCGGCGGCAAAGGTGGGGACGGTTCCATTAGCAAGCAGGCCCTTGCCAAAAGTCTGGACCATGGCGGTGGCCAGCATGGCGCCGGATAATCCACCCAAACCCGTGCAGACCGTGCCCCACAAAATGGCGCGACGATAGTTGGTCAGGCCACTCCCAACAAGTGTGGCGATTCCTTTAGACACGTCGTTCGCACCATTGAAATAGGCAACCAGCGCGCCGGCAAGTACTACGGCGACAAGCTCGATACTCATTGCAGTGATCCTCCGCAACTGGATCCTGCCCCGGCCGTGCAACCGAAGCAGTGGCTTCCCGTGGCGACGCGGGTTCCGGCAAGCCCGGAGAAGGAATCGAGATCCCAAATGGTCAGGGCCTTCCCCGATTCGCCCATCTGGATATCGAGCATCTGGTTGAAATCACAATCGTAGAGCTTTCCGTCCCATCCCACGCTGACGAGCGAGCGGCACATGAGCTTCGTTAGCGCGCCTGGGTTAAAGTGGTTCACCAGCAGACCCATGTACGATTCGTATTTACCACTCTGGGTGAGATACGCGGCGAACCGCTTGATGGGCATATTGGTCAGCGTAAAGAGCTTGTGGAATTGAATTCCATAGCCCTCGTAGAGATGTTTCTTGTAGTCCGCTTCCAGTTTCTCCTGCGCGGGAGGCAACGAAGCGCCAAGGGGGTTATAGACCAGATTCAGTTGCAATTTTGAACCAGGAACTCCGTAGCCGAGATGGTTCAGAAGCTGCAATGCACGGATGCTTTTTTCAAAAACGCCACGACCACGCTGTTGATCAACGTTCGCCACGGTGTAGCACGGAAGGCTCGCAGTAATCTCGACTTCCTGCTGCGCGAGGAATTCGGCGAGGCCCTCCTGTCCGGGCTCAAAGAGAACTGTGAGATTGCAGCGGTCGATGACATGCTTGCTCAGGTTCCGCGACTGGCGCACAATCCTCGGAAAGTTTGGATTCAGCTCCGGAGCGCCACCGGTGATATCCACAGTAGTAAGGGAGGGGCTGGCCGCCAGCATTTCCAGGACGCGTTCAGCGACTTCAGCCGGCATGACTTCCGTTCGCTTGGGGCCTGCTTCCACGTGGCAGTGATGGCAGGCCTGGTTGCAGCGCTTCCCGACGTTGATTTGGAGAGTTGTGGTCTCTACTCTGGCAAGAGTTCCGCAACCGTTCTCCTCTAGCGTCCTCTCAAAATCAGGAGCAAAACTCGGGACACTGTTGAGAATAGGCAACGCTATCTGCGGGAGCGCCATCAGCAGCAACCTCCATTCCCGTTGCCTGGTGCGCAGCACGTGGCTTGGGCCTCAGTGGTGACAAGATAGTCTTCTCCTTTTGTCTCCTTCGGATCGCGGCAGAAATATCCGCTGGAACAAGGGAAAGGGGTCGCGTCTTCTACCGGCACCGGCACGCGAGGGGGCACCAGTTCGAATTGCGACCGATACGGTTCCTGGGAATAGATGCGATATGTTTTTTCGCACACCGCAGTTCGAATACCCCGCTTCAAGACATGCCCGTCATCATCTTCCACTTGCCGAAATGGACCTCGATAAATCACAGCGTGCTTTTGATCCCAGCACGGGCCTTCTTTGCCCTTGTAGGCCGCGACTGTCATGCTGCGGAATTCGATGCCTTCGATGGTTCGCCAAGGCTCGGCTTGCCGCTCGAGGATTGTGACGCCATAGAATCCAGCCTCTTCGAATGCCTTAAGGAACAGGTCTTCGCGGAAGGCTCCGGCGATGCACCCGCTCCAGAGTTCAGGATTCCGCTGCAACTCTTGGGGAATGTCCTCGTCGCTTGTGATATCGGAGATGACCGCTCTTCCGCCTCGGCGCAGCACACGGAAAATCTCGGTGAACAGTTGCTGTTTGTCCTGCGGGCGAACCAGATTCAAAACACAGTTCGAGACCACTACATCGATGGAGCTATCCGGAATGAGTGGGCGACTGTTGCGGAGTTCGTGGATCTCAGATTCCAGAGCACTGAGCCCCTCAGCCGAACGAACAGGGGCTTCTTTCAATCGTCGATCCAGTAATTCGAGGTCGAGAGAGAGGTTCTGAATCTTGCCCTTGCGGAACTCAACGTTCGCGTAGCCGATATTCCGCGCGACCACGGGCGCGCTCCTGCGGGCGACGTCAAGCATTTCGTCGTTCATATCCACGCCAAACACTTTGCCCGTCGGCCCCACGATCTGACTTGCGAGGAAGCAGGCTTTTCCTGACCCAGATCCGAGGTCGAGTACCGCGTCCCCTGGCTTTAAGTAACGTGTTGGATCTCCGCAGCCGTAATCGCAGGTCAGAACTTCTTCGGGGATGGCCTCGAGTAATTTGGGATCATAAGAAACCGGACAGCACAGTTCGTGCTCAACCTTCTTGGCGGCCTCTGCGTATCTGTTTCGAACCGCCTGTTCCACATCTGAACTTGTCTTTGACATATGCCCTCACCTTGGGTAGGAATAATTTGTGGCTCTATTTTTGTTTCTCGTAGTAGCTCACCCTCGAAAACCAACACAGCCAGCTGGAGGATGAACCGTGGACTTCAAGCAAGTATCGTCGTCGATAGCGCGCTAGGCGACTCCCGAAGTCTGGTTATGTCCCCTAATTGAGAACCCGGCTATTGGTTAGCCAGAGAAACCCGGCTGTTCTCGGTTTCGCTCAAGCCCTGTCGAACGATGGGGGTGGAAGTTGCCACTGGATTCGCACGAAACGAAGGTGAGAATGAATGCGAGCAGGACGAGCGGCGGCAAAGAAAGAAGTGACCGCCCGCAAGAGACATGAAGCGAGATCTCGCCACTGGCTGGCAGATTTTGCCAGCAGCTCGATATCGGCAATCGTGTCAAGGTCTTGCTTGACGGCCAGAACGAATGTCTGTCGGGAACCGGATCGCCGCAACAGTTCTGCGCAATCCGAGTTTTGCTGCCATCGAATTCCGTGGAGGAGATGGCGCTCCTTTGTGTCAAGGCCGATTAAGTAACAACCGCCCCGGTGATCGGGTCCCAAAACGAGCCGGTGGTGTTCGAGCGCAGAAAACGCTAACTGAATATCCCCGAGCTCGAGATCGGGACAGTCGCTGCCTACAACGACAACCTTCTCATAGCCAATATCCGTCAGAGTCTGGATTGCATTTTCGAGTCTCTCGCCAAAGTAAGATCCTTCTTGGTAGTGAATGCTGAGAGGCGCTTCAGCGATCGCTCCAAACCCAGGGGAGGTGAAGACATGCACGTCAAATCCGGGGTTCGTCCAGGACAGAAAGTCGTTGCACTCGAGGAGCTGCTCGAAGGCGCGCGGCCATCCTCGCCGTGCGCGATCAAGCACGGCGGCGTTGGAAAAGACCAGAACGGCTTGTCGTTTGGCAGCCATCGACATTGCTATGCCTGGACCTCGACGCCCTTCCAAAAAGCAATTCGGCCTTTTATCTCCGAGGCAGCACGAGAAGGTTCGGGGTAAAACCAAGCGGCGTTCTCATTCCGTTTGCCGTTGACTTCAATGTGGTAGTAGCTGGCCTCACCCTTCCAATGGCAGACGGTCTGATGACCGCTGGGTTTGAAATATCGTGGGTCGATCGAATCCGCCGGAAAGTAATGATTGCCTTCCACGATTACCGTATCTTTGCTCTCGGCGAGCACCGCACCTTGCCAAGTCGCTTTCGCCATGTGTGCACCTCCCTTGCTGTTTCCCCCAATCGAGGTCCGACCGCACTTCCCGAGCGCGTCTAAAACTGACCCTCAGGCAGCGTATCGGTTCGATATCGGCCTGCTGGCGGCGGAACTTGGCGTCGATCCGCCAATCCAGCCCAGCAATGCGCCATAGATCAAGTGCCCAAGGAGTGAGCCCATGACTGCTGGCATACCGCCCATTCTTGAACTGAAAAACCCGCCCCCCATCATGGGCATTACCATGACCTGCGCCAGGAGCCACAGGATCAAACCCCAACCGATTCCCTTAGCCAGCGGACCGCCGGGCAAAAGGCGGAACAGGAGAAAGGCATAAAGCAGAGGAAAAATAATGGCCCCATTGAGGAAGTGCATCATCATTCCCATAGTCCAACTGCCACCAAGCATGCCACCCAGACTGGCGGCGATGTCCATCCTCACTCCCATCATGGGAGAGATGAAGTACATCATCAATGTCATCACGGTCGTGCCGGCAAGGCCGCCCAGGATTGTCCTGCTCAGGCCAGGTTTCATAGTCAACAACTCCTCCTATTGGGCATGATTCGCGAAGGGTTCGGAGGTTTCACGTCAGCGCGAGATTCAGGAGGTTCTCTTGGTCTATGCATCGGAGTCGGGGAGAGGTGAAGAGCGCACGGGCCCGAAACCTCTTGATGAGCGGTGAATCTTGACACTAGCGAATCAAGTTCCCACAGGGGGCGAATATGGCCGAACCTCGCGAAATTCCGCTGCCGTGCGAGTTCGAGATGGAAAAGCTCGTAATTATGCTCGATGAAGTGCTTGCCTCTGATGTCACCGTCATCGACGGCGCAGTGGCAAAGATGATGGCGTTGATCGAGCAGAGCGGTTGCTGGGACGATAGCGAGAATATCGACCTCGCGCTCCGGGAAGCACTAGCCAACGCAATCATCCACGGGAACCATTCCAATCCAGCCAAAGCGGTGCGCGTCTGTGTGGTCCTTCAACCGGGCTGCAACTTGCTGATCATTGTCAAGGATGCCGGTGCGGGGTTTGATCCAAGCCAACTCCCCAATCCGGTGCTCGGTCAACAGTTATTCTCGGACCACGGCAGAGGCATCTTCCTGATCAACCGGTTGATGGAGGATGTGCACTTCAGTTTTGACCATGGCACCACAATTCACATGCGACGCGCCGTCGCGAAAAGGACGGATTAGTGTCGAGGGGTTGGGTGGAAATGGTGGATTATGCCAGCTCGCGAACGTTCAGAGCGACCAGAGCGCGAGCATCCTAGTCAGCGAGCTACATTGAAAGCTGGGTGAAATGAATCGAAGCGCTGTTACGCTGGGCCGTCATATCATCGAAGACGAACACCGCCACCATAACACCACTGGTGAGCTTTCGCGCTTGCTCGTCCAAGTCGGTTTTGCGGCCAAGATCATTGCGCGCGAGGTCGGCCGGGCCGCGCTTGTGGGCAAGCTCGGACTGGTTGGGAAAAAGAACGCAACCGGCGATGCTCAGAAGAAGCTCGATGTGTTCGCCAATGAAACCGTAATCGAGGCTTTCGCCGAGACCGGCTTGGTGGCCGGCATTTTGTCGGAAGAGCTGGATCATGTCCAAGAGGTCACAGCCGGCGCGGCTGCCAAATATCTTCTCTGTATCGATCCACTGGACGGTTCCTCCAACACGGACATCAACGGAGTACTGGGAACGATTTTTGGCGTGTATCAGTGTTCTCGCGAGTTGCGTGGCGGCATCAGCGGCCAGATGCTCCGCAAAGGATCTGAACAGGTCGCAGCCGGGTATGTGATGTATGGAACCAGCACTTTGCTGATCTATAGTTGTGGACACGGAGTGCATGGTTTCACGCTGGATCGCGATCTGGGTGAATTCCTTCTCTCCCATGAGAACATTCGCTGTCCGCGCCGCGGCCCGTATTACAGCGCAAATTTGGGTCATTACCGCGAGTGGGCTCCGGGAATCCAGCGCTACGTCAATTCGTTGCTGGTTAGTGATCCCGTCTCTGGACGGCCGCCCTCCTCGTCCCGCTATTCGGGTGCGCTGGTCGCGGACGTTCATCGAAGTCTGCTGGAAGGAGGGCTCTACTTCTATCCTGCCGATGCCAAATATCCCCAGGGTAAACTCCGATTGATGTATGAGTGTGCCCCATTGGCCTTTGTCGTCGAACAAGCCGGCGGCAGAGCCAGCACCGGCACGATTGGCATCTTAGATGTGCGCGCGGAAAGCATCCATCAGCAGGTCCCACTCGCGATTGGCAGTGCCGACGACGTTGCCGAGTACGAAAAAGTCTCCGGCGGCGTAGCAGTGACGGGCGCTCGCTGACACGTGGTCCTCATCAGCCGCGGTGCTGGCCGAAAGGATTCTCGTTCTCGAGAGGAGAGTGAGCCGAATGCCTGGAATCATCGCTTTCGATGTGAACGAAACACTGCTTGACCTCTCGGCGCTGGATTCGCGCTTTCAGTCGATCTTCGGCGACCCTGGAGTACGCCGAGAGTGGTTCGAGCAAGTTCTCAAGCTAGCATTTGTGTCGACCATCGTTGGCTCATATTCCGATTTCGGCGCGATCGGGAGAGCAGCACTATTGGTGGTCGAAGAGCGGCGGAAGAAGTCACTCTCCGAGAGACAGCGTTTGGACACTCTTCAAACCATGAGGAGGTTGCCCGCTCATCCGGATGTGAAAGAGGGCTTCAGGCGGCTCCGCGACCGCGGTTGGCGCCTGGTGGCTCTCACCAATTCAACCCTCGAAGCAGCGGAAGTGCAACTTAATAATGCAGGTTTGCACGACGATCTGGAACGTGTGTTCTCGGCCGATTCGGTTCGCCGCCTCAAGCCTGCAGCGGAACCATATCAAATGGCGGCACGGGAACTTGGGATCACAACCTCAGATCTTCTATTTGTGGCAGCACATTCGTGGGACATCGCCGGTGCGGCCAAGGCGGGATGCAGGACGGCATTTCTTGCGCGGCCGGGCCAGGTGCTGGATCAACTTACGCCGAAACCTGCCTTCACTGCAGCCGATCTCGGCGACTTGGCAGATCAGTTGATGCACGTTGGACACGAACCGGCAGAATGAGCACTACATCGCCGCCGAAGAAGTTGGGCGCAAGGCCAGACTGGCACAGCGAGGACGGGCAAGTTTAACCCGGTGAGCGGACATCGTGTCGAATGAATAATCGAACTCGGCGCCGCAGTCGCAGCAAACCTGGTAGCTCCTGCGCTTAATGGTAAATACCCGACTGAGGTTCGGATGGTGGCAGTCAAATAGCAATCGACCTACATAACCCAGCAGGTTCATAAAATTCTCCTCTCTGAAAATTGCTTACTAATGTGAAAGATGATCAGCCGGCCCTCGCTGGTCTTGAAGATTCTTTAAAAGAAAATCATATTTTCAAGGAATGGGCGCGATCCTGGGCGAAGCGCGCCATTATTCAGAATGCGATCCGGGAATTGAAGCCCCGTCCGCTCGCCACTTCATTTTCGCTCACACCTCTCCCATACGTTGTTCCGTGGCCGGGTGACCAGGGCAGACATTTCGAGGTCGATGCCGTACTCGCGCTTGAAGATTTCGAGCGCTTCGTCTTCGTCATGTCTGTCCTAGAGCGCTATTCGGAGCATGAGTGCTCGCTTTTGCTTGGCTGCTCGCAGCGCGAGATTCGAGAAGCACGAGTCCGCACCATTGCGCGACTGATTAACTCCACACCCACGTTTGTTCCAAGCACGGTCAATTTCGAAACAGTTCATCTCCGATGACTTCTCCTGCTCATTCCCTAAAATCTCGCACAGTGATCGGAACAGTGCTGTTGGCGAACGAGATGGCGGTCTTAGCTGCCGCAACCTTCTGTATTCGCACAGTAACAGCGACAAGTACAAGTATGTTTGGCTGCAGGAGGCCACTTGGTGTGAAGGGTGTGAAGAAAGATGGTCCAAGGTGGGACGTTCTCTCTCGAACGTGAAACCAATGCCTTTCCTGTTCATCTTGTCGGGAAGATGACCAGGAAAGGAGTTTTTCAATGCCCGCTGCGGAAGAACGTCGCGGTATCACGACTCCCGCGTCTTTTCGTTTGGATGTCAAAGTCCAGGAACTTCTTCAGAGAAGTCCATCCCCTTCGGCTCCGGTAACGATCAGGCCCTTACGAGAACTGCCGCCTCTGCCCGAGCCCGTCTTCCCGCAGCATCCGGAACTGCTCGAAGATCCCGGGCCGGATACGCCGCCTGAGAAGCGCCATTGGACCGCAACGCAGATATACCGCAAGTTGCGCGGCTGGTTGGCTCCCTACATCCGGTCGCGCGTGCTGCCCGGCGAGTTCCATCCCATCACGGCGTACCTATTCGTTGAGTACAAGTGCAATCTCGATTGCTGGTACTGCTGGTCGTTCAACAATCAAGTGAAGGGGATGACCGAGGATACGGCCCGGCGCTCGATTGATTGGCTTTACGATCATGGCTGCCGTGTTTTGGCACTCATGGGAGGCGAGCCTCTGCTGCGCCCCCAGTTTGCCCACAAAGTGGTCCATTACGCGGCCAAAAAGGGCTTCTGGGTCTATATCGCCACCAACGCACGCCTTCTTCGCCCTGAAGTGGCGGACCGTCTCGGCGACGCCGGAGTCGCGGTTTTCAATACCGCATTCGACGCCTGGGATGAAAAGCCTGGCCTTCCCAAAGCCCTGGTTCCTGTCCGCGAGAATCTCGAACACCTGATGCGCAAGCAGTACGCATACGGGTACATGGTGTTCTTCAACATCAATATCTGCCGCAACAACCACGAAGATGTGCGCATGCTGACCGAGTATGCTCACGCGCATCGCCTGGCCACGGACTACCACATCAACGAAACCCCCATGCTCGAACAGGACGATCACTTCAAGCACCTGCATGACAACCCTACCTACATCTTTCCGGAGGACTGGCGCGCGGTGGATGAGTTGATTGACTGGCTGATTGCCAAGAACAAATCTGGCTATCAGATGGTCAACTCTGTGCAGCGACTGGAGGAGATGAAAGCCTTCATACGGATGTCCTCCGGTTTGGACCTGCGAGCGATCGGATGGAATGGAGACGGCGCCCGCACCAACGGCGACGTGGCCAGGCTGCTTTCGTCTATGCCCGGCATCGTCGAAGACGCGGACGGTACCATCCACTTTAACGATTGGAACTGCCGCGCCGGTCAGAACAACGTCATTATCCGCACCGATGGAACCGTGGCTCCATGTTTCCCGATGTATCCCGCGACTTATGACTGGGGAACCATTGATAGTCACAAATTTGAAGGAAAGCAGCTCACCGAGATGAAGAAGTCTTGCCAGAAGCATTGCTTTTCAACCCTAAATCACAATCTCGGATATTGCTACAACGACGCCCGCGTGATCCGCTGGATTTGGACGCAGGCACGGAACGGGTTTCGGGGAGGGGCAAAGAGCTTCGAGTAGGCTGAGGGATCTCTGACCACGCAACGATCTCCGAGCACAGGTGAGCCGGAGGTGACCGCAGGCGGAATTGCACCGACGCCGAGAAACAGCGCAAAGCCACGCAAGTTTAAATGGCGGCTTTCAGGGCCTCAAAGCAGGTGAGGTCGAGCGCATGAGGGACTCTGCTGGAAATCTCGCGGAGCGCCGTCTCAGGAGGAAGCCCTTCACGATAGGGACGTGAAGAGGAAAGGGCGTCAAACACATCGGCCACGGCCACCACCCGGCATGGAAGGGGCAGGTGCTCGCCCACGAGATTGCGGAAATACCCTGAGCCATCCAGTCGCTCGTGATGAGTGCTGGCAACAAACGCCAGCTCCTGAAATCCGTCAATTTTTTCCAGGATCCTCTGGGTGTAATAGGGATGCAGCCGCACGATCTCCCACTCGCGCGGAGTCAAGCCGGCAGGTTTGTCCAAGATCGTGTTGGGTATGCTCAACTTGCCGATATCGTGCAGCAAGGCCGCACGCCGGATCATGGCGATCGTCTCTTGCGGAAGGCCGAGCCGGCCCGCGACGGCCACTGAGGTATCAGCGACGCGCGTCGAGTGCTGAAACGTATAAGGCGACTTCGCGTCCACGACCTCGGCGAAAGCATTGCAGATGTCGTCGAGAGACGTATGACTCGCCGGGACCAAATCCTGGGGCGGCTCGAGTTCGATCGCTAGCTGTCGGGCCCTGCCGTCGCCCAGGAGGCTCTCCCAAAGTGCACCATCATTCTCCAGTTCGCGCAAGATGCAGACCAATTCCGGATCGAACCAGGAACCGCTGCGGCGACGCACCACTTCAAAAGCAATGGGAACTCCGTGAATCGAGACAAACAAATCCAACGTTTGCGCAAGATTAATGATGCGCGAGATGGAGGGAATCCGATCGCGCTTAAGCCCGTGCGGATAGCCGCTGCCGTCCCAGTGCTCGTCCATACTGTAAATGGCGGTGGCGGTTTGCTCCGAGAAACCCAGTTGCCTCGCTATGCCAGCCCCTCGCTCGCATTTCAGGGAAAACAGTTCTGCCGTTTGCTTTTTCCCTTGAACTAGCATTTTCATGACCGCCGCAGCGCGGTGGAAAAGAGATCGCTCCGGCATGAGATTCCGGCGGAGGTATGCAAAGGATTCCCCCGACATGCGGCTCCAATCTGTGGACCGCATGTCCCGTTTGGCCCGGCGGTCATCGCTGCCCAGAATTTGGGAAATTCGCGCAGCGTTGTTACTGCATCCCGAATCCTTCAGGAGAAGGGCATAGTAAAGGTCGGCAATTTCCTGCGGCGAAAGGCCTAGCTTGCTTCCGAGGCGTGTGCCGATCACGCAGGTCCGTACGGCGTGACCCAGCGGCTGGCCCTCGGTCAGATCGAGCGCGAAGGAAAGCGCGGAGATAATGTTGGATAGCGCGGGCGCGCGAACGTCGCGAGGAAACGATTCAAGCATAGCCTAACCTTCAACGATGCTTGAGCCAGAGAAGAGTTACGGCGTGTGGCGGGTCGGATTCAACTCCCACTCCGTTGGCATGGAATAGGTATATCGGCGCCATGGATACGGCAGGTCACGGATTTCCCCTGGAGAGGCCGCGTAGAGGAATGCAAACGCGTCGCGGAGAATGGTGAACTGCTGGGCGAGATTGTGAGGCTCGCCCAGCGGATGACCGAAGGGCCAGCGCAGGAATAGCGCTCGGGGCGGCCGCACCTTTTCGGTGATATCGCGGAGGATGGACAGGGAGACCGTAGGAAACCCGGATGCCTCAATTGCGCGCTGGATCAGTCCCACGGACCGATTGCAGATCCCTCAAGCGGGCGTGAGAATAACGAAGTCCGGCCGCTCGCTGCGAATGTTCGCTAGGAGCATCGGCAGGATCTCACTCTTGAGCGTGGCGACGTGGGGTCCATCGATGTGTCCCATAAAGGAATAATGCGAGGGCGTTAAGCCGCCCAGGTAGCCGCCCTGCGTCAATTCCTTGATCCGGTCGAGGGGAAGCAGGATGTTGAAGTCACGATCTGCGTCCGCGTGATTGTAGTAGTTGTGCGTAATTGTAAGGTCAGCCGGTTGAGCGTCTGCCGGAATGACGCGAAACGTGGGATCACCCTTCGGGTCATCCATGTTGAACGGCTGATCTGTTCGTAGATGCAGGCCTCCGGTTGTAATCAAGGTGATCCGGCAAGCCGTCAAGGGCTTGGCCATCGGAGTCCAGGGGACATCTGTGCTTCTCGCGATGGGTGACACTTTTTCCACAAGCGCCCCAGTACCGGCCACCGGGTAAATGCCTTGGCCAGCAAGACGGTGGTTTTCTGCTGCAATGAGTTCCCCATGGTTCCTCACAAACTTGGCGTGCGTGCCATCGACCGTGCCCATCGCGGAATGGTTCTGTCAATTCCCGAGGCGTTCTGACAAAAAGGAATGCAGCCGCTCGCCGAACCCGATTGGGATTTCAAAGACCCTTTCGTCGCCAACTACGTAGAGCATCTTGCGAGTGCTGTCTACCAGCACCGTGCAACGATGGCAGCTGCGCAGATGCTCGTTGATTTCTCGACGCAATGCGGGATCGAGATCCTCGTCGATGTAGTTGGACAACTCCTGCAAGACTTTATCGCATTTCACCATGGGTTATTTCCCTTCCAAAACTGCAATCTGTCCGTCCACCGCTTTCCGAAGCTGCTCCCGCATCTGGAGACGAGCCCGGTGGACCTGGGTCTTCACGGCCTGTACGGTGAGTCCGAGGATCGCGGCGGTCTCGGCCACAGTCAGATGCTGCATATCGCGCAAGATAAACACGTCGCGATACTTCTCCGGCAGAGAATCAAGTGCCTTCAGCACTGCGGTTCGGATTTCCTTTCTCTCGATCAGGTCCGACGGAATCTCGCGCCAGTCGGCGAACTGACGAGGCATGAACTCACCGTTTTCGGTCTCCATCGTCTGTTCCTCCAGAGACTCATACAGGTGCGGGCGTTCTTTGCGCCTGCGCATGCGGGCTTCATTGATCGCAATCAGAAGAAGCCAAGCTTTGAATTTGTCGTTTTCTCGAAGCTGATCCAGATGTGTAAGAGCCTTGAGCAGCGCCTCCTGGGCAACTTCTTCAGCATCTGCATGGTTGTGCAGAATCGAATAAGCGGACAGGTAGACGCTGCGCTCGTACGGCCGAATCAACTCGTAGAACAGTGCCGTCTCACCTCCGCGGATCCTCTCAATGAGCGTGGATTCGTCTCGGGTCACCTCAGTTTCCATGGTCAAAAGGCTGCCCTCCGCTACTGCAGAAATAGGGCTCCTTCCCTGCATGATGCGCGGGGACCTAGGTGGTTTCAGTCTGTCTGATTACCCGAGTGGGGGCAGGCGCGGTTACCCTTCTAACGCGTGAAAGTCTGAAAGTAGGCTTCGAGTTCGACCCCTAGGCCTTGCGCCACCCGGTTTACAAAGGACATATAACTTGCCACGAGATTGATTTCGAGGATGGCGCGGTCGGAAAAGCCCGCCTGGCGTAGATGCAGGATATGGTCAAGGGACATAGCCCAGGGCTCCCTGGCCAACTGTGCTGCGTACTCCAGCATGGCCCGGTCGGCGGGCCCCAAGCCTTGCGCTTGGGTAAAGTCGACCGAGAGTTGTTTTACGAGGCTTTCATCGCGGGTGAGACGGAGCAGACCTGCTCCGTGGTGGCGTAGTCAATAGTGGCAGCGGTTCAAACTGGAGACCACTACGGCGATCATTTCCCGCCGCGCCCGGGACAAATCACCCGGAGCATGCATCACGGCTTCGTAGAGCGCCATGTGAGTGGAGAGCGTCCGCGGTGCCAGGCTGTGAATCTTGAGGATGTTGGCCAGAGCGCCCGCCTTCTGAGCCTGGCCCTGGTAGATCTTCTTGAGCTCTCCATCCGCTTCCAATTCTTCGATGATTTCGATCCAAGCCACGGCGGCCCCTCATTTTGCTGGTGGTATATTCTGAAGAACTTCCGCGACACTTGGTATATCAGGAACGGTTTCGCTCACGCGGCGCCACCGCTCAATGCCTTGTTTATCGATAAAGAGCGTGGTTCGAATAGCAATGTCCTTGCCATCCATACCGCCAGCGTGGAGCAGGCCATATTTGCGAATGACCTTCGCCCCGGGATCGCTGAGGACGGTGAAGCTGCGGTCGGTAACTTTTTCCCATACCTGGCGTGCATGGGGCAGGTCATCCACACTCAGGGCGACGATCCGTACTTTGCGTTCATCGAAGTCCTTCTTATGCTGCGCGAACTCGCGCAGTTGGGTCATGCAGTACGGTCACCAATATCCGCGATAGAAAATCAGCAATACGCGATTGCCGCGAAGTGAGGATAAGCGGAATCTCTTTCCCGACTGGTCAAGCAGGGTAAAGTCAGGAGCGAGCTGACCGGCCGCCGATTCGATCTGCGGTTTGGGCAGGCGGTGGACTTGTGCGGCGCCCGTGGCCACGAGCACTAGAAGTGCCAAGCTGGTTACCCAGCTCTTGAGGAGCATGCCTTACAAGATTCGCAGGACCCCTGATGGTTACACACAGATTTCTTGTTTGAAAGGCGATTGGTTAACAGGCGAGCCGTAACCTTTGTTCCGACCGCGCATCGTGCTCAAAGACTGGGGAAATTGACAGTCGAGCTCAAAATCCACATCCGCGGAGGTAATTCAATGAAACGGCTTGTGTTACTGCCGGTCGTCGCTGTTGTCTTGTCCGGCTTCAGTCTGGCAGCACCCAAGGGCAAAACCTTCAAAGGGGAGGTCATGGACAGCCAGTGTGCCATGAACGGCTCTCACGCCGAGATGCTGAAGAAGGAGGGCATGGGAGATAAAAATCCGAACGATCCCATGGCCAAAGCGATGTGCACAAAGAATTGCGTGAAGATGGGCGGCAAATACGTGCTCTACGATTCGGCCTCCAAGAAGGTTTATCAACTGGACGATCAGACAAAACCCGAACAGTTTGCCGGCCAGAACGTAAAGGTCAAAGGCACCCTTACCAACGACACGATTCACGTAACGGACATTCAGCCAGGTTCATAGCGCTCTCCCCAGGAGGGGGTTGGTCCGAAAGAGCCGGCCCTCTCCGCCTTTTTGAGGAGCAGCGCATCGCAATCTCTTGCTGAGGGAGAAAAGTCTTTGTGAGGAACTTCGTAATCGCCGGGGCTGGCGTACTCATTATCATCGTGCCCGTAGTTGCTGCGCTTGTCGCAACGCAGTTTACCCTGAGCGCGTTGCCCGAACCAGGGCGAACGGAAACCGCCTTGGCGACGAGGGCGAAGCACTATCTTGTCCACCGAAGCAGCCGTGAGGGAATTCCCCCAGCCCCTTCCGACCGGCAGAGGGCCACCAAAGAGGGCGAAAGGCTGTTCGGTACCGAATGCGGAGCGTGCCATGGAAATAGCGGCCACAGTCCAACGGATGCGGGCCGGTGGATGTACCCACGTGCCGCCGATTTGACCTCACGAGATTCCCAGTCCTATACGGACCAGGAGCTGTTTTGGATCATTAAGAATGGCATTCGTTTGAGCGGCATGCCGGCGTTTGGGAAGGTCGAGCCGGACGAACACATCTGGGATCTGGTGTTCTATATTCGCATGCTGCCGAATCCTCAACGGAGTTCGCCATAAGGCGATCAGACCAATCTACGAAAAGGGAGACAATCATGACCGTTGCTGCGACCGTGGCGGACTCGCCGGCCAAGGTATGCCCGCTACTTGTCGGAGTTGCGATACCCCAAGTTACTCTGCAGACCGTCGATGGAGAACCTTTTGACCTGAATCGAGCGGTCAGTGAACGGCCGTCGGTGCTTGTCTTTTATCGCGGAGGCTGGTGACCGCACTGCAATCGGCAGTTGGTCCAACTGTGTGAGATCGAGCCTGAATTGAAGGGTCTGGGTGTGCAGCTGCTCGCGATAGCGCCCGATCAGTCAGCAAAGCTAAAGGAGAGTATCGAGAAGCACAAGATGGGCTTCCGCCTTCTATCGGACAGCAACATGGCTGTCGCACGAAGCTTTGGTGTCGCATATACACTGGACGATCAGACATTGGCTGAGCTCAAGAAGTACAACATCGACGTGGAGGACGCTTCCGGTCAGAAGCACCACATGTTACCTGTCCCGGCAGTATTCCTGGTGGCGACAAATGGTTTGGTTCAGTTCCAGTACGTCAACCCGGATTACAAAGTTCGGCTGGATCCTAATCTGCTCTTGTCCGCTGCGAAGATTATCTTCAAGCGGTGAGGCTTGCGGAAATGTGCGCACGCACGCCAGGAGAGTTCTGGGCAGCATGAGCTGGCAGCGGCGTGATGAATTGGAAACAATCAACGCGGGATATAGTCATTAAGCAAAGGACCGATTCCGCTGGCAAAGGGAGCAAGACGCCGCTGCGCAGTTTCAGCGGTTTCGCCGGGGAACATTTCGGTGATGATCCGCACGAGGGCACCGTCCGAGCGATTCATTCGCATAGCATCGGCAACCAGATAGACCTTTGCCCAGTATTCGCTCGCCACTCCACGATCATGCGCCCAATACCAGTCGAGAACCAACTGACGGGATTCCCCCTTGGAAATGACATAACGGTTCGCGGGAAATGGGGCATGTCTCGGCAGAGAAAGCCTGATACGCGTGCTGTCGACCGGCAGCCAGCTCCAGGAAGGCAGTGCTTGGGCGAGTGGATGGTGTCACCGGTGCGCTGGGAGGGAAAGTAAGCGATGAATAAATCGACGGGCGGTTGATTATCGTCCCGTCGCTGATACACGCGAAGAAGAAAATCGCCCGGCCCTAGGGCGTCGAGAACCTCTTTATCCATGGGGATGTCCGTTGCAACCCACGGACCAAGACGCACAGGAAGCGACTGTAGTGGCAAACACTGCGGGAACACCTCGTTGCGCCCTCGGGCCTGCAGTACCAGGGCTGTCCTTACTATCATCGCCCCGGACACGAGAAGGCGAAGCCCGGCCTGCATAGGCATTCTGCGGTTGAGTCTATACAGGTTGTTGCCCATATCGTTCTCTTCACTCCGCCAGTGCGTGCTGCCGCCACATCATCCGGAGCACGCGGTGCAAAACGTAGAGCAGGCCTAGGGAAATAACAAAGATCAGCCACCCGGAAAAAGCGTGAAAGAAGCCTTCGGCCTTGTCGGGATCCCAGTACTGCACCAGCAATCCCGTGCCCACGATTCGCGAGCCGTTGGCGAGCACCGCGATGGGCACTGAGGCTACGGCCAGCAGCACCCGCACTGAGACATGGCGATCCATCAAATAGCCATACATGATGGCCAGAGTCGCTAGCGACATCAGCGAGCGAATGCCACTGCAAGCTTCCGCTACTTCCAGCGCCATCGCGGGCAAGACAATCACATTGCCCTCCTGCAGCACCGGGACCCCGAACCAAGGAAGGACTCCAGCCGAGATCCGCGAAGCCAACAGTTGCAGCGGGAACGTGATCTGGTTAAAAACGATCGTGGGAATGGGGATCATCAGCACCAAAAACGCCATCGGGAAAAGAAGCGCATGAAGATACTTCCATCCCAGAAGCAGCACGATCAAGCCAGATAACAGCAGGAGTAGTGAGAATCGCGTAAGGAAAAGCTCGGCACCCATCTGTCCAATGACCAGCACTGCCAAAGCCAGTGCCAAAATGCCAAGACCGGACCACGAAGGCTTCAGTGAGACCTGTGCCAGGCGCTCCCGTCCTTGCCAAACCACAAACCCGGAAAAGGCTGGCACAAAGAAGCCGTGAGAGAAGTTTGGATCATGCCACCATTGTCCGAGCAGATGGGTTAACGTCGGCCCATAGAGCCACAGCGTGAGTGCCGCGAGCGTGCCAAGCTGCCACGAAGGAAGGGCGTCCAGAAAGCGTTTAGAAGTCGGTCGTACGGTTTGAAACTCGGCTTGCACCAGTTGACTCATGGCGGCTACCGCCTGTGGCTAAGAGCCTTCTTGACCTCAGCTTCAATCTCGTCGTGTTCTTTCACCCCAAGTATCTTCTCAACGATTTTTCCATCGCGACCAACATAGACCGTTGCCGGAAGTTCTCTGACCCCATAAGAGTCGCCCACGTGCTCGGCTCCTAGCAGAATCGGATAGTCGACCCCTAAGTTGTTGGTGTAGTCCGTGATGTCCGTCTTGTCGGCGTTACCCATCTCGATCCCGAGCACCTCGAGTCCTTGAGGTCCATACTGGTTGTGGATCTGCTTGAACCACCGCATTTCGACCCTGCAGGGCAGCCACGAGGTGGCCCAGAAGTGCAGAAGGACTGCCTTGCCGTGGAAATCCGACAAGCGGACAACTTTTCCGTCAACCGACTCCAGGGCGAAGTCCGGCGCCATTTGTCCTCTAATGCACGGGGCTTCACCGACTGACGCTCCGCGGGTCTGCGAATTGCGGAGTTTGATCACCAGCAGTGCGCTTATGCCAATAGCGATCACCATGAGAACGATCGATGCACGTTTCATGGTCGACTCCTTCTCATTTGCCGAATGGGGCCAGCGAGCTTGCTCGTTGCCACCACGAGGAGCTCCTTGAGGAGCAGCTTGCCGCGACGCTTAATTAGAGCCCGAGAGCCTTCTTGACATTGCCTTCAATCTCGTCACGCCCCTTCAGCCCGAACACCTTGTCCACGACCTTTCCGTCGCGCCCGACATAAAATGTCGCGGGCAGAAACTGAACACCACCGTAGGCCTCGCCCACGCTCTCCTTGCCGAGCAGAATGGGATAGTCGACCCCAAGATTTTTGGCAAAGTCGGCGATGTCGGCTTTGTCGGCGTCGTCCATAGCGATGCCGATCACCTGAAGGCCTTGCGGCCCGTACTGCTTTTGTAGCTGCTCAAACCAAGGCATTTCGATCTTGCAAGGGACACACCAAGTCGCCCAGAAGTTCAGCAGGACGGCTTTGCCCCGGAGATCGGAGAGATGAACGGTCTTGCCATCTAGCGATTCCAACTTGAAGTCAGGCGCCATTTGCCCGCTACGAGCCAGCGATAGTTCCGTAACGGATGCACTGGCGTGGCGGGAACTTCGGAACCTGGTGACCAGCACCCCAGTTACGCCTATCGCCACCACCAACACGACAATGGATGTCAGTTTCACGCGTGAACTCCTTCTCATAGCGCGAAGCGATTCAGGAATGACAAGTAATTGGAGATGACCGTGAACCGACCCAGCACCAGCAGTACGCCCAGTGCGATGAGCAAGCCGCCGCTGGCTATTTCGACCGCATGCATGTGTGCCCGGAAGCGGCCGTAGAATTTCAGGAACCGCTCGATCCCAAGCGAAGTCAGCAGGAATGGAACCGCCAATCCTAATGAATAGATAGCGAGGAGCATGACTCCCTTGATCAAGGAATCCTGTGCTGCCGCGAAACCGAGAATCACAGCGAGAATCGGCCCCACGCACGGCGTCCAGCCGAAGGCAAAGGCGAAACCGATGGCAAAGGCTCCCAGCGTAGAACTGCCACCTTTGATATTGTGCAGGCGTTTGTCGGCGTAAAGAGCGTTGATTCTAAGCAGTCCCGTGAGGTGCAACCCGAACAGAACGATGACCACACCCGCCACTTGCGCCAGTAAGGACTTGTAGCGTGCCAGGAGTTGGCCGACCTCCGAGGAGATCGCACCCAGAGTGATGAAAACGACGCTGAAGCCAAAGATGAAGGCCGCGGAGTTGAGCATCAGCTTCGGCAGGACTCGTGCCTCCTGGGATTTCAGTTCCTCGACTCCGGTTCCGGAGATCAACGAGACGTATCCCGGGACCAGCGGAAGGACACAGGGGGAAAGAAAGGAAATCAGCCCTGCTAGGAACGCCGCGATGGGAAGTGGGAAGTTGGACATGATATTTCTCGCTCAGGGTTATGCCCTTCGCGCGTCGTCAGCTCTGTGACGGGATACTTCGACTCCTTACAAAAAGGAGATTCGGTGATCGGCCCGCCGTTACGCGAAAAAGGTTATAAAAGCGGCGGCTCCGAGCCACCGCTCTCAATACAATTTCACTCCTTCGGCTCAGGCAGAGCCGACGCAGTCTCAACCTTGATCGTGGCCGCATCGGCGTTCTCAACCCCTTTGACCTGGACGTAGTGGCCCTGATGGTCAGCGAGCTTGTCTGGATTCTCGACCGTCCAGATCTTGTTGTCGCCATCGGTGACTAAAGCCAATTTGGCCCCTTGCTTAAGGTGATCTTTGTTGGCGCACTTCTTGTCGCCTTTTGCAGCGCACATGGTGTCAGACACCCAGCCCTTAACCGTAACGGGCTTTTCTGTGCCGGCTGCCACTGCGCCGATTGCGAACAAAAGCGCAACAGCGAGTAGTGAAATCGCGTACTTTCTCATCGCCAGTCCTCCTGTTGGGCGCCCCTGGAATTGAAGTTGCTCCCTACTTGCTGAAATCGCGCCGGCTCTCAGTTTTATTCCCTCTGGTTGAAGAAGGGAATAAATTGTGGAGACAGAAGGATTAAACAAGGTAGGGGCGATTTGTGCTGCACGGATGGACAGGACGGTCGAGGCGGTTCGAGCGAGACGCATTGCCGCATTTGCCAGCGATTTATCGCATGGCAAGGCAACTGGTAGGCACCGAGGCGGCGGATGACCTGGTGCAGGAGACCTTTCTCCGTGCATGGAAGTATTTCGAGTCCTTTGACTCAACCACCAATTGCCGCGCCTGGTTATTCCACATACTACGTAACGTCTGGATCAGCCGATGGCGAAAGAGCCACCTGGAATTGCCGCTGGCAGACACCGGCGAAGAACAGATCGAGCCTTACTACGACTGGGAAGACGAATTCCTGCGCGATGAGATGTCTGCCGAAATAGAACACGCCCTCTCCGATTTGCCCGCTGACTATCGTCTGACGGTGCTGCTCGCCGACGTTGAAGAGCTGACGTACGAGGAGATCGCTCGAGTGATGGAATGTCCGATCGGGACGGTGATGTCACGACTGAATCGGGGACGCAAGATGCTGGCCCGGCTGATTCGAAGCTATGACCAAGAAAGAGGCTCCAGCCCCAAGCCCGAGACATTCATGCGGAGAAAATTATGATGGACTGCAAAAACATCCGAGAAATCCTGGATCTCTACGTAGATCGTGAGTTGTCGCCGGAAGCAACTGTGCAGGCAGAGACTCATTTGGCGGAGTGCGTGGAATGCCGGAACACGGTTGCCCGCCTGAATCGGTTGCGTCAAGCGGTCAAAACGGCAGTCAGTCAATATCAACCGCCGACGCAACTTGTCGATCAGGTGCGACGGTCTACTGCTTCACGGTGGAGACGCGCGACAACTTGGGTCCCAGTCGCGGCAACGATTCTCCTTCTTGCGGTTCTGGCTCTTTCCGCTCCCCAAATCCGTGCCGCGGTGGCCGCCGAGCTTGAGGTGGCAGCGTTCCACCTGGACGATGCCCGGGCCACGGTTATGGAAGGAAAACTCCTGTGCCGCGACTGCCTGCTGAAAGATGAATACGGCTACCACGCGATGTGCCCTACGAGAGGTCATCACGGCTCCCTGCAAACGAGCGACGGCAAGATTTGGACCATCTTGGAAGGCGATGCGTCGGAGGAGCTCATTCATAATTCAAAGCTGCTCGGGCGAACGATTCGCATTCATGGCCGTTGCTTCCGAAGAGCGAGTTCGGTCGAGGTCGACAGTTACGAGGTGCTATGAAGATCGCTCGCATCGCAACGACGTCGGTAAAGGGACAGCCTTGGGCTTCCCGCGGCCTTTCCAGCTGGAAAACCATTGCGCGACTACTGCTCTTTGGAGTGCTTGTGGCTGCCGCGTTTTCGGGTGATGCCGGAATTCTTACCACTGGAGACTCAACAAAACAAACGACGGCGACTGGTGCCGTTCCGCCCAACCAGACGAAGAACCAACACCAGTACACCAACCGGCTGATCCACGAGAAAAGCCCTTATCTCCTATTGCATGCCCACAACCCCGTCGACTGGTATCCGTGGGGAGAAGAGGCATTCGCCAAGGCAAAACGCGAGAACAAGCCGATCTTTTTATCTGTCGGCTATTACACCTGTCATTGGTGCCACGTGATGGAGCGCGAGTCTTACTCGAATCCTGCGATCGCCGAACTGCTCAATCGCTGGTTCGTTTCTATCAAAGTGGACCGCGAAGAACGCCCCGATATTGACAATGAGTACATGAGTTTCGTCCAGGCGACAACAGGGAGTGGCGGGTGGCCGATGAATGTTTTCTTGACACCTGATCTGAAGCCGTTCTTCGGCGGAACGTACTTTCCACCGGAGGATAAGTATGGCGCCACCGGTCTCCACACTCTGCTTCC
>DASQIH010000223.1:0-2923 GCA_035631655.1 Terriglobales bacterium
TTCACAAGTCCTCTTCACCGCAGAGAGCGCAGAGAAGCCGAAGCCATGTCATCCTGAGCGGCGCTTGTCCCATCTCGGCCCGGAAGCCGGACAGAATGGGTGCCCTGTCATTGACTCGCCTTCGCGCCAGGGCCTAGCATGCGACCGGCAGTTTCATACCACATCTTCAAAAGGAGTCCGCGACGATGATGAGGAAGATTTCCCTAACCGCTGCTTTCTTTCTTTGTCTGGCTGGCTTAGTGGTTGCGCAGGCGCCGCCCCAGATGCCAAAACCGGGGCCGGAGCACAAGCGACTTGGGTACTTCGCTGGCACATGGCAATTGGAAGGTGACATGAAACCGGGTCCCTTCGGTCCGGGCGGCAAGTTCACCGGAATGGACCACAATGACTGGATGGAAGGCGGTTTCTTCCTGGTCTCGCACTCTGATTTCAAGAGCGCCATGGGCAACGGTACGGGCCTGGCCGTATTCGGATACGACCCTGAGAAAAAGGTTTATACCTATCATGCCTTTAACAGCATGGGAGAGGCCGAGAATTCCGAGGGAGCGGTCGAGGGTGATACTTGGACTTGGACCAGCAACGAAACCATGGCTGGCAAAGCGATGAAAGCCCGGTTCACGGTCAGGGAAACCTCCCCGACGGCTTACAATTTTAAGTTCGAGATGGCACCCGAGGCAGGCGAGTTCTCGACCATCATGGAAGGCAAAGCCTCCAAGACAAAATAGCCGTCCAAGCGGCCTAAGCTCGTCCCGCGCTAAACTAAGCGTGCCAAGATCGATCACGCCTAATGCTGATTCGTGTTCTTTTTTTCGGCATGCTGAAGGACCTCATGGGTCGAGACAACGACTACCTCGATCTGCCCGAGGGCGCCACCGTGGGAGAAGTCTTAAGGCACTACACGGCCACGATCGCACAGCTGAAGGACTTCTTGCCCTCCATAGCTCTTTCTGTCAATCAGGAATACGTCGGGCCGGAGGTCAAGCTGAAGGCGAACGACGAGGTCGCGCTGCTGCCGCCGGTTAGCGGAGGGGCTCCCAAGGTATTCCTGGTGCGCGAGAAGATTGACATCCAGGGCACTCTGGAGGGAATCAAGCGTCCAGAGGACGGAGCCGCGGTGGTATTCGAAGGTGTTGTGCGTAATAACACGCGCGGGCGGAGCACGCTCTATCTCGATTATGAGTCTTACGAAGAGATGGCTGTGAAGCAGCTGGGATCTCTGGTTGAACAAGCCATTGCCCAATTCAAGGTGCGGGATGTGGCCATTGTCCACCGCCTCGGCCGGTTACAGATCGGCGACACCAGCGTGCTGATCGTTGTCGCCTCGGCCCACCGTAACGCCGCCTTCGACGCCTGCCGCTGGCTGATCGACACGCTCAAGCGCACGGTCCCCATCTGGAAAAAGGAATACTTCGAGGATGGCGCGGTCTGGGCCGATGGCGAGCCATTTCCAGCCGGGATCCGCTCAGGCACCCCTTCTCCGCGGCGTGCATCTAAGTGACTGATCCCTCCATGAAAAATCTGGCCGCCATAGCCCTGGTGCTCGCGACCTCCCTGTTTTCTTTCTCGCAGGAAAGCTCGTCCACCCTGAAAGTGGACGTCAAGCTGGTGAACGTGTTTGTCACCGTGACCGACGACCACGGGGCGCCGGTGGCTAACCTGAAAAAGGAAAACTTCACCTTGCAGGAGGATGGGCGCGAGCAGAAGGTCGCGGTTTTCGACCGGGAATCAGCCCTGCCGCTGTCCATTGTGCTGGCTCTGGATACCAGCCTGAGCACGCGTCGCGACCTGCCGCTCGAATTGCAGTCCGCCCGGCGCTTTGCGGATACGATTCTTCGCCCGGTGGATGCGCTGTCGCTCTACAGCTTCAGCGAGGTCGTCAGCGAAGTCGTCCCCTTCACCTCCGATTTGAAGAGGATTGACCGCGGGGTGGACCGCATTCGCCTAGGCTCAGCAACAGCGCTCTATGACGCTCTCTACCTGGGCGCCCAAGCCCTGGATCGGCGGCAGGGAAGAAAGGTATTGGTCGTAATCACCGATGGCGGCGATACGGTGAGCAAGGTGGATTATAAAGAAGCAGTGCGCGCTGCCCAGGAAGCGGAAGCGATCGTGTACTCCATTATCGTCGTGCCCATTGAATCCAGCGCAGGACGCGACACCGGCGGCGAGCACGCTCTTATCCAGCTTTCCGAAGACACCGGCGGCAAGTATTTCTATGCTAGCTCGCTGCCGCAGCTGAATGACGCCTTCCGGCAGATCAGCGATGAACTGCGCACGCAGTACCTGCTCGCTTACTATCCCTCCCAAAAACTGTCCGATTCCGAGTTCCGGCGGATACAGGTGAGTGTCGAGGGAGTGCCCTCCAACAGCAATTACAAGGTGCGGCACCGGACCGGCTATTACACGTGGAAAGAGAAAGCCCGCTGGTGAGCTGACGGGTTTAATCGGCAAAAATCACTGGGTGGCTTTTTCCCGCGATTTTGCGGTCTCCCGCAGATACTGTTTCTAGGAATCCGGATATGAAATTCCGGATGGAGGGCTCTCCCCGTGTGGGCTCGCATCGTAGATCTCTGGCCAAGCTATTTGACAAGATGAACTAAAATGCTGCCCGCAAGACTGGACAGTAGATTGCAAACAAAGCTCTACATGTAGGGCATAGTTTCTGCGAACTGTCTTGAAGTCTATCGTCTCTTTCTTTCCTGGTCATAGGCGGAATGATCCGGTAGAGCGGCGCTTGCGTGCTTTCTTGCGGGAGAAGGGGGCTTGTGGACTCCGATTGGGTGGTCAACGTGATTGACGTGTATCCCGACGAAGTGGCGGGCCAGGCGGCGATGGGGGGATCAATTGGTGGTGTCGGCCGACATTTTCCGTGGCCGATACCGCGAGAGACTGCAGAGGGCCAAACGACTCGCTGCCGATAGGCCGC
>DASQIH010000224.1:0-9974 GCA_035631655.1 Terriglobales bacterium
CAGCGCCGAAGTGCGGCCCTTTGTGGCTGTGAGCTACTTGGAAGGACTCGCAAATTACCTTGGCGGGGCCGCTCAGGTCTACTACCAGCGCGGTCTGCCCAGTCTCGATGACATGGCCCAGGCAACCAACTTCACGACGGAAGCGAATGGTGGGCAAGTTGGTCTGAAGGCGGAGTATTTCAATAATGCGACCCTCGCCGGCGCGCTCGTGCTGACGCGAACCGATAAGCACGTCAACTACGATCCGGATCACGAAGGCGACATGGTCGCCAGGGAAGTGTCTGTACGCTGGAAAGGCTACTTTACCCCGAAAACTGGTGGGGACTATCTGGTTCTTGTCCAAGGTCCGGGCGAAAACGGCGGTTACAGACTGTATGTAGATCAAAAGCCGGTATTCGAGAATTGGAACGCTTGGTACGCATTTGTCGGACAAACCCGAATGCGCTTAGAGCCTGGTTCGCACCAGATTGAACTGGAGTATTTTGTTCACCGTGGCTGGGGTAAAACGAGAGTGAGACTTGGCATAATTTCAGCGGAAGCTGTGGTCGAGGCAGAAGCCAAGTCTCTGGCGTCCCGCGCGGATGCGGTGGTCGTGGCGGTCGGTTTCGACCAGGCCAGTGAAGGTGAGAGCGCTGACCGCACATTCACCCTGCCTCCGGGACAAGATGAACTCATAAGCCAGATGGCAGCCGCAAACAGGAAAACTATCGTCTTGAACACCTCCGGGGGCGGCCTTGACATGAGCACCTGGATCGACCGTGTTCCGGCAGTTTTGCAATCCTGGTATCCCGGCCAGGAAGGCGGCACCGCATTGGCGCAATTACTGTTTGGCGAGTACAACCCGTCCGGCAGGTTGCCCATCAGTGTTGAACGGCGCTGGGAAGACAACGCGGCTCATGACAGCTACTACCCGAAAGGTGGGGGAAAGAAAGTCGCCTACACGGAGGGTGTATTCGTGGGTTACCGCCATTACGACAAGACCGGAATCAAGCCAATGTTTCCGTTCGGCTATGGGCTCTCCTATACAACTTTTGCGTACAAGAATATCGTTGTTTCCCCGGCTTCTGTTTCAGGCGACACACCGGTCGCTATTAGCTTCGATGTGACCAATACGGGCACTCGTGCGGGCGCGGAAGTCGCGCAGGTGTATGTTGGCGATCACCACTCGCATGTTCCCCGTCCGGTGAAGGAGTTAAAGGGGTTCCGAAAGGTGTACCTCAACCCCGGTGAGACCCAGCAGGTGACTGTGACGCTCGACCCAAGGGCATTTTCTTATTACGACGATAAAACTCATCGGTGGACGACTGAGCCAGGCGAATTCGATGTGCTGGTCGGACGTTCGGCTGCACAGATGGAATTGAGCGGCAAATTGACCCTTCAAGGTCCCAGATGAACACCGGCACGCGACAGAACACCAAGCATCTCACACCAAAGACACCCAATTCCGAGTGGTCGCCGAGCGTTCGACCGCATCCAGCACTCGTTGCACTGCGACCGCATCGTCGAAATTGGGGTGGAATGCCTGCTGCCGTTCCAGGCTCGCGAGGAAGTCTCCGAGAGTAGCAATAAAGGTATGCTCGTAACCGATGATGTGGCCTGGCTTCCAGAAATTCTCCCAATAAGGATGATCGGGCCCGGTCACCATGATTTTCCGGATGGCCTGGAAGCGGGGCGCCTCGGTCGCGTCGTGGAACTCCAACCAGTTCATGTCTTCGAGGTTGAAACGCACCATGCCTTTCGATCCGTTCATCTCGAATGCATTGCGATTGCGACACCCAATCCCGTAACGGGTTGCCTCGAACGTTCCAATGCTGCCATTGGCGAAGCGGCACATCAGCATCGCGGCATCGTCCACATCGCGATTCGGAAAGAACGTGTGAGTCATCGCGAAGAGTTGAGTAATCGGCCCGTTGAGGTAGAGGGCCGTATCGATCGAGTGGGCGAGCAAGTCTCCGGTGGCGCCCGATCCGGCCTGGGCGCGCTGGTAACGCCATGCCGAAGCTTTCGCGGGATCATTTCCTGATTGGTTGAGGTACAAAGCACGGTAATGAAAGGCTTCACCCAAACGCCCCTCGTCAATCAACTTCTTGGCCAAGGCGACGGCGGGCACTCGCCGGTAATTGAACCAAACCATGTTGGGCACCTGATGCGCCGCCTTTGCCATGTTCTCGGCCTCTTCCAGTGATGCCGCTAAAGGCTTCTCGCACAGCACCATCTTTCCGGCAGCGGCGGCGGCGAGGGCGATCGGGCCGTGAAGAGCGTTGGGCACGGCGATGTCAACAACCTGAATGTCCTTTCGGCTGACAATCTCCCGCCAGTCCGTGCTGACTTCCTGCCATCCCCAAAGTGATGACATGGCCTCGAGCTTTGCCTGATTCCGGGCGCAGATTACTTTCAGATGGAATTCGAAAGGCGTCGGGAAGAAGCGGCCGACCTGATGAAATGCATTCGAGTGCGCCTTGGCGATGAAACCGGCGCCGATCATGGCTACGTTGAGCTTTTGCTTAGACATCCATCCTCAGCACGCGAGATCAATTCAGTTGGCCACGTCCGGGAGTGCTTGTAGGCTAGTTTGGCTATGGCAAGGCTCTATGCAATATCCAAGAACTCGCTGCACAAAGCCGCCCCGCCTGCAATACCTGCGTCGGCGCCATACCGCGCTATGAGCAGCGGAATGTCTCGCACACCGGAATTAATGCACCACTTCGGCAGGCCTCGTTTGATGTCGTCGAAAAAGGGACTGAGCATGACCGCGACGCCGCCACCGATGATCATCACGTCCGGATCCAGGAGATCCACCATGTTGCCCAGCCACACCGTCAATAATTCGACCGTCTCCACCAAGACCTCCTTCGCGAGACGATCTCCGGCGTCGTAAGCCTTACCCACCATTTCACTGGTCACTACTTCGATATTTCCGTCGGCGAGATCCAGAATGGAAGAAGTCGCGGCGGAATTTGCCGCCAGCTTCGTGCGTGCTCGCTTCGCGATCGCTGGCCCAGCGGCTAAAGCTTCAATGCATCCCAGCTTGCCACATCCGCAGCGTGGCCCGTGATAGTCAATACTGACGTGCCCGCCTTCGCCGGCCGCGCCCGTCTTGCCGTGATAAATGTGGCCATCGAGCACAATGCCCGTGCCAATTCCGGTACCGATGGTGGCGTAAAAAACATAGCCGTAGCCGCGTCCTGCGCCCCAGCGAACTTCCGCCAGCGCTGCGGCGTTAGCATCGTTATCCACTTTCACGGGTACGCGATACACCTTGGCCACCTCAGCGGACAGCGGAAAATTACGCCAACATGGAAGATTTGGAGGATTGATCACAATGCCCGTTTTTGGATCCAGCGGTCCAGGCGAGCAGATTCCGATACCTCGGATCAGTCCCTCAGTCTGAGTATCGCGCGGACATTGAACCGTGACAGAGTGGATTGCAGATGTAACCGCCCCCAGGCCGGCAGCCCCTTCACCGGTCGCGACCATCGGCGTGCGCGTTTGATATCGGATTTCTCCGCTACCGTCGACAAGGCCGGCGGCGACCTTTGTGCCGCCAATATCAACGCCAATCACGAAACCATTCTTTGGTGGGGTCTGGATCATTACCGATTCCTTGAAGTTGGTTGGCGCAGCGAAACAGCAAGCAGCAAGCGTCGCGTCAAAACATGCGGCTGGAAAGGCCCAGAACAAAGATCGCGACAACGAGCACCGTGACACCCATGCCCATAAGGCGCAGCGGTTGTTTTCCCGACCCCTTCCACTCGCCCGTGGCAATACCCCAAAACGTGGCTGTGATCACAATCAGGGACATGAACAGGGGCCAGCCGAGGACCGGGCCCAGTTCGCCCAGCTTCGTCGCTCCAACGCCGTACATCACCGTGCTGCCGAACCAGAAGAAGGCCATGATGGCCGCCAGTCCCCAGTAAAAACCGGTGCCAGGCGTGTGAAATTTTGAACCGGTCTTGTTCTTACCCATCAAGTAAATGCAATAAATAAGGTTGGGGATTCCACCTGCAACCATCAGCGGAAGCCAGACCGCATTGGGCGACCAGATCTGAGCCGCCCCGAAATGTTGAGCTGCATTCTTCAGGGGTTCTCCAAAAGCGAAACCAAAGTTGACCAGCGCCGAACCGAGACCGCTGATGGTGGCGAAGAGCAGGCCTTTTGCCATCGATACTTTATGCTCACTCCCAGCCGGAATCCAATCGCCCGATAAACGAGTTTCGCGCTGCCGTCCCGCCACGGCGGCGATTCCTACTCCCACCAGCACCAATGCGACCCCGCAGAGGACAGTAATACCGCCCTTCTGGAGAACCGCGTCCGGATGTAACCGGACAAGTGGCACTATGCTGCCAACCGCAGCAGAAATGCCCAAGATGACAGAGAACGACAGCGCCATCCCGATGCCGTGCACCGCGAGTCCCAGGAAGACCTGGGAGATGCCCCAGCCCGCTCCAAACATGGCCGCCAGCAGCGCCGGCCCGGCCCCGGTTTGCGCGTAGACTTGGTCCAAAGCTGGCACTGTCAGTAAGGTGAGCGACACAGGAAAAATCGCCAGCGCAAAAATGGTCCAGGCCAGCCAGGTATTTTCCCATGCCCAGTTCCGTGTGACCTTCATGGGAAGAGTGAAGCTGCCGTTCATCGCTCCGGCCACAAACAGCAGGAAAAAACCCAATCCACTCTGATCCATCAATTGTCTCCATTTCGACCTTGGTCGTTTCTATCTCGGTTTTTTGCCCCACTCTTGCCCAAATAGAAGATAGGGTCGGGGATGGAATGTACACAGTAGCATAGGGAAGCGCCAGTCGTGGACCACGTCGGTTCCGGGTTGTACCCCCCGGGCAGGGGCCACAACGGTGCGCGTCGCCCACGGCCATCGCGGCTCTCAGATAAAGCACTTACGTGACACGCACACTTGTCTTTAAGGATCACGCCCTGGGCGGCCTTGCTGGCCTCTGAAACCCGGCGGAGAATAGCGGTATGCGTTCGGCAAGCGAGGAAAGCCTCATTCTTGTCACCGGCGCCAGTGGACACATCGGCAGCGAACTCTGTCGAATTCTGAGAACTACCAGACACAAAATCCTGGCCGTCGATTTGGATCCGATTCCCGCACAAGATGTCATAGTCTGTGATCTCAGGCTGAAGAATGCTGTATCGCAACTGTTTCGGGCCCGCCCAATTCGGACCGTGATCCATCTTGCTGGCATTTTGCCCAGCGCCTTCCGTTCCGATCCTTTGACCGGAGCGGAGGTGAACCTGAACGGCTCGGTGGAATTGATCCGGCAGGCGGTAAACGCACACGTCAAAAGGTTCATCTTCGCCAGTTCCATTGGCGTATACGGCTCCTCCCCAACGACTCCATTGACCGAGAGTAATCCGGCAGCCCCCGACGAGCCCTATGGCGGCTCGAAGCGGGCCGTCGAACTCGTTGGTGAGACTCTTGCGAGCGGAAGAGCATTCGAGTTTGTGTCGCTTCGCATCGCGAGGGTGATCGGGCCGGGTATTAAAAGAACTTCTTCTCCCTGGCGTTCCCAGATATTCGAACCGCCTTTGGGAGTGGATCCAATCCGAATTCCATTTGCTCCAGAGGCGAAGTTGTCTCTAGTGCACGTGCAAGACGTTGCGCGAATGCTTGTAACGCTGGTCGACGCCGTGGAAATCGGCAGTCTTGTTTACAACACGCCTGTAGAGATATGGGAAACGAGACACTTGAAAGAAGTAATTGAAGCAGCCGTTGGGGTTCGGGTCGAACTCGGAGACAGTGGAGTTCACGGTGGCCCCACATGCGACGGCGACCGCTTCACGCGGGAGTTTCGATTTCAGCTTCGCGGGCTGCGAGATCATCTTTCGGATAGTCGACGAACTACAGGGCGTTTTCGAAGGCGATCTGTTCCCAACTCTCCATAGCTTGAGCCTCACGCGGAGTGCTGGCTCCAGTTCGGAGCCCCGTATTGTGCCAGGGCGTCCATTTTCTTCTCGTTAGCTTCCAAGCTGGCAAAATCTTTGAACTCGGTCATCAAAATGATGTTGAAATCGTTCGGATTGTGCGATTCGGTTTGCATAACTTTATAAGAAAGCGCATAGCCGTTGGACTTGAGCGCTTCCTGCTCGCGCTTCCAATCAGTACTAAAGTACGCCTCATTGTCGAACGTCCCCTCCCCTCGAACCGGGCCACTCAGAACACAAACTTCGCCGCCAACTGGAACTGCCGCGGGTTGAACACTGTTCGAGGAGCGCCGAAGGACGGATTCGCACCTGTGACGCCGTCCTTGTAGTGCTGGGGGACGGGGCCGATAAAGTCAGGTGCGCCATATACAGAAAAGACCTCGTCGACGTTTGCCCGATTGAACGCGTTGAAGGCATCCACCGACAAATTCAGTTGGTAGCGCTCCGTAAAGTGGATCGCGCGCGACACCCGGAGATCCAGGGTACGGAGGTTATCGCCGCGGTAGGTATTGCGGCGCGAGGTTCCCACGCGATCTGTCACAGGGTTGCCGTCGTTATTGGCGTCAAAGCCGACGAACATCGTAAAAGGTCGGGGGGACTGCACGGTTACGATGCTGCTGAGTTCGAAGTTTCGCGCGAAGGAATGCTGAGGAGCAGAGGCGACGAAATTTGTCACAAACCGATGGCGGACATCCTGGTTGGAATACGCCCGCTCCAGGTTTCTTTGTGCGTTGGATTGCGGGGTGCTGACGAAGGTCACGAAGGTGCCGTCGTCGAGCGTCTTGGAAAACGTGTAGTTCGCGTTGAGCTGGAGGTACTTGGCTAGCCGCTCGTTCGCTTGGAGAGTCATGCCATGGTAAACGGAGTTTCCGGTTGAATCGGTGAAGTAGAAGATTCCATTCGTCCCGGACGTACCAAAGGGTGGCGGAGGAATATTCGGATCGTTGATCGCGAACGCGTAAATGTCTTTATTGGTACCGGTCTCCTTTCCAATCGGTGGTCCCACGTTCAAATCAATCGGGCGAACGAGCTTGTGCCCCGCTACAAAGAGGTAGCCCACGTTGGCAGAAAATCCCTTGCCGAACTGGCGGTCAATCTCAACGCTGGCCTGCTCGGAATAGGGCGCGCGCAGGTTCCTGTCCACCGACGTTCCACCCTGGGCGAATGCCGCATTGACCGGGAAAGACCCGGAGGTGACCAGGTTTTCGAAAGCGGAGTTAAGAAGCGGGGGCGGCACGGTTCCCGGCGGTAAGTTAGGAACGTAGGGACTGGGAGGGCAACCGGGCAGGACACACGGCGCGGGCAGAAACATGCTGCTCAGAATGTAGCTCCCAGTCTGCTGATTATTGGCGGTAGGTAAACCCGTGATAACCGGCTGTCGCTGCGGAGCAGGAACGAAAAAGAAGGTCAGACTGTACTTGTCGGCAAAAATTCCGTATCCGGCGCGGATCACGGTCTTGGAGTCGGGCGAGTAAGCGAATCCCACTCTCGGCTGGAGCTTGCGGTAATCCGGATTAATAAAGAACCCTAGCCCGGTCTCGAAGTCGTACCGCAGTCCGTAATTTAACGTGAGCTTGGGAGTGACGCGCCACTGGTCCTGGGCAAAGAAGCCATAGTAGCTGTGATTCAGGTGGACAAAAAAGTTGGAGGCCTGAGAGGGCAAATACGCGTTCTGCCAGGTCGTGGGTATGGATGGCGAAGCTTGAGTGTGGTCAATTGGGCCGGGCGGAATAGGAGCGCCCCAGAAGAATGCGGCTACACAGGGTGAACTGAAGAAAGGTGGCAGAGGCGCTGCGCATGGAGTCGCACCCCAACTCGATCGCCCGGAAACCAGCAGATCGTCGAGGCTAGGGAAAATGACTCGCGCGGGCGTGAATCCCGGCCAGATCACGAAATTCCGGACGTAGTTGGTGTCAAAGCCGAAAGTTGTGTAGTGCTTTCCTTCAACCCAGGAGAGCGTATCGGAGAACTGCACGCGCGACTCGTTATAACGGTCGAACGCGCCGAAGTTGTGGCCGAAGAGCAAAAGGTTCGGGACATCGAGATTAGGTTCGCCCGTCACGCCCGGGAACCCATAGTTTCGGCGCGCCCACTGCACCAGCGCGGAGTTCACCAGGTTGGTCCTGACCGTGGAAGTCCAGGTTCCGACCAGAGCCTGGTCACGCAAAAGTCCATTGCGGCCGCTACTCGGCAGGCCGATGCCACCGCCATCCAGCGTCTCACCTACCAGCATGTTCAGGTCGGTGGCATCCTGGATGGAATAGCGCAGTGAAAGTCGGTTGTTCCTGTTCAACTGGTGGTCAATTTTGACGAAGCCGTTGTCGATATCTCCTGTCTTGAGCACGCTCAGATCTTCCGGCGCGATCCCCAGGCTCTGCTTGACCAGATTGATAGCCTGGAGATTAGTTGAACCCGGGGGAAAGAGTCCGGCCACAGCAGCGGAAGCTGGCGCGAAAAGCAAATCGGGATAGGTGGGCGATTGCGCCCGACGCTGTCCTTCGTAGTTGACGAAAAAGAACGTTTTATCCCTTTTGACGGGACCTCCCAACGTCGCGCCGAACTGGTTCTGTCGCAGAGTGTCGAATTGCGGCAAAGTCAGAATCGACCTGGCGTTGAGCTTGTTATTTTCGAGGTAGTCGTAGACAGAGCCGTGAAGGTCATTGGTTCCCGATTTGGTGACGATATTGACAATTCCGCCCAGGGCCCGGCCGTATTCCGCCCCGAAACTGTTGTTGACCACCCGAAACTCGCTTACCGCCTCCTGGGAAGGCGTGGCCCGCTGCGAACCGGTGGCGGTATTGATGTTATCGGCCCCGTCTACTGTCACGCTGTTGTTGAGGTCCCGTTGTCCGCCGAAAGAAATGCGGGTCACCGAAGGATCGGTAAATGTGGACTGAAGGCTGATCCTGCCCGTGGCTACGCCGGGGCTGAGCAGAGCAAAGTCGGTGAATAGTCGCCCACTGATGGGTAAGGACTGGATTTGCTGCGTCTCAATGACCTGGCTGATTTCCGTCCGCGTCGGTTCGATCACCGGCGCCTCCGAGTTCACTTCCACTTTCTCCGCAACCGCCCCTACCTTGAGGACAACGTCGATGGTGGCCACTTGTCCGACCCGCAGCACGATGCCCGTTTGCTCGTACTTGCGGAAGCCAGCGGACTCGGCAGCCAATTGGTAGTTTCCCGGCGGCAGATTAGTAAGAATGTAATATCCAGCCGAGTCGGAAGAGCTTGTGTAGATCTGATTAGTATCCACGTCACGCAGGGTAAGAGCCGCTCGGACGACTACATCGCCGCTCTGGTCACGAACCGAGCCATTGAGTTGGGCCCTGGCCGTAGTGACCTGGGCAGCCGCCGGCAGGACACAGACCAGCAACACCAGGGCGAGGACAGCGGGAAGCAGTAAAGCGTTTCGCATAGCCGCTCCTTAGGTACTAGCGGACGTTCGTTCGAAATGAGAAAAACCATAATAGAGCGGTTTGAGTAAGCTTCAAATTCATATTGTCGCACACCCGTTATTAAGCTAGTTGAAAGCCGAACCCTCGCGGGCCGCAGGGCGAAGGGGCGAGGCGAGATAGGAAAAAATACCGCGTTTCCCTGAGCTTCGTACAGAAACTGTCCCATGCATTCAGAGCTGAAGCGAAGTACGATGCGCTGGTCTTCCCGCACCTTGGGGGAGGGCGCGGAAGACTCTATAGGTCGGCCCCGGACCAGACAGGCCTGGTGGTCTGGGGCCTTTACTGTTCGATGCGGTAGCCCGTCCCTAGTTCGATTAGGAAAAATACTGGAGTCCGTTCGGTATCGAACTAACATTTGCAACCTTGTCTGGACAGAGGAGCCTCAAAGAATGGACGGAAATTCGCCTGCGCCTGCTTCGAGGAGGCCCCGATGCTTCCCATCCCGGCAAAATCCGTGTTAGTCGTTGATGACAATGTATTTGTCAGGCACTCACTCTGCCACTTGTTCACATCCGAGGCGGATTTCGATGTGTGCGGTGAGGCGGAAAACGGGTGGGAGGCTATCAAGAAGGCTCAGGAGTT
>DASQIH010000225.1:0-11426 GCA_035631655.1 Terriglobales bacterium
CCACAAATAATGACTGTGGCGATGAGCGGCGACTATCAAGGCGATGCCGTACCCTCTGAAGTGATTGCCGACAGCTTTTTTGCCAAAGGGCAGAGTCCGAAGCGTCTCTTGGCAACCGTTGCGGACCTAATTCGGACATCCGAGACCTGGGTGAGTGCCCATCTGAAGGAGGGTGCTCCAGCTTGGATTCCTCGCAATGGGAATGACTCACAGGGCATGCCCTATGTGGTCGGGCGTTTCAGTTGCCGGTAGCAGAAGAAACCGCCGGGAAAGTGCTTGAAGCGCGATGCCGCTTCTGTCCGAGCAAGAATCGATACATTATTGAACCAGCCGCTGAACGCACACGCGAACTGTATGCGTGATGAAATTTCTGCGCTGGTTGAACTTTAGCTGGCTTGAGAGACTTTCACACTCCAGGCAACATGTCTTGTAGCGTGACGTGATTAAGCCGCAAAACGGGTGCATCCTTTTGCGATCTGCCTTACCTGGGCCTGCGGTGTAACTATCAGCAGACGGAAGTGAGCACTTTAGACCAGCTATTCTTTCCTGACTGGGCCATCATGATGGTAGAGACGAGCAATTCTTCTCTCTCTTTCAGGTCCTCTGAGCTAAGTCAGCCCATCTGAATCTCTCTCCTCTTAGTTCTGCAGCTCCAAAGGAGCAATTCATGAGAAAGGCAATATCAGTTCTGTTGATCAGCTTCATAGGCGTGGTTGGAACTTACGCGTGGGCAGGCTCGGCTCGGGAAGACACGGTTGACCGCCTGCAAAAGTCCGTGGATGTTCTGCACGCGATCATGTCAACACCGGACAAAGGTATCCCGGAAGAAGTGCTGAGCAATGCAAAGTGCATCCTGGTAGTGCCAGACCTGATTAAAGGGGGCTTCATTTTTGGTGGCAAGCACGGACGTGGCGTGGCCTCTTGCCGTACGGCTGAAGGCTGGAGTGCGCCCGCGTTCGTCTCAGTTGGTGGAGGAAGTTGGGGATTGCAGATCGGAGTCGAAGGCGTGGATCTGGTCATGCTGGTCATGAACGACAAGGGTTTCCAGCATTTACTCTCCAGTAAGTTTCAATTGACCGGCGAAGGATCAGTTGCTGCAGGCCCGGTTGGCCGTCACGCGTCCGCTGGAACTGACTGGAAGATGAACACTGAAATGCTGACCTACTCGCGCTCGAAGGGTGTGTTCGCCGGACTGACGCTCGAAGGTGCGGTCGTGCAGCAGGATGACGACTCGACTCGCGCTATTTACGACAAGAACATGAAGTTCCGCAACATTCTTTCGGGTAAGGTGTCAACTCCGGAAAGTGCGGCCGCATTCATCAAGGCCGTGTCAGATGCAGGCCAACAAGCGCACGTTGCGGAGGCGAAAGAAGACAAGAAGTAATCTGCGTGGGATCCTACCGGATCGTCGGGATTTCCGCTGACCGGAACCACGTACCGGTTCCGGTGAGCACCACAGACTTCGGATGGCGGAGCTCTCGTTACCGATGTTGTCTACGTCAAGAAGGAGGCATGAAATGCGCTGCTTTTGGGAGCAAACGGGTGCCCTTGGCCCGATCTATCGCTTGTTGGTTCAAGGCTTGAATGATGGCGATATCGCAAAGAAGCTGGATCTCACCGAAGTGAACGTACAAAACTGCATAGCCTGGACGCTTCATTTCTTGAAGCTAAAGGACCGTCAAGAGCTGGTCGTATACGCGTCAGCTGCACCGTAGTTTTGTCTATCGCCCGAAAGGTGGCAAAATGAAAGTCAGTCTACGGAAGTGTTTTTGGGTGCAAGTAGTCTGCCTCAGTCTTTGGCCTATTCCTCTGTGTGCGCAGTCCTCTGATCTCGCGGAAAACCTGGCCGACTGCAAGAACGGCCGCGAGGCCTGCGATCGCTCGAAATTGAGCGCGTCGGAATCGGAAGCCGTGGCTATCGCCCGCCACGGGCGCAACGTTTCGAACTGCAGGAACGGCTACGATTTCTGCGACCACTCGAAACTCAGCGAACCGGAAGCTATGGCGTTGGCGCTAGCCGATCACCAGCGTAATGTCTCCAACTGCAACGACGGCATGGGGTCCTGCGACCGGTCCAAACTGACCCAGTCCGAAGCCCGTGAAATGGCCATCGCGGAGCACCAGCGCAACTTCGCCAACTGCAAAGACGGGGTAGGCGATTGCGACCGCTCCAAACTGAGTCCGTCCGAAGCGGGGGCAGTGGACACTGCCAAACGCCAGCTCAACCTCTCCGACTGTAAGAATGGCGCTCGGCTTTGCGATCACTCCGAGCTAACTCCTTCGGAAACGAGGGAAGTGACCGCCGCAGAACACCACCGCAACGCGCAGAATTGTGAAAATGGTTGGGACGAGTGCGACCACTCCAAACTCACTGCGTTGGAAGCGGGTCAAACCGCCGTTGCAGAACACCAGCGCAACCTCGCCGCTTGTAGGGACGGCCAGGAAACCTGTGACTACTCGGAACTGACTCCTCCCGAAGCCAAAATGCTGGCCGACGCCGAGCACAAACGTAACTACACGGCTTGTTTGAAGGGTTACGGCTACTGCGACCCCTCTCGACTAACGCCCTCAGAGGCCAAGGGGATCCAGACCGGGCACAAGCCAGTTTTCCGGTAGGTCCAAGGGAACAGTAAGTACGGAGACCTGATCGCACAGAGACATATCGCAAAGGAGAACTATCGTGACGACAACTGCGAACTGAATAGAAGGCTGTGGATTTATGAAAACATCATTGAAATCTGTCATTGAAGCACTGAATCGAGACGCTAATCAGCTGGAACACCACGCCCAGAAGCTGAAAGCAATCTCTCCTGACCTCTCTCTCGATCTTGAATCGGATGCCGAGTTAATAGATCAGAGGGTGGCGTCCATCAGAAAGCAGGTCGAGATTCTGGAACAGTGGGAATAGAACTGAAACGCCATGGACATTTAGCTGAAAGGACGAGACATGCCAAACACAGGCGAGAGACGAGAGATCACCAGACGCGTGAATGCGAAGCAAGCAGAAACGGTCCAGCAGTCCAAGAAGCTACCGTCGAAGACAAGGCAACTCGCCGCGAGTATGGAGGCGAAGAACATACAGCGAATCGCGGAAACAACAAAAGGGCGATCTCGCGAACGTGGGAGCGCCGATATGAGAGGTTCCTCGGGCCCCGGTCCACAACTTCCTGCACCCCAAGGTCAGCGGGCCGACGAAGAAGCCTCATCGCGAATGTGTGACGAAGGCTGTCCTAACGAAGGCACCTTAACCATACCCCACGCGGACGGGATACTCGGAACAAGGGGAAGCTACTTCCAATAAGGTAGGCTATCTTCATGACGAACCTATCGGTCCAGTAGCACTCCCGCCTCGTCGTCCTCGCCCCAGGCCTTGACGTATTGCGCTTTCCCAATAGTTCCTGGGCCGTTTGGCCCCATCTCGTAATAAACCTTTGCGTCTAACGGAAACTGCTTCAAGGCTTCTGTCAAGTCTTTCACGGTCCATTCTTTGTTTGCCATACTTCCTCCCATTACGCGGCCAAGTTAGGCTCCGCGCGTCCTTTCGCTTCAGGCATCAGTCCCCCGTCAGCTTCCCGCATGAGCTCTGAATTGAATTGGGCACCAATCAATATCACGAAGCCGGTCCAATAGAGCCAAATGCTGAATGCAAGCGCCACTCCCAAGCTGCCATAACCCTTGCTGAACGCGGACAAATCCTGGAAGTAGATTCCGAGCAGGTAGGACAGTCCAATCCATCCGCCTACTGCGATCAACGCTCCGGGCAGCGTGCTCACGAACCTGTGCTTCACATTCGGCGCAACGAAATAGAGGAGCTCAACCGCGAGCACTGTACACGCAATTGCGACTGCCCATCGAACATAAGGCCAAAGAGTTCCCATTCCGAGTGTTTCGGTCAGCCACGCGCTTAGGCTAGGACCCACGAGTAGCAGAACGAGGGCAACGACGAGCAGAAATCCAACCGAGAACGTAAGGCCGAGGGCCAGAGTACGCGTCTTCCAATAGCGCCTCGTCTCAGACACATGATAGGCAGTGTTGAGCGCTTCGATCAGAGCCGTAAACCCGCTCGATGCCGACCATATAGTGAACAGAATGCCAAAGGTAAGCAGACGACCGTGCCTGGACAAAATCGTGTCCTTCATGAAATTCCTGAGCGGGACCATGCTAGCGGCGGGGACCACTCGCGCCATCAAACCCATGACCTGGCTCAAGAAATTCGGAAGTGGCAGATGGGCGACGACCGCGGAAAGAAAAATCAGAAAAGGGAACAGGGAAAGGACGAAGTAGTACGACAATGCCGCGGCAAACGCCATGGTGTGATTCTTTTCCATGTCGCGAACGACATTGAACGCTGCGTTCTTGAAGTGGAGTAACCGCACTGGGGATCACTGTGCAAGGCTGCCTGCGACCGTCGGAACCGGCGCCACGGACTTCAACTGGTTGTCCCTCTGGCAGATGTCTGCCGTGTTGCTTCATCTAGAGTCTGAGTTTGGTAAGTGGTCGCAACACCTCATCCTTTCCCGACGTGGATACCGGAAAAGAAGTGAAACAGCCCAAAAACATTCAGTAGCCACAAAACGACAGTAACGACCACGACGCCATTTAGAATTGACTTGATGGATGCCTGCATGGCAATGAAGCGATTGACCAGCCACAGCAGAACACCTACCACGCTGAGCACTTCCAGGAGTTGAATTAAAGGTACGACCTTTGACCTTTCTTCTTTCGGGGCTAACCCTCTTATCCGCCCCGAGATGTAGCCCTAACTTCTATGTTCGAGAGCTTTTCGGGTCGAATCTTGTTTGTCCGGAGGTCCGCGGCATACACACGGACACCGGATGCCAATCGGCTGCATGTAGTCGCTTCGATGTGAATCGTTGGGGATCTCACCCGCAGCAACCTAAGAATGGGAGCTACGAATTAGCGGTCGTCGCTCTCTCGACACACTCAGGAGAATAAAGAATGACAGGATTAGATTTTCGTGTCTGAGCAAGATAGCTCACCTCGGAAGAATCAGCAGTGCGATGCCTGGCGAGGATCAAATTGCCGGAGCTTCAGCTTGTCTCACGGTGTTCAGCGGCGTACAGGCATTATCAACAACACTCGACCACACGGAGTGCATCAATTCCCAGGAATACTCGAATTCCCGTCCACACTCGACGCAGGCCTGGTACGTGCGCCTTCGAATGGTGAATATGCGGCTGAGTTGCCGGTGATGGCACCCAAACAGAGACTCGAATATCCACAGTAGCGATGTTTGCATAAGCTGTACGCCACTTCGGCGCAATCAGAACAATACAGAATGACAGATGGAGATTCACAAATCTGAGCAGGATAGCTCACATAATAAGGAATTGAAAGAAAGACTGCGCTCGGGTAGTGGGCTACTTTCATTTTGAGACGGCCGGCGAACATTGGATGCATTACGAAGGACGTGACCGAGAACCCGGACCCCAAGCACATTTCGACTTCGTTCGTAGAGCGGAAGAATTGGACAGTTCGCACCACGATGCGCCGTTACACTCGCCTGTCGAATGGCTTCTCTCGCAAGCTAGAAAATCACGCCGCTGCGACGGCTTTAAACTACTTCGCGTACAATTTCATCAGGATTCACCGCACACTGCGCATGTCTCCAGCTATGGCTGCTGGCGTCACCGATCGGCTGTGGAGCGTGGAAGATTTGGTAACCCTCTGGGAAACCTACGAACAGCGGAAGGCGGAAAGAGGGGCGTAAGCGAAATGACCCGACCCACGTTAATTATCACCCATGAAAGCGATGACGGAGTGCCATATGCTGGCAAATGCTCGTCTTGTGGCCACTCGATTGCGCAGAATGAGCCGCCAAGTGGTGGGGAGGACCTGGAAGCCGCATTTCAAAAGCATGTAGACCTTGAACACGAGTATGAGGACTATTCAAAGTAGCCCACTACCTGCGCTCGCAGGAGGAAGGCCATTTGCGCGCCTTGGCCGAGCACCGCCGGCAGGTTCGGGTTCCGAGGTTGAGCTGAGGGTTGAGCTAAAGAATGTTGCTGGCACAGCAATGTGAGCGTTATTGAGCAGACTGGGCAATCCTGGTTTGGTAAGGTTCAGTCAGTGTCATTCGTTCGAAAAGCTGGCTATTTGGTCTCCGACAAAAGAGTCACGCGTTCCCAACCGCCGCCCCTGTTCCTTTTGTCGGGCGATGTCCCGCGATTTTCTGACCAGCCCAAAGTCTATGGCCGCGAAGAAGAAGCCTCATCACGAATGTACGACGACGGTTGCCCTAATGAAAACTCAACCGTAGATGATGCCACTGGGTATTCCAGAGAAGAGGAAGAAACTCTAGAGGAAGGAGCTTTCTCTGAGGAGGGGAAGCTGTATCCAGTCGCTAACGCGGTTAGTTACGGATCATCAACTGCGCACTTTCGTTGTACGGCATGTGTGGAGCCGGAGGCCGGGTTTTTCCAAGGAGACTTAGAAAAAGGGGAGAGTTCTTGTGACAGCATGCTTGGAGAGCGCTCAGCAATCGAAGATGGATCCAGTGACCCCTACCTGGAAACTGACTGTGACGGACCGCCGACTCATGTGGCTTCAAAAAAAACATCCGGATGCGTCCGGCTATAAACTCCAGCTGTGGGCAATAGGAGCCTTCAAGGAACCTTCGAGCCCTGCCACTGGTCTCGGTTGTGGGATAAGGCGTGACCTGTAAATTCAGATCTGCGGTAAGTTCGCAAGAGCGAAGCCAAGAGCCCGAGTGGTGGAAATGAGATCCAAAATGGTAAAGCCGGGTACTGCTGCGTGGCGGCTGTGGCTAGGACTTGGTCTAGGCGGTCTCGGGATTCTTAATGCCGTGCTCAGCCTTAGCATCGGCAGCAACACGATGCTGATACTTCTGGCGCTATCCGTCCTGATGGCTGCGGTTGGTCTGGTCCAGCTTTCGCTCTGGTCCACGCTTCGACAGTCCTGGCTCTGACCAGTGATGGGTTTTCATAGCTTTCCCCGTTATTAACCGGATTCGAGTGAAAGGAGTCTGCAAGCATGGCTACAAAATTTACCCCACTCCATGACCGTATTCTGGTGCGGCGAGTAGAAGAAGCTGGCACCACTCGCGGCGGTCTCATCATCCCCGATTCTGCCAAAGATAAACCACAAGAAGGGGAAGTCATCTCAATTGGCAAAGGCAAGATCAATGACGAAGGTAAAGTGTTTCCTCTCGCGCTAAAAGAAGGCGACCGCATTCTGTTCGGCAAGTATTCCGGCACCGAGATCAAGATTGACGGAGAAGACTTCCTCATCATGAAAGAGGAGGAAGTCCTCGGCGTCGTCTCCGGCGCGGCCAAGAAAGAGACCGTAGGAGCAAAGAAGTAAGGTCTGATGTTCGTTTCGCGCTTTCATTGCAATTGCGTTCCGCGATTGCGAGTGGTGACGAAATCAGATCCCTCGAGGGTTACGAGCGTCCGCTCGGGACGACAATAAAAGGAGAAAAGAATTATGGCAAAGCAAATCGTACACGGAGAAGAGTCCCGGCGGGCGATCCTCCGGGGCGTCAACCTTCTGGCGGACGCCGTGAAGGTGACCCTCGGCCCTAAGGGCCGCAACGTTGTTATCGAAAAGAAGTTCGGGGCCCCCACCATCACCAAGGACGGCGTCACGGTTGCAAAAGAGATTGAATTGCCGGACGGGCTCGAGAACATGGGCGCACAGATGGTTCGTGAAGTCGCCTCCAAGACCTCCGACGTCGCCGGCGACGGAACGACCACCGCCACTGTCCTGGCCCAGGCCATTTATCGCGAAGGCGTTAAGACCGTTGCTGCCGGAGCCAATCCTATGGCGATGAAACGCGGCATCGAGAAAGCCATCACCGTGATTTGCGGCGCAATCGACCCCAAGACCGGAGAGCGCGCCAAGGGCGAACTCGATAAGTTCTCCAAGCCCGTCACCGGCGACATGATCGCCCAGGTTGGCAGCATCTCCGCCAACAATGACAACACCATCGGCCACATCATCGCGGAAGCAATGAAGAAGGTGGGTAAGGATGGCGTCATCACCGTCGAAGAGTCGAAGACGCTGGAGACCCAGCTCGAAGTCGTGGAAGGCATGCAGTTCGACCGCGGCTACCTCTCGCCGTACTTCGTCACGGATCCTGAACGCATGGAAGTTACCTTCGAGAACGCCTTTATCCTCATCAATGAAAAGAAGATCAGCTCCATGAAGGACATCCTCCCTCTGCTTGAGCAGATCTCCAAGAGTGGCAAGCCGCTGCTTATCATCGCAGAGGACATCGAGGGAGAGGCCCTGGCGACTCTTGTCGTCAACAAGCTGCGAGGGACGCTGCAGGTTGCTGCCGTAAAGGCGCCTGGATTCGGCGATCGCCGCAAGGCCATGTTGCAGGACATCGCAACGCTCACGGGCGGGAAGGCGATCACCGAAGATCTCGGCATCAAGCTCGAGAACGTGAAGATGGAGGATCTCGGGCAGGCCAAGAAGGTTACCATTGACAAGGACAACACCACCATCATCGAAGGTAAAGGCAAGCACGCCGACGTCGAGGGCCGGGTGAAGGAAATTCGCGGCCAGATCGACAAGACCACCAGCGACTACGACCGCGAGAAGCTGCAGGAGCGGCTGGCGAAGCTGGTCGGTGGTGTGGCCGTGATTAAGGTGGGAGCCGCGACCGAGACCGAAATGAAAGAGAAGAAAGCTCGGGTCGAGGACGCCATGCACGCTACGCGCGCGGCCGTTGAAGAGGGGATCGTGCCCGGCGGCGGCGTGGCCCTGGTCCGCTGCCTACCTGCTCTCGACAAGCTGAAGGTCGAGGGTGATGAGCAGATCGGCGTCAACATCGTAAAGCGCGCCCTGCAGGAGCCGTTGCGCTGGATCGCCGAGAACGCCGGTGAAGAAGGCGCTATCGTCCTGGGCAAGGTCAACGACTCGAAGGACAATAACTTCGGCTACAACGCGCTGACCGGCGAGTACGAAGACCTGGTAAAGGCCGGCGTGCTCGATCCTACCAAGGTCGTGCGTACAGCCCTGACCAATGCCGGCTCGATTGCGGCGCTCATGTTGACTACCGAAGCTCTCGTCGCCGACATTACGGAAGAGAAGAAGGGCGCTGCCGCTGCCGGCGGCCATGGCGGCATGGGAGACATGTACTAGGAACTAGGCATACGGTCAACTATTGGCGAAGAGCGGCCTGCGGTGGCGGTAAGGAGTGCTCAACAGAATGAGACACCCAAATGGCAGCAAGAGAATCCAGCACTAGACGCCCGAGGCGATTGGCCGACACTTGTGATCTCAGACCGAGCGAAATCTAAGCGACCCATGAACCCGAGTATGTCCCCATCGGTGACGACCAGAGTTGTGCCGGAGGTAGATTAGGAACTATATGCGTAAGCGGCTTATCACTCCAACTCCGGAGACGGTTTGGCCTTACGGCGAAGGCTGGCTAGACCTCGAACGTGCAGCTGCGGTTGAGGTCACGTCGGAAGATGAGAATTTCCCGGTCGAGTCTGCGTTGGTCTTGGGAGAAACCTGGGGCTGGCGTGCGGCTATTCCGGGAACTCAAACGATTCGGCTGGTCTTCGATCAGCCGCAAAGGCTGAGACACATCTCACTTGTTTTTGAGGAAACCGAAACAACGCGCACGCAAGAGTTCGTCTTGCGATGGTCTTCGGACGGCGGGCGCTCGTTTCGAGAAATTGTACGCCAGCAGTGGAATTTCAGCCCCGCTGAGACAATACGCGAGGTCGAGGAATACCATGTTGAGCTCTCGGAAGTCACCGTACTTGAGTTGATCATTACTCCTGACATCAGTGGCGAAATGGCTCGCGCCTCGGTCAAGAGTCTACGCGTGTGTTGACTCGGTACAAGACGAACGTCAGCCTCGATCTATAAATTTATAGCTAATGCTGCGAGTTTGAGACCGGTTCCTTCATCATCTCGTACTTGAAACCTAGGTAGACCGGGTAGGAAAGAGATGCCGTCTAACCCGTAATCTACCTTGCACGTGGGGCACTTGGTACGATGCCGTCGAACGCAACAGACATGTTACAGTCGTGCATTAACAAACGAAACCGTTCCAAAGCTGATTCGACGGGCACAGGACGAAGCAAAACAAACTGGACAGGATCCGAGCACTTCGGACAGAAGGGGAAGATCCGACTTTTCAGAAGCGTAATCTCACGATCCGCAGAATGTGTGTGGAAAAAGCCATACGTTCCGCTTCTTGGGACCGATTTCCCGGAATCCATGTTCCCTTTGTAATTTTTCATTTTTCCTCCTGGCTGGCATGACCAAAACGGCGCGTAGAGGACAACGCGCAACCACTCACTTTGAGAATACTCAGGGACGTATCGAATGTCTGGTCAAAACAGCACACCGTGGATCCCACTAAGTCTGCTCTGAATTTTCTCAGTCGCTCTAGCAGCTGATTTTCGAAGTTTTCTCTTGCCCAACCGTGTGGAAGTCCCCCCGAAAGGGTGCCCACAATTTATGAAATCGTTTCGAAGGGTGGGGTAAATCGGCGACGATTCCACCTCTCATGATTTCGCGTTGCCGGTGCAACAGCACGGGCCTTGCTGACCCCGTTTCCCGTTTTTCATTCGCGTGTCGGCCCCGCTATGCGGGACTTAAGCGTCGTACTGAATAATATTGAACAGAGGCAAACCGCTACCTGGGCTACCGTGATTTAACCGACGCGACACTGGAGGTTTCTCAAACCTCTTATAAAATGCGCCCTTCTGTGGGAGACTCCTGGAATATCCCGCGTGAAGTCGGCGATAGCTGTGTCGTGCGTCCGGCTAAGATGCCGGAGGCGATCTCACCTCTAACACTGCTGTGTCAGGATCTCCTGCTCGGTTCGGAGCCAGTCTTGCTCGTCCTGCTCGCGTCGGAGCCAGTCCTGCTCGTCCTGGTCGGGTTCACGACCACGGCTTGCATACAACTCATAGTGAGCATTGGGCTCGATCATGGTCAACCTCTGGGTGCTGCGGACTAAGAGGAACGAACTTCAGATGGGCTGACTTAGTTTCAGAGGATCTGAAAGAGGAGAGGAACTCACTCACTTTTAATCCTACGCGCAACTCTCACGCACGTCAAAGCACCACTTCCACACATCTACCGTGTCAAGTTAGTGGTCAGCGAGTCCCCAGTCGGCTGGGGGAACTGTAGTAAAACTGTAGTAGTTCTATGCTCAAAACCGAGCAAATCCAGTCATAACGGATCAAGATGTTCGGCTGGTAAGCGGTTGGAAAATAGAGTAGAGTAGAAAATTTTCAAAACCGATCAGAACCTTGGACGCTCGGCAGAATCGACCCGAGCCTAACTCGCCAGCCTTGACCCAGCCCAAGCAGTAATGAGTTTCAAAGCAACCACAGTCCGGCTAACTTTTGTTGGTCTACTCAGCTGAGTTAGAGTAACGAAGTTCCATCCCCACACAGAAGAAGCCCCGA
>DASQIH010000226.1:0-18085 GCA_035631655.1 Terriglobales bacterium
AGGATAAGGCCGGGCAGCAGGCCACGCCTTCCTGCCAGGCACAGGATGTGAGAGAGCCAGCTACCAATGGGTTGCACAAATGGTCTTCGGTGAGCCATCTCCTCATCTGGCGCACCATTATTCCGGCGTGCGGTGTTGCACACATTTCGTTCAATGTCGTCCGACATACTGGTGTTTCTCTTGGTCTAGGTCCGAGGCCTGCGGTTCATCCTCGATTGGCATTCACAGACCCTTGATTGCGGGGGAAGTGAAACTTGGCGGTTATTGTAACGGAATTTCGGCAATTTAGCTGATTTTCGCGAGGAACCGAGCAGCTTCGGTGTGGCTCTGCAACCCGAGTGCGGTGTACTCACCCATCGATTGTAGTCGCGAAGTTCAGGCGCCCACGATCGTTTCTTGCCGACATGTTGCAGGCCTGCACCACCGATGTGCAGAGGCGGATGGAATTGTGACGAGCCACACCACTCGTTGTCCTGCACGCGCGCCCCAGAACGCGCGCTGGAACGCGCATGCATTCACATCACGGAAACACGAGCAAGCGAACGTCACACGATCTTCAACACAAACGCACAGCCCGACGCAGCCAGACCACGAAGCTTTATAGATGGACGAGGGGGCGCGATTTGAGGGTCTCTTTCCCTTCTCCCCATTCTGCGTTGACTTGCCCTTGTTGCCGTCCTACCATGGCCCCGGGGGACCAGGGCCCGCAAACTCGTGATCGGTCGCACCATTTCCCACTACCGTATCGTGCAAAAGCTGGGCAGTGGGGGTATGGGTGTAGTCTATGAGGCCGAAGATCTCAACCTCGGCCGTCATGTCGCACTCAAGTTCCTCCCTCCCGATGTTTCTCGCGATCCTGTGGCGCTGGAACGTTTTCAGCGTGAAGCCCGCGCCGCCTCCTCGTTGAACCATTCCGGCATCTGCACCATCCACGAGATCGACCGCGCCGACGATCAGCAGTTCATCGCTATGGAACTGCTCGATGGGGGAACCCTCAGTGCCGATGTTACGGGCAAGCCGCTCAGTGTCAGCCGCGTGCTCGACTTGGCCATCGAGATCACCGACGCTCTCGATGCCGCGCACTCCTCTGGAGTGATCCACCGAGACCTCAAACCGGCAAACATCTTTGTCACCTCTCGCGGCCACACCAAGATCGTGGATTTCGGTCTCGCCAAACTGATGCCGCAGCGCCGCCAGGTTGCCGAAGCGGTTGCCGTCTCGGCCCAGGCCACCATGGACACCCCTGTGCACCTCACCAGCCCGGGAATGGCGGTGGGCACCATCGCCTATATGTCTCCGGAACAGGCGTTAGGAAAGGAGCTCGACGACCGAACCGACATCTTTTCCCTTGGGGTTGTGCTCTACGAAATGGCTACCGCTAAGCGTCCATTCGAGGGCGAAACCCCCGCTGCCATCTTTGATTCGATCCTGCACCGGACACCCGTTCCCCCATCTCAGCTGAATCCCAGTATCCCCGTGGAATTGGACCGGATCATTCTCCGCACTCTGGAGAAAGACCCAGCGCGGCGATACCAGTCGGCGGGTGCGCTGCGCAATGACCTGACCGCGCTCAGAACGACGGTTACTTCGGCCAGCGCAGCCATACCTTTGGCCCAAGTCGTTCGGCGTCCAGCGTTCCTCGCGCCTGTGTTAATTCTGATCGCCGCCGTTGTGATCGCAGGTGTGTTCTTGTACAACCGCAATCGCCACATCCAGTGGGCGCGCAACGTGGCGCTACCGAAGGTTGCCAACCTGGTCCAGCGTGACAACAATCTCGAAGCATTGCCGTTGGCCGAAGAGGCTATGCGCTACATTCCTGACGATCCCACCCTCAAGCAGCTGCTCGACACCGCGTCGCGGGTAGTCACTATCAACAGCGATCCCCAAGGCGCCGACATATACCAGCGTATTTATTCCGATCCAAATGCCAGATGGGAATACGTGGGTAAGACGCCCATTGCGGCTTGGCGCGAGGCGCGATTCGGGTTCTATGCCTGGCGTGCGGAGAAGCCAGGGTTCGCGACGGTAGAAGCCGCCAATATTGGAATCAGTCGGGAAACATCCTGGCGTGCGGCTCCGGGCAATAAACTTACCTTTAAACTTACTTCCACCGCAGAGGCGCCGCCCGGCATGGTTTTCGTGCCCGGGGGCGAGTTCTCGCTCGCCATTCCTGGTTTCGATGCCCTGCCTGCCGTCGCGATGGCCGATTACTGGATCGATAAGTACGAAGTCACCAATCGTGATTTCAAGAAGTTTGTCGACGCCGGGGGCTACAACGATCCGCGCTATTGGAAGCAACCGTTCACCAAAAACGGCCGCACCTTTTCCTTTCAGCAGGCGATGGCGTTGTTTCGCGATAAGACAGGCCGCCCAGCACCGGCCACATGGGAGGGCGGCGATTATCCCGAGCATCAGGATGACTACCCGGTTACCGGCGTGAGCTGGTACGAAGCTAACGCCTACGCGGAATTCATGGGCACGTCACTTCCTACCATGTTCCACTGGAACAAGGCAGCGGGCACCTGGGCGATGAACTACATTGCGCCCATGAGCAACTTCGAAGGTCATGGTCTCGCTCCCGTCGGGAAATACTTGGGGGTTGGGCCTTACGGCACTTACGATATGGCTGGCAATGCCAAGGAATGGTGCTGGAACTCCGAAGGCTCCAAGCGTTATTTGCTGGGTGGCGCGTGGAATGAGCCCACCTACATGTTTTCCGACGCCGACGCGCAGTCTCCGTTTGCGCGCGAGTCCAATTATGGCTTTCGCCTGGCGAAGTATGTGTCACCGCCGCCCGCCGCGGCTTCCGCCACCATCGCGTGGCCCTATCGCGATTTCACAAAGGAGAAACCAGTTCCGGACAGCGTTTTCCAGATCTACAAAGGTCTTTACGCGTATGACAAGACGCCGCTGAACACAAAAATTGAGGCCGTAGATGACAGCGCCGAAGCTTGGCGCAAGGAGAAGGTCACGTTCGATGCCGCTTATGGCAACGAGCGCGTTGCCACCTACCTATTCATACCTAAAAAGGCGCACCCTCCTCTTCAGACGGTAGTTTATTTTCCCGGCTCGAATGTCATTTACGAGCGCTCCAGCCAGAACCTTGATTGGCACTGGTCACGCTTGGACTTCATCATCAAGAGCGGCCGAGCGGTTGTCTACCCGATTTACAAGAGCACCTACGAGCGGGGCGACGGCCTAAACTCCGATTACCAGGCGGCCACCGCGTTTTACCGCGACCACGTCGTCGAGTGGAGTAAAGATCTGGGCCGGACTCTCGATTACATTCAAACCCGGCCCGACCTCGACCACGACCGCATCGCCTACTTTGGGTTAAGTTGGGGCGCCGCCCTCGGCCCGATCATGACAGCACTGGACAATCGCATTAAGGTTAACCTTTTTCTCGGAGGCGGTTTCGAGTTTCAAAAAACGTTGCCGGAATGCGATGCCGTTAACTTTGCTCCCCGTGTAAAGCAGCCTACCCTCATGGTGAACGGCCGCTATGACTATTTCTTTCCGGCGGAAGCGTCTCAAGCGCCACTTTTCCGCAGCCTTGGAACTAGCGAACAAGACAAGCGTCGCGTTGTCTTCGAAGCCGGGCACGTTCCGCCCAACGATCTGGTGATGAAAGAAGTTCTGGATTGGCTCGACAAATACCTGGGTCCGGTGAGCCGGCATTGATTCCGAGGACCAGGCGCAGTGCGAACCCAGCATTCGGCACCAGCAACCGGTTGAGTTCCCCTGCCCCACACTAGTACTTTGACATTATTGATCCTGCTCGTCCGCTGGCTATAATCGCGGCACTTTGCTGTGGGGAAACACCGTCCTGCTTCTGCGTGTATCTGTATATTTGGAACAGAGCTGTGAGAAATACCACTTCCAACCCGAAGCGCACGGGACGAGGACTGATCAAAGCCTTGACCGTCCTTGTCCTGGTATGGGTGCTTGCCTGCGGCGTGTTGTTTGCCGTCATGAGGCAACCGCCCGAGACCTTCGGCCGGGTCATGGCCCGGGTGCCGGGTCCGGTGGCATTTCTCGTGTTGCCTTTTGAAACCTTGTGGACGCACGCTCGCGCCGGAACCCTGCGCGCGGGCGACGCTGCGCCTGACTTTTCTTTAATGAAGCTGGACAAAAGCGCCCAGGTACGCTTATCAGAATTTACCTCTCAGCGACGACCGGTAGTGCTCGTATTTGGAAGCTATACCTGACCTCCCTTCCGGCGGGAGGTTCCTGCCCTCAACAAGCTTTACGAGCAGTACGGCAGCCAAGTCGCCTTCCTGGTGGTTTACATTACGGAAGCGCACCCCAGCGATGTTTGGCAAATGCAGAGCAACATCAAAGATAAGGTGGTCTTCGCCAGTCCCAAGAGTGAAGAAGAGCGAGCCCTGGTCGCTGGCGCCTGCGTAAGAAAGCTGGGAATAGAATTTCCCGCCGTGCTGGATGAATTTGGCAACTCCACCGAGCGTCAGTACACCGCCTGGCCCGACCGCATCTATTTGATCGACGCCACCGGCCGCGTCGCGTACAAGAGCAAGCCCGGCCCATTCGGCTTCAAAGCGGAAGAGCTTAAAACCGCGCTGGCTCGCGCGGTACAAGCTCACTGACTCCGACGATGGTCTAGACTGGCTGGTGTAGGCCCGGCATTTTTGTTAGCCCAGGTTAGCGCCCAAAAGCGGGGCGCGAACCTGGGGCAGCGGACTATTCCGTCTGCCGAGTGATATTCAACAAAACTCCCACGCACGCCAACGTCACGAATAAAGAAGACCCGCCGTAGGAAACAAATGGCAGGGGTATGCCCTTGGTCGGCATTAAGCCGAGCACGACACTGATATTGATGAAAGCTTGCAGCACAACCATGCTGGTGATCCCGACCGCCAGGTAGCGCCCAAATACATCCTGTGTCTTCGCCGCGGTTCGCAATCCGCGCCATAGGAAGACGGCAAACAAAGCAGCGATGAAAATCGATCCTACCAGGCCGAATTCCTCGGCCGTCACCGCATAGATAAAGTCGGTATGCGGTTCCGGAAGGTAGAACAATTTTTGCTTGCCTTCCATTAGGCCCAGCCCGGTGACGCCACCCGTACTCACCGCGATCAGAGATTGAATGATGTGGAATCCACGTCCCTGGGGGTCAGCATAAGGATTCAGGAACGCGAGAATGCGGTCTCGCCGGTAGCTCACGTGAAAAATCAGGATATACAAGGCCGGGATAGCGGCGAGGAAGGCGTACCCGAAGTAGCGCATGCGCATGCCCGCCACAAAAAGAATGGACACCGTAATAGCGGCGCAGGCGATCGCCGTCCCCAAATCCGGCTGAAAGACGATCAGAGCAAGAAAGACCAGCGTGGGCGCAACCGCCGGCAGCAACGTATTGCGCCAGTCATCCATCGCCTTGGTTCGCCTCTCCAAGAAATAAGCAAGAAACAGTATGAGTGCTGGCTTGGCGACCTCCGAAGGTTGAAAGGAGAACGAGCCCCAGTGAATCCACCGGTGTGTGCCGTGCGCACGGTCCAGGAAGAACACCGAAATCAGCATCAGCATAGTCCCACCAAGGAGCGAGAACACAATGCCAGGATGCTTCAGACGCCGGTAGTCGATCCTCATGCCCAGCAGCATGAAGAGAATTCCGGCGGACGCCCAGGCCGCCTGCTTGATCAGAAAGGTGTACGGGGAACCATAGCGTTCCTTGGCCATCACGGCGGAGGCGCTGAATACCATCACCAGACCGCCAAACACGAGAAGCAGGGTGACGGCAAAGAGCCAGCGATCGACACTGACGCGCTTAGCCATGAATTAAGGGATAGTCGCGGAGACACAGAGCGCCAGAAGCGATTTTTAATTGCCGAATGCCAATTGCCAATTTGCAGCTTTGGTTCCCCGTGCGTTTTTCCAATTGGCAATCGGCAATTGCTACATATCGCCTTTCACCGCTTCTTGCTCCTTGGCCTGCTCTGCCAGGGTCTGCACTGCCTCCTTGAACACTCTCCCACGGTGCTCGTAGTTCTGAAACTGGTCGAAGCTAGCGCAAGCGGGAGCCAGGAGGACGATATCTCCAGCCGAAGCTGAAGCGGAAGCGCGCTTGACCGCAGCCTCCAGGGTCTCGGCATGCACGATTTCAGCCGCGCCTTCGATATGCGACTCGATTTTCGCCGCCGCGGCACCGATCGTGTATACCCGTTTTACCCGGTGGCGCAGAAGGTCGTTAAGCACCCTGTAGTCACTACCCTTGTCCTTCCCTCCAAGAATGATATGGATGTTGGCAGGAAAAGACTCAAGCGCCTTGATGGTGGCGTCCACGTTGGTGGCCTTGGAGTCGTTGTAATAGTCGACGCCACGAATGGTCGCCACGTACTCTAACCGGTGCTCAACCGCCTTAAACTGCCGGACTGCCTTGCCGATCTGCTCGACCTGGCAGCCCATGAGCACACCGACGCAAACACCAGCGAGTACATTCTCTACGTTATGAGAGCCTTTGAGCGGTATCTCTGACACAAGCATAACCTCCCGCTGGCCACGGTTATCCCGGAAGAAAATGCGGCCCTGCCGCACGTGGGCTCCCTGGCTGACCTCTTTTTTGCGGCTGAACCAGAAAACCTGCGCTTTGGTTTGCTTGGCCATCTCGACACAAGTCGAATCGTCGGCGTTGAGGACAGCAAAGTCATCCGCCGTCTGGTTCTCAAAAATGCGTGCCTTCGCCTGTACGTACACCTCGAAAGTGCGATGCCGGTCAAGATGGTCGGGCGTGACGTTGAGCACGACGGCCACCTTCGGATGGAAAGTCCAAATCGTTTCCAGCTGAAAGCTGGAGACTTCGAGAACCACCATTACGTCTGGCTTTGCCCTGGGCACCAACGAGATTGCGGGGGTTCCGATATTTCCGCCCACCACAACCGGATAGCCGCCCCCGGCAATGATCTCCCCGGCAAGAGCTGTTGTGGTCGTTTTTCCATTCGACCCTGTAATCGCGACGATGGGTCCCGGCAAATACTGTGACGCAAGCTCGATCTCCCCGATGACCGGTTCGCTAAGTGCGCGTGCCTGGATCAGTGGAGCGGCATCGACCGGCACCCCTGGGCTCACCACGATCAGATCCTGCCCGCGAAAAGTGCGCTCGCCATGTCCCCCGGTTTCGACCGAAATTCCGTGATCGAGCAAAACGGGAATTTCGTCGCGGAGTTCGTCCTCCGTCTTGGTATCGGAGACCGTCACGCGGGCGCCTCGTTCCTTCAGGAACAGCGCCGAGGCCACGCCCGACTTGCCCAGGCCGACCACCAGCACGCGTTTGCCGTTTACATCCATGTCATCACTTCTACCACGGAGGAGAATTGCTGGTTGCTGATTTCTGATTGCTGATTGAAAAACCGACCGGCTGAAGAAAATCAGCAATCAACAATCAGAAATCAGCAATTTTTCTTCTACCTTAGTTTCAATGTCGTCAGCGCGAATAACGCGAACACCAGCGACGCGATCCAGAACCTCACAATGATTTTCGACTCCGACCAGCCTAACAGCTCGAAATGGTGATGCAGCGGCGCCATCTTGAAGATGCGCTTCTTGCGCAGCTTGTAGGATCCCACCTGCAGAATGACCGACAAAGCCTCAATTACGAATATGCCGCCGATGAAGGGCAGGAGTAACTCCTGTTTGATCATGACCGCGACCGTGCCAATCGCACCACCCAAGGCGAGCGAGCCCACGTCCCCCATGAACACTTCTGCCGGATGCGCGTTGTACCACAAAAATCCGATGGCCGAGCCGACCATGGCTCCGCAGAAAATCGTCAGTTCGCCGATCTGCGGCATGCGCTGCAGTTCCAGATATCCGGCAAATACTGCATGCCCGCTGACGTAAGTTAGAACTGAGAGCGCTCCCGCGGCAATTACCGTACATCCGATGGCTAACCCGTCCAGCCCGTCGGTTAGATTCACCGCGTTGCTTGAACCCACGATCACGATGACTACAAAGACGATGAACGGAACAAAAGCCAGCGGCCACACATGTGAATAACCGAGCAAACGCCCGATCACCAGGTCAGGACGGAACTGTTTCAAGAAGGGGACAATCAGCTTGGTCGAATACAAGCCTCGCGCCTGCATGGCGATCAGGATGATGGCGATGAGAATGCTGGTCAGCACTTGCAGCATCAGCTTGCTGCGCCCTGTGAGTCCAAGATTTCGGTGATGGACAGTCTTGAGATAATCGTCGGCAAAACCAATGCTGGCGAAGGCGCAGGTAGCGAGTACTGCGATCCAAACGAAGCGATTGCTCAGGTCCGCCCATAATAAGGTAGGCACGACGATGGCAATCGCGATCAGCAACCCGCCCATCGTGGGCGTTCCCGCTTTCTTCTGGTGAGCTTTCGGTCCTTCCTCGCGGATGTACTGGCCGATCTGGAACTCGCGCAGCCGATTGATGACCAGAGGACCTACGATGAGACCCGTAAATAGCGCAGTCAGGCTGGCAAAGGCAGTACGAAAGGTGAGATACCGGAAAATACGGAACGGCGGGAAATAATGGTACAGCTTCAGATACAACAGCCAATAGAGCAATTCGCCTCCGTCCGATGACTAAACTTTCTGGACCGCCGTCGCTCGCTGCGCCTTCCAGGTTTCCAGCGCGCCCTCCAGCTTGACGCCGCGCGACGCTTTCAGCAGCACCACGTCACCCTTGCGCGCCTCGCGGGCGAGCCATTCCCCGGCCTCCTGAGGCGTGCTGAGGAATTCGGCGGGGGTCCCGTGTTTGCGAGCAGCTTCGACCAGGTGTTGGGCTTTGCCACGCACTCCGACTACGATATCAATACCGCGTTCCGCAATGTGCTGTCCGCAGCGGCGATGCAACTCGTCACCCGCTAAACCGAGTTCCAGCATTTCTCCGGCGACTACGATGCGACGGAGTGCAGGCATAGTAGCAAGCGCGTCCACCATCGCGTCGAGGGCTCTTGGATTGGAATTGTAGCAATCGTTGATGACGGTGGTGTCGCCCACTTGGATTATCTGTCCGCGTTTGTCCCCAGGGACGAGTGACGACAGCGCGGCCACCGCTTCTGAGGGCGCAATGCCGCGCTCTAAGGCAACCGCCACGGCCGCAAGAACATTGTAGATGTTGTGCTTGCCCACCAGCGGCAACGTGGCTGACTCATGACAACTGTCCACTACAACTTCGAATTTCGAGCCCAGTGCGCCCCGCGGCTCGATCTTCTCGGCGCGCACGTCGGCGCTGGCATTCAGGCCGAACCTCAACACCTTGCCGCGGAAGTCGCGCCCGAATTGCGAAACGTACTCATCGTCCGCGTTGAGCACAGCGGTTCCGCCGGCGGGAAGCGACTCAATCAGCTCGTACTTAGCGCGGGCAATGCTCGCCAGTGAATCGAAGAACTCGATATGCACCGGCGCCACACAGGTCACCACCCCGGTTTCAGGCTGGGCGATTTTGGCCAGCGCCTTGATTTCGCCCAAGTGTGACATCCCCATCTCGATCACAGCCATATCGTGCTCTGGCTCCAGCTTTATCAACATGAGCGGCAGGCCGAAGTGGTTATTGAAGTTGCCTTCCGACTTCAGCACGCGGTAGCGGGTTGAAAGGATGTGGGCGATAGCCTCTTTGGTAGTGGTCTTGCCCGCAGATCCGGTTACGCCGATGAGCGGCTTGCCCCACAATTGGCGAACGAAAGCAGCCAGCTTTTGTAGTGCAACCAGGGTGTCATCTACGGCCAAGAGCCGTGTTTCAGCTGGATAGCACGCCAGTTGATCTCGGCGAACCACGGCGGCGACAGCACCGTTCTTAAGCGCCTGCTCGACGAAGTCATGCCCGTCTAGCCGTTCGCCCTTTACCGCGAAAAAAAGCTCGCCGGGCTGAATGGTCCTGGAGTCGATGGAATAGCCCTGAACTACGGCTCGGGGATCGAAGTCGCCGGTGGCCGAGGCAGATTCGGCAACTTTGGCCAACGGAAGCTTCATGGCGCCTTCCCCACAGCAGCGGCGCTGCACTCGTAGCCCGCCACACGCAGAACTTCGCGCGCGACTTCTACATCATCGAACGGGATCGAGCCTTGGCGACTGGCCTGGACTTTTTCGTGGCCTTTGCCGGCGATGAGCACAATATCTCCCGGAGCAGCTTCACGAACCGCGAGCGCGATGGCGGTCTTGCGATCGGGCTCAATGCTGTACTTAGTTCCACTGCGCTGCAAACCCACAAGCGCATCGTTGATGATGGCGCGAGGGTCCTCGCTGCGTGGATTGTCGGAGGTCAGAACGACGAAATCGCTGCCCCGGCCCGCAGCTTCTCCCATGAGCGGACGCTTGGCGCGGTCGCGATCGCCGCCGCAACCAAAAACCGTGATCACACGCCCGGAGCGCCCGCTATGCGAAACAAATTCCCGCGCCAGTGAGGTCAGATTGCGTAAGGCATCGTCCGTGTGCGCATAATCCACAACCACTGAGAATGGCTGGCGGCAATCGACTCGTTCGAAGCGGCCCGGCACGCGCGCTAACGCCGCTACACCTTTTTCGATTGCCTGCCGACTGCAGCCGCGCGCATAGGCCGCCCCGGCTGCTGCAAGAATGTTATAGACGTTCACCTTGCCCGCCAGTGGCGACCAGATGGGAACCTTCTCTTCGGGAGTCACAAGGTCGAAGCGCGTACCGCGTGGCGTGATTTCGACCTTCTCAGCATGGAGGTCACCGCTCGAGCAACCGTAAGTCAGCACCTTGGACCCGCGTGACCTACTCACCTTCACCAGCCTCTGGCCTCTCTCGTCATCCAGGTTTAGCACTGCGATGCGCGGCGGTTCAGTTCCGCACCCGGTGAAAAGAACCTGCTTAGCGGCGAGATATTCCTCCATCGTGCGGTGGTAGTCGAGATGGTCGCGAGTCAGATTGGTAAAGACCGCAACATCAAAGGGAATACCAAACACGCGCTGCTGGGCAAGGGCGTGCGAGGACACTTCCATGACCGCTTCGGTTGCTCCGTGTCCGAGCGCATCGCGCAGCATCCGGTTCAACTCGAGTGCCTCAGGAGTCGTATGCGGTGCGGGAAGGATCTGCCCAGCCACATGGTACTCAATAGTTCCAATCAAGGCGCTCTTGCGACCTGCAGCTGTCAGGATGGATTCCAGCAAGAAAGTAGTCGTGCTCTTGCCGTTGGTGCCGGTAACCCCGGCAATGGCAAGCTTCTCCGCCGGACGCTTGAAATAGTTCGCACTCAGACGCGCCAAGGCTCGGCGCCCATGGGGCACCTGCGCCCAGGCCACGCCCTCGCGGGGCTTCTCGCTTTCCGAGTCCGTGACCACCGCGATGGCACCTGCCGCAATAGCCTTGTCGATGTACCTGTTGCCGTCGCTGGTCTCGCCGCGCATGGCGAGAAACACATCTCCCGGTTTCACGCGCCGGGAATCGTATTCCAACCCGCTGACACCCGGGTTGCCCCTCTGGGACAGGACTTCCGCCCCGTCCAGGATCTGCTGGAAAGTCATTGATTTCGATTATAGGGCACAGCAGGCAGCAGGAATCGAAAGACCCAGCAAAGATGGCCACCGATGCACACGGATTTCACGGATATCCGTGCCAATCCGTGGTCTCCGTTATTACCGCTCGAAGCGGACGACAATCTTGGTGCCAGCGGTTACGTGCGATCCCGCCGCCGGTGATTGATCGTGGGCTATGCCGCTGCCCACCGCCTCTAATTCCAAGCCACACTCTTCGGCCGCCTCTATCGCTCCGCGGAAACTTTTGCCGATGAACGACGGAACCACGATGCCACCCGGTTCCACATCCAGCACCACGGTGCCTGTCGCAGGCAGCTGCGGCGATGGTGCTGCCGCAATCGGTTTTGGCACAGACTTGGACAGGACCGGCGCATCTACCGGCTCTCGCAACGCTGCCGGCTGAACTCTGTCTTCTGCCCTGGCCGGAGATGGTTTTGTCGCGGGAGGGGGAACCGAGAGTTCAGCCGGATTACTGTCTGCCACTTCCAGCGCTGATCCCAGATGGTCGGGTGAGCTTTCTTCGAGGTCCTCTGGTTTCACCTTGCGTGAAGCCAGCAACAGCTGGCGATTAGCGGGAAGTTCCACGTCATGCGGAACATTGAGATACCCCAGCACCTGCTGCGTAATGCGCTGGAAAACCGGTGCGGAGACTTGCCCGCCCTGGTGCAGCCCTTTGGGCGAATCGAGAATCACGGCAACCACGATCGCGGGATTATTCACGGGTGCAAACCCCACGAAGGATGCAACATAATTCGTGCGCGAGTAAGAGCGGGTTCCGGGATCTACCTTCTGGGCCGTGCCGGTTTTGCCGGCAGAACTGTAGCCTTCGAGGATCGCTTTGCGGCCGGTGCCGTGCAGGACCACCCCCTGCATCATCTGTCGCATTTCGGCGGCAACCAGCGGCGATAACACCCGATGCTGGGCTCCTGGCTGGAAGAGAACAGTTTGCGGCGTGCCACGTGGCTCAGTCGTTGCGGCAACGATACGCGGCGCCATCCAGACACCGTCGTTGGCAATAGTTGAGACCATCGCCGTCAATTGCACCGGCGTGATTCCAATCTCCTGTCCCATGGAGATCGCCCCAATCGACACTTTCGACCAGCGATTCAGCGGCCTCGCCAAACCGCGCGTTTCCCCGGGCAGTTCAATCCCAGTTTGCTGACCGAATCCAAAACCTCGGATGTACTTGTAGAAGCGTTCTTCTCCCAGCCGGAGCGCAATCTTGATTGCGCCTACGTCGCTCGACTTCGCCAGAATGTCGGAAACCGGCAGCAGCCCGAACGGCTTGTGGTCGCGGATTCGCATGCCGTTGACCACGATCGAGCCCATCTGGCAATCGAAAATCTCATTCGGATTTGTGATTCGCTCCTGCAGTGCGGCAGAGATGGTCACAATCTTGAACGTGGAGCCGGGTTCGTACACGTCACTCACCGCATGGTCCTTCAGGACCTCGGGTGTGATTCGCCGGGACAAGTTGGGATTGAAGGTTGGCCGGTTCGCCAGGGCCAGAATTTCGCCGCTATGTGGATTGGCGACAATGGCTGTACCAGAAATCGCGTGGCTTTCGTTCATCGCCGTTTCCAGTTCGCGCTCGGCAATGTATTGGATCTTCTCGTCAATCGTGAGGATAACGTTTTCGCCGGGATCTGGCTGCTTCTCGACGCGGTTAAAATTCTTCCGGCGCGCGTCCACCTGGATCAACATGCGGCCTGGTTTGCCGCGTAGCTGTTCGTCGTATTCGCGCTCGATGCCGCTGAGCCCTTCGTCGTCCATACCAACGTAGCCAAGCACCTGGGCGGCGAGTTCGCGCTTGGGATAAAAACGCTTCGATTCTTTCTGGAAGTAGATGCCCTTGAGATTAAGCGCCTTGATGCGCTCGGCAGTCTCCGCATCCGCTTTGCGCGCCACCCAGCAAAACGAGTGTGATGCCTTGCACTTGGCCAGGACTTCCCGCGGATCTTCCTTCGTAATGCGCGTGATCAGCGAAATCGTTTGCCCGAGGTCAGGAATTTCTGTGGGCACCGCGAAGCCGGAGTCCACGTTGATAGACATCGCCAGTTCGCGCCCCGCCCGGTCGTAGATGATGCCGCGCCGGGGTGAAATTTCAATCGTGCGCTGCTGCTGGTGTTGCGCTCGCTGTTCGAATTCGCCGTACTCGAAGATTTGCAGGTAGACGAGACGCAGGCAGATAACACCAAACCAGAATAAAAGAATGGCACCCAGCAGGTAGAGCCTGAGTTGCGCACTATTGCGGGAAGAACTCGCCGCCACTTTTTCGACCCTTTAGACGAGCGTGGCGGCCCGCAGTTGCAGTGCCGCCAGATTAAATAGCTTTTGGACGGGCGGGGGCGCCCGTCCCTCCGTGTTTCTGGTTACGGCGCCGAAAATACCGAGACCGGGGCTGCGCTGGCCATCACTGGCCCACCGCTATCCGGAACCGCCGTGTCCAGTCGCAAGACCTGGCCGGGCTCCGGCGGAATCAGACCCATTCGTTTGGCCAGCACGTCAATACGGTCCGGGCTGCGCAGTGTGGCTTCCTCCAGCCGCAGGGCCCGGTTGACCTCCACCAAGCTGTCGCGCTGGGATTGCAACTCTGAGATTTTGTACCCATACTCAACCGCTTTGAAGTGCTGCCAGGCATAGGAGAGGACGAGCAAGCACAGACAGGCGAGCGCAATGCTGAAAGTCCGCATTTCATGAGCCCGCTGGAGGTCGTCGATCTTGACGATGCGCGAGTTGTCGATGTGCTTGGTGAAGTAGACTTCCGGTGTGCCGCTCCAGCATGGCTTGCGCCGGATGGAAGGAATTGCTCCCTGTGCTGCGATCGCCGCTGCTGCCATTTACGCCACCCCGACTAGTTTTTCTTCCAAATGCAGTAGCTCACCCGGACTCGCCAGGTACAGGCGTTCCAGTTCCGCCGTCTCCTGCTTCGCACGAGCGTGGGCTTCCGCCCGCTCGACGGCCGCAATCAGTTCATCAATCATCGTTCCTGTGTACATGTGTTTCTCCTGCCCCTACCTGGCCCTTCTTCGCGACGGCACCCTGGGAGGGGTGTCGGCCCGAAACTTGAACCCGACACATCCTTGCTGTGCCGGGACCCGGCTGGTTGGCCGGGGTATAAACTTTTCCAAACCGAGATTCCTCGCGGCTGAAGCCGCTCGGAAGGACAGGACTTAAGAACTGTCCTATCGGCACGGCTAAGCCGTGCCCTCCCGTCTAAACTCTTTCGGCAGCACGCAATTTCGCGCTGCGCGACCGCGGATTGCGATCGATCTCTTCTTCTGTCGCCGTCACCGGTTTCTTGGTCAGCAGCTTGTAGTGACCTTGCTTCACTCCATCGCGGAGGGCGTCTTTCACGATGCGGTCCTCCAGCGAGTGGAAGCTGATGATCACCAGCCGTCCACCCGGTTTCAGCAGCTGCGGGGCTGCATTCAACAGCGCCCGCAGGTCGTCCAGTTCGCGGTTTACGAAGATTCGGAGAGCCTGAAAGGTGCGCGTCGCCGGATGAATGCGTTCAGATTTCATTGGCCGGGTCGCGGCTGATATGAGGTCCGCAAGCTGTGCGGTACTTCGTATCGGCCGCGACCGGACAATGGCTCTGGCGATTCTCCGCGACCTCCTTTCCTCACCGAATTCGTAAATCACATCGGCAAGCTCGCGCTCGTCCATGTGATTTACCACTTGATCGGCGGTCAGCTCGGACTGCGGGTTCATGCGCATGTCGAGCGGTCCTTCCGCCTGAAAACTGAAGCCTCGCCCGGCGTCGGCCAGTTGCAGGCTGCTAATGCCTAAGTCAGCCAGCATGCCGTCGATGGTCCTCGGTCGTTGGTCGTTGGCAATATCTGCAAACGAACTATGCACCAGTTCTACCTTCGGCCAGTCGGTTGCCGGCGAGACGCCGGCGCTACCCAGCCTTTCCCGCGCGATTTCCAGCGCTACCGGATCCTTATCGAGCCCAATCAAATGTCCCGGTGCGCCGAGGCGTTTTGCGATTTCGTAGCTGTGCCCGCCAAGGCCCACCGTGGCGTCGATATAAGTCCCGCCACGCCGGACGGCTAAAAAGTCGATCGCTTCTTTTAAAAGAACCGGGACATGGCCAACTTCTCCATGCCCACCCCGCTCGGGGGTGTTTGTTAAACCCTCGCCCACTAGATGCCCAGATCGTCGAGCGTCTTCTCATCCTCAGGCGTGAACGGCTGCTCCTCGATCTCCTTACGGAACGCTTCCAAATTGCGCACGATGAGGTAGGTCAGGTTTCCGAGTACTGCTACCTCGCCCTTGATCTTTGCCGCGTCGCGGATCAGTTGCGGCATCAGCAACCGCCCCTGTCCATCCATTTCCACCTGCTGGCCCCAGTAGTTCACCCGGTCCAGGAACTTCTTCTTCGTAGGATTGAAAGTGGAGAGCCCGGCCAGCTTCTGCTCGATCCGCTCCCATTCCTCGAAGGGATATATCTGAGCAACCTTTCCATCCAAACTCGTGATGTAAAATTGCGTGCCGTATTTCTCGTCGATAACGCGCTTGAATTCCGCGGGCACCTTGAGGCGTCCTTTTTCGTCGACGCGAGTTGGGTGATTGCCGCGAAACATATGCACTGCCCGTCACTGGGCTCAGCAGCCTGTTAAGGGCGGCCACTACCGGCACGAGGGAGGTAAAAGCGAGCACAAAGTCGGTCAGATCGGGTTCGTCGGGGCCTGTTCTGGGGGTGTCAGCCTCTAATCCCACTGGCGCCTCTCGTTGGTTCACTCGCTACCACGGATCTCTATTGTCAAGACCACTTTGTACCACTTTTGACCACATCTTACGCCTAAGTGGTTGCCTGTCAAGAGGAAAGTTAGAGGTTGGGGTAGGGTGTAGAGTGCGATTCGGGAAAGCACGAGGCCTAGTGGCTAACTGAGTTGGTGACCACAATAGGTTGGGTTTACAGCTTAGGTTCGGGGCGTTTCGGGCCGAGATTCCATGCCGGTTCTGCTCAAAATTTCTGTGGAAAAAGCAAATCATTTTACCGCAGAGATCGCAGAGGCCGCTGAGCAAGCACCCAAGATGTCGTCAGTCTGAGCAGACGTCAGTGCCTTCTCGGCGTGCTCGGCGATTCTCGACGGTGAAATGGTTCTTCTTATTTGTGCTGCGCTAGCAACCAGGGAACAAATTCCGGCTCCGCATAGGCTTTATCCCACGAATTGTGCCCCACTCCTGGGTACTCGGTGTATCTCACATTCGTGTTCACCGCGCGCAAAGCCTCGACCATCTTGCGTGATTCCTCAACCGGAACCGCCGGATCAGCATCCCCATGAAATATCCATACCGGAGTCTTTCCGATCCGGCGCCCGGTCTCCGCGTACGGGTCTGTAATCTTAGGATCGTCGACCAGGCTCACGTGCAATTCTGGAAAATGCTGTGGCCCGCGAATGCCACCGCAGATGACGGCGAGCGCAGCAAACTTCCCCGGATACTTGGCAGCGAGGTCCCACGTCCCATACCCGCCCATGGATAGTCCGCTCAGGTAAACGCGATCACGGTCGCCATGAAATTCCTTGATGCTCTGCTCCAATGCGGTCAACGCCTGCGCTTGCATGTCGGGATCAGTCCAGAGCTTGTTTGGCCAGCACTGTGGCATGACCACGATGAATTGAAACTCCGCCGCACGGGTGCGAATGGCGTGACCGATCCCGACATCGGCTTGCAGCAAGCCGTCTTCGCCGCGCTCCCCTGCCCCATGGAGAAACAGAAGCACTGGCCACTTCTTGTGCTTGTCCCAGTTCGCCGGTACATAGACCTGATAATGATAGCTGCTCCCACTTGCAGCAACGGTTCGGTTCAGAAATCCGGTTTCTGATTTTCGGGCGTGCCCAGATGTAAGCAGCAGTAAACAGGACAAGGCGCTAAATAGGTAAGCGTGAAACGAACATTTCATTTTGCGATTTTATTCGATTCTTCACGAGAAACGCCGCGTGCTCCCTTCTATGAGTGGATCAGTTCCCAGATGTGGGCCAGATGATGATCGTCATGTTCCGTGGCAAAGTAAAGATGATCCAGTATCCGCATTGGCTGCTTCAGACGAGGGTGCAGCATGGCGCGTGTCAATAAGGTAGGGTCGATCCTCTGCACTCGATTGACCAGTTGCAAGCGTGCGTTTCGGAAGTCAACCAGTATATCCTCCAGCGGACCCGCATTGTGATTGGCTTCGTCAGTCTTTCGATTGGTCAGATCGGCCGCTGTAAGTTCGCTTTTACCGGACAGGAAATCGTTGACGCGCGCCATCCATAGCGACTCGAGATCGAGCAGATGTCCGGCGTGCTCCTGCGCCGACCACTTCTCCTGCGGCTTTCGCACCAGAACGTCACGGCTGCAGCCTCGCAGGATTTCCTCCAGCCGCGCCGGCGTGCCCCGCAGCCGTACGCACAGGTTGGGATGCTGTTCCGGCGGAAATCCAAACTCGAATTTTCTATCAAACCAGCGAGGCACTGGGCTCATGCATGCTCCGCATTCGTGGACGCGCCTGCAGAAAGGTGATGCTTCATGGAAGCGTAGCGACTCAGCAATTTCTTGGCAAGTTGTAGGCGGGCGCGCCAACACTCAAAACAAGTAAATATCCTCCGGCAG
>DASQIH010000227.1:0-16198 GCA_035631655.1 Terriglobales bacterium
TCAACCACTGCCCAGGATTGTCCAATCGGAACTAGAATGCGTTGCGGGAGTGAAAAACTTGTAGTGAAGACCTTTTGACACCTCGAACGTAGAATCAGCAACTTACGGAAAAATCATAGTCCGGTTGTCAAAGTCGGGCTAACAAGACTCCAACGAGAGGTTATGACTATCCGCTTGCTCGAACGGTCTCGTGCCGGCCGGTCGGCAGCCGGTCCAGACGGCCTTGGGGAGAGGCTACCTGTTCTTTGCAACGCTGCCTCTAATCAAACGGACTGGTCAGCAGTCGTCTGGGACGAACGTTGGGCTGGTTCGGGCCCGCAGCGAGCGCCGCATTTTGGTGGAACGTCTATTTTTGTTTTTGACGATACATTGGGGCAATCCGCAGAAACACCCACATTCGAATGTGGGAAGTACCTATTCGATAACAAATCCCCGATCTTGGAGGTGGAAATCCTGCGCTGATCAAAGTTTTTCGTGATGCGTGAGGTCGAATTCAGCGGAAAAGGTGATTCGACGAGGAGGCAAAATCGGTGGCCACTTCTTTGCGCTGATCTTCGATCCGACTTCGCGAGTTAGAGCCGCGTCCTATACCAGGCTTACGAAACCGCGACATTCCGCCCCGCGCGAACTGCTATCTGTGCCTATTACCCGACGATTGATGAGATTGTCCGCCGCCACCTGCGGACCCGCCGCGCGATCCTCCTCCACTACTCGGTTGGGAGCGGTAGCCGCCGCCTCTGCCGCTGGACCCTTGATAGGGACGTGCTGATCCAGGCGATTGACGCGGTGTCACGATGGGCCGCCTCAAGTCCAGCGGTGGCCGGTAACTCCGATTGGAATCGCGATACACAGATGGCCGTCCTTCGTTTCCCATGCTGGGAGCCTCACCGCGTGACGGGAAGCGCCGCCATCCCTCATTGCCATTCCGTGAAGGTTCCCCGGTTCGAGACCCACGATTCATCGAATTGTCGTTGCGGGATGAGGACCCGTTCGCGCTCGGCGGACGAGGCACCCCGTTCTGGCGCGGCTGTTCTGAGGATCCTGGGCGATGTACGGTGCGCCCGGAGTTCGAGTCGGAGAACCGGCGCCAGCCAGATTGATCGGAAGTAGCCGGTCTCGCGTTCTGATTCCCATTCTGCGGACGCGAAGAAGAGGATGGTCTCGCCCTCGACGAACTTTGCTCCTGAGCGTCCGGTCTCCGGTTCTGCGCGACATCTGTGCCAAAACGACGCCAGCCTTCTGCTGGGGCAGAATTCACGCCTCTACCAGAATTCTCGGGATTCCTAATGGCCTCGCCCTGGTTCGTCCTACCCTGCATCGGCCTTCCGGCATTGGCTTGCGCGGACTGCGATCCCGGCCGAATCGGCGCGAAGCGGCCAGAGCGCTGGATCGACTGCTGTACTTGTGCGGCCTGCCGATCGAAAGACTGCGGTGCGTTCGGGCGGGACTTCATGAAGAAGCGTTCCTGCCCGCCATGCAGGGTTGAAGGATTCGCACCGCGGTTCGAAGCTGATAATGTCTCTCGCGTCGGAACCACAGGCAGGTTGCCCGTCATCATGCGCCCGTCGCGAAACATTCCACTCTTCAGCGGCGTGGCCATGGCGCGTCCAGTTCCGAAATGTTCAGCCGGCATCGTGGAGATCCCCCGCCGGAAGTGTTCGTTATTCATTACCAGCCGCAAGTTGGAATAGCGGTTCCCACCGTGAAGCGGTCCAATCCCGTGGTCAAATCCGCGGCCCCGCCCGAAGTTGTAAATGTTCGTGACGTTGACCACGTTAAACCGCGATCTGTAGCGGCCGTACCAGGGGAAGAACGGATCGCACGGCCCGACCGGCAACCATCCAAAGGAGCCAAAGCCAACAGAAACTCCCCATCCCCCGCCGAATCCAAAGAACGAGACATACGCCGGCGCCCACAATGGCCGGTACAACGGATAGACTGGTCCGGGCCACCACACCCACGAGGCGCCATACATGAACCAGCGGCCATAGTGATAAGGAGCCCAGCCCCAAGGCTCATAAGAAACCCATGTCCATCCCCAATATGGTTCCCACACCCATCGTCCCGCACGATAGGGAGCCCAGTCGACCGCAGCCACCGGAGCCCATACCTGGCCGTAATCCGGCACGTAAATCCAATGTCCATAGGCATCCAGATCCTCGGAGCCCACGTAGTAGCGGTTGGTGTGGCTCCACGCCTGCGCATTGCGGATTATTCCGTTGCGATCACTGTTCCAGGAGTCCCAGCTGTCCTTGGAGGGAGCGCTGGCGACCTTGTACTGCGTGTCCTCTCCCGTGCCGCGCACGGTTGCGGCTTCACCTTCCTCGACCCGAGTGCTGCCTTGGGGAGTAGAAATCTCTGCCTCGCCCTTACGAACGATCAGCTCGGTCTCTCCGTTGGAGTTCACTTCGATGCGGTAAACGCCTTCTTTGAGGACGGGATGGATGGCAACGTTCGGAGTATCAATCTCAACATCGGCTTCACTGCCTTTAAGTACGTTGTAAGTAGCGAGCCCCTGTCCCAGCTGAATCTGTACATGGGTTCGGTCAAGGGTTGCGATAGTCGCCTGCGAATTGTCCCCAAGGCGCAGAATGTTGGCATAGTCGAGTTGCACCTCGGCGCGGGAACGGTCTCCCGTGGAAATCTTGTCGCCGCTAACGACCGGCTGGTTCAGCACCGCCGCTGCCCACTCCCCGGAATCGCCACGCTGCGTCGACACGTCGCCGTGAATCAGGCTGACGCGTGCCACACCAGAAGAGGGGTCGGCCTGAGCACTGGAAGATAATGCGCTGAACAACGCAATTACCAGAATCGAAAATCCAGTCAGCAATCTGTTTTTCATGGCCCACCTCACGGCGTGAACACCGGTCGCAAACAAGCGTCGCGCACCCTTTGCAATGCAGGTGCGATGCCACACCTGCGCTTTCGGGCAACTGGTATAAGCGCCCCGCTCTCAGCAACTTATAGAGAAGGCAAAAGCGACGAATTCAAGAATTCTCGGGACTAGGTGGCCGCCTTCGGCCAAGGTGGTGGATTTCAGCCACCGCGTGAATGGTATGGAGGCGGGTCTCTGACCCGTCCTGCGCGGGTCGGAGACCCGTGCCCACATAGGACGCGTGCCCACAAAAGCCAGATTCCGTTTGTCATGAATGGTCGTCGGCGCCCTAATTCTCGTTTTCTGCCCTGTCCGCCTCGTCGGCAATTCCGATTTTCGAGAGCCGGTAACGCAACGCATTCCGTGACAGCCCCAGCATCCGCGCCGCCTGGCTCTTGTTGCCATTCGCTCTGCGCACAGCTTCGCGAATCAGCTCGTCCTCCCATTGCTCAAGAGTCACACCCTCGGGCAGAAGAGACGTGTCGGAGTTTTGAGGCCGGGTGCGCGGAGGATCAAAGTGAATATCAAAAGCCTGAAGCACGGGGCCCTTGGCTAGCGCGAAAGCACGCTCAATGATGTTCTGAAGCTCACGGACGTTCCCTGGCCAGTGATACTCCATAAGCATTCTCAAAGCTTCCCGACTTACGGCGGTAATCTCTTTGCCGGATTCGGCAGAAGAGCGAGCCAGAAACAAGTTCACCAGGTCCGGAATGTCTTCTTTATGTTCCCGAAGCGGAGGGATATCAATGGGCACAACATTCAGCCGATAGTAGAGATCTTCCCGAAAAGTACCCTGTTCCAGTGCCTCGCGTAAATCGCGATTGGTCGCCGCGATCAAGCGCACATCCACTTTCACGGTTCGCGTGCCGCCCAGCCGCTCAAACTCGCGTTCCTGTAAAACACGCAGTAGTTTCACCTGGGTGGCGGGCGGCACATCGCCGATCTCATCCAGAAATAGTGTTCCTTTGTCCGCCAGTTCGAACTTGCCGGGTTTGGATGTGGTGGCGCCCGTGAAAGCTCCCTTCTCGTAGCCGAATAGCTCGCTCTCCAGGAGGTTTTCAGGAATCGCCGTGCTGTTGATTTTGATGAACGGTCCCGACGCGCGCCGTGAGATCTCGTGAATGGCGTGTGCTATCAGGTCCTTTCCGACGCCGCTTGCTCCACCGAGCAGGACGGTCGAGTTCGTAGCCGCCACTCGTTCCACGGTGGCCAGCACATCCTGCATCTTCGGGCTGCGCGCCACGATGTTGGGATGCTGATAGCGCTGCTGCAGCGCCTCGCGAAGCGAGCGATTCTCCTCCCGCAAACGGCGAACATCCAACTCCTTGTGGATGACCATCCGCATTTCGTCGAGCGAGAAGGGCTTCAGCACATAGTCGCTGGCTCCCGCCTTCATTGCCTCTACCGCGGTTTCGACGGTACCGAAGGCAGTCATCACCACAACAGGAAGCGCGGCATTGAATCGCTTAACTGCCTGCAGAAATTCCAGCCCGTTCATACCCGGCAGTTTCAGATCTGTAACCACCAGGTCCACGGATCCGTTCTGCAATAACTTCAAACCCGTCTCCGCGTCCTCAGCCGAGAGCGTTGTAAATTCGTCTTCGCCGAGGTTGAGCTCCAGGATGCGGCGCATCTTGGCTTCATCCTCGACGATCAAGATGTTGGCTTTGGCTGTCATCCCGAGGCCAGCGCTCCTTCCTTCTCTACCGCCTGCTCTTCGGCGGGAAGAAAGACCACGAAACACGCGCCTTCATTCGGCGCGCTCTCTACGCGAATCGAGCCGCGGTGCTCGTCCAGAATTTTCGAGACAATCGACAGCCCGAGACCTGTCCCCGTCTTCTTGGTCGTAACGAAAGGATTGAAGATCTGTTCGCGAATTTCGGCGGGTATGCCGGGTCCTGTATCCTCCAGCCGGATTTCTACTCCTTGGCGATCATCCCGGCTGGCCCTTGCGACCTTCACGCGAAGGGTTCCACCCTCGTTACCCATCGCTTCATAGGCGTTCTGGATCAGATTCACAAAAGCCTGTTCACAGAGATTTTCGTCGAGTTGCGCGAGCGGCAAGTCGTTCTGATACTCGCGTTGGACGTCGACTTCCCCGCCGCGCCACTGCTCGGCCACCGACGTCAGAGCACGATCAAGCAACTCCGTTACTGCCTGTGGGCTGGTTTCGGCGTGCAACGGACGGGCAAAATCAAGGAAGCGGCCAACCATCATGCTCACCCGATCCACCTCACCGGAAATGTAGCCGGCGAGTTCGCTGGCGACGGGATTCGAAGCCTCCAGCTTCCGATTTAGCATTTCCGCCGAACCCCGAATTACGCCCAAGGGATTGCGGATTTCGTGCGCCAGACCAGCGGACAGCTGTCCCAAAGCAGCCAGCCGTTCCGATCGCCGTGCCTCGGCCTGGGCGGTTTGCAGCTGGCGGTTGGTTTCCGCGAGCTGTTCTGCCAACTGCTGATAACGGCTCGTCTGGCGACGATTCTCAACCGCAAATCGGTTGACCACCAGGGCGGCCACAAAAAAGAACAGAACGCGCAAGACGAGCTCGGTGATGGCATCGGCCGTCAGTTCGTATTCCTGAAGCGCAGGATAAAGGAAGGAACAGTACAGCGCAGAAGCCAGCAGGGTCCACAACAGCGTCATGCGCAGTCCGAAATAAACGGCCGCCGTGACTACAGGCAGGTAATAAATAGGATAGTAGCTGCTATTGATACCGGGCCCGCCGGTGCTGGCAATCAGCAGCGTGGAGAAAGCCAGTTTGAGCAGAACCGCATAGGAACGCCCCCATCGTGGGAACCGCTCAACCAATCTGCCCTCAACCACTTGCACGACGCCAATGGCCAGCAGCGTCAGCTCCTTGCGAATGTTCCACAGCGGGGGCAGGACGGCCAGGCCACCCAGAAAGAGCAGCCAGACCACATCCAGCCAGTTGATCCTCCTGTGGTTGCCTTTCGTCAATGCGCCGTCACCTCGAATCCCTCCAAGTCATTCCAGCAGTAGTCTATCGCGCCAGTCGGGACTTGGGACTCGATTCCTCGCTCAGCTACGGCCCTGCCACCCTCCCGATGGGAAGTCCTATAAAACGCCGTTCGCGGTTCCCAAGTCTGTATCGAAAAAACTGATAGTTCAATCCCGTTATTTGCTTCTAACCCGGCGCGGTGATGATTGACGCGCGCCTTTGTGCTTGTTTACAGTACCTGTGCGAGTAAACGAGGTCTGTGGCACGTGAGACCATGCTGACGATTCTGACTAATTCGAATCGAATTACCAGCGGGCTAGGCTTACGTGTGCTGGAACTCCTCCTTAGCGTGGCCATCCTTGGCCTGGTGCTTGCACCCAGAGGATCCGGCGGATGAGGTAGCCAAAATCAAGTTTCTGAAAGGGCCATCATCCACCAAAAGATGATGGCCCTTTTGTTTTAGTGCGAGATGTGGCTCGGATAGGGCCGGGAGGATTGATTTGTCGAAACGAGAACGGATCAAGGTATTCGACACGACGCTGCGTGACGGGGAACAAGCCCCGGGCTACAGCATGAATAAGGATGAGAAGCTACGCATGGCCCGTCAGCTCGATCGTCTTGGCGCCGACGTAATCGAGGCGGGCTTTCCTATCGCCTCCGAAGGCGACTTCCATGCGGTGCAGATGGTGGCGAAGGAAATTCGACGACCTACAATCGCCGCGCTGGCGCGTTGTTGTCACGAAGACATCGAGCGCGCCTGGCAGGCACTCCAAGGAGCCGTCCATCCTCGTATTCATACTTTCCTCGCAACCTCCGATATTCACCTTCAGCACAAGTTGAGAATTTCCCGACAGCAATGCCTGGAGCAGGCCCGCGACGCGGTAAAGTTGGCGAAGTCGCTCTGCGAAGACGTGGAATTCTCTCCCGAGGATGCGACCCGCTCTGATCCCAATTTTCTGTGCGAGGTACTTGAGGCCGTGATTGAGGCGGGCGCCACCACGGTCAACATTCCCGACACAGTGGGCTACACCGTCCCCTCCGAGTACGCTGAACTGATTCAGACCATACGCCAGCGAGTCCACGGCATAGAGCGAGTAGTCATCTCGGTCCATTGTCACAACGATTTGGGCTTGGCTGTGGCCAACTCGCTCGCGGCCGTCGCAGTGGGCGCGCGACAGGTGGAGTGCACGATCAATGGCATCGGCGAGCGCGCTGGGAACGCTTCTTTAGAAGAGGTGGTAATGGCGACACGTGTCCGTCCTGATCGGTATCCATACGAAACCGGTATCGCTACTGACCAGCTCTTTCCTTCCAGCCAGTTGTTGAGTGAAATCACCGGCGTCCCTGTACAACCCAACAAAGCCATAATCGGCCGGAACGCTTTTGCGCACGAAGCGGGCATTCACCAGGATGGCATGATCAAGAACCCGCTGACTTATGAGATCATGACACCACAGTCGGTGGGAGTTCCAAGCACGCGTCTGGTTCTGGGCAAGCACTCTGGGCGGCACGCGCTCGGGTTGCGCTGCGAACAACTGGGCTTCCAGTTCAGCTTGCGCGAACTCGACGAGATTTACCGCGACTTCATAGTGCTGGCCGACGCGGTCAAGACGGTCGAGGATCGTCATGTGCTGGAGTTGATTCGCAAGCGGCGCAAGCAACCGTTGTATAAGTCGGCAGCGGCGCAGCAATCAGAGACTTCGCCCAATGCGAGCATCGTGGACAGCCGATTGTTTCCTGAGCGAGTGCCGGTCGCGCAGCGGGCAAATGACAAGAGCAATGAACAGCCCATGCCGCTTCCCGCTATCGCTGAGCACGACCGCGAGCAGGACGACTATCTCTGGGGCGTCTGAATTCAAAAAGGCACTAAGTAGGAAGTGATAACGATGAAGAAGATCGGAGCACAAATTCTCTGGGATTGCCTGGAGCGTGAGGACGTGAAGCACGTCTTCGGCTATCCCGGCGGCGCAATTCTGCCCGCGTACGATGCCTTAAAGCACAGTAGCATCCATCACGTATTGGTACGACATGAGCAGGGTGCCACGCACATGGCTGACGGCTATGCCCGCGCGACCGGTGGCGTAGGAGTCGCCGTGGCCACCTCAGGCCCCGGGGCCACAAATATGGTGACCGGTATCGCGACTGCCATGATGGACTCCTCGCCGATCGTCTGTATTACGGGTCAAGTGGGCAGCAAGCTCATCGGTTCCGACGCCTTCCAGGAGACGGACATCACCGGTGTTACTCTTCCCATCACGAAGCACAACTACTTGGTAACGCGCGCAGATGAAGTGGCGCGCACGGTTCGCGAAGCATTCTACGTGGCCCGTTCGGGCCGTCCGGGTCCGGTCTTGATAGACATTACTAAGGACGCCCAGCAATCGTCCTGTGACTTCGATTGGGAAGCTGCCAAGCCGCAGTTGCCCGGCTACCGCCCGGATCTCTCGCCTGCGCCGCAGGAATATGCGCAGGCATTGGAACTCATTCGCAACTCCAAACGGCCTGTAATCCTTGCCGGCCACGGAATTCTGGTCTCCGGTGCCGAGCGGGAGGTCCGCGAGCTGGCGGAGCGTGCCGGGATTCCCGTAGCGCTCACTCTGCTTGGGTTGGGTGCATTTCCCGCTTCTCACCCCATGAATCTAGGAATGATGGGCATGCATGGAGAAGCCTGGGTGAATCACACCATCCAGGATGCTGACCTCTTGATCGCGCTGGGCATGCGCTTCGACGATCGCGTTACTGGCAATCTGAAGACCTACGCAGCTAATGCAAAAAAGATTCATGTAGAAATCGATCCTGCCGAAATCAACAAGAACGTCAAGGTAGATGTAGCGTTGGTCGGCGATCTGCGCGAAGTTCTACACGAGCTTTTGCCCAAGGTTGAAACCGTTGACCGAGCTGAATGGCTGGACTACATCGACCGCCTGAAGGGCGATTCGGCGGTGCGCGATATTCAGAATCTACCCGACAGCGGGCACCTCTACGCCGCGCACGTTATCAACGACCTCTGGCGCGAGACTCGCAACGACCAGACTGTGGTAGTGACAGACGTCGGCCAGCACCAGATGTGGGAAGCCCAGTACTACAAGCACGAGCAACCGCGCTCCCTGATCACCTCCGGAGGCTTAGGCACGATGGGATTTGCCCTGCCGGCGGCGATCGGAGCCAAGGTCGCCCGTCCGGAAGCCGAGGTCTGGGCCATAGTCGGCGACGGGGGTTTTCAGATGACGATGGCGGAGATGGCCACCATCGTCCAGGAGAATCTGAAGGTCCACATTGCAATCATCAACAACGGTTACCTGGGCATGGTGCGCCAGTGGCAAGAATTTTTCTACGAGCGCAATTACCAGGCGACGCCGCTGCTGAATCCCGATTTCGCCAAGTTGGCCGAAGCCTATGGCATCCGCAGCATGAACGTGAAGCAGCGTTCGCAAGTCGTGCCTGCGGTCCAGTCGGCGCGCCAGCACGACGGGCCAGTACTGATTAATTTCCAGGTTGAGCAGGAAGACACGGTTTATCCGATGGTCGCAGCCGGAGCCTCATTGCACGAAATGATCCGCCGCCCTAGCTCGATCGTAGAAACTGCTGCTGACGAGTAAATATCCATGCTGAATACATTTGTTGTGTACGTCGAAAACAAGCCGGGTGTCCTGACCCGGGTGGCCTCGCTATTCCGCCGCCGCGCCTTCAACATCGATTCGCTGACCGTCGGCCGCACGGAGAAACCCGAAGTCTCGCGCATGACCATCACGGTGGACGCCGACTACGACCAGGCCCGCCGCATCGAGGCCAACCTCTACAAGCTGGTTAACGTGCTGCTGGTGGAGAACATTACCAATGAAGCAGCGATCGTGCGTGACTTAGCCATGATCAAGGTGGCGGCCACGCACGAAGCTCGCTCCCATGTGCTCGAACTAGCCAGTGTTTTCCGCGCGCGCGTTGTCGATGTATCGCCGGAATCGCTGACCATCGAAATCACCGGCGCCGAAGACAAGATTGACGGACTGCTCGACGTGCTTCGTCCCTACGGTGTTTTGGAGATGGTCCGCACCGGTATTGTGGCCATGCGTCGCGGGAGCAAGTCCTCGATCCCCGTAGCGGCGGTCAATGGCCTGGCGCAAGCCGCCGCGGCAGGCGACGAAGATGTCTCCTACTCGGTTTAAGAAGAAACGATTTTTCCAGGAAAGGTAGACCTATGGCAAAGATGTATCACGATAACTCTGCTGATCTGGCGTTCATTCGCGCGAAGAAGGTGGCCATCATTGGCTACGGCTCGCAGGGCCACGCTCACGCGCTTAACCTAAAAGACAGCGGAGTGGATGTGCGGGTCGGTTTACCCTCGACCAGCGAATCGCGGGCAAAGGCACAGGCAGCCGGCTTGACCGTGCTGTCCATTTCTGATGCTGCCGCGTGGGCAGACGTCATCATGATGCTCGTGCCCGACACGGCACAACCGGCGGTCTACAAGTATGACATCGCGCCGCACCTGTCGCCGAAGAAGACACTGATGTTCGCGCACGGCTTCAACATCCGTTTCAAAACCATTAGCCCTCCCCCCAATATTGACGTCACGATGATCGCGCCCAAAGCTCCAGGACATCGCGTGCGCGAGGTCTTTCTCGAAGGCGGTGGAACTCCGGCGCTGCTCGCGATTCACCAGGACGCGACTGGAAGCGCTAGGCAGTTGGCGTTGTCCTATGCCAAGGCTCTGGGCACGACCCGAGCTGGTGTCATTGAAACCACGTTTGCCGAGGAGACCGAGACCGATCTCTTCGGCGAACAGACGGTGCTATGCGGCGGCGTAAGCGCCCTGGTGAAAGCAGGTTTCGAGACCCTGGTCGAGGCCGGCTATCAACCGGAAATCGCATACTTCGAGTGCCTGCACGAGTTAAAGCTGATTGTCGACCTGATGTATCGCGGCGGTCTCAACTACATGCGCTATTCCGTCAGCGACACGGCCGAGCACGGCGATTACACCGGCGGGCCGCGCATCATCACCGACGAGACGCGCCAGACCATGCGGCAGATCCTGAAGGAAATTCAGGACGGAACCTACGCGCGCAACTGGATCAAGGAGAACGAATCGGGACGTGAGTGGTTTGAAGCCACCCGCGAGCGCGAGCAGGAACACCCGATCGAGCAGGTGGGCGCACGCCTGCGCAGCATGATGACCTTCCTGGATCCTGTGACGGTGAAGGAACGTCGTAAGAGGACAGCGGTGTCCACCTAGACGCTTCGATTCCGGACCATGGTCCGCGAGATTGCTGGCGCAAAATCTTGATAACACTCCGCGCCGGCCTGTTTGAAACCAACGTTGCTGACCGGGGTCCGTCAATCTGAGGCACTCGCATGGCTTCGTGCTGCCAATCAAGAACTGAATGCCCGTCGACGGGTCGCCGACATCTCTCGCTGGTGGCACATTTCGTGCCTTCACTCTTGAAACGCCAGGCACCCGTTCCAGGCGTGCTCACTGTCCGCGGCAGCGATATCAGGCGATTCCTGCAGGAAGCCTCTGACAATGATCTGCGCCTATTAACGGAGGTCGCTGGCTCAATTGCTCCGTCAACCGTCAAGGACACCAAGATCCTGCTGAGCACGGGAACTGAGATGATTTTGAGAGTAAACGGCCGGTAGGCCCGTCACAAATTCCCGCTCGCCATCGTCAAACACACGGCTTGAGCCTCAGTTGGGCGACCAGGGGATTCAATGATGGTAGATGGTAGGCACGTGGGGACTCGAACCCCAGACCTCTACCGTGTCAAGGTGATAAACGTAGTGTTTCCAAGGTGTTACAGGCACGAATGGCGCAGCAAGGACACCAGGAAACGCTTATTGTTACCTCATCGTTACCACGAGAGAAATGAAGTCCGATTCGGACCGAAGCTCAGGCCACGGCACAGCTACCTGGACTCCCGGCCGGGCCGTGAGGAGGATCACGGTTTCCAGCTATCAGGACCATGGTAATTATCCTGGTCATGATAACAACTTTTGATGATATTATCATGGCCGTGATAACTATCACGGCCATGGTGAATGATGGTGGATGACCGGCAACTCAGACGGAGTGCTCAGTTTGAGGCGCTTTTGGCGGACGCTTTCCGGCGAGCGGGCTGGAAGGTACAACGATCGCTGCGCTTCGGCGAACACGAGGTTGATCTGTTCGTTGCCCGCCCACCGTACGAGTACGTGCTCGAACTGAAAGTGGCACCCGAGGCGCGGCGAGATCGCGTCCTCCCGTTGCTTTCTCAAGCAATCCTGCAGGCACAAGCCGCCGCCCGTGAAGCGCCCAAATCATCGGCTCCTCTGGCCGTAATAGCCGCTTCCCACATCTCTGAGAGGCTCCTTCCGGCTATCCGAAATTTCGTCTCTAACTACGCGCCTCACGTAGCTGTCGGCATGATCGACCTAGATGGGTTGCGTTCCTTTGTAGGCCCTGGACTGGAATCGCTGAACGCTTCCCACGGGCGAATTGCGAAACGCATTGCCGTGCCGGCCCACGCATCGGCATCGCAGTTGTTCTCTGATCTAAATCAGTGGATGTTGAAGGTCTTGCTTGCACCACGAATTCCCGAGCTCCTCTTGGCGGCGCCGCGCGGCCACTACCAGAACGCCTCTCAACTAGCCGAGGCCGCGAACGTATCAGTCATGAGCGCGTTCAGATTCGTCCGGCAACTCCAAGAGGAAGGCTTTTTGGACCCCGATGCAGATCAATTGCAGCTTGTCCGGATAGGGGAACTCATGCGCCGGTGGCAGGCAGCGAGTCTGCGATCGCCGAAGGACATCCCTATGCGCTGGATTCTGCGCCGTGATCCGGCGCAGCAGTTACAGGAAGCTGTACGAGCTTACTTGCAGCGAGTTGAGGCCAGCCCAAAATCGAGGCGCAATGTCTCTCCGCCACCGCCACGCATTTGCCTGGGGCTTTTCGCAGCGGCGGATGCGCTAGGTGTCGGCTTTGTTCACGGCGCACCAGCTCATCTCTATATCGAGCGGGCTGAGCCACAAGCTCTTGAGTCCCTCGGGTTGTCACCCGCCGAGGTGGCGCACCGGGTCGATGTTTACCTGCGAGTTCCGTCCGCCAGAAAGGCAGTCTTTCGCGCTGCCGTGAACCGGGACGGCGTGCCCGCCTCTGACATCTTGCAGGTATGGCTCGACGTGGCCGCTCACCCGTCACGCGGTAAAGAACAGGCCGAGGAAATCAAGCTGCGTTTTTTGGCACCGCTGTTTAAGGGGAGCAGCTAATGGCGATCGATCGAGATCTGGCAAATTTTTCGCGGATGGTCGAAGCGCTCGCACCTTGGCTGGAGCAGATTGTCGTCATAGGCGGCTGGGCCCACAGGTTGTACCACTACCATGCTCTCGCTCAACCGCTCGATCATCCGCCGCTTACAACTCTGGACGCGGATATCGCGCTTCCAGATCGACTCCCGAAAAACCCTGAAGCTGACATGCGCGAGAGGCTAGTCAAGGCTGGCTTTGACGAAGAATTCCTGGGAAAGGATAATCCGCCAGCGACACACTTTCGCTTCGGATCCGACCCGACCGGCTTTTACGCGGAGTTCCTTACGCCGCTGGTCGGCAGCGGCTATAAGCACGGCAAACGTGACGCAACGGCGAACATCGCCGGCGTGAATGCGCAGAGACTCAGGTACGTGGATCTGCTCCTACAATCGCCGTGGTCGGTCAAATTAGACGACCGCAGAGGTTTCCCGCTCACGAAACCGATTCAAGTGCGCGTAGCGAATCCTGCGGCGTACCTTGCCCAGAAAATTCTTGCTTTCGAGCGGAGACCCAAAGAGGATCAGGGCAAAGAGATTCTTTACATGCATGACACCATCGAGCTCTTCGCGCGCTCCCTGCCACAGATTGGCTCGGAGTGGAACGACAACACGAAGGCGCACGTCCATGAAAGGGCAGTGCGCCTGGTCGAACGTTCCGCAGCCGATATGTTCGACCATACCACCGACGCGATTCGAGAAGCAGCCTTGATTGTTCGCGAGCGAGGCCTGTCTCCGGAATCCGTTCGCCAAGTCTGCCAAGCGGGGTTGCAACAGATCTTCCATTGAGGAGGGCCCTCGCCCGTATGCGCAAGGGCTCGCTGACTCGGTGCTCAAAATGGGCCACCCGCTGAAGGTCTATCCTTCTGGAGGCAGACCCTAACTCTCGCACGCCCTCCACCGCTGCTGCCCAATCAGAAACGCGAAAGTAGTCTGCTACATCAGCAATAATCATGTGGCGCACATGTCTTTTTCGGTTCCGTCAGCGTCACCATTCCGCCTTCGGCTTGGAATTGTGAGTCGCGGCGAGGCTTTGACGTGATTGGGATAGCCTACTTGGCTATGTAGGCAGACCGAGTATCCCAGCGTTGTGCCCGGCCATTCTGAGCAGCCCTTCCAACGTCGTCTCCTTTGAGAGCAGAAACTTCAAAACGTTTATGTTATTAAACTCGCACGTCTCGAAGACAGTTGCCAGCAGTAGGTACTCCTCCAGCGAGCGCTCGGTGAAATAACGATCGGTGTTGCGACGGTATTTCGCAAAGCGTTTGATGGCATGCTCAGCATTGTTGTTGTTCCACGGCCCGCCGTCATAGTCCAGGAAAGTGAACATCTTTTCACCGCTCCTCTGAAAGCGCTTCTTGTAATTGTTGGCCAGCGACGAGGTCAGAGCGTGGCCGTATTTGTGACGAGTCCGCGACCTTTCCTTAGACCTGAACAAGTGTTCGCATTTGGGGCAGCGGTATGTCCAACAAAAAGTGCGAGTTACCCACTTTTTCATTCCGCCTTTGAAGAACCTCAGATCGATCAGATCGCGGCGTATCTGGTCGCCTTTTTCGATATTCGTGTTCCGGCAGCGTGGGCATCGGCGTTTTTCTATTGAGAGTGCGGGCGGCTCAGAAAGAAAGTGATTGGTTCTAGACGCAGGTTTAGGACCGAATCGGAGGCCCTGAAACATGTTGAACCGCTCAAGCTGCGGATCAATGAGAGCCAGGAGACTCCGGCGATTCTCTCAGTGGGCATGGTGATTCAGCATTACATCACGAACGAGCTGCTATGCGAAAAGCCACGCCTAGACTATTCGACGCGCTCCATCTACGGACTCAACCTCAAGAACTGGATACTGCCGCGCTGGGAACATACCCAGATCGACAGGCTAAAGGGAATCGAAGTTGAGAAATGGCTGGCGGAACTGGCTTTGGCGGATGGGACAAAGGCCAAGCTAAGGAACATGATGTCCGCCGTCTACAGTCATGCCATCCGTTACGGCTGGATCGCCTCCAACCCGATTAGAACGTCCGGCAGTCGGCCAAACGCAGATCCATTCCCGACATTCTCACCGTTGATGAACTCGGCCAGATGTTGGAGGCCCTGTCGCTACGGGAGTATACGCTGGTGGTACTCGACATCGGAACCGGGCTGCGTATTTCCGAGATGCTGGGTTTGAAGTGGAACGACATCGATTTTGCAAACGGACGGATCGATGTCAGGCGAAAGATTTATCAACAGCGAGTTGGAGAATGCAAGAACGAAGCTTCGAAGAAGCCTGTACCCATGGACGGCTTTTTGGCGGACGCCCTTCTTCAGTGGCGCCGCCAGACACCTTACGCGGCGTCTGAAGATTGGGTGTTTGCTTCCGCTGTCGTGGGTGGCAAGCAGCCCTACTGGCCAGAACGGTTGCGGAAACTGGTGCAGGAGGCCGCAACGAAGCTCGGCATCCACAAGAGGATCGGATGGCACACCTTCCGCAGAATGCTGTCGTCACTGCTCATCAAGAACGGAAATGACGTGAAGACTGTCCAGGAGATCTTGCGACACGCTTCAGTCAGAATCACGCTCGAAATTTATGCTCAAGCGATGGACGAGACCAAGCTGCAGGCTCAAGGGCAGGTGTACCGGATGTTGCGGGAAGCTGGCGCGAAACCCTTATTGTTACCTTCCGTTACCACGCGAGAATCAACGTTCCCGCTAAGTGATTGAAAGAAATGGTAGGCACGTGGGGACTCGAACCCCAGACCTCTACCGTGTCAAGGTAGCGCTCTAACCAACTGAGCTACGCGCCTACGTCAACCGTTTCAGTAGTTTACCAAACTTTCTCAGGCCCACCATGACGTTTTACACGTGTAAAACGTCACCTGTAAAACTCAGTTTACCGCCTTCGAACTGTTCCGCAAAATCGCGCTGAGCTATGCGAGATGAAATTTTCCCCCATCGTCGGGGCCTCGTCCCGGCTTTGCCTAATAACCAAGGGTAAATGCCTTAGTTTTTGGGCAAGAAGCCGAGTTTTTGGGCAAGCTCTACGCCGCGCAGTGACGGCGCGCACTATCGTCGATTCACTCGTAACCACACGGTTACAAGTGTAATGGCCTG
>DASQIH010000228.1:0-9066 GCA_035631655.1 Terriglobales bacterium
ACTGGCGTTTACGTTTTGTAACGAGCACGGGGTCGCGCCAGTCCTTCTTGGGGCCAGCTGCAAAATAGGGTGGACCAAGGAACGCAATGCCTCATTCACGCGTCCGGTACAAGTGGTCTTCGCAACGAAAGGCGCAAGGTAGCGGAACGTATGCGACTAAGGCCGGGAACGCGCGAAAACAAAGGCCAAGCACGTGGAGCGGCAACATACCCCCGAGCGCAAATGTTCCTAGTTTCTGGATGCACTCTCTGCCTACTGGCGGCCCGGCCAGTGATTTTACTGGCGATTTGATGGCGATTTCTAGACCTTTCCGAAAATGCGGTATTTGCGTCACGGTTGGACACGTAACTCGCTATTGTCCAGTGCGCGAATTGAATCCGAGGCCGAGCTCTGACGCTCCACGCACCGGCCCACTTTAGGCACGCGTCTTGACCAGCTGCAGTCCCTGAAGCTTCCAGCTTTCCTCCACCGATGAGAGCAATTGTTCCTGGCGGGCCTTGACGAAAGGCGCGTGGTGGCGCTCGGTGGTCTCCAGGCTGGCGTGTCCCAGCGGAATCGAGACCTGATCGATGGGCACACCGGCCAGCAGGAGCTTGACGGCGAAGATGTCCCGCAGCATGTGAGGCTGGGCGCGCTTGCCCAGTTTCGCCCACTGGAAAAGCCGCTGCAAGCTTCGCCACCACCCTGTCCCCCACGCGGGAGCTACTCGTTGTCGTCCCCGCCCACCAGTGGAATGCGGGCCCGGATCTTGGAAACGGTGTAGTGCTTGACCTTCGCGCACCATTGGGAATCCACCGCCTCCGTGATCCCGAAGACCCGCAAGTCCAGCGATAGATTGGTCACATACAAGTATTTTCCATCTAACCCGAACGCCGGACTCGCTGGGAACAGCAGACCCTGGGGCACACCGTCGTTACTCACTCCCCGGAAGTCTCCCAGCTTCGCGATGACTTTTCCGCTCGGATCGAGAACAATCATCTCGTCGCCCTGATTGGACGCCACCCAGATGTTGCCGTGGTGGTCGAGGGCGATCCCATCGGCGGAGATCACGCTGTTGGCCAAAACCGCAGCCTTTCCCGCGCTTCCGTCGCTTTTCACCGGTATTTGCACGATCGTGTCATTGCCGGTGTTCGCGACCAACATCGTATCGCCGGCCTTGGTGAAATCAACGCCATTGGCGCCGAAGGGCGGGATACCGTCGGTTCTGAGCAATGGATCATTGATCCATACCATCCCAGGGCCGCCCGTAGAGCCAGTTGTCCAGACGATGCCCTGGAAGGAGTCTGACACGTAGACGTTGCCCGCCCTGTCGAAGGTGAGCGCATTGAGACCCGAGTTGCCAGTGACCGTCATGAACACCGACGACGCGCCGGTGACCGGATTCACCTTCAAAGCTTTCCCGTTGCCGAAGTCGAGGACGATCAAATCCCCTGTCGTTGGATTGAACCTAAGCCCGAGAAGGTGAGAACTCGAGCCCGCGATGCTGACCTGTCGCAGCAGTTGGCCCTCCGGGTTATAGACGAACAGTTGACCGAGACTACTGACTGCGCCCTGACTGTTGAAACCAAAGGTCGTGACATACACGTTGCCATCCGGGCCGACAGTCAGACCCTCGGGCCCGGTGGAGCCTGCCGGCAAGATGGCGAAAAGCTGGGCACGAATGCGTTCCCATGCTGCAACGCGCAGCGTCATGCCCAACAAGAGCAGCGATGCCAATGCGGCTGCGCCAATCCGCCCGAGGTTCCCCTGTCGTTTTTCGAAGATTTTCATGTGCGTCCCTCCATCGTGGTTTGGTTCGCCCAGCCCTACTGGGTTGTTGCCTCGCGGATAGGCCAGGGAGCAAATTACTCCCGGGAAAAGTTGCCCGTGCTGCGATCCAAGCTCAGCGGGGAAGGCGTGCCCAGGATGGGCGGACAGAACGTATCACACCTTCCTTTGGAAAGCACGCCGTCGGCAACAGCGGCTCACAGGACGGAATTATTTGTACGTGTTGGGCGGGGACGGCGAGTCAATAAAGGCTCGCCAGCTTTACCCCAACACCTCGAATTTGTCTGCCATATGAAGTGATCGCGCTTTACTTTAAGAACATGGCAGGGGAGAGTCTAATTATGCTCTCCGCGGCTGACCCAGCTCGCTCGCCAAGATCTCGCCCATAGTGTTCGATGGCCGGATGCGATTAGGAATGAGAAGAGAATCCGCATGCCACGGGAGAGGTTTCGCAGCTTGCAGTTGGAGGGCAGATCGAATTGCCGGACCAGCTGGTTCTCCAGATCGCTGTCTAGGTAGGATAGAAGGGACGCAGGTAAGCAAGGAACGAGTCGACGCGCATCCACCCCGGCAAATCCTGGTTCTCTGAGACGTAGCCGATGGACGTGACTGCACGGCCGGCAACTTTAGAGCCATTGGAATCGAAACCCAAAGCGAGATCATGCACCATAGTAATACGGAGTTCTGATCGGGTTTCGTTTCACATTGGCCCGCTGCCGACATCTTTGGCCGCATTGTTTCTGCCACGGCCTCTTCGCCCGAAACGCGCGACCACAAGCCCCACAGGCTCGAAGTTGGTTTGGTCTTTGTCTGCCCTGTTCCATGCGTCACTCGTCGTGTAAACAGGCTGGATGACGCATTTCCTGCCATTCTGTGAAGTCATAAGCACGTCGTTCCCTCAGTACGCGAACTGAAGGTTGCGGATTTAGTTTAGGCCGTGCTGCCTGGAGCTCCGACGAGTTTGCCACCACCAGGAATGGCTCAAGTTTCTGCGCCTGATTGATCAAACCATTCCTCTTACCCTGCCGTTACACGTGATCTGCGACAACTACCGTACGCACAAGCACGACCAGGTGCAGCGCTGGCTGGAGCGTCATCCGCGTTTTCACGTCCATTTCATGCCTACCGGCTCGTCGCGGCCGAACATGGTGGAGCGGTTCTTCCGAGATCTAACGCAAAACCGAATTCGCCGCGGGGTCTTTCATGATGTCGTGTCGATCTGAATGACGCGCTACACTAGCCTAAGTGGCGTAGTCTTTAATAGCTTTTAGGAAGTTATCCGAATCGGTGCGGCATGTCGTGTCGGCACCGTCGGTAACGATATAATCCCGATCTCCTATGGACCCGACAAATCCCACCCCTATCGCATTGTTAGTCTTGTTGCTGCTGGTGCTCGCGCCGCCAGGACATCTACTGTTCGCACAGGGCGCGTCGCAACCGCCTCAATATCCGAACTTCCCCAGCGAAACTCCCGCAAAGCTTGAACCTGCGATCGACAGCTTCGACTACACCCGGCGCGACGTGATGATCCCCATGCGCGACGGCGTGAAACTGCACACGGTCATCATTGTTCCCAAGGGCGCGAAGAACGCTTCTATCCTGCTGACGCGTACGCCCTATAACGCGACCAAGCTGACGAGTCACGCGGAGAGCACTCATCTAGGCCCAATCCTTGAGGGGTATGACAATGCCACCGACGTGATCGTGCAGGGCGGTTACATCCGCGTGGTTCAGGACATTCGCGGAAAGTACGGCTCGGATGGCGACTACGTCATGACGCGTCCTCTGCACGGACCGCTCAACCCCACTCCGGTCGACCACGCTACGGACACTTACGACACGATCGATTGGCTGGTGAAAAACGTTCCCGAGAGCAATGGCAAGGTCGGCATCTTGGGGATTTCTTATGACGGGTTCTTGCCGCTGATGGCCCTAATTAATCCGCATCCGGCTCTCAAAGTCTCGGTGCCGATGAATCCCATGGTTGATGGCTGGAGAGGCGATGACTGGTTCCACAACGGCGCCTTTCGTGAACAGGGCATGTCGTACATCTACGAGCAGGAGGCGACGCGCAACAACGAAGCCAAGTGGTGGACCGGCCACTACGACGATTACGACATGTTCATGGAGGCAGGATCAGCGGGCGATCTCGGCCGCCGGCACAAGCTCGAGCAGGTTGGCTTTTGGCGCAAGATTCTCGAGCACCCGGCCTACGACAGCTTTTGGCAGGAACAGGCCATGGACAAGATTCTGTCGAACCAGCCGCTGAAGGTCCCCGTGCTGCTGGTCCACAGCCTCTGGGACCAGGAGGACATCTACGGAGCTCCCGCGGTGTACAAAGCTCTGAAACCGAGGGACAGGGACAATGACAAGGTATTTCTGGTCATGGGCCCCTGGCATCACGGGGGTGAAATCGGCGATGGCAGCACGCTAGGCCCACTGAAGTTCAACAGTGATACTGCTCTCTATTTTCGCCAAAACATCTTGCGGCCGTTCCTCGACGAATATTTAAAAGATGGAGCGCCGAAGGCTGATATAGCGCCTGTCACAGTATTCGAGACTGGAACAAATACATGGCGGCGGTTACCTACTTGGCCGGCAGGGTGTGCGAGCGGGTGCACGGTGAAACCTACTCCCCTGTATCTGGTGAACAGCAACAAAGTGAGCTTTTCGCCACCAAGCTCGGCTGAGCCGGCGTTTGATGAGTACATCTCCGATCCCGGCAGGCCTGTGCTCTTTCAGCAACGGCCAGTGATCGGAGAGCATTGGCGGGATTGGCTAGTTGAAGACCAGCGGCCCGCTGCCAGTCGTTCCGATGTGGCGACCTACGTGTCGGACGTGTTGACTGCCCCAGTGAAGATCAGCGGGGCTCCGGTCGCGAATTTAGTGGCTTCGACCAGTGGCACAGACTCGGACTGGGTGGTGAAACTGATCGACGTTTATCCGGACGAAGTTGCGTCCCAACCCGCGATGGGCGGCTATGAGCTCATGATTTCTGCCGACATCTTTCGGGGGCGGTATCGCGAGAGCCTGGAAACGCCGAAACCCATCACGGCCGACAAGCCGCTGCTCTATCGTTTTGCCTTGCCTAACGCTAACCACGTGTTCTTGCCGGGACATCGGATCATGGTGCAAGTCCAGTCGAGCTGGTTTCCCCTGTACGACCGGAATCCGCAGACATTCGTGCCGAATATTTTTTGGGCTAAGCCCGGCGATTATCGCAAGGCGACCCAGCGCGTGTACCACGCTCCCGGCCAGACAAGCTTCATCGAATTGCCCCTCGTGTCGAGCCAGTAAGACGTCTTTGTCATAGCTAGAAGTTCAACGAAAAACTGGACCGGGAAGGGCACGCAGGTCGGTGATGGCGCGGATTTAAAGCGATGCGGTTCCACTCTTCACGTTCTCACCAATGACTTGTGATGAGGAAGGTGCGCTGGACTTTGGGACATGTACCTTCGATTGAAAATTTTCACGTCAACCGGCCGTGCCAGCAGTATGCTCGTGCCTTGTTGAAGCCTCACAATCCTGCCTTGCTTGCCGTATGGCTCACGTTTTTGGTGTCGGCTGCGCTCGAGCAGGAACAATACCAACTGGTATCCGCACTCCGCCTTGAACGCCCCGATGACAGCTCGGCAGAGAAGACCCTAAAAACTCTCATTCGAGCAGAAGGTCGGATAGCTCTTCATGATGCGTCTGCGGGTGGAATTCCTAAATGGCCGGGAGTGCCGACCACTTCGAGGTCCGCAGCGTGACCGTCTCCTAGCCATGCACTGCGAGTGGCTCTAAATCGAGCGCCGATGCCGCCGACCAGAGGAACGATTATGACAACTATTTCCACACCCGCACCGGCCGCGCCCAATTGGAAAGAGCAGGGTCGTCGCGCCTGGGTGCTTGTAAGACAAACAGCAACGTTAATTGGACCGAGTGCAAAGTTTCTTACCACCTGCGAGGCGCATACGTATGCATATTCAGTCGCAGCCAACGCAATCCTCGCCCTTGTACCATTCCTGGTGCTCCTCATCACGATCGCCCGCCTTACACAATCGTCGCCGGCCGAGCGGATGATTTATCAACTCGTGGCCGAGTATCTTCCGGCGGGTGCCCTGGAACTCAAGAGCGACCTCGTTCGTTTGACTTCGCACCGCGGAGTACAGGTGTTCTCTTTGATCATGCTAGCGGTGTCTTCCAGCGGCGTGTTTCTGCCGTTTGAAGTGGCCCTGAACGGTGTTTGGGGGTTCAAGAAGAACCGTAGCTACGTAGGCAACCAGATCGTGAGCCTCTTGCTGGTGGGCAGCTGTGCTGCCCTCGCCTACGCCGGGGTGGTGTTTGCTGCGGCGTTCAAGGCCGCGCTGGTCGATCCGATCCACATCCTGTGGCTTAACGCGGGACTGAATTTTATTGTGATGAAAGTATTTGCCTTGCCGATGACCATCCTGAGCTTCTGGCTCGTGTTCTGGTGGTTACCAAACGGCAAGGTGCCGGTGGTGCAGGTTTTTCCCGCGGCCTTCTACACCGGACTCCTGGCTGAAGTGGTTAAGCTGGTGTTCGGCTGGGTGTTGCCGCTGCTCGATTTTCAAAGGGCGTACGGCAGAGTCTTCTGGCTGCCGGTGACGCTACTGGTGTGGACGTACGTGGGTGCGATCCTGCTTCTGTTCGGTGCCAGTCTCTCGGCTCGTGGCGTTATAAAGATGCCTAGCGTTCGGTTGCGTACCCTAGAGCCAGCGTCTCCTGTCTCCTCGTCCTCTTCGAACGTATGGTTGAAATGACGTCTTTCGAGGATCTCCTTAACACTGTTGCGGCGCGGCTGCGCTTTGAAAATCGATAGGAGGCAGGGAAAGGCGGCGGCGCGCTTCGTCGATCATGCAAGCCGTACGCGTGGCGCCGCAGTGTGTCACACCTTTGAGCAGTTCTTTAAGGGCCGCTGTTTCGATGACAAATCCACCTGATCTCCCGTTTGGCATTTTGCTCTCTTGAGCTCTGTACGCTTCTCTCTGCTATTGCGGTCCTCCCACGATTCCGTGTTCAGCCGCCCTTGCACGTACAGCCTTGTGCCCTGTTGGACGTAGTCGCCCACGACCTCGGCCAGTCCTTGCCAGGCCACCACGTTCACCCAGTGAGTGCGCTCATGTCAGTGCCCTGGCTGCCCTTGTAGTTCTCGTTGATGGCCAGCGACAATTTAGCAACCGGTTTTCCAGACGCGGTGTATTTGATCTCCGGATCCTTGCCACAATTTCCCAAGAGAAGTACCGTGTTGACACGTCTGCTCATAGAATTAGCCTTTCCGGCCACGCGTATGCTCTTCTTCAGCCGTGACCATTTGCGGTGAGCGCTTTGAAACGAATCGAGTGGCAGTCGGAGAAGTGCGAACTCCGGAGAGGATTTCACGGGGTGTGATCGGACCAGGGCCAAGCGATGACCGACGAGTTCATCGTCCTATTTAACGGCTGCCGATCCTTCAATCCGCCGGACTGCATCCCTCGCGGCCTCAGCGTGAGGGCCATTAGGTAGCACTTTCAAATAGGCTTCGTAGCCATCACGGGCCTCTTCACTTTCCCCCAATTTATCGAGTGAAACTGCTAGCTTGAATGTCGCCTCGCCATCATCGGGCTTGTAATCGAGTGCTTCCCGAAAACGAGAGACTGCTCCCCGATAATTCCTGTGCTTGAAATAGAGGTCACCAGCTTCAAAGTTCGTTGTGAATTTTTGATCTTCTGGTGTCTCGACCCCGCCCTTCTTTGGGGACGACCAGCAGGTGTGGAAAATCCAGTCGATGCAATTGGGATCGAGGCGATCAAGAATCCGCCTTACACGCGATGATTGTCTGTCAGGGGAAACTGGCGAACTTCCAAGATCAGGTATCGGCGCGTCGGAAGATGATGGTGGCAACGGAGCGGTCTTCTGAATCGGTTCCGGCTGCGGTTGCTGCAGCGTTTGAGGAGACGGCGTTGCTGCCTTCGATTGTGTCCCCATCTGGCCGTAACAGGTGCCTGAAGCGCAAGCAATCAGTAACAGCTCGGCGCACAAGTGGGACATTGGAGCCTCCCCAAAATGTTACTACGGCTTGTACAGGGGAGAGTCGCCATTCTTTATCATGTGGCTCGTCGTCGGGCGAAGGTAACGACTTTTATCGATCCGATTTATGGGAGAGATCAGCAGCTTTTCCAAACGCAGCGGCTCATCTGCCTCTCACATGATCGGCCTAAAGAACCCCGTCAGGAGCCGGAGTTACCACCCATGTACCAGAACTGAACGGTCGAAGATTTTCACCTTGGGGGTTCACTTGACTGCCCCATTTGACGTGCTATTATCTCGCGCAGCTTCGCGCCCGAGTTTCCAGCTTCCCACACTTTCGGGCAGTTTCGCTTTCAAACGGAATATTTGGCTCCGATGTCCCGCACGGAGGCGGTCAAGCCGTCTTCAAATGGGGTAAGGCGGAGGGGGCTATGATGTGGTGGAAGCGCAAGAAACTGACGCGCCTGCACGATGAGTTGAAGGCCATCGCGCTGCAGGACATGCTTTACGCCAGCCGAACTCACCCGACGGAAGACGATCTCCAAGCCTGTGCGATGCGCCACAGAAGGCAATCAGAACTCTTGGCAGAGATAGCCCGATTGAGCCCAACGACAAAGCCCGTTGGTAAGGCTGCATAGCTTTTGGAGAGCGGCTATACGGCCACAGATGCATCACGTAGAACGCGGTCTCAAATGACACCGCGACTTCGGGGCGAGCCCAACATGAATTATCGAGGCGCCTCGAAAGAGTGGGCAACCAATTCTGAGGAGGATTTTGCTGAAACATATAAAGTGGTTGCTGGAGATCATACAGGTGACGCATCGTCGTTGGTAAATGGGACAGCCTTTGGTAAACGGCCCTGCACCGAGGAAGAGCGATTTGGCAACTCGTTGTGGGTGGTTGCTCCTGAGACATGTCTCAAAGATGTCGTACCTGATTCGCAAACCGTAGCCTTCGTCAGGCGAATCATCGACCGAGCGAAGTAACTAATCGAGCACAATTACAACAACGATCGCCCGTGAAGCGGTCTTTTTCGTCCGGTCGAAAGCTCTAGGATCGTAAGCTTTCTTCTACGCTGTACCTTGACAAGGTTGACAGCTGAAGGAGACGAAGCTAAGTGAAAATCCTTGATTGGCTCTGCGCGATCGTTGTGTTTGCACTGGGAATCGTGCATTGCGCGCTTACGCCGGTGATCTATCGCCCCTTGTCGCTGTCGGCTCTCTGGTTTTTTGCCGCCGGCCTGGCCTTGGTCTTTGCCGGGATGTTGAACGTTTTGCGGCTGAAAGG
>DASQIH010000229.1:0-16825 GCA_035631655.1 Terriglobales bacterium
TACTTGAACCGCCCTGAATTTTTTCGAGTGCTTCGGAATGCTTTGCACGAAAACCGAAAATGCCGCGACCATCAACGCCTCTGGAAGGCTTAATTGCGTCACGGCAATCAGGATGAAAGGCAGGCTAACCGACATGTTGCCGTTCATGCCTGGCAGCTTAATCTTCAGCCGGGCGGTCAGAGCTGCAACGAGAAGGAGACTCAGGAACTCCCATGCATGCCAGCCATGAATCCTCAGCAGGCCATAAGCCAGCATGGCAGATGCGCACGTTGACGTGAAGCCAACGAAAATGGGCGCGCCGCGCGATACCGATTTTGTTGCTGCCGCGTTTGCCATTGTGCTCATTGCTACTGGTCCTTAGCCTTACCTCTTAACTGACCTACTCCCCCTTGCGCCTAAGTTACGTTACTGCGAGGCATCTACACTGTTGCCCCAGATGACGGAATTGCCCCAGATCACCGAGTTGCCCCAGATCACGCTGTTGCCTGCCACCGTGCTGTTGCCCCAGATGACCGAGTTGCCCCAAATCACGGAGTTGCCGGATAGCACCGTGGCTCCCCAAACCGTCGAATTCGTCCATACCGTGGAATTGCTCCAAACCACCGAGTTTCCCGATGGAAGAGAAGCACCAAACACGGCGCTCAAATCGGTTTGAATAGAAACTGAGCCGTCCGTATTTATGACCGCAACCGGCGAGAGTGCGGCGCCGACCACCGGGTCAGTGTTGCCCAGAGCGGCCGGAATATCCAGATAGCCGGCACCCACGGCAAAGATGTCGTAATTCTCAGTGAACGACTCGCCGGTGGTTGGGTCGGTAATGACCGATTGCGTCGGGAAAGTTTTGTCAGCGGTCTTCATCAACCGAGCCTTCACGGCGTCGGGGGTCAGGGTCGGGTCCTGCTGAAGCAGCAGAGCAGCTGCGCCGCTGACCACCGGAGTGGCCATGCTGGTGCCACACAACCTCATATAGCTGGGGGCGCCAGTAACATCGCCATACTCGAGCGGGCTCACGATGTTCTGCGGCAATTCCCCTGCGAGAGTGTTGCCGGGGGCCATCAAAGATTCAATCTGGTTGCCTGGAGCCACCAGATCCGGCTTGACGATATGGTCAACCATGGTGGGCCCCTTGGAACTGTAAGTCGAGAGCACATCATCCGACTTTGATTCCGTTCCTACAGTGTTCATTGCACCCACGGTGATCACGTAGGGGTCAGCTCCAGGAACGCCGATCAGGCCGTAGCCGTTGGTTCCAAATTCGTTGTCCCGTCCCGAGTTGCCGGCAGCCGCAACCACTACTATGCCAGCCTGCCAGGCCGCTTCTACTGCTTGGCAGAGCGGGTCTTGGGAAAAAGTCTCGTAAACCGGCCGCCCCAATGACAAGTTGATGACTCGAATGTTGTAGGTGTCTTTGAGGGCGATGGCTTGTTGGATTGCAGCTACCACGTAAGAGTCCGAGCCGGCACCGGTGCTATCGAGAACTCTGAGACTAATCAGGTTGACATGCGGCGCCACGCCGCTGATCCAACCGGAGGATACGGTTCCGTTCCCGCCGATGATTCCGGCCACGTGCGTGCCGTGACCGTAGCCGTCACTGGTGTCCGTTCCGGGCACAAAACTTTCGCTGTAGATGACGCGCGACTGGCCCGTGATCGGGTCGTGCAAATCCGGGTGATCAGCGATCCCGCTATCAATGACCGCTACGCCGACTCCGGTGCCATCCCAGCCATAGTTGAGGGCGACATCAGCCCCGACCGTCTGGCGGAAAGCATCGGAGCTGGTCACTTGCAGGCGGCGATCGGGTGACACGTAGGCAATATCGGGATCGTTGGCCAGTGTGGTTAATGCGCTCAGCGGAATGGTGAAGACCCCACCTTTGACCAGGTCCAGTTTTCGCAGATTTCGTCCGCCCAGGTTGGCCATCTTGTGGAAATGAAATTGGGTCGGCTTGCTTTTGAACTGCACGATGACTTGGATCGTCTGATTCTTCAGTTTTCCGTGCTGCACCGCGTCGGAAAGCTGGGTCAGCTCCGTAGAGAGATGAGCTGCGCGCCCGGCGCCTTGTTGATTCTGCTGTGCCGGTGGCTTAGCAAAACTGAGAGTGGCTGCCAGGATCAAGAGGAGAACGCCCAGCCAGCCTACGACTCTGTTCTTGCGACTGGTGACTCCACTTTCTTCTTTCCAGCTCATCTGGGGACCTTTTAGGAATGCAAGCCTTGCCGCGTATCGCACTGATTAATTGCAGGGCGGGTACCAATCCTTGACTTGGTGTAAGTTGCGTGTTCTGAACAACATTGATCAAAGTAAAGGCTGGGGGTGGAGGACAGACTGTCTGGTTGGGAATTGCAACAGTATCTGTCAAGTACTTTGATTTCTTACGGTTAGCGAGAAGCAGAGAAAGCGGACAGATTGTCCGCATGTGAGGAAGGATCCGTGCTGCTTTTCGTCGCGCTCAGGCGACCCCGGCCGGAGCCAAACCCACTACTATGTGGTCAAAGCCTGGAGAACCCAAACCACCAGTAAGATAGGCAGTCTTGCTGAGTGCAACTGAATTCGACCGTCTGCGCATTGTACTGGTTGCCTCGCGTAACCCTCTTAACATCGGGGCGGCGGCGCGTGCCATGAGCAATTTCGGCTTTCTTCGCCTGCGTGTGGTGAACCCGTACCAGGTTGCGTTTCGCGAGGCGCGTTCTGCCATCGGCGCCGCAACTCTGCTCGCCAGTTCGGAAGAGTACAAGAGTGTGGCTGAAGCCGTGGCCGATTGCGGACTCGTGGTCGGCACGACAGCAGTCGGTCACCGCGAATTGCAGCACCCGCTTCGGCGACTGGAATATGGCGCGAGGCTCATCCGCAAACAACTAGGGTTTAGCCCGGTGGCCATATTGTTCGGTTCGGAGAAGGTCGGTCTATCCAACAGCGACCTGAGCCACTGCCGCTGGCTGATGCGTATCCCGACCCGCGCTGAGCACGCCTCGATGAATCTGGGGCAAGCCGTCGCTGTTTGCCTCTACGAGCTTGTGCGCGATTCCAAAACTGCGGGATCGGGTCAGAAACCGGTACCCGCCACGGCGCGCGAGCTCGAGCGAATAACCGGCATGCTGCTGGACGCGCTGGGTGCCAGCGGGTACGTGCACCCCGGTGCTACAGCCTCCACGGAGGAGAAGGTACGTCGTCTGGTACGCCGCCTCAATCTGCAAGCCCGAGACGCCGAGGTTTGGCTGGGCATGCTACGACAGATCGTGTGGAGGACGCGCAAGGGCGAATAAGCCAGGGAGCCGAGTAGGCTGAGCCAATGTTCCCTGACACTTGACACAAGACACGGGTAGATCCAGCCGCTGTTGACCTCCCAGCCGAGCGGTGACATCATTTGCTGCAGCTATTCAAGACATTGATGGGTGCGAGGATGTACAGAAAGCAGGGGTGATCTGCGCACCAGGGGGCCCCATGACCCGAGCTTTAGCTCTCTCGGTCCTTCTCTTGATTTTGCTCAGCCTGCCGCGATCCGCTTCGGCCCAGACAGCATCGATTTCCGGCACAGTTACGGATATTAGTGGCGCCGTCGTCCCCCGAGCCAAGATATCGGTTCAGAACAGGGCGACCAATGCTACTCGTAGCACAGAAACCGACGGATCTGGAGTCTTCAGGATTACGAACCTCGTTCCCGGGACTTTCGATGTTCTGGTCGAAAAGGTTGGATTTAAGGTGGTCGAGTATTCCCAGGTGCAACTCACGGTCGACCAGGTCCAGAACCTCAATGCAACGCTCGCGCCTAGTGGCATTGCCGAGAAGATGACCGTCAATGGGGAGTCGGTAGCTCCTCTCGATTCGGACGATGCCCAAGTCGGAAACATGGTGAACAGCGTCCAGGTGGAAGCTCTGCCCCTGATCCTGCGCGACCCGTATCAGCTGATACTGCTTTCGCCGGGCGCGGTGCAGGGCACCTCTATTCTGCATGGCCTGTCGGTGAATGGTTCGCGCGAGCGCAACAACAACTTTCTGCTCGATGGCACCGACAATAATGACGCCGAGATTCCTGGTTTGACACTTCCCCAGCCCGGACTGACGTCTTTGAATCCAGACTCGGTGCAGGAGTTCCGCGTTATCACAAGCAATTTTCTGCCGGAGTTTGGGCGCAACACGGGGGCAGTGATCGACATCGTGAGCAAGCGCGGCACTAACGACTTTCACTCAGATATTTACTGGTTTGGGCGGTTCGACGCGTTAGGGGCGCGCGACTATTTCAATCACCAAATTGATTCGGCGGGACAGGTGGTGCGCAAGGATCCGTACACGCGCAATACCTTCGGAATCTCTGCCGGGGGGCCGCTGCGGCGCGACAGGACTTTCTGGTTCGCGAATTACGACGGCGAACGTTTTGCGACTACGCTTACAAATACCAGCGAGGTTCCAACCCAAGCGTTCAAGAGCGGCGTTTTCAGCTTCAACAATGTCCCGATCGATGTCAGCTCGCCCACTTCGCCCAACAACATTTTTGGCTTGCCGCTGGATCCGGCCATTCAGAAGATCCTGGCCCTCTATCCGGCGCCGAACGGCCCCAGCGTGGATGGCGCCCGCGGATTGCTGTTTTTTCCAAGTTCTTCTCACACCAGCGGCGACAATGCGGATGTGCGCATAGATCACAATTTCTCGCAGACTGAAGCGCTGGCGGTGCGCTATACCTTCAACCGGTACGAAGACCCCAATTTCGATCACACCGATTTTCTTCCCGGGCTGGGCGGGACAGGGACCTTGCAGCGCAGGCAGAATGCGTCCTTGCAACTTACCTCGACAGTCGATCCGAGGCTGGTGAACAGTTTTCGCTTGGGCGCGAACCGCATTAATTTTCCCCTGACCTGCGAGGGACTGAATGTTCTCGACAGCGTTGCTCAGACAGATTTGTACGGAAGGGGGCTCGATGTGCCTCTGCCTGGGGTTGCCGGCTTCGGTTGCCTGCTCATCGTCGATCGAAACGGCTCGAGACGATTCAGCGGCACTTACACGATCGGAGACGACGTAACTTGGGCGCCAGGCCGCCACACGTTCAAATTCGGCGTAGAGTTGCGCGCGGCCTACTCCAACAGCACGAACGACTTCATCTCGCGGCCGACGCTGGATTTCAATAACTTCGCGAACTTCGGTGGCATCCCTGCCTTTATGACGGGCGACCCGTCGGTGGATTCCAATCAGACTTTACAGGACATGGTGTGGTCACTGTTCGGCACAGTGGGATCAGTAACGCAGGCGCAATTCTTCAACAAGCAAGGCAACCGAACCGCCGACGACCTGCGCGGCTTCCGTCAGAAGGATTTCGCCGCGTTCGCCGAGGACACTTTTAAAATCCTCCCCAACTTTACCTTGAGCTACGGGCTCCGCTATCAGTTCAACGGCGTTCCCTACGAGGTGAACGACTTGCTATCCACCCTTTTTACGGATCCCGGCGGGCAAGCACCCTTCACCTTTACCATCGCCGGGCGAAAAGAGCACGGCTTGCCGTCACTGTACAGCAACGACTGGCACGATTTTGAGCCGCGTGTCGGAATGGCGTGGGATCCGTTCAAGGACGGCAGGACTTCAATCCGCGGAGGGTACGGTATTTTTCATGATCGGCTTTTCGGACAACTGCTGGGGCTGACGCGCGGCAATCCGCCGTTCCAACAAATCTTCTTTCAGCCGCTGTTCGGTCTGCCGCCCTGCCCCCCTCCGGAAATTCAGACGGCGCTGGGGGCCTGCATCGGCCCACCGCTCTCCCAGCTTCCGCTGCCGCCGTCGCTGACAACCTCCTCCGTGGTCAATCAGGGTGCGGGCGACCTGCCGTTCATTATTGATCCGCATCTTCGCATGCCCTACAGCCAGGGCTGGAATTTCGGAGTGCAGCGCGAAGTGACGGGCAAGGTAGTAGTAGAACTGAATTACGTTGGCTCGAGGGGAACTCGCCTGCTACGTTTGGTGGATGGGAATCCTCCGCAGCCGGCACTGGTCGCTCAATTGGAAGCTTTCTGTGTGCCCACCAATCCGGCGAATGCCGGCTTCAACACTCCCACGGGCCAGTGTTCCCAGTCCACTCTGCAGTTCAACAATCTGTGGTTCGGCGCGGAAACGGGCAGTCTGCCGTTCGACGCGGTCAACAACAATGCCTTCCTGCACGCCGAGGTTTTCAACAATGCGGCTTCCTCCATCTATCACGCCCTGCAAGCCAACATCAGCAGGCGAACGTCGAGCGGTTTGACGCTTCAGGCGGCATATACGTGGGCGCATGCTATTGACAATTCCTCTGACCCTCTGACACCAGCGGCGGGCAACCAGGAGTTCCCGCGCAACTCCTTAGACCTAGGAGCGGAGCGCAGCAATTCCGACTTCGATGTGAGACAACGGCTGGTGCTCAACTATTCGTGGGCAATTCCCCTTGGGCGCGGGCACAATCATCTGGCCGAAGGTTTCGCCGCGAGGATGCTCGGCGGTTGGGAAGTCGCGGGCATTACGACGTTTTCCGGTGGCCTCCCGTATGACATCTACACGGCTACGGACACCGCGCATACCGGCCAACAGCAACGGCCCGACTACAATCCGACGGGTACCGTTTTGCCGGTTAGCAATGCACGTACGCAAACCGGGCCAAATTTGGGGTTGTTCTCCGATGCGCCGTGGGGCCGCGCGGGCGACCTTGCACGCAACCACTTTTACGGCCCCGGCGTTAATAACTGGGATATGGTTCTGCAAAAGACGGTAAACCTCTCGGAACGCGCAAACCTGGAATTGCGTTGGGAGACCTATAACCTGTTCAATCGCGTCCAGTTCGGCCAGCCGGGAAATCTCACTGCCAATCCTGGCACGTTCGGCCAGTCCAGCCTTGAGGTGAGACGGCCAGACCTTACAACTGGCGCCCGCCAGATCCAGTTGGGGATGAAGCTGACATTCTGATATGGGTAATTCTTGTTTATCAGGCAGTGGTTCCGCGCGCGGAACATTTCGCAATTGAGGGGGTAGAAACGCAGAATTATCCGGCGGCGCTCTCGGCATCTGGCGGAGGATGCGAAAGGCTAGCCTGCGGAAGGAGAAGCTTTCCTAACCCCGCGAAGCGATAGGCCGTTATTCTCTGGAGCGTTTGCCAATTTTCCAGAATTTTCTGCGCGAGTTCCCCCCCGGCGAAAACAGACTGCTGCCCGTGCCCGTTTCTTGTGGCGGGGAGATCGGGTCTTCGCTCTGCTCTTCCTGACCTGTGTCTGTTGTTTGATCTGAATCCTCGGAAAGTAATGGAGCCACAATACGAAGGCAGTCGATTTGCTTACGAACGAGCGATAGCTGCAATTCTTTTTGACGTAGAACCTCATAAACATGCGTCATGGCTGACAAATTAAGACCTCCAACTTATATGTGAACAGGATTGTTGGAAGCCTACTCGTTCATCTACTTTCCTTCAATCAAATTGCAGAGGCGCGTTGATCATGCTGCTTGACTTGGGCGGCTCCCTAAGCTAAGAATCCAGCGTCTTGCTGTTATCGTTCGCGCACGAGCGATCCTCGATGCGGCGGAGGTGTTCCCATGGCTTCCACCCAGGTTTTCAAGTCCAGGCGGTCGTTCCTCCAGCTTTCGGCAGCAGCGGCGATCTTCGCCGGGTTCCGCATGGCGACCGAACCCATGCTGGCGCAGGCGGCACGGCGTCATGCCGCGGTGAGCCGCAAGGATGGCATCTTTATTGACTCCAACGAGAACCCGCTGGGACCCAGCGCTGCGGCGCGGGAAGCTGTCGCGGGAATCACGCCTGAGGGCGGCCGCTATCGCGACGACTTGAGTGACGAATTGATCAAGCTGTTCGCTGAGCAGCAGGGGCTCAAGACTGACTACGTCCGCCTGTTCGCGGGGTCGAGTGAGCCACTGCACTACACGGTGTTGGCCTACACTTCGCCGAAACGAAGCTACGTTACCGCCGATCCAGGATTCGAAGCGGGCATATACATGTCCAAGATTTCTGGTGCACGAGTCGTGCCTGTGCCGCTGACCAAGAATTACGCGCATGATGTTCGCGCAATGCTGTCGGCGGCGCCGGATGCCGGGGTGCTCTACATTTGTAATCCCAACAACCCTACCGGGACGCTTACGGCGCACTCCGAGATCGAGTACGCGACAGTCGACAAACCTAAGGATGCGGTGGTGCTGGTAGATGAGGCGTATCTGCATTTTTCTGATGCACCTTCCGCACTCGACCTGGTGAAGGCCGACAAGGATGTGATCGTGCTGCGCACGTTTTCCAAGCTCTATGGCATGGCGGGGCTCCGCTGTGGCTTTGCTATCGGACGCCCGGACTTGCTTGAGCGGCTGGATAATTTTGGCGGGAACTTCATGCCGATCACCGCGGTGGTAGCCGCGATCGCCAGCCTGAAAGATCCGCAACTGATCCCGGAGCGCAAGCGTGTCAATGCCGGCGTGCGCGGCGAGACGTTTCAATGGCTCGAGCACAATGGGTACGCCTACATTCCTTCGGAGTCGAACTGCTTCCTGGTGGACACGAAGCGTCCGGCGAAAACGGTGATCGAGGCCATGGCGCAACAGAATGTGATGATCGGAAGAGTGTGGCCGGTCATGCCCACCTGGGCGCGTATCACGGTAGGGACGCAGGAGGAGATGGCTCGCTTCCAGGAGGCATTCAAGAAAGTGATGGACGGCAACGGCGGCCCCGCCTGTTCCCGCACCCTCCAAGCTGCATTGGCGTAGGAATGATGCAATCGTGCCGGCGTAGACGATGTGGCACGGCGCTTGGTCTTGACATGCACTCTGTGGCGGCCATAATGCCCCCAAGGTGCACAGCTTATGGCCCGACTTACCGAAGAGGAGCAGCGCGCGCTGGCCGGTGAATTCCTTGCAGCGGTCAAGAGGCTGGCTCCCGAGTGGACTAACCCACCTGACTCCGATCCCGGGGTTACCCTTCTGGAATTATTCGCATGGTTGCTGGACAACCTGCAATTTGAGCAGGCAACGCCTTCTGACCGGAAAAGAGCTGCGCTGAGACAGGTACTCGAAAAGCTTAGCGCTTTTTCGCGGGACAGCTGCACGAGCAAGGGGGGCCTCACGCGTCCTCGGTATTTCACAGGCAAGCTCCTCACCGGAGCCGATTTTCAGGGGGAGCAGGATTATGTTCGTGAGAAGATGCGCCGCCATAACCGGTGCCTGTTTGGTTTCGGTGTTGTCACCGGGCTGCACGTTACGTTGGAGTCGAATTCGGAGACAAACGAACAACTCGTAGTTACGGTTTCCCCAGGCTGCGCGATCGACGCTAACGGCGAGCAGATCACGGTCTGCGAGCCGTTGCGATGCACTCTCCCCACCCGCATCTCAGCGGGTTATGTGATTGCCCGTTACTTCGAACAGGCGGTCGATCCTGTACCGACGGGGGTAGACGGATCAATTGAATGCTCGAGAATCCAAGAAGGCGTGGCTGTCGAATTCGAGCAGAACATGCCGACGGACGGCGTGGCCCTTGCGCACCTGGAGCAAGTAGACGGCAAATGGCGACTCGATTTGCAGTTTCGCTGCCACACCATCACTTTAGCTCGATAAGGGTAGGAGGTCGCTGAATCGAGGCGTCGGGCTGAGTCATCGAAAGAGCAGTCAATGGGGGTTTGGATGATGACATACCTTGAGAGGCTCGAAGCGGAAGTGTCGAGGTGGCCGCATATATCGGTTCATCCCCACCGTTTTGGCGGCCGAGAATTCCGCTTTGGCAGCGCAGAAGTCGGGCACGTGCACACTGGCGGAATCGTTGACATTCCCTTCCCGCGCTCAGTTCGCGATGTGCTGTTGACGCAAGGTCTTGCCGAAGAGCATCGCTGGGTTCCCGACTCAGGTTGGATCACTTTTCGCATACGTGGCGAGCAAGACCTCGACCACGCTCTGCGGCTCATGCGGCTGTCCTATCTCCGCTACCTCCTGAAGACTGAACCCGATCCGCACAAGGTGTTGGAGCGGGAGAGCGAAGAATTGCGGTTGAATCCTCGGTTCAAATCGCTGCTCGAACCGTTCGTGCCTGGGACCGCCAAACAAGCCTCGATTGCGTGATGGAGGTCGGACCTCGATGAGCAAGGGGCGGCTTGAGGCTTTCAGTGATGGCGTGTTCGCGATTGTCATCACACTCCTGATTCTTGACGTCCGTCTTCCGGCCGGGGTGCACGTCAGCATCGCAGCACTGGAGCAATTGCTGCCCAGGATCGCGACCTTTGTGCTCAGCTTTGTGGTTGTGGGTGTCTACTGGGTAGCTCACCACAACATGTTGTACTTCATCGAGCGAGTGGACCGGAGCTTGCTCTGGCTGAACTTGCTGCTCTTGCTGTGCATCGTGTTCATCCCGTTCCCCGCATCTTTCCTGGGAACCGACCTTCGCAGCCCATTGGCGGTGCGGCTGTATGGAGTGTCCCTCATTGCGACGAACGCCGCCGGCACGCTGTTCTGGTCTTACGCGACGCTTGGATCCCGGCTAGCCAAGCCTGAGGTAAGCCGGGAGTTCGCCTGGCGGGTAGTAGGCATTCACTCAGCCCCGATCGCCGTGTATACGCTTGCCGTCGTTGTCGCGGCGGCCGCGCTCGAGCTGAGCTTGGCCCTCTTTGCCGCAGTTCCGCTGTTCTTCATTGTTCCAAATCGGTGGCTGAGGAAAGCGATTGGTGCTTGATCAAGCTGAAGTTCGAACCGAGCAAACGATGACGACAGCCAACGTTCATAAGTTAGCGGGGCGGACGGCACACCGACGTCGTCGACGGCCTCGTGGCGTAACCAATTAGGTCCAGCGCGGGTTAGCTAGCGTTGACTTGTCTTCAGCCGCGAAATACTATGCGCGCTAGAAGGGGGCGCGCGATGAAAATCAGATTGCAAAGTCTGTCAGTCTCCGGATGCGCGCGTTCTGATCGCACGCGTCGTCGGTTGGTGCGGCTCGCGATGGTTTTCATATTCGTGAGTCTTGGTTACGCCGTTTCGCTAGGTCAGGAAACCATCGCCCTGGTTGGATCGGGGTCGAGCGTTCCCGCCCCGCTGTACACGAAATGGGCAGAGACCTTCAACAAGCGTGACCCCAAAATGAAGATGCGCTATCTTCCCATCGGTACAAGCGAGGGAATCAAGCAAATCTCTCATGGCAGCGGTGATTTTGGCGCAGGCGAGGTGCCACTCACGGCCAAGGAGCGCAGCGAGGGAGAATTGTTCGAGGTTCCCTCCATCCTGATTGGCATAGTCCCTATCTACAACCTGCCAGGCGTGCCAAAGGACCTGCGGTTTTCAGGAGAAGTGCTGGCGGAGATTTTTCTTGGGCACGTGAAGACGTGGAAGTCTCCCTTGCTGGCAAAGCTCAACCCCAGCGTGAACTTGCCCGATCTGCCGATCAACGTGGTTTACCGGCCGGCAGGAAAAGGCTCGAACTATGTTTTCACCGAGTTCCTTTCCAAGACGAGTCCCAAGTTCCGCGCCGAGATCGGAATCAGTCCTTCGCCCAAATGGCCCGCGGGCGTGCCTGCCGAGCGCAGTTTGGACATGGCCGACAAAGTTAAGAGCGAGCCTGGCTCGATTGGATACGTCGAAGCCCAATACGCGATCCAAGCCAACATTCCCTATGGCCTAGTGCTAAACTCGGACGGACAATTCGTCAAAGCTTCGCCGGAAACGATGACCGCAGCCTGTCGCGCGGTCGAAGCGCCTCATTGGAATAATCTGGCGGCTTCCCTGACCAGCGCGCCAGGCAAGGATTCCTTCCCGATTACGAGTTTCTCATGGCTGTACCTACGAACTACCTCCAATGATCCCAAGCGAGCCGCTGCACTCGCTAACCTGTTGAATTGGATGTTCAGCGATGGGCAACGCCTGGCAGCACAGGAGGGATATACCGAATTGCCCCAGCCGCTGGTAGCGAAAGTTACGGCCAAGATCAGTTCTGTTCGGTAACGGGCATCCATTCCGAAAGCACAAGTTCCCTCGCAGGGAAGTATTCCTGATCGCGTGGCGTTCATCCTGTAATTGCGGGGGTTCACGCGTAAATCTGGGCATCGTTATGCATATGGAGTTCTACTGGCCTACAATGCTGGTCGCAAATAACCACGGGAGCAAAATTTCCAGGTGGGCGGGGCATGGGAACAGCAGTAACGACAGATCAGGGCAGCGAATTCGAAGCGACGGGCAAAACGGCAGGCCCTTGCGCCATGGTTCTTTTCGGAGGGGCGGGCGATCTGACTAAGCGCAAGCTGGTCCCTGCGCTTTTCAACCTGGTGAAGGCGAAACTAATTCCTAAAGATTTCGCCGTCATCGGCGTTTCTGTCGATGACCTAAGTCTGGAGCAATTCCGAAACCAGGTGACGGCATTCTTGCCCGCCAATGATCGCGGCACGGATGCCTGGGAGTGGTTTCTGCAGCGGCTGCACTACGAGCGAGGAGACTTTGCGGATCCCAACACCTACCTCACGCTTTCGAATCGGCTTGGCGAATTGGACGCGGCCTACCACACAGAAAAGAATTACCTGTTTTATCTGGCAACTGCACCTAAGTTTTTTGCTCCCATTGTTCAGCAACTGGGAAGGGCCGGGCTTTCTCACCAGGAAGGTGGATGCTGGCGGCGGGTTGTCATCGAGAAACCTTTCGGACATGATCTTGAGTCCGCACAGGCCCTAAATCGTGAGATCAAGACTGTCTTGGACGAAAGTCAGATTTTCCGTATTGATCACTATCTGGGTAAAGAAACGGTGCAGAACATCATGGTGTTCCGCTTCGACAACGCGATCTTTGAGCCTCTATGGAATCGGCGTTACATCGATCATGTCCAGATCACGAATGCGGAAACGGTGGGTGTGGAGCAACGCGGCGGATACTTCGATCACGCCGGCACCCTGCGCGACATGGTCCCCAACCACATGATGCAACTCCTCAGTCTGACCACCATGGAGCCGCCCGTATCTTTTCGCGCGGACGCAGTCCGCAATGAGCAAGCCAAGGTTTTACACGCGGTTCAGAGCCTGGACTCCGAAGATGTCCTGCATTGCAGCGTGCGGGGCCAGTATGGCGAGGGCATGGTTGATGGCACGAGAGTGCCCGGTTATCGCATGGAACCGGGAGTGTCTCCCGAGTCGCGAACCGAGACATTCGCGGCACTTAAATTGAAGATCGATAACTGGCGATGGGCAGGAGTACCGTTTTACTTGCGAACGGGCAAGCGACTCGCCAAGCGCCATACCGAGATCACCATTCAGTTCAAGCAAACACCCTTCGAACTTTTCCGCAACGCTCTGTTCCACAAGCTGCACTCCAATACTCTGGTAATCCAGATTCAGCCGGTGGAAGGAATCTCTTTAAGCTTTGGCGCCAAGATTCCAGGTGCGGTGCTGCGAGTTGGATCGGTAGATATGAGCTTTGAATATTCCAAGTATTTTGGAACCGAGGCGTACACCGGTTACGAGGTGCTCTTATACGACTGCATGATCGGAGATGCCACTTTGTTTCAGCGTGCGGACATGGTTGAAGCGGGATGGCGTGTGGTGGACCCAGTGCTTGATGTGTGGAAAGCGCTGCCGCCGCGGAAATTTCCCAATTACGCTGCCGGTAGTTGGGGACCGGCGGCTGCCGAGGAACAGATGGAACAGGACAATCGTCGATGGAGGAAAATTGACGCATGATTCTCGCCGGGGAGATCGGTGCGACACGTACCCGCCTGGCCGCTTTCGAAAGTGAAGGCAACCAGCTGCGGCTAGTAGTCGAAAAGGTCTACATGAGCCAGGAGCATAGCGGTTTGCCGGGCATCATGGAAGATTTCATCAAGCGCGAAGGCATACCGGTTATAAGCGCATGCTTCGGCGTGGCGGGGCCGGTACGGGGCGGGCGCAGTAAAATTTCCAACCTTCCCTGGATCATCGATTCCCGCGAGTTGGCGAAACAGCTCAAGCTCAATTCCGTTGGGCTGATCAATGACCTGGAGGCCTACGCCTATGGGATTGACGCCCTTGAATCCAAAGATTTCATCACTTTAAGCGAAGGTTCTGAAGATGCCGAAGGAAATCGAGCTGTGATCTCGGCACGGACTGGTCTGGGAGTGGCGGGTCTCTACTGGGATGGCTATCGACACCATCCGTTCGCATGCGAGGGAGGGCACGCCGATTTTGCTCCCCGGAACAGTCTAGAAGCGGAATTGTTGCTGTATCTCCACCAAAAGTACGGTCGTGTCAGCTGGGAGCGAATTCTGTCGGGCCCCGGAATCAAGAATATCTATGACTTCCTTCGCGACACCAAGAAAGCCGATGAGCCTGACTGGTTGAGGAAAGAGGTAGCCGCCGCACCCGATCCTCCGGCCCTGATCTCACGACTCGCGCTGGAACAAAAGGCCGCGATCTGCGACCAGGCGTTGTCCATTTTCGTGAGCATTTACGGCGCCGAAACCGGTAATTGCGCGTTGAATCTGATGGCCACGGGGGGCGTTTTCATCGGGGGCAGCATTGCAGCGAAAATCGTCCCCAAAATGAAGGAGCCGATCTTTCTGCAGTCATTCTTGGACAAGGGACGCATGCAGCCGTTGCTTGCCGACATGCCAGTCAGAATAGTCCTGAATGACGACTCGGGAATTATTGGTGCGGCGCGTTATACCCTCGTGCAACGGGCATTTCGCAATGCACATCGCGTCGTAGATTAATTCCGTAGCTCGTACGGATCAGATGTCTGCAAAATCCTGTTATTTCAGCATGGTCTTGCCATAGAAGCATTTTCCTTAAAATATTTGTCTTGCTCATTCGTCTACACCCGTAGATGGACGAGGCGCTAAACAGAAAGTGGACGATGGCGGAGCAGGACCAACGGATCTCGGAAGCGATCCAGCGGGAGCGAACCCGACTGGGCAACTTCATCCGCCGACGCGTGGCCGACCAGGGCGATGCCGAGGACATCCTACAGGACGTGTTCTACGAGTTCGTGCAGGCATACCGGATGATGAAACCCGTGGAGCAAGTCACGGCGTGGTTGTTCCGCGTTGCCCGCAATCGGATCACGGACCTGTTTCGCAGGAAAAGGCGAGAGGCGGTAAAAAGTGACCCAGGCGCAACCACCGAGGACGGCGAGGCGGTCCAGTGGGAAGACCTGCTGCCCTCGCCGGATGCCGGTCCGGAGGCGGCTTACGCGCGAAATGTGCTGGCGGAGGAACTCGATGCCGCGTTGGAGGAACTGCCTGGGGAGCAGCGTGAAGTTTTCATCGCCCACGAATTGATGGGTTATAGCTTCAAAGAGCTTGCCACACAGACCGGTGTCAGTGTGAATACGCTGCTTTCGCGCAAGCATTATGCGGTTTTGCATCTCCGCCAGCGCCTCCAAGCCATCTACGACGAATTTACGAAAACATGAGGCAAGAGATAATGAGAAGGAATTGGATTGTGAGGGTGCTGAAGTTCGTGGTGATTGCCGCGCTGATTATCACCGTCTCGAGCTTTGTGGTCATGGGCTTGTGGAATTGGCTGACCCCGACGCTTTTTGGCTGGCACGTGATCACTTTCTGGCAAGCGCTAGGGCTCTTGATCCTCAGCAAGATCCTTTTCGGGGGCTTTCGTGGCCGGCCCGGCCGACACATGTACTGGCGGCACCGCATGATGGAACGGTGGGAGCAGATGAGCCCCGAAGAGCGGGAGAAGTTCCGTCAAGCCGTCCGAGGCCGCTGTGGTTCTTTTGGAACTCCGGCGGAGGAGCGGAAAGTTTGAGCCGAAGAGGCGCTTGATATTCGCTTTTTATTCGCCTATAATGACAACCTTAATTTATGTTCCCCTATCGTCCGCGGCGGGGTTCCAGGAGGATTGAACGTGCTAACCATAACTGTCCAAGACTTGGGCGACACGATCATTCTGCAATGTCGGGGCAGAATTGTACGTGGCCAGGAAACTGCCATTTTGTGCGCCGCCATTCAGCAGCGTGGGCAAGATATCGTTCTTGATCTGAGCGGAGTCAGGTCGATCGATGCAGCGGGAATAGGCGTCTTGGTTTCTCTGCAAGCCGCAGGTGTCTATCTCAAGCTAATGAATCCGACCGAGCCGGTCCGTGAGGTATTGAGACTCACGAACGTGGACTCGGTCTTCGAGATTTGCGAATCAGAACCGATTGACGGGGTAATAGAAGGAGGCATGGCGAAGGATCGATCAGCCCCGTGCTTGCCCTAGTGTTCGGCAATCATAGGTGAGCGAATCGTCCAGCGTCGGAGGATGTCGGGGTGTCAGACCCGGTTTTGGTCGCGGAAGTTAATATCGGCCAGCCATGGCAACTGATGTCTGGTTTGGACGTTTGCGGCCTACGCACAAAGCGAAGATCTCATTCCAAACCTCCTTGAAGATCTCGTCGCTGAATCCCGAGTCCGACTTCAGCAACAGAGGCTGCGACTTGGTTTGGCATTTTCGGATTTCGAAGAAATCGCGTTGGCAAGTACGTAACGCAAAAATGACGCACCTTTGACCGCGAGATGACAATCCCTTCCTGCTCGTTTCGTACTCTTCCTCTTGTCGGGCGATTTTAGGGTTCCGGGAAATCTGAAAGAAGAACAATCACGCCCCACTCCCCCGCAGAAGGTAGGTTTGTATGAAAACGAAGAACCTCATTCCTATGCTTGGTCTAACAGTAATAATTTGTGCTTTCAGCCAGCTGGTTGTGAAAGCTGGGGGTCCTGCTACTTCGGCAACAACCACGACAAGCACTTCCACTCTCAGAGGCGGGGTGAAGTTCGAGGGTACGGTGCCGAAGCCTACGCTCATTAAGATGGCGGCTGACCCAAGCTGCGCCAAACAGCATCCGACCCCTGTTTTGAACCAGGACGTGGCAGCGGATCCGAAAGGTGGTCTTGGAAACGTAG
>DASQIH010000230.1:0-63624 GCA_035631655.1 Terriglobales bacterium
GTTGAGGTGCTTGAAATAACCGTCAATGCCAGCGATACACAACATGTCGACTGACAAGTTGAGAAACTCTCGCAGATCGTCTTCAGTCGGCAGATCAAAACGCGACGTGGTGTTCATGTGCCCCCGAGGGGACCAGAGCGAGCCTAGGTGAGTTCCAATTGTGGTGCAAAGGCGACATCTGTGCAACCAATCATCAGGCGCCGGATCGCTGCGAGATAGCTACGAGATTGACCTCAGTTTCTGGCGGGCGTAGCATGCGGCCATTCCCTGGCTCGTATCCGCTAGCCCGAGGTTGGATCGATGAGCCACACCCCCACGACACGACAAAAGGTACTCGTCGCTGACGACGACCGCACCACACGACATGCGATAAGCACGATGCTGCGCGACGCAAACTACGCGGTCACGACCGCCCGGGACGGCCTAGACGCCCTCCGCAAGATCCAGCGGATAAAATTTAACCTGGCATTTCTTGACATCTGGATGCCGGGGATGAGCGGCCTTGAGGTACTCGCCCGCATCCGCTCGGGTATCTCCCACCCGAAAGTCATCATCATGACCTCGGATGGCACTCCCGAGACCTTGCTGCGCGCGGTTCGTGAACAGGCCTACGAATACATCAGCAAGCCCTTCCCGCCCAAACGAGCCGTCGAAGTGGCGCAAAGAGCACTGAAACAGGACGCTTCACCACCGATCGAAGTCATCTCCGCTCGCCCGCATTGGGTCGAGCTGCTCATCCCTTGCACACGAGACGTGGCGGAGCGGATCCAAACCTTTCTGATGAGGCTGGAGGCTGACCTGCCGGAAGACTTGCGCCACACCGTCGGACTGGCTTTTCGGGAGCTGCTGCTCAACGCGGTGGAGTGGGGTGGCAAACTCGACCCCAATCGTAAAGTCCGCATTGCTCAGGTGCGCTCGTCGCGCATGCTGATGTATCGCATCGCAGATCCCGGCCCAGGGTTCAGCTTCGAAGGGTTGACCCACGCCGCCGTCGGGCAATCGATAGACGAGCCAATCGCACACTTGGCCGTCCGCGAGCACATCGGCATTCGTCCGGGAGGCTTCGGTATCCGGATGACGCGAGCTTTGGCCGATGAGCTGCTCTATAACGAAGCACAAAACGAGGTGATCTTCATCAAGTACTTAAGTTCGTAGGGCGAGCACCTACCCCTGAAGTCTTCCCCAACATGTCGCGAAGCTACTTCGCGCCCTTCGTCTCTTTGGAGGCGCCTGCATTTAGGGCGCCGCTTTGTGCTTCCAGGTAAGCGATCAGGGCAGCGACATCTGGATCACCCAAGCGCAGGTTAGGCATCTGTACCTGCTTGTACTTGTTGTAGAGAGCGGTCGCGATGGGATCCCTTTCTGTGACCATCTTATCCGGCATTTCGATGAACTGGGTGAGCCAGGCGCGGCTGCGAACGCTGCACACGCCGATTAGATCCGGCCCGACAGCGTCACCATGTCCTACGGTATGGCAAGCGGCGCAGCGGGTTTTGAAAAGGTACGCCCCTTTGTCCGCGTCAACTATGTGGGCTTCTGCGTAACTCCTTCCTGGGGTGTGACGTTGCCAGGAGGATAGCCAGTCACCGACCATGACAGCGACGTATTTGGGATCGTCCAAGGCGCTGTCCTGCATCCATTGACCGGTCGCCTCGTTGCCGAGCGTGAGGCTGGTACTGTGGCCGGTCAGAGGGTCCTCGCCGGGACGCGCAGCCTGGCCAAGCTTCTTGCGTATCAGGTCGACATCGGCTTTATTGCCCGTGAGGAAAAGCCAGCCGGGCTTCACGTGAAACTTGTCCGCATAGGCTTTCAATTCCTGGGGCGTGTCTCGTTCGGGATCGATGCTGATGGAGTAAAAGAAGACGTCCTTCCCCACCCGGTCTCCAAGAAGACGTTGCACCTGAGCCAACTTGGCGGTTTCCAGTGGACATGTGGCGCCGCATTTCGTGTAAATGAAGTTGATTGCGACCATCTTGCCCCGAAGAAGATCGTCGTAGAAGTGAACTGTTTTCCCATCCTGCGTAACCAGCGGCACATTGGGAAAATAGTTCCCGCCCCAAGGAGAGCCGCTATCTGCCGCGGCGGCTGGGCACAGGGTTACGGTGGCGACAAATAGTGCAATGGCCAGCGCGATGTTATTTGATCTCTTCGGTAGCATGACGTCTCTCCTTTAGTTCTCTATTTCAACGACCTTTTCTTGCTAACTCCATTGTTCGGACGAAGATTGCGCCTGTTAAGCACCACGATTCAGCTCAGCTTGCTTTGATCTTTGCCAGCGTTGGTTGTGCGGACTTGCTCCGGTTCATCTTTCATTGCGGACTTGAAACCCCGGATGCCTTCTCCCAATCCTCTTCCTAATTCTGGAAGCTTTTTAGGGCCAAACATGAGAATGGCAAGTCCGAAAATTACCAGCAGATGCATCGGTTGAAACAGTCCTTCAAACATAAGTCCTCCTTGTTATTAGATCGGGCCGCGGGCAAGGCAGCTCGTCCTGAGTTTACGTTGGCCTAATAGGCAGTTGGCAGAGCCGTCGGAGTGAGGAATTCCACACCCTGCGGGGTCGGAACCGGGGTGGGCAGAGCCACTAATCCGCGGTCTAGCTCCCAGCGAATCAGCATGGCGTGATCCTCATGCACCGTGTTGTGACAATGCTCGACGAACATCCCGGCAAATTCGCGGAATTGTAAGGTGACGGTGACGGTGCCTCCACGATGGAGCCGAAACACGTCCTTGCGACCTCGCTCCCACGGTGGCACGTTACTGAGACTTCCGTCCCGAGCCAGGATCTGACTCTCTTCAAAATGAATGTGAATCGGGTGATCCCAGCCACCGCCACCATTGATCAAGGTCCAAACTTCGCGCGTACCGCGCTTAGGAGCAGCCGAAATTTGGTTGTAGTCGGCGGCCAGACCTTGTCCACCATCGGTCCTGACTGTCCACGGTGCGTCATCGGTACCGTTGGAACGGCCGAACTCGAAGGTGCGTTCCCGAGCGACGGTAATCTGGGACAAGTCGGGGTTCGGAATCAGTGTGCCAGGCACCTGACTGTAGTCAGGTTTCGTGCAAGGAATGATCCGGAATTCGAGAAACTTGCCGACGCAAGCATCGGCGGAGTCGCCCGAAAGCGCTTCGGCCAGCGACAGATCGGTCTTTGGTCCCTTGCCATCCTCATGCTCACACAGATTCACCATCCATACCTTGTCGCCCGGTTTGTAACGAGAGAAGTCGATGACGATGTCGTAGCGTTCGGCAATGGCTTGTTCGTCAAGTTCCGTGAGCGCAATCGGGTGAGGCAGCAGGTTGCCGTCATTTCCGATCTGGATCATGGGCGAGCCATCGCTTAAGGCCAACTTGAAGAAGCGCGAAACGCTGCCGTTCAGAATGCGGAAGCGATACTTGCGGGCTTCCACTTCGAAATAAGGCTTATAGCAGCAGTTCACGGTCATTACGTCTCCCAGGAAACCGTCGAGCTGGAAAATGTCAAAGAACAGCTGCCCGTTGGAATCCCACGCCTTGTCGGCCAGCATCAGGTTGATGTCGTAATCGAGGTTGCCCCACGATTTTGCCGAGCCGCTGGGCAGGCAGAGGTTGACGCCGTCCCGGATGGTCTCGTTGCCGCGATCGATTGCGCTGTAGATGTTGAACATGGCGCAATTGCCCTTGTAGACGTTCTGGGCGGTGAAGCTGAACATGTGATCGTGGAACCAGTGCGTGCTCATGGTCTCGTGCCAATCGCCTGGCACCTTGGTGTAGCCACCGTTATCATCAGGACTGCCGGCCATCTTGTCGGTGGCATCGGCGTTGATGGTGTCGTGTCCGGCCAGGATGATGGGCCAGTGGCAGTCGTAGAACTGGCCTGGGAAGAAGAAGGCGCCGGTGAAGCCGTCGTTCTCGGATCCGTGGTGTCCGTTGTGCTCGTGAGTGGTAATCGTGTGCCGCCCGAAGCCACCGTTCAGCCTGACATCGGCAGGCAGTTTGTTGTGATGGCGGAACAAGATCGGCTCACCGTAACGTCCCAGAACCAGCTTGGGCGGGATAGTTCCGTTGAAAGTCCACATCGCCAAAGGTCCTTGGGTGGGCAGGTTGGGGTGAAATTTGAAAGCAATATTGCCGTTGGGGTTGGTCTTTGCACATTCCTGAGTCGCCTCGACTGCAACGGCAGGAGGAAGCTCCGCCCATCGCTGGTGCGCCCAGTCCGGTCCGGGAGGACGCCCTTCGATCGGCCCAAAGCCGCCGCCCAGAGCAGGGTCAACCCTCTGCAAGGTCTGATTCGCCTCTTTCATCGGTGCAGGATTCAGCGAAGAGATCGGATTGCGCGGCAGAACTTCAAAGCGCAGCATGGGCTGGGTGAACTCCTGGCCAATGATTCCGGGACTGCTGGGGGCTCCGGTCGGCACTTCTCCGTATGCGCTCGTTACGAACGGGTTCAGCCCCTTAATTGGGGCCAGGGCGCCGGCAGCGGAAATCAGGCCCCATTTGAGCAAGTCGCGACGCGATATTTGTCCCCAGGACAGTGCCTTGACGATCTCTAAACGATTATTGCGAGCGTCTTCTGCTTCCTTGAGTCTGTTCTTCGATGTGTTCCAGGGTAAATAAATTCGGCGTTTCATGACCTGCCTCCTTGTTACGTAGGGTTGAATTGCAGGAGCTATGCCAAAGTTGGTTGACCTACCGGCGTTGGCTGCAGTCGCGTTGCAACCGGTTGACTGACTGAGAGTTACAGGTTGGCCGTGAAATGTAATACCGATCACGGACGGCGCCGCGAGGCTTTTTCTGCTAACCCAACTGTTAACGGCAAACCCTCGGGTTAATGGCCAACGTGCACTCAGCGGGAAAATGTGCTAAACACATCGCGACGGAAGGAAAAATGAACCCGAGGGTCTCGGGCATCTCTGGCCCACTTCAAGGCGCGACCTTTTCTCTGGCTTGCGGGGAACTGTCAATCGGACGCGACCCGTCCAATCAGCTCTGGATTTCAGACCCAGCTTTATCGCGGCAGCACTGTCTGCTCACTCGGAAAGGTGACCAGTTCATTATCCGTGATCTTGGGAGCCTAAATGGGACCAGTGTGAACGGCATAGTTGTCGACGAAGTCCCACTGCAACATGGAGACCAGATCTCCGTCGGTGGGTCTGTACTCATGTTCCTGCTTGAGGGAGGTGAAGAAGACCTACAAAGAAGTGAGGTCGAGTTTACAGAAACGAGGATACTAGAGAGCTCCCCAGTTCTGCTTGAGCCTGGGAATGCTCATCTGCAGTCGGACAAGTTGTTTGCACGGGAGCCCCAAACCGCGCGTTGGGGTTTCGACTTGAATGCTTTGCTGAAGCTCGCGACACGTATCGGCGGAATTTGGGACTTAGAGTCGCTGCAATGGCAACTGTTAGGCTTCATTTTCGACGTGGTCCCGGCCGAGCGTGGCGCCATCTTGCTCTTCGAACATGCCGACGAGTTCAGGTCCGCGGTCGCCTGGGATCGGGTTCGCGGGCCGGATCACCCTGTGCAAGTAAGCCGCACCATCGTGCAAAGAGTTGTGCGGGAGCGGGTCGGCTTAGCGGTGAACGATGTCTTCAGTGATGAAGGGCTTCGTGCCGTTCAAACCGTGACTGAGTTACGAATACGCTCCGTACTCTGCGTCCCGCTGATGGTTGCGGAGCAAGTAATGGGGGCGATCTACCTTGACACCCAGCACCGGTCGGATCAATTCGATGAAAGTCGCTTGCAAGTCATGACAGGTATCGCAGGTATCGCGGCGCTTGCGCTCGGCAACGTGCGCTATATGGAGCAGTTACGCAAGGCGAACGAGGAATTGCGCGCAGAAATCAACCTGGAACACAACATGGTCGGTAGCAGCCAGGGGATGCGGAAAGTGTTCCAGCTCATTCGTCGGGTTGCACCCACAGAGTCCACTGTGCTCATAGAAGGTGAGAGCGGAACTGGGAAAGAACTGGTAGCGCGAGCGATCCATCGGAACAGCCCGCGGGCGGAGCGGTCCTTCATCGCAATCAACTGTGCAGCCATTCCTGATACGCTTTTGGAAAGCGAGCTCTTCGGGCACGAGAAGGGGGCTTTTACCGGAGCGAATGCGCTGAAGAAAGGAAAACTGGAACAGGCTGAGGGTGGAACATTGTTTCTGGACGAGATCGGCGAACTTGCGGCCGGCTTGCAGGCCAAGCTGCTGCGGGTTTTGCAGGAGCGTGAGTTCGAACGTGTAGGCAGCACTCATCCCATAAAGCTTGACGTGCGGATAGTCGCGGCCACCAACAAGAACCTCGCTGAAGTCATCAAAACAGGCGCCTTCCGCAACGATCTGTATCATCGCTTGAACGTTGTGACCCTGAGCATGCCTGCGCTCCGCGAGCGACGCGAGGACATTCCAGCTCTAACTGAGCACTTTATCGCCAAAACCAGCCGGAAATGCAAAATGCGACCCAAAGCGCTCTCGGTGGAAGCGAGGGCGTGCCTGATGAACTACAATTGGCCAGGTAATATTCGTGAATTAGAGAATGCTGTGGAGCATGCAATGGTCTTGGGCTCCACCAACGCCATCTTGCCTGAGGATTTACCAGAAACCATTGTAGAAACAGGCTCGTCGGCTTCGCCTTTGAAGGCGCACTATCACGCAGCGATCACGGACTTCAAGAAGCAACTCGTTCGTGAGGCTTTCCTCGAAGCCAAGGGAAATTATTTGGAAGCCGCAAAAGCATTGGGGATGCATCCCAATTCTTTGCTCCGGTTGATTAGAAATTTGGACCTTAGAACAGATTTGGAGGCTGCCGTCCCACGCGCAGCAACGGAATAAAGTTGCCATTTGGTTTGCGGTTCCCATTTTTAGACACTTGTGTCAACATGTATTTGGTTTGTTGTGCAGAGCAACATAAGTAGGATTGAAATGGGACCGACCACCGTAGTGATCAAGAAATATGGGAATCGCAGGCGGTACGACACAACCAGCAGTCGATATGTGAATCTGGACGATATTGCCGCACTCATTCGTCAGGCCAAGGATGTCCAGGTACTCGATGCCAAGAGTGGCCAGGACCGGACGCGCGTCACCCTCACGCAAATCATCACGGAAGATGCCAAGGAAAAGCCGACCGGCCTGCCGCTCGAATTGCTACGCCAACTCATCATTGCCTCCGACCAGGTGCGCCAAGAATTCGTCATGTGGTATCTGAAATCCGCGTTTGATACCTATATGAGAAGGTGCAGGATGCGGTGCAGAACCGGTTCAGCGAAGTTCAGTCGGCTATTCTGTCGCCAGTTGACATGATGAAGCGGTTTCTGGGCGCGTCAGCGGCGCCATGATCAAAGTAAGCTGCCGGGCGCAGCCCCATGAGCGCTAACTTAAGGGGGGCAAAAACAAGACAGCTTCTTCTTCCTACCAAACTACGCTGACGCGCTGGCTCCTTGCCGCGTTGCCCGGCGTTCTAATGCAGAAGGCCGACAAGCCGCGCAGGTCGCACAACTGCCCCCAGTTGTGCGAGCTAGTGTTGTGCGGTCGCGCGAGTCTGAGCCTGAAGACCGTTCCGAATAGCCTGCGTCTGAAATCCCCGGATTGTGTGCAGCCCCGATGGACGAGGCGTAAACTGTCTCCCACGTGGGTTTGGCCCGTGCAAGATTGGGAGCGCACGCTGTAAGAGAATCTAGCTGCTGATTTGCGACGACTTAAGGGGGCTCTCCCAAACCGGCAGAGGAGATTCTTGGTTATGATCTCTGCAAGCGCGGCTTTACCTGGCTCCTACGACTACAACGAAGTGGCGCGCTCAGTGTTGATCGCCATCGTCGCGTCCTATGCCGCGCTCGATCTTACAGGTCGTGTAACCGCTGCAAGCGGCCGGGTTCGACTAGCTTGGTTGAGCGGTGGGGCGATTGCGATGGGCATCGGCATCTGGGCGATGCACTTCAAGGGCATGCTGGCGCTGCGCCTGCCAGTGCCCGTCGAATATCACTGGCCGACAGTTCTGGCGTCACTCCTGGTGGCCATCCTCGCGTCCGGTGTCGCGCTGTATGTGGCGAGTTGCCGGAAAATTGGTGTCGTTGCGGCGTTGACCGGGAGCATATTTATGGCCACGGGCATCGCCGGCATGCACTACATCGGCATGGCCGCAATGAGATTACCGGCCATTACCCGATACTCTCCCCTTCTAGTGACGTGTTCCGTCTTGCTCGCAATCTTGTTTTCTCTAATCGCGTTATTGATGGCGTTTGATCTACGCGAGGAGACCCGATGGAGTGTTCCGCGAAGGCTGGGCAGCGCCACAGTGATGGGAGTGGCTGTCTCCGCAATGCATTACACCGGAATGGCTGCCGCAAGTTTCATCCCCGCTTCGCCTGCGGACCTTTCTCATGCCGTGACTATTTCTCCCCTCGCCAACAATGGAATTGCCACTGTGACCTTGATCGTGATTGTGGCCGCCATCACAACATCATCGGTGGACAGGCGCCGAAATGAAGGCCGCCTTCGGCTCGTGATCGATACAGCTCCTGCCATGCTGCATAGCGCTCGTCCCGACGGCTATGTCGATTTTTTCAACAAGCGCTGGCTGGAATATGTGGGTGTTTCTTTGGAAGATATTTCCGGATGGCGATGGACCAATGTAATCCACCCCGAGGACGTTGAGGGTGTGATGGGCAAGTGGCGCTCGTCGGTGGAAACCGGCAAGCCCTTCGAAGCCGAAGCACGGCTTCGGCGGGCTGATGGAGAATACCGCCTGATGCTTCTCCGCAAGGTACCGCTGCGCGACGAAACCGGCAGCCTAGTTAAGTGGTACGGCTCGGCTACCGATATCGAGGACCGCAGGCGGGCTGAGAAGGAACTGAGGCAGGCTGAGGAGCACATTCGCGCGATCTTGGAGTACAGCCCCAATTGGATCTTCTTAAAGGATACGGAAGGTCGCTACCTCCTGGTGAACAGAGAAATCGAGAGAGTGTTTGGTATACGCCAGGAGCAGATCAAAGGCAAAACGGATAGCGAAATCTTTCCCCCTGAACAGGCCCCTGAATATCGAGCGAATGATCTTAAGGTGCTTCGCGCAGGCCTTACCATGGAATTTGAGGAGATAGCCCTCCTCGAGGACGGACCGCATACAAGTATCGTCCACAAATTCCCGCTGTTCGATACTCACGGAAATATTTACGCAACTGGCGGTGTTGCCACTGACATTACCGAACGCAAGAGAGCCGAAGAGGCGAGGCGGTATAGCGAGGAACAATACCGTACAGTTGTCGAAACTGCGACCGACGCCGTCGTCAGCATCGACGAGGATAGCGAAATCCTTTTTGTAAACCCTGCGACTACTAAGATTTTCGGGTATGACACGTCCGAATTAATTGGACGGCCCCTGATGATGCTCATGCCGGAATCCTTGCGCAAGCTGCACGAGGCTGGGTTCAGACGATATTTGGCGACTGGTGAGCGGCATCTCAACTGGCAGGGCGCCGAACTTACAGCCCTGCGCAAGAATGGCCAGGAGTTTCCGGTGGAAGTGTCTTTCGGCGAAATGATCAGTAACGGGCAGAAGATATTTACCGGCTTTATCCGCGATATCAGCGAAAAGAAGCGTGCCGAAGACGAATTGCGGAGGCAGAAGGAGTTTTTCCAAAAGATATTCGAGAATATTCCTGTGTTAATAGCCTTTAGAGGGAAGGACCGCGAACTGCAGTTAGTCAATCCAGAATGGGAGCGCACGACGGGTTGGAAGCTGGAAGAGATACGTGAACAAAATCCGGACATATTAGCCGAATTTTTCCCTGATCCGCATTATCGCCAAGTAATCCGGGATCTGATTGCGACGTCCACTGGGCAGTGGAACGACATCCAACTAAGAGCGAGGGACGAGCGGGTCATAGATCTGGCGAGCACTTTCGTACATCTCTCCGGCGGTTCGACCCTTTTCATCGGGCGAGACATCACGGAGCGAAAGCGGGCGGAGGCGGAACTTCGCGAGAGTGAGGCACGCTTCCGGCTAGTGGCCGATAGTGCTCCGGTGATGATCTGGATGTCGGGGACTGACAAACTCTGCACCTACTTCAACAAGCCCTGGCTGGACTTCACCGGCCGATCCATTGACCGCGAGCTTGGCAACGGCTGGGCGGAGGGGGTCGATCCTGAGGATTTGCAGAGATGCCTGGATACGTACACACAGGCCTTTGATCGCCGGGAGGCATTCAGGATGGAGTATCGCCTCCGACGCCACGACGGCGAATTTCGATGGGTTCTCGACATCGGGGCGCCACGATTCAATCCGGACGGGTCTTTTGCCGGTTACATTGGTTCGTGTATCGACGTGACCGAGCAGAGGCGAAGCGACGAGCAACTGCGTCAGGTACAGGAGGATCTCGCCCGCGTGACCCGTGTTGTGGCGATGGGAGAACTAGCTGCTGCAATTGCTCACGAGGTCAACCAGCCGCTCACTGCAATCGTCACCAACGCCAATTTCTGCTTGCGCCGGCTCGACGGTGCGACCTCGAAGCCCGATGAATTACGGGCGGCGATTACGGCAATTGCGAGCGACGGCACTCGCGCAAGCGGCGTCATTTCGCGGATTCGTAGCTTGCTGAAGAAGGGGGCTCCTGACAGGGCGGAACTGGACATCAACGAGATCATTCAAGACGTTACCACTCTCTTGCGCCACGAGTTCACGCGAAGCCGTGTCTCGTTACGTACTGAACTGGCATCTGATCTGCCACGCGTGCCCGGCGACCCGGTTCAATTGCAACAGGTATTAATTAACCTGATCATGAACGCCATTGAAGCAACGAGTTCGTCCACGAGCGGGAGGCGGACAATTCTGATCCGGTCGGCAAAGAACCCAGATGGTGTTTTGGTTCAGGTTCAAGATTCTGGACCGGGAATCGCGCCGGAGCTGGCCGACCGCATCTTCGAACCATTCTTTACCACGAAGGCGGAAGGCATCGGGATGGGGCTCTCGATTAGCCATTCCATAGTAGAGTCCCATGGGGGCCACCTAGGAATCGTGCCCAGCTCTACCGGGGCGCTGTTCGAATTCACTCTGCCCACCGACTGACGCTGGTGGAGAGAGGTACCGCAGCGAACAATACTAACTTTCAGGGTGACAATACGCTGCGAAAGTTGCGTGGTGCGCGAACTACGCTTTGGGACAGGGAGTCCCCTGTGATGAGAGATCTTACCAACGGCAGTGTGCCTCATGCGCACTTCGGGAGGAAGCAAAATCGCGGCAACGTCCGAGGCAGTTGGCCCGAGACGAGGTCACGCCAATAGAGAGGAGAAATGTGTGCCCCTTGACGTGGCATGCGTAACTTGCTGTGAAGACTACTAAAATCCTCCCCTTTCGTGAACTGCTTGAGTCGACGCCAGACGCGATGGTCATCGTCCACAATGAAGCTGGGAAAATCGTCCTCATCAATTCTCAGACAGAAAAACTGTTCGGATACGACCGCGAGGACCTAATTGGTCATTCGGTCGAGCGACTGATTCCTGCCCGCTTTCAAGATCGACATCTAGACCACAGGGCAGCATATTTCAGTGATCCCCGCGTACGAGCGCTGGGGGTGGGCCCGGAACTCTACGCTATTCGCAAGGAGGGCCAGGAGTTTCCCGTCGAGATTAGTCTCAGTCCACTAGAGACAGAAGAAGGTACCTATGTAACTGCCGCGATTCGCGACATCAGCGAAAGGAAACGCGTAGAGGCCGGAGGTGGCGTGGAACGTGTGGCAACAACACGTTGGCGGCGGAACCGTGCGTGGCCTCTTCGTTCCCGGGAGCTCTCCACGCCGCGCATTCCTCCCTCAGTGACCCAGCTCACAGACGGCCCAGAACCGCCGCCGCTATTGTTACAGGGATTTGTTCACTTTCTGTTGAAGGGCTTGCATAATGGCCACAATTGCTCCCCCAACTACCACGCGCGTTTTGAACCCCAGCCTGGCGCGGAAGATAATGAGCGCCGACGAGGCTGCAGCACTCATCCGGTCCGGCGACCAGATCGGCATGAGCGGCTTTACCGGGTCTGGCTATCCCAAGGCGGTCCCAATTGAGCTGGCGCGCCGCATTGCCGACGCCAACTTCCGTGGGCAGAAGTTTCAGGTCAGCGTCTTCACCGGAGCCTCCACCGGCCCAGAGCTCGACGGAGCGCTCGCCATGGCGGGAGGCATCCAGCTGCGCCTTCCGTACCAGTCTGACCCCGAAACCCGCAAGCGGATCAACGCCGGCGAAATGGACTACATGGATATTCATCTCAGCCATGTCGCCCAATTCGTGGAGTATGGTTTTCTGGGCAAGCTCGATGTCGCGCTGATCGAAATCACCGCAGTGCTGCAGGATGGACGCCTGGTACCCAGTTCCTCGATCGGCAATAACAAGACCTGGGTCGAGCAAGCCGAGCGCGTAATCATCGAGGTCAACTCTTGGCAACCTGCTGCGTTGGAGGGCATGCACGACATCTATTACGGTCTCCAGCCACCACCGAATCGCGGGCCTATTCCGCTCGTGCGTCCCGGCCAGCGCATCGGCTCGCCCTACCTCGAAGTTCCTCCCGAGAAGGTGGTTGCTATCGTGCTTACCGACGCGCCCGATCGCAACAGCGCGTTCAAAGCGCCCGATCAGGCTTCCCGGAGCATCGCCGGCCACATCATGGAATTCCTCAGTTGGGAAGTGCAGAAGGGCCGCATGCCTGTCAATCTGCTCCCCCTGCAATCAGGCGTCGGCAACATCGCCAACGCGGTTCTGTTCGGCCTTGAGGAAGGCCAATTCGAAGGTCTGACTTCCTATACGGAAGTCATTCAGGACGGCATGATTCGTCTGCTGAAGTCAGGCAAGCTAACTTCGGCATCGGCGACGGCCTTCTCCCTCAGCCCTGAGATGCTGACTGAAGTGAACGCCAATATGGCCAGCTATCGTGAGCGCATCGTTCTCCGTCCCCAGGAGATTTCCAATCATCCCGAGATCATCCGCCGGCTCGGCGTCATCGCCATGAACGGCATGATCGAGGCTGACATTTACGGCAATGTCAACTCGACGCATGTGATGGGATCGCGCATCCAGAACGGCATTGGCGGCTCCGGCGATTTCGCGCGCAACGGATATCTTTCGATTTTCATGGCACCGTCAACCGCACAGAGCGGCACGATCTCGACCATAGTACCCATGGTGTCGCATGTCGACCACACCGAGCATGACGTACAGGTTATTGTCACCGAGCAAGGATTGGCTGATCTGCGCGGACTTTCGCCGCGTCAGCGGGCGCGCCTCATCATCGAGAAATGCTCCAGCCCGGACTACAAGCCTTTGTTGCTCGATTATCTCAGCCGATCTGAGCGGCTGTCGTATGGCAAACATACGCCACATCTGATAACCGAGTCGCTCGCCTGGCACAACCGTTACCTGCGCAGCGGCCAAATGCACCCTCGGGAAGAGAACTGAAGAGCAATCGACTACGAGAACGGCAGGGTCCTCTAAAACGATAGCCCTGCGCCCTCTGGCCCTGTGGTTATATCCTGTGGTGACATTGTTCCTTGGAAAGGGTCCCTTTCCTCATACAATATTATCGTTAGCGTCCGCGACAGCTTTTTCAGATCGTGATCAGCGGCAGTTTGAGTTTCGGTCAATCTCTGGATTCAGGTTGTGGTTGAGGCATGTTTTTGCGAGGGGCGGCTTGCGCGATGTATTCACTTTCGTACCGCAACGTGTTTCTCTTTCATATTCGCTAACACCCCTCGCATACAATCTTCACTATTGAAGATGAGCGCTGGAATGTCAGTGGACGCCGAAAGGCTTGCGCAGGAACCACGCGGGTTCGTGGTAGACCTGATAGAGAGAAAGATTCGCCTCCGCGCGCACCAGCTCTATGAACAGCGGGGGTACGTGGAAGGCCACGCCGTGGAAGATTGGCTGCAAGCAGAATCGGAGGTTCTCGAGACCAGCATCCTTGCGCCTCTCTACCGGCGTTCACGCAGCGGGGATCAGCCATCTGTGGAGATCGAATCCGAACGCTCCGGCAGCCGGTAAATCATTCGAGTTGTGACCGACTCTCAGCACTGCGACCTCGATCAATCCCGCGCGCACGCGAATTAGGGTAAACGGCAACTGTGTCGTAACGGTGCAAAGGGCTGCCCCCCCAGGGGCACCATCAAGTCGATGTGGCGCTTTCTCGAGCGCTGCTGCAACCGAAAAAACGAGTTTGCACCTGAACGCAGAATCCCAAAATGCCCACCTGATCCAGCGTGAATTAAGAAGGGAGGAGTGCGCAAAGCGAGCCACATACATGGTTATCGCCTCGTAAAGAAGTAGGCTGTCTAGCTATCTCGATGGACTCACCGACTCATCGCCATGGATCAGCCCCACAATCCCAACCAGGCAATGGCACCGCTAGCCAGTATCTTTGCTGCACGAGAGTCGAGGACTTCCCCTACCGTAGCTGGAGCCGATCCCCCTCCTGCTCCCTGTCTCCGATTGTTCTGCCGCGATGGCTGGGTTCTGATTCGTCTCGGGTGATTTGTTGACCTTCAGCCAGGGGGGTGGTCCAACAATCCGCCCGGGGGCGCCGAGAACCGCCAAAGTCAGACGCGCTTTCGGCGCAGCGACAGAATCGCCAGTAAAACCAGTCCTGCCAGGCATACCCAGGCAACCCAGTCTCCGAGCCGCGAGTAGATCGTCCGTACGCCTCTGGTCGGAACCTGTGAAACCATCGCGTAGTCTGTAGTCTGATAATGATCCATCACCGCTAACGTTCGGCCCTGATAGTCGAACGCGGCTGAGAGTCCCTGACTTGTTTGCCGAATCAGGTTGAAGCCTTGTTCGATGGCGCGAAAACTTGCCATCTGTGTGTGCCACGGATCAATCGCCCGCCAATCGTTAGAAGGATCGAGCATCACGTCTGCCCCTGAAGCTCCCGCCTGCGCCAGCAATTGCGGAAAATCTCCGTCGAAGCAAATAATCGAACTCACCCGTCCGTAGGGCGTGTCCAAGTCTCGCAGCTTGCTGTCCCCGCGCACTTGTAGTGCAGCCTCCGGGCCCGGCACTGGGCGCGCTTTGTTGTACTCCCATGCCACGTGCCCGTTTGGCTGGATCAAAACCAGCTTATTCTCTAGAGATGGGGCCTTTCCTCGGTTCAAAACGCCGAGCGCCATACCAAAATAAACATGGTACTTCGTTGCCAGGCCTTCGCCGCGTGCGACGAATGGAGCTTCATCTTCCTTCAATACGGGCGCGTTGGCTTCGCCCCAGAATACAATCTTTGCACCCGCTTGCATCTCCCGTTCCGCTCGCGACAGTAAGTCGTTGTCCATGGCCGTAGCCCAACGTTGGATCGCGTCCATATCGTCACTCGTCGCTTGGCCCTCAAACAGTCGCTCTGAGACTGCATCGCTGAGCTCCGGCTCTACTTTCCTCTTGGAAATCGATGCCACTCGCACTGTTTGTGAAGACGGTGGAAACAGCGCAATGCGGGCGCCGCCCAGCAACATCACAGTCGCAATCGTTCCCACGCACAGCCACGCTCCCCTCCTCGCGCGCTTGGAATCGAGCCCTTCTTCCCACAGCCAGTTGCATACAGCCGCAAACCAACCAATCAGGAATGTGACACCCCATAAACCGGTCACGGAGACAAGCTGCAGTAATGGCAAGTTCCCGTACTGTGAATATGCAGCCGATCCCCACGTCCCATAGAGCCCTCGCGACAACACGTACTCGGTTGCGGCCCATGCGGTTGGAAACCCCAGAGATGCTGAGAGGCCGAAGAGCCGATGCGCTATCAGCCGGTCGAAGAGGTAGGGCAAAACTAGTGGGATCCCCCAAATAGCCAGGAAGATGTAGTACGCGATCCCCGGGATTGGCACCATTCCTCGGAACTGAAAAGCAAACCCCGCAACCAGCACGAGATAGGCAACGGGCAGCCCAACTTTGAGACGCTGCCCGCGCACAAATCGCACCATGAACACTGGTGCAAGCCACGCGGCGAGGGGAACGTTATTCGCTCCATTGGCAAACAGCAGCAGTACTGCCGCTATTCCCAGCCAGACCCACGAGCGCGACTCCCCCACGGCAGATCGGTTGGCCCGGCGCGGCAACTCTTTCACACGCGCTTCCTCATAGGCTTCTGATGTTTGCATGATGCTCTCCTACTCCTGCGGCGGCACCCCGTGTCGCCTCTGAAGCGCTGACTAGAGGAGACTCTTCACCTGTCCCGCTAATCGCTTGGGTGCGATCAGTGCGTAGCTGCCCGATAGTAGTTCCCTCACTTCGTCCCAATCGACTTTGCCCACGTCCAGCCATAGCGCGACCCAGCCCTTCGCTGCGATGTAAGCGGGAAGATAAAATCTGCCGGGCTGGGCCTCAGCCAGCGCCTTGTTGTCGCCCGACAATACCTTGCAGGTGACCGCGACGATGCCGTCACCGTGATGGTGGAAGTAAGCGAAGGTCTTCTTCCGGACCAGAAACTGCGCGTGCGATCCATAGATCTGTCGTGTTGCCTCCGGAAGCGCAAGCGCAACCTCGGTTAAACGGGTGAGACGGGGATCTTCGGCGGAACGCTTTACCATACGAACTCTGACCGATCCTCATAATACTTCCTTAATACACGACAGACTAGAAGGCAAGATGTGGCCTATTGAGACCCCGGCGGTCGGCGATGCGCCCGATGCTAGCTTGTTACAATACGCGAAAAGGAATTTCCCATGCCCTTTGTGAATACGAGCAGTCTTCCGGTCATCGAGCGATTGCCCGGCTGGAAGGGACGCTATTTCCACTCGCCGAACATGACTTTCGCGCATTACGAGTTCACGTGCGGTTCATGCATCCACGAGCACTTTCATGATGAGGAAGAGGTCTATGAGGTGATCGAGGGCGAACTCGAGGTGACCATCGACAGCGTGGCCCAGATCGCCCGAGCGGGCTTAGTCGCGATCGTGCCGAGTAATGTCCGCCATTCGGTCAAGGCCCTCACCGATGGCCGGGCCATCATCGTCGATTATCCGCTGAGGCGCGATTTCAACTTCGCAGGCACGCTGCTTGGCGAATCTACACAACTCTGACTCTTCTTGCTTCACCGTCGCAGCACCACTCCGGTCATTATCGGTGGTATGGGGGCCACCGGTCATGAAGCAGAAGCCGAGTTCCAGAAAAGATACAGCAGCGCCAAATCCGCCCTACACCTGCCCGACCTCGAACCCGCCAAGGCAGGTGAGGTGGGCACCGCACCGCGAATATCAACCAGTTCACAATTTTTTACGTATTTTTACGCCCAATTGACACTTGCCTTGTTCGGTTCAAGTATGTTTCCCGCCGGGCTGATCCAGGTAGCAGTCCGCATCCACGGAGCGCGTGGTGAAAATTGGAAAACGCTCTACAAATTCGGGGCTGGCACCAGGACAAGACTTGGGCACATCGGGCGGAAGTTTCCGGGCATGCAGGAATGCTCTCCGGTTCTGTGGGCGTTGCGCGCCGCAACCGCGTGCTCGAGGATCAGCTTGCGACTCTGCGCCGTGAGCACGACGACCTGCTACGCACAATGTACGAAGCCGCTCAGGTGCAAAGAAAACTATGCGGCCCGCGCCTTCTCCGCCGTGAGCCCTTTGAGATCGCCAGCGAGATTTTCCCGGTACGCCATCTGTCCGGCGATTTCATTAGTGTCTTTGAACTCGGCCCAAATCTGGTATTCGCCATCGGCGATATCGCTGGTAAGGACCTCTCCGCCGGGATGTGGTTCACCCATGTGGTCGGCATGGTTCGGCTGCAGATTGAGGCGCTGGGCGATCCCGCGGCTGCTTTGTCCGCCATCAATCGCAATTTGCTCCTCACTCATTTGGAATTGCCGCTGACCACGGTGCTTGTAGGCCGGCTCAACCTACAGACCGGTGAGATTACGTACTGCAGTGCAGGACACCCGCCTGCCCTGGTTTTTCGCAACGCCGGGCATGTGGAGAGCCTGCCAGAGGGTGGGCCGCTACTGGGAGTGCTGGCTGGCGCCTGTTTCGCCAACGGGCAGACGACATTACGGCCGGGCGACACATTGCTGGGCTACTCCGACGGTATTGCGGAGTGCCAAAACGAGAATGGTGCTGAGTTCGGGGCAGAGCGCCTGGCAGCTGCCGCACAAGTTTCCCGTGGTTCCAGTGCAAGCGGCACGCTGTTTTCCGTGCTCGGCGCGGCCGAGGACTTCGCTGGCAGCCATTCGCGGGAGGACGACATGGCATTGATCGTGATACGCCGGGCAGATGAGTGATCGAAGATTCTGAGCGATCGAAGGTTCGTGTGGACGGAAATGATGATTGTGTGTGACACCGGCAAAACTCGCATCGCTCCTGCTTATGTCAATGCTGCTGGATTTGCCCCCCCGGGTAATGGTTGGCGAGGCCCGCCCAGTCCGCGTGGACGACACCTTTAGCTTATCCGCGAAGCCAGCAGGGCAATACCGCCGCCTTCGAACAACTGGTTCAGCAGTACGATGCATAAACTTAACGCGCTTTCGCTTCGAGTGCTCTTCTACACCTGGATCTACCGCATCGTAACTAGTCTCTGTCTCGATCAGCTGCGAAAGAAGAATTCGCGCGGCCGGGATGCGACCATCGTTTCTCCGGACGGTGAGGAAGAAGAAGTGCTTGATTGCATGTCCGACCACCACCCAGGCTCCATCCCCGAGCGCAGCCTGGCTGGCCCTGAACTGCGGAAAATCATCCGTTCCCGTGTCTTCTTCCACCGTGCTAAACCGATACGAACGACGGACAGCTCGAGCAATCGCTTCCTCCTTAATATATAGACGGACCCCACAGCGGTAATCCTCTGCTCCGGGAGCCAACACGGCAGGTCGTTCACAACTCGGCGACTCGACAAGTGCTTTCTGAGACCGAGGAATTCCCTCTCGAGTGCTGCTCGCGCTTTTTCAGCTCGAGCGAATTTTCGGTAAGGACAGGCCCCTATTCGGCCGCGTGAATACACTTCTTTACAGACAACTTTTACAAAACCTCCCGCAACTTTCCTAGCGCTGCTGCATTTAACCCACTAGTTAGTAAATTGAGGATCGGAGACCAACTCGTATGAAAGTTACTCTTCTCGCCCTGGGTCTATGGCTAGCGGGCGGCGCCTTGAGCATGGCGCTTGCCGCAGAGACGACCAGCGCCAGCCGTTTCGACGCCGCTATTCAATCTAGAATCCCACAACTGACAACCAAGAAGGAATTCCGCAATATCCAAGCTTCGGTTGAGGACGGCATCATCACCTTGACCGGCAACGTTGATCTTTACCGGAAGAAGTTGGACGCGGCTAGGAAAGTCCGTAAGATTGCCAATGTTCAGGGTGTCCGCAACCTGATCACGGTGAACGGCAATGTGTCTGATGCTCAACTCACGGCCGCACTGGACCGCAAGTTGTATTACGACCGGATGGCGCAGGATAACGTATTCAACTACGTAACCGCCTCGGCGGAGAATGGCGTAGTCACCCTGTCCGGGGAAACTCGAAATGAGTTCGACCGCGACTCCGCCTTGGCGCTCGTCGACAACACTACGGGCGTGAAAGATGTCATCGATAACATCAAAGTTGCGCCAGCTTCGATCTTTGACGACCAAATCCGAATCGGTGCGCTGCAGGCAATTTATCGCGATCCCGTACTCAGCCGCTATGCCATTGATCCGGCCAAGCCAATCCGCATAGTGGTCGATCGCGGTCATCTGAGCCTTTGGGGGACCGTCGCCAGCACCATAGACAAGCAAGTCGCGGGTATTCGAGCCAGCCAGGTGTTCGGTGCTTTCACCGTACAGAACAACCTGCAAGTGGAAAAGAAATCGTAGCTCAGTTGCCCATGGAGGACGGGCGGAGACGCCCGTCCAGCAGTGAGCGCTTTTCTCACGCCCTCACAACTCGCCTCTCACTTCGTTCTTCTCGAGGATGAGGGGAGTTGTTTTGGTTGCGTTCGCTGTTCGCGACTTTGGTGCCTGCGGCGCGGCGGTAGAAACGCACATCAAGACCGCGCAAACCGAGGCCGTAGCCTGCTAAATTGAAGTGCGAACGATTCGGTGCTCTCGTTATGGATCGGCTGCTACGACCGTCACCAATCTGTGAGTTTGACGCGTAAGGGAGGTTAACGCCACGATGTATTCCACAGCTACGGATGGTGGACTCCACGATTGGCTCACCTGGGCAGAGGAGAAGGGCAGCAGCCTTCCACGAGGGATTGCGGAGGCGGCGTTGGTAGCTGACTCAAGAGCTACAACCTGCTTCGGCCCGTCCTGCTCAGGGAGGGGATGAGTCTCGATCTGCTAAGTCGTCCGGTGTCTTGGATCGCGACCTTGAGCAAGACAAGAGTTGCGACCCATCCGGCCCCGCATCAGATGTCCGCTATGTGGTTAGTCACCCCGCAAGGACGATCTGTGGTTTTCTAGCTTCGGCCACGAGTGGAATACGTTCGAAACAGATGGAGTGTGTCTCGCTTGCCTTCACCAGTGGAGTGAGAAGCAGTGCCTTTTCATGCAGCCGTTGGTCGGCGCATTCGGATTGGTGTGTGCAGTGACCTGCTGATGGCAGCTTGGAACTCAAGAGTTCGCTTTGAGACAGGAAAGTCTGTCGTAGATCGACGTCCGGGGAGAAGCATCCCGGATTTCCGAAAAAGCTGCGGCAGTCGTAGCGAACAGGCGGGATCGGTGCACAATCATCGCCGTTCTTAAAGTCAAGAGGAGATTTCGGTTTACAACGTTCGCATCCCTCCTTATAGTGCCCGCCATGAATACAACTCTATATTGCAACAAGTGTGGCGCGCCTAATTCTGTTGATGCGCAATTCTGCAGTCGCTGTGGTGGCGTCCTGAATCCCGTTGCCGCCGCCCCGGGCGCGGGTGCTGCGGCAGCTGCCGCGCCAGTTGCGGCTGGTCCCTACACGCCCCTCAGGGCCGCAGTTGGATATGGAGGGTTCTGGATTCGCGTCGTCGCCTTCATCATCGATGCGATCATCGTGCGCGCGGCGGCGTGGCCCGTTAGCATGATTTTCGGTTTAGGCGGGCTGACGGGAATGATGAGTGGTTTTCCGCGCGGTGCTCTGGGCATGCATCTGTTCGGCGGTGGAGTGGTGTTGATGGTGGTGATCTTCGGCTCGTGGCTCTACGAGGCTTTCATGCTCAGTTCCCCCTATCAGGCGACGCTCGGCAAGATGATTTTCGGGATGAAGGTCACCGATCTTTACGGCAACCGCGTCTCGTTTGCGCGCGCCACGGGAAGGCATTTCGCGAAGTGGCTCTCGGGAATGATTCTGGGCATCGGCTACATCATGGTCGGGTTCACTGAGCGCAGGCAAGGATTACACGACATGCTGGCCGGAACGCTGGTGCGGCGGTAGGGAGTGATACACCACAGAGTCCCGGCGACATGAGAAACCGGACTTTAGACACCCTTCGGCAGCCGGATTATGTGCTCCAGTACCTGGGCCGCTACACCCCGTAATGGCTTGACTCGGAGCCACTGCATCAGCAACGTACGATTCAGTTGGCGTCTTGCTTGAATTTTTCCACAACGCAGAGGCACAACGCGGCGCCAACCGAAGGGAATGCCGCGAAACCGATGCGGTACTCGCGGAACTCCAGGAGTTCAAAGCTGCGCCACAGGTTGCCCCAGCAACTCACGAAAATTTGAAGTCCCTCTCCCCCTAGTAGTTGGATGCCTTCAACTCCCGCCAGCAGCAAAGCAACTGAAGGCGTACACAACCGGCCACTCACGATTTTTGTCTGAACCTGCGCTCCCCCCAGCGGTAAACAGAGCATCTTAGGAGCCGACCATGGTTGCTGAACTTATGAAGAATATTTGTTTCTTATCGACGAATCGTTGGAAGCGCCGCCCGTCATTCTTGCTTTTCGCTTCTCTGATCATAGTTGCGGCAGCACTGGCTATGCCGGGCCGTGCCTTGGCAATGTGTCCGTTGAGCCAGACCAATCCGTCCGTTACTGTCTGCACCCCAACTCCATATTCGATCGTGAACATCACACCCGCCCACGTGGTCGCCGGCACCACGGACTCGAATCCCGTGACGACCATGCAAATCTATGTCGACAACAAGCTCGTGTACCAAGTCCATGCGAATTCCGTCGATGCCTACATCCCGCTAACGGTGGGTAACCACCTTCTCACGGTCCAGGCGTGGGACACTACCGGTACAACATTCAAGACAAACGTATCAATCAGCGAGACTCCGCCCTGCGCGCTCAATTCGGCGAACCAGTCGGTCACGATCTGCACGCCTGGCAACGCGGCCACGGTGAGCCTGCCGGTGCATCTGGTGGCCGGGTTTACGGATTCGAATCCCATTCCCACGATGCGGGTCTTTGTCAATGGTAGCCAGGTGTACCAGACCAGCAGTGGCAAGCTTGACGTGTATCTGAAGAATCTTGCGGCCGGCGGGCACACGGTAACCGTACAAGCACAGGACAACACCGGTGCGGTTTTCAAGACCTCGATTCCGATCACCGTAACCTCGAACGCGGGGCTTTCCAACATCCGGCACATCATCTTCTTCGTGCAGGAGAACCGGTCGTTCGACGATTATTTCGGCATGTTGGGGCAGTATCGCGCATCGAAGGGCCTGCCAAATAACATCGACGGCGTGCCCCTGAATGCGACGCTCTACAACACACAAGGGCAACCGGTCCATCCGTACCACTACCAGACTGTGTGTACCGAAAACCTGAGCCCATTCTGGAATGAGAGCCACGTCGATGTCGACGGCGGTTTGATGGACAAGTTCATGAAAACTTCTACGTCGGTGCCGTCCACAATCGATCCCACCGGCACTCGCGCCATGGGTTACTACGATCAGACCGAGCTGCCCTACTACTACGAATTGGCAACGCAGTTCGGGACCAGCGACCGGTTCTTCTCGCCGGTGGAGTCAAATACGAATGCGAATCGCATGTACCTGTTCGCAGCGACGTCGTTCGGACATATTCGCCCTGACACGCCGCCCAGTGGTGGCTGGACACAACCGACAATTTTCGATCACCTCGATCAGGCCGGGGTTTCATGGCGCTACTACTACCAGGACAATGGCACGTATTTGCCGCAGTGGTCGACGTATCAGAGAGACGCGGCCAAGATGAAACCGATCTTGAACTGGTATTCCGACATCAAAAACGAATCGACCCTGCCGTCGGTGATCTTCATTGAGCGCGGAGGCCCATCGGGTCTGGATGAGCACCCAGGTGTTAACATCCAGGTCGGCGCAGCGAACACTGCAAAAATTCTGAACGCCCTGATGGCCAGTCCGTCCTGGGGCTCTTCCGTATTCATCCTGACCTATGACGAAGGCGGCGGATTGTATGACCACGTTGTCCCGGCGAGCCAGATCAAACCTGACTCAATCGCGCCCATGTTGCAATCCGGAGATCAGCACGGAGACTTTGCAAACTCGGGGTTCCGCATGCCGCTGATCGTCGTCTCGCCATGGGTGAAGCCAAACTACGTTTCACATACTTGGCGTGATCTCACCTCGATCTTGCGGCTCATCGAGGTGCGATTTGGTGTTGCCAGTCTCAGTGCGCGAGATGCCACGGCCGACGACATGATGGAATTCTTCGACTTCAGTTCGCCGCACTGGCTGACTCCTCCGCCACTGCCCGTTCAGCCGACGGACGGGACCTGCAACTACAATCTCGAAAGAGCACCCGGATACTAGTTGCTTATCGACATCATGGACGCGCGCTGGCAGCTGGCCGGTGACCCGGGAAGCATCTTAGTTGGGTGCTTTGCCTTCCGCTGGTTCTTGCCTCTTCGCGAACGACCGGACATAGTTGACCATGTCCCAGATCTCCTCGGGTTTCACGCGATTGCCTTCCGGGGGCATCTGATCCTTGCCGTTCTTGATGATGTAGAACAGTGCACCGTTGGTGAAGTCTTTCAGAGTCGCGGGATCGGTCTCGTCATGCATGTTCAGCTTCATGTCGGCCGCGACATCTCCCTTGCCGTTGCCTTCCTTGCCGTGACACATCACGCAATCATAGCCGTACTGCTTCTTGCCGCGAGCCAGAGACTCGGGGGTCGATTTGAAAGGATTCTCCTTTTGCGCCGAAGCGAGGGGAATCGTGTGGAAGGACGATTTGGCTGGAGGAGTCGTCTGGTTCTGCTGCGCGGACAACAGCAATACCAGAAGCAGCGGCACCGAAAGCATAATGAACGGTTTCAGCACGCGGGCCTCCTTGTTCGCGCACGGTGGGTGACGTCGACGGTTCAAGAACTTGGCTTTACCAGTCAGCACCCTTTTCGAGAATTGGCCCAAGCGTTCCCTGGTGCAAGCCAAGCTTGCTGGCGCGGTCGTCAACGCGCAGGACAGTCGGCATGGGAGGAACGACCAGGCGCATGGGCGATGTGACATTCACTGTCGGAGACCTAGCGATAACCGCTTCGCGACGGAGTGCCCGAAGGTCTTGTTGTCCGGCCGATGAGCCTGGAACAACTCCATCATTGTCCCGTACCCGGTGTGGCGTCCGGGACTCATGTCACTCCGGAAGGTGACCGGCTCCAGGTCGAACAGCCGGCTACCCGCCATTTCTGCAGCCCGAGATTGTTTTCACAATTGAATGTGAGCCTTCGAAGTAACAATGGGATGCTCGCGCTTGTTGCCGATGCGGCAAGAATCCGAGATTGAGATGTGCAGCAGCAAGTCAGGCCTGAGCTGTCAGGACAAGGTCCGCTCAAGTGACGCATCTCGAAAAGACAGTTGCATTCCTGCGAACGCATCCAGGATCGTGGTGTCCCAAACGCATCAGAGAGTGGACCGGCATAATTTCACGAGAGCGCGTTGGCCGAGTTGCCGGAGAAGGATGCCCGGGCTCGGACGCTTTACGAGCGAGCTGCTCTTGCGGAATGTTGTGAGGGTTGCGGAAAGAACCGAAAGGCGTGCATCCGTCTGCTTTGACGCCCCCGACAGGTCCCGATCAGACGGTGCGGCCGGCCCGCATGCATGTTGACGATTCCCCGTCAACGAATGAAGCGCAGCCCTCAGGACGCTTTCCTCTTTACGATGTAGCTTTTTCGCAAAGCGCTTGTGGCGCACTTTTTTTCGCGCTCTTCGGTCTCCATCGCTTCATTGAGTTCCTTGGTCAAAGCCTCCAGTTTGTCGGGGGCGTCCTCTTTAGCAATGGCTTCGTATAGTTCGCGCCAATCCTTCTTGTCCTCAACCATGGCTAAACTCCTGAGCCAATCGGTGCCCTATTGGGACTTGCTCTGGTTTTTATCCAGCCTCCATCGAGTCGGGCAGCGAGTGGTAAAAGGCTGGACCTCTCACGCTTAAATAAAAGTTGCTCTAGCATGCTACTCTTTGTCGCATCGTGCTGTGACTCGTGTCACATGCGGCTGTAATGCGCCGTTTGGCCCATCAAAACATGCCCATCCAAGAACGTCGTCGTTATCCGCGAGTCACAGTGCAGCAGATTGTGTCCTTGACCTGCCCGACCTGCGCAGGAGATACCTCCGCAGTGACGCAGAACATCTCATTGGGCGGGGTGTTCCTCAGGACAGGTAGTTGCGTTGCTCAAGGCTCGGAAGTTGCCGTTCTCTTGGTCCTGCCCGTGGAAGTAACGAGAACTCGTGAGGTTCGCATTCTGTGCCAAGGCATTGTCCTCCGGCGTGAAGGGGAAGGAACTAGGGCTGGAATTGCCATCAGTTTCAACCACTATGAACCGTTTTCTGAGTTTGGCGAGGAAGCAGCCTGATGCACCGTCCTGCATGCCAGGCTCACATTGAATTGTGGGACACGTCCGAGTACAGCCCGCCGGCAGTTTCGAACTAGGAGCTAATGCCGTTCTCGTTGCTCTGCTTGGTTCTCGGCTACAAGCTTCCAGCAATCGCGAGCAATCTCCCAATCCTCCCCGGCGCGAACAAGCACGACACGAACCGGCGAAGCTGGATCGGAGATGTCCTGGTCCGGAGGGGATTCTGCATTCCTTTTCGGATCAACTTTCACGCCAACATGCTGGAGATTCTGGCAAGCTGCCGCTCGCACCTCTGGTGAATTCTCTCCGACGCCAGCTGTGAAAACCAGTCCATCTACACTGCCCAACGCTGCCATCATTGCGCCGATACCCGCACGTAGACGGTGGACATAGATTTCAAAAGCCAGTCGGGCCCGCTCGTGTCCATTCTTCACAGCGGCCAGAACATCGCGCATGTCTCCTGATACGCCCGAGATCCCCAACAGCCCGGAGTATTTATTGAGAACTTCATCGAGCTGTTGTCCCGTAAGCTGGATTTGACTCATCAGGTAGATGAGGATCCCGGGATCAATCGAACCGGAACGAGTGCCCATCATCAAACCTTCTAATGGCGTGAACCCCATCGTGGTGTCCACACTCTGCCCGTCGCGAATAGCCGCCAGAGAACAACCGTTTCCCAAATGACAAGTCACCAGCTTCAATGAGTTCGGATCTCTGTGCAGGAGGTGCGCCGCACGTCGAGCGCAATACTTGTGATTGATGCCATGAAAGCCATAGCGGCGGATTCCCGCTGCGAACCATTCATAGGGTCCCGGATACACCACCGCAGGGAGTGGCATTTTCTTGTGAAAACCAGTGTCGAACACTGCGACTTGAGGCACCGCGCCCAGCAGTGTCTCGATCAGTTCCATGCCCTCCAGTTCCGCGCGATTGTGGAGAGGAGCGAAGGCAGAAACGTCGACGATCGCCGATTTCACCTCGGGAGTGATCACGACCGGGTCTTCGAATACCGGCCCGCCATGCACCACTCGATGTCCGACAACGTCAATCTCCGAAGGCGAGGAGACGGCACTGGCTTCCCCTTTCCATAGAGTATCGAGCAGGCGCGCTGTCGCTTCGGCGCGAGAGGATACCTTAATCCGTTCCTTTCTGTCGAAGCCGTGCCCATTTTTGATCTCGGCTTCCGCGAAATCTCCTTGCCAATCGATCTTTGCCTGCCAAAGGCAGGCCGGCGGATCATCAGGAAGAACGTGGCCAATTTCGTACAGGCAGGTCTTCTGGCTGCTGGAGCCTGAATTCAGCACGAGAATCTTCATTGGTCAGTAGGACCAGCTCCAGTTCTTTATTTCTGGCATGTCGTCGCCATGCTCGTGGACATATTGTTTGTGCTCCACCAGCTTGTTGCGCAGGAACTGTTTGAAGTGCGCTCCTATGCGCTGCAGCCGAGGTACGCGGTCGACAACATCGCCGGCGAGATGATAACGATCCAGATCATTGAGCACGGTCATGTCGAAAGGCGTTGTCGTCGTACCCTCCTCTTTGTAGCCCCGAACGTGAAAGCTGTCGTGATTCTGCCGGCGATAGGTGAGCCGATGAATCAGCCAGGGATAACCGTGGTAAGCGAAGATGACGGGCTTGTCGGTGGTGAACATCGAGTCGAAATCGCGATCGGAGATACCGTGAGGATGCTCCGAAGGAGGTTGGAGGGTCATCAGATCTACCACGTTCACGACCCGAACCTTTATATCGGGAAAGTGCTGGCGGAGCAGGTCAACGGCGGCCAGGGTTTCGAGCGTGGGGACGTCACCAGCGCAGGCCATCACTACGTCCGGCTCGCCCTGCTGATCGGTGCTGGCCCAGGACCAGATTCCGATCCCACTGGTGCAGTGTTCAACTGCGGCATCCATGTCGAGCCATTGCAGAGCTGGCTGCTTTCCCGCCACAATGACATTGATGTAATGGCGGCTGCGCAGGCAGTGATCGGAGACAGAAAGCAGAGTGTTGGCGTCGGGAGGGAGATACACGCGCACAATATCCGCTTTCTTATTCATCACATAATCGATGAAGCCCGGATCCTGGTGACTGAAGCCGTTGTGGTCCTGGCGCCAGACATGGGATGTCAAAAGATAATTTAGAGACGCAATCGGCCGACGCCAGGGTATGTTGCGAGTCACCTTTAACCATTTCGCGTGCTGATTGAACATGGAGTCGACGATGTGGATGAACGCCTCATAACAAGAGAAAAAGCCATGGCGCCCGGTAAGCAAGTACCCCTCGAGCCAGCCCTGGCACATGTGTTCGCTTAGCACCTCCATCACCAGGCCAGTGGTGGACTCATGCTCGTCGGTGGGCAGGAGCGGCTCCATGAAGACTTTGTCGGTGACTTCGTACAAAGCATCCAGGCGATTTGAAGCAGTTTCATCCGGACCAAATACGCGGAAATTCTTGGAATCCATGTTCAGCTTCATGACGTCGCGCAGAAAGTTGCCCAGGACCTTCGTCGCTTCCGCAATCTCGGTACCCGGCTTCGGTACCTTCACTGCGTAATCATAAAAATCGGGCATGAGCAGACCCTTGAGCAACAAGCCCCCGTTGGCATGAGGATTCGCGCCCATCCGCCGATCACCTTTCGGGGCGAGCTCCGCCAGTTCTGAACGAACCTTACCATCCGCGTCGAACAGTTCCTCGGGTCGGTAGCTCTTCATCCAATCTTCCAGGATCTTGAGGTGGTCCGGCTTGGTGTACAAATCTGTAACCGGAACTTGGTGAGCGCGCCAGGTACCCTCCACCGGCTTGCCATCCACGGATTTCGGCCCTGTCCAGCCTTTCGGGGAACGGAGAACCACCATCGGCCATATCGGGCGGCTCCTGGACCCATTTGAGCGAGCATCCTGCTGAATAGCTGTGATCTCGGCTATTACAGTTTCAAGCGTAGCCGCCATGAGCTGATGCATGGGCTCGGGCTCATGACCCTCCACGAAGTAAGGTTTGTAACCATATCCGTTGAAGAGTTGTGTGAGTTCCGCGCCACTCAAACGCCCAAGCACGGTTGGGTTCGCGATCTTGTAGCCGTTCAAATGGAGAATCGGGAGCGCCGCGCCGTCGCGTGCGGGGTTAAGAAACTTGTTGGAGTGCCAGCTTGTGGCCAGAGCCCCGGTCTCGGCCTCACCGTCGCCCACCACGCAACACGCCAGCAAGTCCGGATTGTCAAAAACTGCTCCGTAGGCATGAGCCAGGGAGTAACCGAGTTCTCCGCCTTCGTTGATCGAGCCGGGAGTTTCCGCAGCAGTATGGCTGGGAATTCCTCCGGGAAAGGAGAACTGCTTGAACAGCTTCCTGATGCCGTCCTCGTTCTGTTGGATATCAGGGTAAAGCTCGGTGTAGCTGCCTTCCAGATAGGTATTGGCCACGATTCCGGGCCCGCCGTGACCGGGTCCAGTAATATAGATCGCATTTAGATCGTGTTTCTTAATGAGCCGATTGAGATGAACGTAGATGAAGTTCAGTCCCGGAGTGGTGCCCCAATGTCCGAGCAGGCGGGGCTTGACATGCTCGATCTTCAGTGGCTCACGCAAGAGCGGATTCGCATACAGATAAATCTGGCCGACGGAAAGATAGTTTGCTGCACGCCAATAGGCGTCAATCTTCCGCAGTTCTTCTGAGGCAAGAGGCTGGTTGGATACTCCAGAGATGGAAGCAGCGGAGGCATGGAGGGTCATGACAAAATGCTCTCTATCGGATTACTCAAGATCCTACACCTATTGGATTCGCGGATGCCTGCTCTGGTTAGATGAAAATACCGTTACAGCACACCAGTGCATCACTGCCCTCTTCGAGCCTCCAACTTAGAGTGACACTGAGGTTTTTTCTACCGTGGCAGTCCAGAACGCCATCCTGCTGGTCAGGCGCGCGACGAGAGCCAGAATAAGTGCAACCCCCATCAGCCGCAGCGGCTTTAGCGGATTGTGCAGGAACGCCAGCGCAAAGATAAGAAGGATAGCGTACAACGTAACCTTGTGAACCGTGGTGTAGAGCCGCGACGCTCGCGGTCTTGCCGTCAATCCTGCCACCATGACTATGCTGAATCCGACGAGCACAACCAGCACTGTCTGCGTCACATTGCGAGCCACATGTTCTGGTTCGAATTTTGTAAGCACTGCGACGACTGCGGCGAAGTGCACGATGTGCGCCACTACGAATGCCTGGATCAGCCTTACTTCGTTGGGCAATGAGCGCACAATCCGAACCAGTCCTGGCGCCGCAAACGCAACAATGAACCACAGCGCCGAGAACCGCGCCGTGTTGCGCGCAGCCGCATGCGCTCCGGCTGCACTCCATCCTCGAGCTGCACAGGTCAAACCGGCCACGACACAATTGGCAAGAAAGGCTGTCCAGATCGGCAAGCGTCCGCTCATCTCACCTCAGACCAAAGAAGTTCACCGGGATTATGGCATAGAGCAGCTGAGAAGGTGACGGGCTCAAATTTTCCAGACGGCTGCCGCAGATTGATTGGCCCAACAGCAGCAGCGGTTTGGAAGATCAACCTAGCCGCTGACCAAGCCTGCGCCACATTCAAGACAGTTGCTCTGGTGTGCGATCCAGGGGGAATCCTCGCCGGCCGGCAGCGTCCACCTTTGTAGCAAGACAGGATCCGCCATGAATGTGGTCGCTTGCGTTGCGCCAAGACTATTCCTTGCGCTTGAGCGTTAAGTACCCGATTTGGTCCACGCACGCCAGTCAGTCTCGACTACCTTCGCCATCTCTTTGGCTGCCTTGTGCAGCCACCCTGCCGATTGTTTCCCTAGATGTCGGAGTATCGCGCGAGCTGCGTTTGGCGTGCCTAGGTGGATGTTGGCCGTCTCCCAACCCATTGCCCGCAAAAGCTTCAATTCATCTCGATCGGCCGGCATGGCGTCCAGTTCCAAACGGCAGCAATGTGGCGAAAGACGCCGGATAATCCATTTCCCGCGCAGCTGAACAAAAGGGTCCAGGCAGCGTACCGCGCGGGACATAATCGTTTGGTACATGATTTCGTTGGAGCCGTCGCCCTCGGAAGCCCAATAGCAGGAAGAAGGAACAAGCGCCTTCGCCTCACGGGCAATCCGGCCACCACGCCACTCGGTTATGACAACTAGTCGTTGGTGGCCAAGACTGCCTGAACCCGCAACGCGGCGTACGATCTTGCAGGTCAGGCCCTTTTCTGGCAACAAATGCTCGAGTGCCTCCGCCGCGGTCAGCGGAATGTTTCCCTTCACTGGCTGCAGGGAATCCATCCTCTTCCAGAAGTGCACGGGATCGCGCAATTCGCCGAGCGCTATCCGGCGCAGCCAGGGGTTCTGCTCTTCCAGGACATAAGGCTGACCACCGGCTTTTAGACTCATCTGGTAGCCCTCCATGATGGCTTCGCAGGCCAACTTCCCGCTGATGCCGAGGTGCTTCTCTTGGATAGCGAGGGCCACACTGACGGCCAGGCGAACCAGATCGTTGGTGTAGGGCATCTCATAGGCTTCATCGAAATCATTGACGCCCCAAATGAGGCGGCCCTCGACATCCCTCCAAGTCCCAAAATTCTCGACGTGGAGGTCACCGACCGCGAGCACCTTCGGCGCCGCCACGAAATCGGAACAGATTTCCGGCCAAACCTGCACCCAACGATAGAAGGTTGCTCGCAGAAACATGAAGATACTTTCCTTCATGCGTTGGTGCTTCAAGCGCAGATCCGGCTCCAGCACAGACGTATGTCGGCGTAGCCAATCCTCATATTTTCGAGTGGACTTGACTATATTCATTGCCGGCCAGTCACGATAAAGTGCCAATCAGCCGCAGGTCAATCGCAGAAAAGTCCTTGACACCGCCCACGGGCGGCTCCTGGAACAACTTTGAAATCATGAAACCGCTGACATGGCCATTTGTGAGGGGGTTATCGATCCTGCTTGCGGCCAAGCAGGCTGCGGAGAGGGCCGGGACTTGCACTACCTCCGGAAATGTGAGTGGGCGCGTCGTACAGGCATCACAATCAGTTAGCGGTGACGATCACGAAACACGGCTCCCGTCCCCTAAGTGGCCCGCCCAAAAATGGATTAAGGCCCGACCTTAGTCGGGCCCCCACTAAACTCACTTACTGCAAACGGAATTGATAATACTGTACCACAGAATTCGCGCCCGTCTGTCAAGTCTTAAGCTTCGCCGCCCGCATCGAGTGCGGACAAACAACCTCTTTCCAGCACCCCGCGGATATCTATCTCGGGAGACCCCGAAATCCTACCCCCTTAAACCCTTGGGCTTTGCGGGCTGGCGGGAATCGAACCTTTATAGCAAAATCAGCCCCATGCGTACGCCCAGCGTGACGGCCTCGGTACGTGTCGACGCACCAAACTTGTCGAGAATAGAACTGACATGGAACTTCACCGTGTGCTCGGAAATCCCAAGACGCGTGGCCATCTCCTTGTTACCCATTCCTTCGGCCAGCATCCGCAGGACTTCAATCTCGCGGGCCGTGAGGTCATCCAATGTTCCCGGCGTCGCATCCGGCAACCCCGACTGGACATGGGCAGCGAGGCCCATGACGACGTCGGAATCAAGTAAAACCAGACCAGCACATGCCGTTTGAATTGCCGATAGGATCTGGTGGGCCGGTGCGTCGCGCGGTAAAACTGCTTTAATTCCGACGCGCAGAGCGCGCGCAGTCCAAGCGGCGTTAGGGTTATCGATCAGCACAACGATAACGAGCGCGATGACCGATTCGGCCAGGGCAGACATCGTGGTCAGGAATAGTGGATCGGCGCGATCCAGGTCGACCAGGATGATGTCCGGCTGGAGCTCGCGGGCTTGCACAGGCACCACCCCCAGATTCGCGGTGCTGCCTGCAAGTTTCAGCCGTGCCCCCGTCTTGATGATGGTTTCCAAACCTGCACGCCGAACCGACGATGAAGCAACCACGAGCACCCGGATCACCCCAGCACCGTTCTTCTTGCTCATCGCAGCGTTTACCTTCTTGGACGATCACCCAGCTTGACTGAAAGCTGCACCATCGCGCCGCCTCGAAGTGCTCTGATCGCGATGCTGTCTCCAACTTTGGCGGACGCGAGTAGGTCTTGGATCGTGTCCATGTCTTCGAGCGCTTTGCCTTGGACTTCAGCCAATACATCTCCCAACAGCAGACCGGCTTTGTCGGCAGGGCTCCCACTGTCAACGTGCATGACCAGCAATCCGCTGTTTGCACCGGACTCCAGTTTCGCCCGCATGCTATCCGGAATCGTGACCGTCTGCATGGCCAACCCGAGATAAGGCCTTGCGATGTGGCCCTTCTCGAGGAGCTCGTCGACCACGCGGTTCACGGTCACAACGGGAACGGTGACCGCTCTGCCACGGGTCAGACCGCGCGTGTTCACGCCTATGATTTTCCCTTGCGTATTGACCAGTGGCCCACCCGAAAATCCTGGATAGAGCGCCAGGTCAAGCCGAATATGCTGGTCGAGCATGCCACCGCGGGCACTGCGCCATTCACCACTCAATCCGCCGATGATCCCCGCACTAGCCACCAGGTTGCCGCGCCATGAACGCCCGAGCGCGAGTACCAGTTGACCGAGCTTGAGCCCCGCGCCTTCCCCGAAATCGGCGACCTCGCTGCCGCTCTCCGCCGTCTTCAGTAGGGCAAGATCGGTGCTGGGATCGCGTCCCACAAGACTTGCGGAAACTGTCTTGCCCCCTGCCCTGATCACGTTAATTTCCTCTTCGCGGTAAATCGCATGATCCGCCGTAACCACAATGCCTTTTCTCCATTCGATGCCACTGGACGGCATCCGGCGTCGCGCATGCACCGCGACGACCGATGCGCCGGAGCGCTCCGCTGCCGAGGCCAGCTCATTCGACAAGGTTTCCATCACTGAGGAACTCGCCATTTCACTCTCCCTAAATCACCCAGGTTTTGTGCAGCACATTTTCAGAATGCAAGAGTTGAAAAACGAGCACATCAGCCAAAGGGCTAGGCACGACCTACCCGATGGTCGAGGCTCCCACGATTAGAGCGCGTCGCGGGCGCCCACAAATCGCGGCGGCGGAGGTAAATAATGTATACACTCGAAATTGCCCGACTCGCTGCGATGACACGCCTGTCGCAACCTCCCGGCGCCGCTCCTCGCCAACAGGCAAGTGGAAAGGGCGCGATGCAGTGTAACTTGACAGGACACCGGCAGTCAGGATAAGGGAGAGCTGCCGACATATCGGCATGTATACTTCACCCCTGCTTTGAAACAATTCAAGAATGTTTCCCCATGATGCCTACGTAATTCTCCCGATTGATTTCCCTTCGCTGTGGAAATAGTGTCGGAACAACCGTTCCTTGTTCCATTTTCGGAACAAGTTTCACTTATTTTTGCACTCACTGTCGAATGGGTGTTGTATGGGAAGGTTGCTTTCGCTTGTGGGCATCGAAAGGACAGGAGTTGATTTATGTCGAGTAAAGATGAAAATGTCGGCTGTTCGGCTGAACCTACCCAACTCAACAAGCCTACCACTCGCAAACCGTACCGCGCTCCGAAGTTCGCAGTCCTAAGAGCTGAGGCGGCCAAAAAGCAGCTACTTGCCGCGGCGCTTCCTGGCGAATCGCCGGCTGTCGAGAAAATGTTGGCGTCCATCTCGAAATCGGCGAAGACGGCTGAAACGGCGACCCGCTCGCGGCTGGCAAGCTAAGGCTTGAGATAAGAAAGTATTTACCGCAAACTCAGCCTTGAGGCCGAGACCCGAATCCGTGTTATGTGATCGCCCCCGATTCGAATTTCACAAGAGCGCCATGTGGAAGACAGGTAAGACATGAGCAGCTTCGAACGTCGACAGATCGAGGGTCATTTTGAGGAAGAGCTTCCCCGACCTCCACGGACGTTGGTTGGACTGATCCTTCTGGTCCTTCTTCTGTCCCTGATAATGCCCGTTTTGGCCGTGCTGCTGAGTCAGGGTGGACCCAGCATCCCTTTTCTCCACATCCCCTCCGTGGTGTGGGGATTATGGGCCGTATGTTCACTCTGGGTGATCTTGGATGCCGCCAGTCTCCTCCAGCGGATTGGACTGCGGGTCGATCCTTTTGGCCCTGAGGCCCTGGGACTATCCGGACTGGGGGCAGTAAACGTAATCAGTGCGTTAGTAGCTTTATTTCTCTCTAAACCATGACCGGACAATGGCAGGCGTCCGAGCGATGCCGAGATGCCGTCTCGAGTGACCGAAATTTCGGTATCTCGGGATCATGTGTGCATCCGGAGTTGGCCCCGTTCCTGGTTTTGGCCACCCGAGCGCTGTGGACGGGTACTTGCAAGGAGCTTGAGCGAATGGAATGAACGCCTGTCATGGATGACCATCGCGGAAGGCTGTTAGCCGAATTAGCCGCAATCGAGGAGTGGGATCGCAAGTTCGGACCCGCGACGATTGCGACAGCCGGAGCGCGCGGCGGCAGAGGCGCTCGGAAATTATTGCGAGGCTGGAACGCAAACCCAAGCATAACCCTGAACGATGTCAAGATTGTGAGAACAGCGGGATACTTCTGACGAATAGCGGGCGCGTTCGGACATGCGATCCCGCTTCGTCGCGCCAAACATGTCAATCTAAACCAGATTGTGGGACCATTACCGCGCGTCGGCGGAAGCAGTTAATTCCGGGAATCACGCGCAAGAGAAACGCAACACTCAAGAACCGATGATCAAGTGTGAAGCCTTCTGCCCATGCCGAACGGGTGTGCGATGCTAGGAGTTATGCATTTCGCGGCCAAAGCCGGGTCGAGACTCTGACGAGCCCCGTTCCTTGCGATGGGCTTTTACGTGCCTTGCCCTGCTATTCAAAGACCTGTGCTCACCCGGGTTTCGCCGTCATGTTGCTTTTGCGCGCGCTTTGTTCCACCCGGTTTCTTCCATTGTTCTTTGCCTGGTAGAGAGCAGTGTCGGCTTCGCGCAATATCGTTTCAATGTCCCCTGATAACTCTGCTAAGGTCGCCCCCATGCTTACGGTCACTGTGACCGCGCTTGGACCAACCACGACACTCGTCCCGCTGATCGTGGCTCTAAGCTCATTAGCTCGGCTTGTCGTGGTCTCTAGATCACAGCCAGGCAATACCAGCAGAAATTCTTCTCCCCCGTACCGTCCCACGCCATCATAGATTCTCAGCCCCGAGCGCAGACGACATGCTACCTCTTTTAGGACGACATCTCCCGCCAGATGCCCTATAGAGTCGTTCACCTTCTTGAAATGATCTATATCGACTAGGACCACCCCGACATAGCCACAGGAGCGCCGCGCACGGGCAATCTCTCGTCGCAGGAAGTCGATGACCTCCGCACGATTCCAAATGCCAGTCAAAGCATCATGGGTTGCCGCAACGCGATACGATTCGCGGGCCCGGACCAGCTGCTCCTGAGTCTCCAAGATGCGGCTTCCGGCAAGTAGCCGAGCCTTGAGTTCGGCTGCGTCGAACGGCTTGGTCAGATAATCATCTGCGCCAGCTTCCATTGCCTTCAGCAGATCTTGTTTCTGCGTCTTAGCGGTGAGCAGCACCGCGTAGATGTAAGGCTCAGTCGCATGCCGGCTGCGTATCCTGCGGCACAACTCAATGCCGTCGATGTCTGGAAGCACCCAATCGAGGAGAGCCAATCGGGGGGCATCGGGCTTCTGCAGGAGGTCCCATGCTTCCGAACCAGTCTTCGCAACCAGATAATCAAAGCCCCAGTCTTTCAAGTGGTTAGTGACCAGCCGCTGATAGACAACGGAGTCCTCTGCCACCAGAATTCGCATAATTTCTTAGCTTCGCAGAGGAGGCGCGGTTTGTATGTGACGACCTTCCGAAAATGAGTTACCGAAGTAAGAGCGGCGAAGACAGTTTGAGTACGAGGCGGGTCATCGTCGCCGGTTGCCGGGTTTAGCGCGTTGCAGGCAGCCAACCAAACACCGCCCAAGCGAGGATGCTACTGCGTTGGCGCTGAAGTGGAACTAGCGTCCCCGGGCGTCTTTGCACAAATCTAGGAATTCGCTCCGGTTCTCCGAACCTGGCCACGGGGAAAATAAATCCCCAATAAACGAGCTGTCGTGGAAATCACAGTTGCAGAGGCTGCGCGATGTCACGGAGAAGTCGAGTTCGCGAACTAGGTGTCAATTAACCGGCTGAGGCTTGTCGGCCTGCCCTCCTTCTTTGTCAAGGCGGGCGAGTTCTTGGGTAAAGAGTGGATTTCCAGGAAACTCGTCACGTAATTCCATCAAAAGGCGTCGCGCGTCGGTCAGGTTCTTCTCATGGATATAGGCACTGGCCAGCCAGATGCGAGCGTACGGAGCGAGATAATGGCCCCGATCAGATACCAGTCCCAGGTCAGCCATGCCCTGGCGCTTGTTCCCCGAGAAACCATCCATCCTCAGGATCCACCGCAGAGGGGCAGAGGTGGAACCGATGAGGTAGCGGCTGATTCCAGTCGCAATGTAAGCGTCGTAACAATCCGGACAGACGGTGAGTAACCGACGAGCGTAATTGGTGGCATCCCGGGTGTAGTGCAGTGCCGTGAGATTACTGTTTTCAATGAGCGCGCTATAGTCGGCCCGGAGCCCGTTGACGAGAGTCAGGGCTAACAGCCCTTTTTGGTCGTTAGCATCGCGCGCTAGACGGGGGTGGGAAAGCGCCTCGCCGCGTTTCAGTGCAGCATCAAAGCGCTCGTGAATAACATGGTCCGATTTGGGGACGGGTCGCGACCGAGGATCGGAATCTAAACTAAAAAAGCGTGTTCTCAGAATTCCGAGGCGATTCAGTTCAGAAAACAACAGTCCAGCTGCCTCTGACACCGGACCCATGGGATCGTCCGCATGCTGTTGCTGATACGCCGCAAACTGGCTTTGTGCCCCATCGAAATCGAGGTTGTAGAGGCGTTGGAATCCGCGCTCCAACGAAACCGTGGAGGGTTGGGCTGCAACCGGCGCGCAAACAAGAACCAGAAATATTGCTTTTCCGATCATATGCGGCCAACAAACCTCCATGATATGGCCTTTCGGGCGATCTCGGTTGTCAAAGGAATCGTACAACCGGCAATGATTATGAACACAAAAACTTGAGCCGGTTGTCAAAGCGGTGTCACATTATTGCCGCTGCCAACCGTGGAATAAAGCAAGCAGCGAATATCAGACAGGCGGAACTGTTTTTCACCGGGACGTCTCGTGCAACTGGCAAAGATACGGGTCCTTGCCCGGCCCTGATTGCGCGGAAGCACAAGCTACTACCATAGAGACTCTCTTGCGAATCGAGCTACAATTGCCACATTAGTTTTCGACGATTGTGGGCCACCCTCTCCTGTCGAGTGCAAGAAGGCTTCTATGAACATCCTTCTGCTCTCCATGCCGGACTACTTCGAGCACATGCCTCCTGTGGCTGTCCGCATGCCCACCGGCGCTCTAACCTCCCTTGCCGGGAATGTGGATTCCCACCACCGTGTAGCGGTGGCCGATCTGATCCTAACCTATCGTCGAGTGTGGGAAACGGTCCGCAGGCTCGTGCGCGAGTTCGATCCTGATCTCGTCGGCCTTTCGGTGATGACATTCCAACGCCGGACTGCCGCCCGTATTATCGACCTTATGCGCGCTCTCAAGCCGAGCGTGAAGGTGGTAGTGGGCGGCTATGATCCTAGTCTCGCGCGTGACGCCTACATGGAAATGAATGTGGACTACATCGTGCGGGGAGAAGGCGAGGTAACTTTCCGCGAACTGTTACGTGGGCTTGAGAGGGGTGGAGGCTTCGACCGCATCTGTGGTCTTTCGTATCGTGACGCCGGTCGCTGGTTCCACAACCCTGACCGACGAGTGCACCGGCTGGAAGAGGGCGAAATCCGCTTACCCAATCGTAGCGCTCGGGTGCTAAAGGGCTATACCCTGCTGGGCCGCGCAGTCGACGTAGTCGAGACCTCGCGCGGCTGCACCTACGACTGCAGCTTCTGCTCGATCATCGAGATGCGCGGCCGTAACTTTCATACGTATTCCGTCGAGCGCGTGCTGGCCGACATCCGCAATGCCCGCGACCATGGCGCCCGCACCATTTTCTTGGTGGACGACAACATTACGCTCAACGTGCGTCGCTTCGAAGCGCTTTGCCGCGCGATTATCGACGCCGGGATGAACAAGTTGGACTATTTTGTGCAGGCCATGACCTCGGCTATCGCCAGCCATGGTGAAACGCTGGCGCCTCTGATGCGCCGTGCGGGATTCCGCTACGTTTTCTTAGGCATTGAAAACATTCTGGAAAGCGATCTCAAGTTCCTGCGTGCCGCCAAGAAAAATACGGCACGAGAGAACGGGCATGATGGCGGCAACGCGACACTGAAGGCCATCGACTGGCTGCACCGAAACGGCATGTATGTGGTCGGTGGGCTGATCGTTGGCAATCCAGAAGATACGGTGGGATCTATTGAGGCTAATCTTGCCTTTGCTCGCCGGTACGTGGATTGGCCCTACATCCAGCACCCCACCCCTTATCCTCGAACACCAATGACCGAGGAGTTCCGTGAGCGTGGCTTGATTACGAATGAGCGCTGGGAAGAATACGACGGCACGACTGCGGTAGTTCGCACGGAGCACCTGGCGGCTGAAGAGATCGAGTATGTCCGCTGGAAAGCGGAGCGCTGGATGAAGCTTCGTCATATGCCGGCGGCTTTTCGTCACGATCCATGGTTTGTGTTGCGTCATGCCCCGCAGATGCTGGCCCATACCTTTCGCGGCTCTACGCTTCGCTCAGTGCTAGGGTTGGAAGACGAAAAGAGGGCGTTTCAGCGTTACCAGGCGATTAGGCGCCGGGAGCGCGAGTACGCATGAAATCGTGTCGTGCGTTTCCACTGGCAATTCTGACGTCACGGTTTAACAAGACTGGTCACCGGAGAAGGCCCCGCGGGAAGGTCCCCTGGATAATCTAATCACTGGGGTACAATTCCGCTAAAGGTGCCGGTGACATGAGTATCCGTTGACGCAACTCGGTGCCTCCCAGACGATGGCTTCTAACGAAGGGGCTACCTCTGTGGCTCGTTTGCAGACAGCTGTTTCGGAGTTGGTTTGTGGCGTGCAACGACGGCACTCGCGGCCAAGTTCAATGTCGAGAAGACCGAGCCCCAGGTTCTCGCTGGTCCTGCGGGCGCGCCCGACGAGGAAACATAAGAAATCAGTCACCTACCTGTACCGTACACACCAAGGGCAATCTTCACACCCAGACTGGCCTGCGATGAACGCGCGCTCGAGCGCCATGGCGCGTTCGCGCAGTGCGGGATGCCAGAAAAGAAGCCAAGCCACCGCGACCAGAACTACCAGAGATAATCCATTTGGCGCCTTCCTGACTCGTCTTCATCTTTAGCCTCGTGCACCAAGGTCGTGACCCCGTTGCGCGCTTCGCGCAAAGATAAAGGCTGAGCTTCTGCCAGCTGACCAAGTATCAGTCTTCTCTGCTCGGCAAACTTGTGTGCAAACGCCAGGAGCAAGCATATGCGTAAGACGGGCACGGGCGGGTATAAGCGGCCTGGTCTAGAAACCGAACACCGTCTAGAAATCGGACGGCAGCAAACGATGACGTTCTCAGCAAGGTTTGGTCTCGAATCGCCTCCGGCCGGTAAACCGCGCAATTCTCGTCAGTTACGCGCGACGGTTTCGTGCGCGCAGGTGGGCAATTCTTCTGGAAGATGGCGTGCTCCAGCCCTGTTAGGCCGTCACCTTGTTACTTCTAACGTCGCAAGCGGTTGCCACATTTCCGTTCACGGCGTCGAAGTCGTGGCCACGAACCTTTCTTGTGTGTGAAGTGGACACGATTAGGACCACCACATGAAGAGCCAGCAAATCGGGACCAGATTGGGAGTAGCGTTCGGCGTCCTCATCGCCATCCTTTCCGGGATCGGGTACCTGGGACTTAGCCGGGCGGACCAAAGCAACGCAAACCTCAACGACATACTGGGCAAGCGGTGGATAAAGATGCAACTGGCTCGCGAGGCACTCACATACTCCAATCGCAACAGTCGCATCACCATGCAAATCTTCCTCCTGAAGGACCAAAAAGCAATTGGTCTGCTTCTAGCCCAGAGAGCTGAGAACAGCAAGAAAATCGTGGAGTTATTAAGTGAAATCGGAACCCGCTGCGAATCAGAGGACGAAAAGAACCTGTTTGATCTCGTTCGGGAGGCAAGGACGCCATATATCAATAGCTACTTGCGCGCGTTGCATTTGCTAGTGGATGAGCAGAAAAGGGATGCAGCCGCAGCGGTCATAGTCCAAGAAACGTTGCCGGCCCTGTTCAAATATCACGCGGCTTGGAATGATTTTGTGCAGTTTCAGATGGATCAGGTGGACCAGGCAGCCCGGCGGAGCAGGGCACATTACTCCGCTACACGCCGGGTGGTGTTGCTATTGGTCGTACTCGCGAGTCTTGCGGGTGTGGCGATTGGCATATTTGCAACACGCAGTATGGTACGGGAGATCACGGCACGCGTCCGCGCCGAATGCGAAGTCCAGAAGCTCAATGCAGAACTAGAAGACAGAGTTATTCAACGTACTCGCGAGCTCGCAGATGCAAATCAGCACCTGATTAGCGAAATTGAAGAGCGCAGGCGAGCAGAGGAACAACTGCGCGTGCAGTCTACGGCGCTTGGAGCAGCAGCAAACTCCATCGTAATTACGGACTGCAAGGGAACGATTAAGTGGGTGAACCCAGCCTTCAGTCGTATGACCGGCTACTCGGCAGAAGAGGCGTTAGGGCAGAACCCCCGTCTTGTAAGTTCTGGTCTGCATCCGTCGTCGTTCTACGCAAACCTCTGGCATACCATCGCCTCTGGAAGTGTCTGGTACGGGGAAATCACAAATCGACGGAAGAACGGGAGCCTTTACACAGAAGAAATGACGATTACTCCGGTGCGGAACGAGAGCGGCGACATCAGTCATTTCATCGCCATTAAGCAGGATGTGACAGAGCGCAATAAGGCGGAGCAGCAGTTGCGTGAAAGCGAAGAGCGCTTCCGGCTTGCTTTCGAGAAAGGACCACTTGGGATCATGCTCGTGAGTCCCGACTATCGATTCTTGAAAGTGAACGAAGCTTTGTGCGCAATGACAGGATACAGCGAACAGGAGTTGCTGGGCGTCAGCGTTTCCGATATTACCCACCCCGAGGATATTGAACGGGATGTACAACTCTCGACCGAGATCTTAAAGGGCGAGGTTGCCGCCCACAATTGGGAAAAGCGCTACATCCGAAAAGACGGAGCAATCCTTTGGGCTGACCTAGCAAGCACAGTAATTCGCGATCTCTCCGGCAAACCTCTCTATGCGCAGGGAATAATTGCGGACATCAGTGAGCGTAAAAGAGCCGAAGAGGCATTGCGTCAAGCCGAGGAGAATTACCGCGGCATATTTGAAGAGGCTATCGTCGGCATCTTCCAGAGTACCCCGAACGGGCACTACCTGAGTGCGAACCCCGCGTTGGCGCGCATGTTTGGTTACGACTCCCCCCAAGAATTGATAGCCAGTGTCACCGACATTTCACGCCAGGTCTATGTCGATCCGAACCAGCGCGAGGAAATTAAGCGCGTGCTCGAACAACAGGAGGCCGTGCGCAACTGTGAGTGCGAGGTTTATCGAAAGGACGGCAGCAAAATGTGGATCTCCGCCCATATTCGTGCCGTCCGTAAGAACGGCGTACTGGAACGCTATGAAGGGATGAATGAGGACATCACAGAGCGCAAGCTTTTAGGGGACCAGCTGCGGCAATCGCAGAAGATGGAGGCGGTCGGCCGACTGGCCGGGGGCGTGGCACATGACTTCAACAATGCTCTGGGAATCATCACAGGCTACAGCGAGATTCTTCAAGAAGGGGGCGTCTCGACCGAAACATCGCAAAGATTTCTTGAGGAGATCAAGAAAGCGGCATTGGGCGCTGCGTCACTGACGCGGCAGTTGTTGGCATTCAGCCGCAAACAGGTGATTCAGCCAACCATCCTCAACTTCAATTCGATCATTACCGGCTTGGAGAAGATGCTCCGCCGGCTCATTGGAGAGGACATCAACATCACCGCCGTGCTCGATCCCGATCTTGGCTGCCTAAAAGCGGACCGGGGCCAGATCGAGCAGGTACTCATGAATCTCGCAATTAACGCACGCGACGCCATGCCAAAGGGCGGCAAAATCATCATAAAAACCGCTAACGCCGAACTGGATGATGTTTTTGCCCGCCAACACGCATATGTAAAGCCAGGTCACTATGTCATGTTGAGCATGAGCGACACGGGCTGCGGAATGGACAAGGAAACTTTGTCACATATTTTTGAGCCGTTCTTCACCACAAAAGAAGTCGGTAAGGGTACCGGCCTGGGCTTGTCGATGGTCTACGGGGTTGTAAAGCAAAGCAACGGTTACATCTGGGCTTCCAGCGAGCCTGGACAGGGCTCGACCTTCAAGATTTTCCTACCGCGTTTTGAAAAACACGTCGAACCACCGAGAGCGGCTGAGTTGGACGACGCAATTACGGGCGGCTCTGAAACGATCCTCTTGGTTGAGGACGAGGAGCCCTTGCGGCAACTGACGAGGAGTTTTCTCGAAGAAAAGGGTTATTCCGTATTGACTGCCAACAACGGGGAAACAGCAATCGAGATAGCCAAGGAGTATGCCGCCCCCATTCACCTACTCCTGACCGACGTAATCATGCCGGGGATCAGCGGCAGCGAACTAGCCGAACGGCTCGTACTGTCCAGGCCGGAAATGAATGTGATTTACATGTCCGGATACACGGATGATCGCGTTGCACTACATGGAATATTGACTTCGGGTACGGTGATTCTGGAAAAGCCGTTCACCCGGAATTGGCTGCTCCGCAAAATACGGGATCAGTTGGATATTCGAAATACAGTAAGAGAAACGTAGAACCTCTTACAAAATTTCTGCCACTGAGAATTACCCCCCCCGCGATCGCGGCTTCTGTCGATACAGGCGCCCTAGCCACGAACTTGCACACTGGATTACCGGTTCAGCCCTAATTATTTCTCGACAGCGAATTCAGAACTGCCCTAGCTCCTATCGCGCGGGTGATTATGGCCCTGGCAACGCCTTTCCCAGTTGCGAACAGACATTTTGTTCCAGCTCTCTCGTCCTTGGTATCTGTTCGAGAAACTCGCGGTGGCCAGATGCGTGAGTTGAGAGGTAGACCACTGGAACTGCACCCGCCCGGCTCATCTCTGCGATTTCCTCTGGGGTCGCTTTAGTCCATTTCGGCAAGCGCTGTTACGGCTGCGAATAGGTAGCTCTCCGCATGAATTCCCCACTCCCCGGATGCCCCAGGAACTCATCGCCATCAACAATCATGCGTCCGCGGGAAAGCACTGCAAGCGGCATCCCAGTCACTTGAATACCCTCAAACATCGAATAATCCACCCTCATGTGATGAGTTTTTGCGCTGATGGTGTGCTTGCGCTTGGGATCAAAAATCACAAGGTCAGCATCACTTCCCACTGCAATCGTTCCCTTCCGAGGGTAAAGGCCAAAAAGTTTCGCAGGCGTTGTGGACACTAGTTCCACAAAGCGGTTGGCGCTGAACCGTCCCTGGGCCACGCCGCCTGAATAAATCAGGCTCATGCGATGCTCGATGCCTGGGCCGCCGTTAGGTATCTTCGTAAAGTCATCGCGTCCTAACTCCTTTTGCTCCTTAAAACAGAATGGGCAATGATCCGTGGACACCACCTGCAGGTGATCTCGCTTGAGTCCATTCCAAAGTTTTTCCTGGTGCCATTTCTCACGCAGTGGAGGTGTGAAAACGTACTTCGCTCCTTCAAACCCAGGCACGTCGAAATTCTCAATTGAGAGGTAGAGATACTGCGGACAAGTCTCCGCGTAAACTGGAAGTCCTCGATCGCGAGCCTCGCGAACTTTTTCGAGGGCATCATTACAACTCATATGCACAATGTAGACAGGCGATCCTGCCATCTCCGCCAGTGCAATGGCTCGTGCCGTTGCTTCCGCTTCCGCTGTCGTCGGGCGAGTCAATGCGTGATACTTTGGCGCTTTTTTCCCCTCAGCGAGCGCTTGCCGCACCATCATGTCAATTGCTCCACCGTTTTCGGCGTGCATGCAGACGAGTCCGCCATTTTGTCCCGTGGCTCGCATTGCTCTGAAGATGCTGGCATCATCCAGCATAAAGACGCCCGGATAAGCCATGAACAGCTTAAAACTAGTGATACCCTCATGCACCAAAGCGTTCATCTCGTCTATTTGTGCCTCTGCCAAATCCGTGATGATGCAATGAAACGAATAGTCGCAGACGGCCTTGTTTTCGGCCTTTTGCATCCAGGTGTCGAGAGCCTTTCTCAATGTCTGGCCTTTGTACTGGATTGCGAAATCGATCAGAGTCGTTGTCCCTCCAAAAACAGCCGCCCGCGTGCCGGTCTCGAAATCATCCGCGCTGGTTGTTCCACCAAACGGCATGTCGAGATGGGTATGCACGTCGATTCCACCTGGGAATACATAGTTTCCAGCCGCATCGATGATCTTGCCTACATTGTCACGGGGGAGACTCTGTCCGACGGCGGCAATCTTCCCACGATTGATCGCAATGTCGCTTGCGTAAGTATCGGTTGCGGTAACCACGTTGCCGTTGATGATGATCGTGTCAAAACCCATTTCTGCTTCACTCCCCCCATCCCGTGGCAGAGCACGAATTTTATGCTAAACTCGCCCGCCTGACAGCATGGATTCTGGGTGGATGAGGGCGACATGCGGTTTGGTATCACCCTAAAACCGGACATGCCGGTGGAGCGCATCGTCGCACTCACGCGCCAGGCGGAATCGGCCGGTTTTGAGTACGGCTGGGTTTTCGATTCCCACATCCTTTGGCTGGAGCCTTATCCCCTGCTAACGTTAATGGCTGCTAATACAACAAACATGCGCCTCGGCACCTGCGTGACCAATCCTGCCGTGCGCGACATCACCGTAACATCGAGCCTCTTCGCGACACTCAACCTGATTTCCGGAGGCCGAATGCAACTGGGCATCGGTCGGGGAGACAGTTCGCGCCGAGTGTTAGGAAAAAAACCGGTCACGTCGGCTCATCTCGAGCAGGCTGTAAACACGTTCCGCAAGCTCACCGCCGGAGAACCGGTGAACTACGAAGGACAACCGACGCGCCTTTCTTGGGCGACGGGCTCCCCGCCCGTCTGGATTGCCGGATACGGCCCCAGGGTGTTGGAACTGGCTGGCCGCATCGCAGACGGCGTGATTCTGCAATTTGCCGATCCTGACCTGATCTCGTGGTGCCTCGGCTTTGTGAGGCAAGGTGCCGAAGCCGCCGGGAGAAACCCACGAGCTATCGAGGTCATGTCCGCGGCTCCAGTTTGGGTTTCTGATGACCTGAATGTCGCCCGTGAGCGAGTTCGCTGGTTTCCTGCACTAGTTTCCAACCACGTCGTCGATCTTGTCTCGCGTTATAAACCCGAGGAACTACCCTCTGCCCTGACGTCCTACATACGCGATCGCGTCAAGTACGATTATCTCCATCATTGTGAGGTCGAAAGCGACAATGCGAGCTTCGTCTCCGATGAGGTCACCGACCGCTTTTGCCTGGTAGGACGGGTCGAAGCGCACATTGAGAAACTGCGAACCTTGGCTCTAGCGGGGGTAACACAATTCAATGTGTACTTGATGTGCGGTGACGAAGAGGACACGCTTGAGACGTATCGGAATGAGGTTCTGCCTGCGTTGAAGAGATTGGCGACGGCCTAAGTTCCTTCACTTGATCGGGCACGAAATCCGGGCCTGCAGTCTCTCCGTTCTTACGGGGAAGCTGTCGCCAAGTCCCTTTGTCCCTGTAACTTCATCAACCCGTAGTAAGCGATAAAGGAAACGGCAAAGCCAACAAACCACGAATAGTCGTACAACATCCGAAACGAAGGCACCACTAACCCAACCAGTGCCGTTCCAGCGGCCAAAGCGAGCGCCGCGATGGCACGCCAGTTGAACCCACCCGCATACTCGTATTGCCCGTCGCGAAGATAGAGGTCGGCTACTACCAGTGTCCGCTTGCGCACGACAAAGTAGTCGCAGATCATGATTCCCGCAACCGGCCCCAGAAACGCCGCGTAGCCACCCAGCCAACCGAGGATGAATGTCTTGTAGTTCGCTAACAGCTTCCAAGGCATCAGCGCAATTCCCATGAGGCAGGTGATCACGCCGCCGGTTCGAAAGCTGATTTTCCGGGGCCACAAATTAGAAAAGTCATTCGCCGGCGAGACCACGTTGGCTCCAATATTAACGTTTAGAGTGGCCAGCAGAATGGCAAACAGCGAGATGACCACCGCCACCGGGGAGTGAAAACGGCTCAGTAGTTGCACTGGATCCCAGATTCCTGTCCCGTAGATGACCACTGTCGCCGAAGTCACCAGGATTCCTATGAGCGAATACAACGTCATGGTTGTGGGCAGGGCAAGCGCTTGTCCAATCAATTGCTGCCGTTGGCTGCGAGCAAACCGTGTAAAGTCCGGGATGTTGAGAGAAATCGTAGCCCAGAACCCGACGGTTCCGTTCAGTGCAGGGACCAGGAACTTGAGGAATTCCGAGGAGTTGCTGAACCGCGATGGAGTCGTCAACATCGGCCCGAAACCGCCAGCCGCGCGGTATGCCCACCCCAGCAGCAGGACGCCGACTCCCAAAAGTATCGGCGCGCTTATCCCCTGTAGAACCCGAATGTACTCAATCCCTTTCAGAATGACACCCAGGTTGATCAGCCAGAACGTTAGAAAGCAAATGGCGGCGCCATGAGGAAAGTGCCCCCACGCCGGGACTAGTGTAGCGATCAACGTATTGATGGCTTCTCCGCCAATCCACGTCTGGATCCCAAACCATCCACATGCCACCAGCGCCCGCAGAACCGCTGCCACGTTCGCACCCAAGACCCCAAATGACGCCCGAGACAGCACCGGAAACGGAATGCCGTAACGTGCTCCCGGATGCGAGTTCAACAGCATGGGGACCAGTACGATGGAATTCCCCAGAAACACGGTTGCGACCGCCTGTTTCCAATTCATTCCCCCTTGAATGAGGCCCGCGGCCAGCATGTAAGTCAGGATATTGACTGACATCGAAACCCACAGAGCCGCGAAGTTGTACGTCCCCCAAGTCTGCCGCTCCCTCCCGGCAGGCGCCAGATCTGGATTATAGAGAGGACTTGATTCGATCCGGGAGCGAACCGAGATTTGAGGTGCGCCCATAGCGAGCCCTTGCCCTGCAAGCGGAAAGACACAAACCAACTCAGTCGGCCGCGGCAACTCGTCCGGTTTGCGCCATTATTGCCTGATAAGTCTCCGGCCGGCGATCGCGGAAAAATTGCCAAATCCTTCTCACTTCCACGATCATATCGAAGTCGAGATCGGCCACGACGACCTCATCCTTGTTCCGGCTCGCCTGTGCGATAATCTTGCCCCGCGGATTGCAAAAATAACTTTTCCCATAGAACTCGCCGATACTCCAAGGTTTCTCCCTGCCCACCCGGTTGATGGCTCCGACGAAATATCCATTTGCCACCGCGTGAGCCGGTTGCTCCAACTCCCAAAGATATTCGGAGAGTCCCGCAACCGTAGCCGACGGATTAAACACGATTTCCGCCCCATTCAGTCCCAATATGCGCGCCCCCTCCGGGAAGTGGCGGTCGTAGCAGATATAGACTCCAACCACAGCATACTTGGTCTCGAATACTGGGTAGCCCAGGTCGCCCGGTGTGAAGTAGAACTTCTCCCAGAATCCCGGCTGGCAATGGGGAATGTGGTGTTTGCGATACTTTCCCAGGTAGGTTCCATCGGCATCGATAACGGCCGCCGTGTTGAAGTAAACTCCCGGCATCTGCTCTTCGTACACCGGGACGACCAGCACCATGCGGTGCTTCGCCGCGATCTTCTGCATCAGTTTGGTCGTTGGCCCTTCGGGAACACGCTCTGCCAGCTCGTACCAGCGAGCGTTCTGCTCTGCACAAAAATAAGGTCCATAGAACAGCTCCTGCAGGCAAAGTATTTTCACCTTCTTTCGCGCGGCCTGTTCGACAAGTTTGAGGTGCTTCGCGATCATGGCTTTCTTAATCGCTGCCAGGGATCGATTGGTTCCCAAGACATTGCTGGCCTGGATGAGCCCACAGCGCACATTCCGGGACATGGACCTACCTCCAAAGGACGCAATATATCAGACAAGGCTCGCTTAGCAGTGCAGTTGATGCAACCAGGTTCGGGACGGCGGGCTCCACAGGTTCCGTATCGGCACGGGAACAGATACGAGGTAATGTACCTCTATCGGTCAACTGTTCACGGGCCCGAGGCAAAGTTGCGGATGCCAACGCCGACGCTATCAATTCTTTGTCTATCCACAAAGCAAACTACTGCTGGGGATTTCCCTGCTGTTCAAACGCCCCTGGGTATATTCAGGAGGGCAAGCTCTCCTGACGGCGCGGACCCGGCCCGTTCATTGTCAAGTCCGGAGCCTCGCACACTCGACCTTGGCTTCTTTGAGGAGGCGCAGATCTGGGTCGGCATCCGAGGCCGTGGTCCAATACATCACGCGGGCACACGAGCGCCATGACGTTCGTGCCCGTGTCTACCGGGCCGTTGTAGACCTGCTTCACCGCAAGCATGTTCAGTTAGCCGCAGCGGGCAAGCCGTCCTCGACCACTGATTAGTTTTTCGGTATCCCTGCCGATTCACAGTCAAGCCTTCTCTCGGGAGCAGCTATAATATCCGGCTCACTTATTCCACATCTTCCCAGGTGTACTGATGCGAAGCGCTTGCCTCTTCCTTCTCACGATTCTGCTCACATTCCCCGCATCCGGACAGTCCGGCGACTGGAAGCAGTTGTTTGACGGAAAGGACCTGACCGGATGGAAACACGTCGGCCCCGGCAGTATGACTGTGGAGGATGGGCTAATCCGGACTCACGGCGGCATGGGATTGCTTTACTGGACCGGAGGCCAGCTCGGCAATTGCGTGATTCGCGTCGTCTACAAGATGCGCGATCATAACGACAACTCCGGCGTCTTCATCCGCATTCCGATTGAGCCGCGCGAAGCCTGGATGCCTGTGCACTACGGCTATGAGGTTCAGATCGACAACGAACCCGAGAAGTCGAATGAGGACGAATACCATGTTACTGGCACTCTGTATTCCCTCACCAAGCCACTGGCTCGCCCCGGTAAGCCCGGTCCGGAGTGGAACACGATGGAGATCACACTCGACGGACCGCACACGGTAGTCTTGCTGAATGGCGTGAAGGTGACTGATTACACCGAGGGTGATCCGGTCCCGCCCAGAAGGTTCGATTTTGAGCCGGAGCGCGGACCCCGTCCCAACGATGGCTACGTCGGCCTGCAGAACCACAGCGACAATGACATCGTCTTCTTCAAGGAAGTTGCTGTAAAAATGCTGAAGAAGTAGGGCCTTTAACTGACATCACCCTTCGAGGACTTATGAAAAGAAATCGCTTCTCCCGCCGCGAATTCTTGCAGACCAGCGCCGGAGCCGCCGGTGCCCTGCTGGCCGCTCGCACCGTGTTTTTGGATCCCGAGCCGATCGAGGCATACGAAAATCCTGTCGCCCCCAGCGATCGCATCCGCTTCGGCATCATTGGAGTGGGGATGCAGGGATCGGGACTCTTGGCATCGGCAATCACGCTGCCGGGGGTTGAATGTGTAGCGGCCTGTGATCTCTACGACGGACGGCACACCCTGGCTCGGGAGATCGTCAATAATCCCAACCTGCCCACGACGCGGCGCTATCAGGAACTCCTCGCGAATAAAGATATTGACTGCGTCATCGCCGCCGTACCCGACCACTGGCACAAGCAGATCGTTGTCGATACCGTGAATGCTGGAAAGGACATCTACTGCGAGAAACCAATGTCCCACTCCGCAGCCGAAGGTTTCGACATGACGGCCGCCCAGCGGAGGACCGGGCGCCTCGTGCAGATTGGTTCCCAGCGCGTCAGTTCGGTGATCTACGCCAAGACGAAGGAACTGGTCGCTAACGGCACCATTGGCGATCTGTGTATGATTGAAGGCTCGCTTGGCCGAAACGATCCGACAGGCGCCTGGGAGTACCCTCCCCCTCCCGACCTCTCGCCGCAGACACTGGACTGGGAAACCTGGCAAGGTGACGCACCCAAGAAGCCGTTCGATCCCTATGCTTTCGCGCGTTGGCGCTGCTGGAAGGAGTACGGAACAGGTGTGGCGGGCGATCTCCTCGTTCACCTCATCAGCGGAATGCTGTTCGCCCTGGGATTGAATGAACCTCCAAAACGAGCCATGGCCACGGGGGGCATTCTGCGGTGGAAGGATGGCCGCAATATGCCCGACGTTCATGCCGCGCTGTTTGAATACGGCAATGTCCCAGTCTCCATGCGGCTAAACCTGGGCACGGAGACGCCGGAGATCCTAAGAGTCATGGGATCGAAAGGGTTTCTGGAGGTCACAGAATTCGCGGTAACTTACTCCCCGCAGCTGGGTGTCGATCTCGCGCCCAGTTATTACGCCTTCGGCTTTCCGAAAGCAATGCGCGAGGAGTACTTCAAACAGTGGCACACCGAACACGACCCCAAGCCGGGACAAGAACCGCTGGCAGAAGGAGTCACCTATCGTGGAGCTTCCTACGATGAAGTGAAGCCCCACTTGTGGAGGTTCTTCCAGGCGGTGCGTACGCGACAACCCCTCACCGAGGACGCGGTATTTGGCAATCACGCGGCGCTGGCTTGTCACATGGCGAATGAATCCTATTTCCGAAAAGTGGCGGTGTACCTGGATCCAGGAACGAAGACCATTAAGAGTTAGTTTGCGGGTTGCTTCAGCTTTTCGACCAGATACGTCTTTATGCGGCCCGGCCAAAGAGGTCCGCGGGCGCGGACTGGCTGCCTGGGCCACACCGATTGGGCCACTAAGGGCAAGCGCCCTTCTTTACTGCTGCTGATATGCCTGCTGTAAACGTTTAATATCAATCTTGTCCATCTGCAGCATTGCTTTCATAACCCGATTCGCTTTTTCAAGGTCAGGGTCACTCATCAGCTTGCCTAAAGCAGTAGGAATGATTTGCCACGACACCCCATATCTGTCTTGGAGCCAGCCACATCTGTTTTTCTGCCCGCCTGAGGAAAGCTTTTCCCAGAACTCATCCACTTCCTCCTGCGTCTCACAGTTCACAAAGAACGAGATCGCTGGTGTGAAGGTGAATTGCGGACCGCCGTTTAATGCAATGAACTCTTGTCCATTGAGCTGGAATGTCACCGCCATTACCCCGCCCTTTGGACCCGGTCCTGCTTCTCCGTAACGACGAACGCTTCCGATCTTTGAATTCTTGAAGATGGAGACATAAAAATTGGCCGCCTCCTCAGCTTGGCCGTCGAACCACAAGAATGGGGTGATTTTTTGCTGATAGTTCTTACTTTCTTGCATTGTATTTTCTCCTTATGAACTTGCATTCCAATACGGACCCGCCTGCGGACCGCCAAAGGTGAGGAGCCAACCGGCGGCTGATGACGAGGATCCTCTATATCAACCGTGACTGTCGTTGTCGCTCCCCGGCAAGAGCACGAACCAGCAACAGGGTTCGATCATCCTGCTGAGTTCCGTGCCGTGTGACGTCCGCGAGAGCCGCCTCGAAGATCTCTGACAAAGGGCACTCTGCCAGATTGCCCAGGATGTGTTCCAGCCGTTCGAGCCCGAACTGCGCTTCCTGGCTATCGCCCGTTTCGACAATACCGTCGGTGACCAGCGCAAACATGTCTCCGGGTTCGTATCGGATGCGAGTGCTCACATAACCGGGACCTTCGAACAAGCCCAGTGGGAACTGGGCTACAGAGAAACGGACGACGTCATTCTGGCGTTGCCGGTAGTGCAGCAGAGGAAGGTGTCCTGCGGTGATATATTCGACTTCGTCAGAGCCGTCAAATCTCAAGGCTGCAAGAGTGGCGTACATATGCGACTCTTTAACCGCAGGCAGTACGTGATTGACGCCCTCGAGCAGCGCTGGCAAGGATTGGCCGAGGAGCAGGCCGTAGCGCATCGCCGTTTTTACCATCCCCATCAGCACCCCTGCGCGCAAACCGTGGCCGGAGACGTCCGCCACGTAGGTCACGACCTCCCCTCCGGCTGCGACAAGATCCAGCAAGTCCCCTCCAACCTCGTCACGAGGAACCGTCTGCCCGTAAGCTTCCACGTGCAGATCCTCATATGCGACTGAAGGGGCGAGCGTGTTCTGGATTGCGTCGGCAAGCTCAGCTTCTTTCCACAGTTCAACATGAGAATCGTGCAGCTGTGTAATGACGCTTGGCTCGTGAATCGCACTTCCCGACAGGTGGTTCATGGAATTTCTCCCTTTTCCGCCTCACCAACGGATGAATCCAAGTCTTTGCCGACGGAGACGCTAGGTGCCGGGCAATCCCGGCAGCTCAAGAACCGGCCGAATTTCGACCGTGCCTTTCCGCGCTCCTGGAATCCGACCGGCAATCGCAATCGCCTCGTCAAGATCTTTTGCCTCCACGAGGAAGTAGCCGCCGAGCTGTTCGCGCGTCTCCGCAAACGGGCCATCGGTAACGGTCCGTTTGCTTTCGCGAACCCGGACGCTCGTGGCCGTTGCCACGGGTTGCAGTGGAGAGGCTGCCAGGTATTGGCCCTTAACCTTGAGCTGGTGTGCGAGTTCGGTTGATTCGCCGTAACACCGCTCACGCTCGGACTCTGTCCAAGCCTGTTCGTCCGCGTAAATCAGCAACATGTATTTCATTTGTGCCTCCATTGGTTGGTCGAGCGGCTTGTGCTCAAATCGACACCGGACCGAAAAAAAATCTTACAATTGAGGATGCCTGTGGATGCCGTTGCAGCCGTCGAAGCAGTTTACCGCTCGGACTGGGGCCGGATTGTGGCTACCCTGATTGGGCTTCTTGGCGACTTCGACCTGGCGGAAGAATATGCGCAAGAAGCATTTGCAGCCGCCCTGGACCAGTGGCCGGCGTCTGGTGTCCCTGAGTTCCCGCGGGCGTGGATCGTCCAAACCGCGCGCCACAAGGCCATCGACCGCCTGCGGCGTCAAACGCTGTTTACCGAGAAGATCCAATCGCAACTCGTTCAGGATCTTGCTTCGGTCACTTCCGAGCCGGATTACGAAATCAACGAGATTCCTGACCAACGTCTTCGGTTGATCTTTACCTGTTGCCATCCAGCGCTGGCGCCGGAGGCGCAGGTCGCACTTACCCTGCGGACACTTTGCGGCCTCGAAACCGACGAGATTGCCAGAGCGTTTGTCGTGCCCACGTCCACCATGGCCCAGAGGCTGGTGCGGGCGAAGCGCAAGATCCGAGTTGCGCGGATTCCGTATGTCGTTCCCGAGACGAGCGAAATGGCGGGGCGGATCGCCGCCGTGCTGACTGTGATCTATCTCGTTTTTAACGAAGGCTATGCTGCAACGCGAGGCGAGCGGCTGATCAGGACCGATCTTTGTGGCGAAGCCATTCGCCTCGGTCGGCTCGTCAGGACGTTGATGTCGCCTCAGCCGCCCGCCGAAGCGACCGCTTTGCTCGCGCTAATGCTGCTTCATGATGCACGTCGAGAATCACGGATCGATGAAGCGGGAGATATTGTTGTACTCGAGGAACAAGATCGCAGCCGCTGGAACCAGCGGCAGATCGGTGAGGCGCTGGCGCTCATGACCGAGGCTCTTCGGGACAGACCGGGCCCGTATGGGTTGCAAGCAGCGATCGCAGCAGAGCACTGCAAGGCACTGCGGGCCGAAGATACGGACTGGGCCGAAATCGTCCGTCTCTACGATGAACTCGAGCGCCTCGAAGCCTCGCCCATCGTCTCACTGAACCGCGCCGTGGCTGTCGCGATGCTGCACGGTCCCCGCACGGGCCTCGACATAATAGACGGACTGGCTGAAACGGGGGAGCTCGATACCTTTCATCTGCTGCATGCCGCGCGGGCGGACTTGCTGCGCCGCCTTGGATCTAAGGTCGAAGCGGCAAAAAGCTACCGCCGTGCGCTCACCCTGGTCACGAATGACAGCGAACGTCGGTATCTTGAGCGACGGCTGGGCGAAGTCCAGCCGCCACAAGCATGATCTGTAGGGTGCTCAGCGCGCAAAGCGTCGAACAGAAAGCGCGATTGGCAGTCCAACCAAGAGTGGATGGCCGATTGGGCCAGTAATGTAGGTCGCAATACTGAATTGGGCTGGCCCTAACGCCGAGAGTGGCAGCACGATAAAGTACATGAACAGAAACACCATTTCGCCATATAGCAGTCCGCAGGCAACTGCGTGATCGACGAGCGCGCGCATGACACGGCTTGCTAGGCAATAAATGGTGGCGGCAGTGAACGCGATGGTAAAGTGAAAAACAAGGCCAAGCGTAGCGGATCTCCATCCCATCTGATACGTGCGGGCTCCAAGAACTCCGCCGGCAATGTGTTGTAGGATGCGATGGGGCGTGGCCCCGAGCAAGCCGAACCCGATGAAAGCCTGGGTGATATCAAAGAGGCCGGCAAACAACCCACCCCAGAAAATCGCGGCAATAGGGCGCGGTCGCGACGCGTCCATCCGGCCGGGACTTGGGGGAGCACTCATAGCGCGATTCTCCTTCTCAAAGGTTATTCCTTCGGCTCTCTTCACAACGCAAGGCCACTGTAGCAGGCCGACCAACAGAAAAGTTCGCATCGCGCAGTATTCCTCCACACGTGTGCTCTAAGCCGTAACCTGTGCCCCACAGGTGAGGTACAACTCTGCGTGGGTCAGTGATCCATGGGGCTCGGCTATGGGGAGGCTCTTGACCGGACGAGTCGCAAAAGAGCACACTTATCCTACTCAAGAATGCCAATTTTCTGCGCCACTCATGGCTGGAGCGGAACGTGGGAGCTGCGCCTCAGGAACGTTCCGCCGAGAGTAGTTCTTTCCGAAAGGAGATCCGTATGAAAAAACTGATATTGATTTCTTTCGCGGTGGCGCTTGTAACATCCCTGCTGACGCTTGCTCAGGATTCCTCTAAATCGGGGGAGATGAAGCAGGACACCATGAAAGCGGAAAAGGCGTCGGGAAAAGCGGTCAGCCTCTCCGGCAAGATCGGTGACGACGGCAAGACGTTCGTCGACAAGGACAACAAGAGCTGGACGGTGACCAACCCCGAGGCGCTGAAGGGCCATGAAGGACATGAAGTCACGCTAAAAGCTCACGTAGACGCCGCCAAGAACGAGATCCACGTCATGTCTGTGAAGATGGGAAAAGAAGGAATGAAGGAAACGAAGAAATAAGGACGACATGAAGTAATTTCCGCGAGCAGCTTCTTATAGCCAGCGACGTCGCTGGCTTTTTTTGCCCGTTCGCTTCCCAAGGCAGGATGCGAAACCGTCAGTGCTCACTGCCAAGATGCAGACAGAATCGCCGGGAAGATCCGTTAGAGAATGCCGAATGCGTACAGCGAGCTTCCCGCGGCGATCGCAACGTACTGCTTCCCATCTAATTCGAAAGTCATGGGCGCTGCGTAAACCGCTCCGCCGGTCTGAAAATGCCAAAGCGGTTTGCCGGAAGCGGCGTCCAGGGCGATGAAATTGCCCTCGGCATCACCGGTGAAGACAAGCCCTCCAGCAGTAGACAAAACCCCGGACCAAGAAGGCGAGGGATGGCGGAATTCCCACTTGACGGTTCCACTTGTGGGATCAATGGCGCGGAGAGCGCCCCAATATGGCTCAGTGTCATCGGCAGGAAAATAAGCGCTGCCGTAATAGGCATGTCCGGCTTCGTAGGGCTGAGGGGCCGTACTAAAAATGTCGCACTGCTCGCGGGCACTTACATAAAAGAGACCGGTTTGCGAATCGAACGTGGGTGACATCCAGTTGGTCGTACCGGCAGCTCCAGGGCAAACGCGACGTCCCTCCGGAGTGGGTGAGCTTTGCTTGGTCGCGACAGGACGTCCCTCGGCGTCCTTGCTCTCACTCCAAGTGACTTTGCCGTACGGACTCGCCGAGAGCAGCTTGCCGGTGGTTCGGTCCACAACGTAGAAGAAGCCGTTGCGGTTGGCTTGGGCGATCAGGTGCTTCGCGCCCTGATCGATCATGATGGGCACCTGCGTCGCGTCCCAATCGTGCTCATCGTGGCGGGTGAATTGGAAGTACCAGTTGAGCTTTCCGGTGTCGGCGTCAAGAGCGAGGAGGGTGTTACTGAACAAGTTATGACCAGCGCGGCCTTCACCTCGATTCGAAGGCGACGGATTGCCAGTAGGCCAGAACAGCTGATTGGCTGCGGGATCGTAGGTACCTGTGATCCAGGCCGGCGCACCACCGATCTTCCAGGAATCGCCTTCCCATGTGTCATGACCGGGCTCGCCAGGTCCGGGCACGGTATAGAAACGCCATTTTCGCTGGCCGGTATCGGCATCATAGGCATCAATGAAGCCACGGATGCCATATTCGCCACCCGAAATACCCAGGATGACGAGATTCTTTATCGCCAGAGGCGCCAGGGTGAAGCTGTAGCCGTTCTTGTAGTCGACGGCGACCACGTCCCAAATGACGTTGCCCGTCTTGGCGTCAAGAGCCATGACGTGAGCGTCGAGAGTGCCGAGAAAGACTTTATCACCGAGGATAGCCAAGCCGCGATTGACGTGGCCACAGCAAGGACGGATATCTGCCGGGAGCTGACGCTGATAAAGCCAGATGGGACGTCCGGTACGGGCATCGAGTGCGAAGGCGCGATCATCCTGGCCGGTACCATAGAGGATCCCGTCCACAACAAGTGGCGTCGTTTCAAACTTACCGGCTCCCCCGGTCTGGTATACCCATTTGGCTACGAGCGAGTGGACATTTGTGGTGTTGATCTGATCTAGGCTGCTGAACCGATGGCCGGCATAGTCCCCCGAGTAAGTGAGCCAGTTTTGAGGTTCTTTGGATGAGTTCACGATGCGCGCGAAGGTAACCTGTGCGCAGACGTCGACGGTCGAGGCAAGCAGAACTAACCATGCACAACCGAGTCGTGCGAAGCTCGTAATTCTCATTTCGTCCCCACGCTGACCAGGTACGCCACAATGTCCTGCAGATCTTTGTCGCTCAACAGACCCGTGTCATAGGCTGGCATGAGCGATACACGGCTCTTTTTAAAAGAACGCAATTTATCTTTCTCGAAGAAGTGGAGGTGCTCGCTGGCGTCCATCAATTGAACGCTGAAGCTGTCCTCATTCAGGGTGACGCCTGTGATCTCTTTGCCGTCAGCGGTCATTACAGTTACCGTCTCGTATTCTTGGGGAAACTCCTTTGTGGCTTCCGCGAGTCCCTGCGCCAGTCTTCGGCTGGGATTGCGCACGGAGTCCACGATGTAGTCGGCGGCACGGGCACCGCCCACACTGGTCAGATCAGGGCCGAGGCGACCACCTTTGCCTTCCACCATGTGACACCCAGAACAGTTGGCATCGCCGTAAAAAAGTTCTTTACCATGGGCGAAATTACCACGTGGCTGTTCCAGCGTTTTTACCTGGACACTTCTGAGATAAGTGATGACTTGCCAGATTTCTTCGTCTGTCATTCCCACGCCTTGGCCGGTGGTTCCATTGGGAGGCATTGCAGTCCCCGCTACCCCCTGGTTAATGGTGCGGAACAGGTCGGCGTCGGAATTTCCGTGGCGCTTTTGAGCTCGGGTCAGGTCAGGGCCGCGCCCGCCTCCGCGAGCGCCAAGCCCGTGGCAGAATGCACAGTTGATGCGGAATTGAAATTCACCCGCCTTGGCCATCTTGGGATCAGCGGCAAAGGGATTGTGATCCTGCGCGCCAAGGGAGGTGCCCGCCAACGTCAGCATAAGAAATGGAAACCCAACCCATACCGGAGGAGAGATCAAGCGAGGAAGCAATGAAGACAACATGTAGCGAATTGGTGCGTCGGTTGTCACCAGCATAGTTCCCACACTTATTCCTCGGGTTCTGGGAAGGATATCATCTGACCGGTCGGAGCACCGCTCGCCACCATGGTACAAAAGGAACGTCGAAGACGGGCGACTTTCAGGGCCCGCATTCGAGAATCAAAATACGAGCTTGAGTTTGGTGCAGAAGGATGAATCTCTATTCCGTCCTGGCGACCGGGGTGCTCGTTTTGCACTTGCTGTTCATCATGTGGGTGATCTCCGGGGTCTTCTTTACTCGCAATCGCCCCCTGCTACGCTGGTTCCACATCGGCTCGCTAGTCTACGGAATCTTACTCGAAAGCTTAGACTGGTCTTGCCCGCTCACCCAGATGGAAAACTGGCTGCAGAGCCGAGCCGGGACACCGCCCTACCAGGGCGGGTTTCTGCTGCACTACCTGGACGCGCTCATTTATCCGGACGTTTCTCCGTCATTGCTCGTCGTCTGCGGAGTAGCCGTTTGCATATTCAATCTGGGCATTTATGCTGTTCGCTTCCGCCGTTGAAGGCTGGTAATCATTTCGAGAATACTCCTCATAGCACAAGCGATTCGCTAGCCCTGGCTTCGCGCTCTGCGGTTTCTCGGAACACGGTCTTCCAAGCTTCGGGCACATAGCGTGACAGGATTTCAACCGCCAGGGCAGTCATACCGCCGGGAACGGCAACCCGGCGGATTATTTCTTCGCTAGCCATGTTTGCTTCAGTGATGAGCCTCATGGTCGCACCCGCGGTTTCCTTGACCAGCTTGCCGGCCAACTCCGGCGACAGCTCGGGATTGCTTTGCACGGCTTGCTCAACCATCGATTGCAACAGGTAAGCTAGTAGCGCGGGGCCTCCCGAAGTGAGGCCGATTGCGGGACGGGCCAGGCTCTCGGTGATCGCGACGGGCTGGCGAATGCGTCCGAGAAGATCCTCCAGCAGCTTGCGATCGTCGGTGGTGACTCGCGATCCGTACAGCAATAGGGCGATTCCGGATCCGATCTCCTGGGTGACGGAAGGTATCAACTTGGCAACTCTGCAAGGCACGCGGCTTTCCAATATTTTCATCGGGACTGCGGCGGCCGTCGAGACCAGCAACTGCCCGGAATGAAGTTCCGCCTCCATCATCGCGAGGGCCGTAGCCGTATCTGCGGTGCCTACGCAAAGAAAAATCAGATCGCACCTCGCTGCAAGTTGACTGCGGCTTGCAACGTGGATACCGGGAAAGTCGGCAAGTAGCGCATCAAGTTTCTGTGGTGAGCGGTTCGTTGCCCAAATGTCCTTCGGCGCTAACGCCTCGGAGCGCAGGAACGCCCGAATCAGCATGCCTCCCATGCTGCCGATGCCGACAACACCAGTGTTCATGGCACCCCCCGATGCCGACCCTAATCACGGGCGGACTGTGTCGGACGCTGCCTATCTTACCCGCGGAGCCCCGAATTACGTGGAGGTGTGCTTGCAGGCCGAGATCATGTGGCAGCAGGTGGGGTTCGGGTGTATGCTTGTGCGCACGAGGATGGCTAAACGTCAGGTCGCCTGACCTTCTCACACAACATTCGGAACTGCAGCTGAACGTAACCTGCACGAACCACTACTGCGCCGATGAATGTGTTCTGGGGGTCACTCGACTCCAGCCTGGAGGTTGCGTTATGAAGCAGACCTTTGCCATCGGCATTGGAGGCGCCGCCGGTCAAGGTGTCGCTACGCCGGGCGATATCTTCGCCAAAATCTTTAGTCGCCGCGGCCTGCACCTGAATGCTTACAACGCGTATCAATCAATCATTCGGGGGGGGCACACTTTCCTCACCATTCGTACCGGCCCGGAAAAAGTCACGAACATGGGTGACCGTCTCGACTTGCTGATCCCGCTCAACCAGGACGCCATGGACCGGCACCTGAGGCTGCTCACTGACGGCTCGTCATGTATATACAACAGTGATGCGATCAAGCCGGGGGTGCCCGCAGAGGGTGTTCAACTCTGTCCACTTCCGGTCTCGAAATTGGCTGACATCACCCGGAACAAGGTGGCGCAGAACACGCTCGCAGTGGGTGCTGGTCTGAGCATGATGGGCATCGGCTTCCAAGCGTTAGAAAGCGTGCTGACCGAACAGTTTAAAAAGAAAGGCGAAGTAGTAGCGTCGGAAAACGTCGGAATCGCGAAGGCCGGCTACGAATACGCGAGCGCGAATTTCAGGCCTTTCCCCCGGCCACTCCCTATGACCGAGAACCGCTACGCGGTGCTCAGCGGCAACATCGCGATGGCGATGGGCGGCGCGGCTGCGGGTGTCAAGTTTTACTGCGCTTACCCTATGAGCCCTTCGACTGGCGTTTTGCACTGGATGGCAGCTCATGCCCGCAAGGCTGGCATCATGGTCCGACAGGTCGAGGACGAGATTGGCGTCGTGAATATGGCGATCGGCGCTTCGCACGCCGGCGTTCGCTCAATGTGCGCAACCTCCGGGGGCGGCTTCGCCTTGATGAGTGAAGGTCTAGGCTTGTCAGCCATGATGGAAACCCCGGTGGTGGTAATTGACTGCCAGCGGGCGGGCCCATCCACGGGAGTTCCCACCAAGACGGAGCAGGGCGATCTTTGGCAGATGTTGGGAGCCGCGTTCGGCGACTATCCTCGCGTCATCGCTGCCCCGCTCGATATCGGAGATTGCTTCAAAATCATCCCTGAGATCTTCAATGTTGCAGACCGGTTTCAATGCCCCGGGATAGTGCTCTGTGACCTCCTGCTGTCGGAAGGCAGGCTCAGCGTGGATCCCAAGGACATGGACTTCGCTCCCGCTATTGATCGCGGTGAGCTAATCATCACAGCCTCCGCGGCATCCGGGGCTGATGGGAACGGCGTTTATAAACGCTATAAGATCACCGAGAGCGGGATTTCGCCGCGCGCAGTCCCGGGCGTTCCCGGTCACACCCACACCGCGGCAAGTGACGAGCACGATGAAGATGGTGTCTTGATTAGTGACGAATTCACCAACCCGACGAAGCGCCGCGCGATGATGGAAAAGCGCATGCGCAAGGTAGTGGGTATTGAAGCTGCGGTTCCTCCGCCGGAGTTGTGGGGCCCGCGTGACGCCGATGTCACGTTAGTCGGCTGGGGGTCCACCAAGGGAGTGATCGAAGAGGCCTGTGAGATTCTTGCCGAGCAAGGTATTTCGGCTAATCAGCTTCAAATCCGCTGGCTCGTGCCGCTGCACGGCGAGGCGATTCTGGGCATTCTACGAGGATCCCGGCACACAATTATCGTGGAGAACAACTACAGCGGCCAGTTCGCTCGCTACCTGCGCAGCGAGACCAGCTACGTGCCGAACGGATACATCCGCAAGTACGATGGCGAACCCTTCATGCCGCACCACATTGTCGAGGCCGTGAAGGAACAGCTAACCGGGAGGACCAAACTCTCGGTTCCGGTCCATGAAGTTATGGTCTGAGGAGAAGCACAAATGGCGACTGGTTTAGCAGCTCCCAAGCAACTGGTGATGGCAGATTTGAAAGGCAAGGTCGATCCCGACTGGTGTCCTGGCTGCGGCGATTTTGGTGTGCTTTCTGCGGTCCAGAAGGCGCTGGTGGAATTGCAAATTCCAAATCACAACGTTGTCACCATCAGCGGCATCGGTTGTTCCTCTAACTTCCCTGGCTTCATCAATACCTACGGCATGCACACGCTGCACGGTCGCGCACTGGCCGTGGCGACCGGCATGAAGCTTGCCAATCACGACCTGACGGTAATAGTAACCGGAGGCGACGGGGATGGCTTTGGGATCGGGGGCAATCACTTTGTCCACTGCATGCGCCGCAATGTCGACCTGCTGTATATCGTGATGGACAATCAAATCTATGGCCTCACCACCGGCCAAACCTCGCCCACCAGCCGCGTAGGTATGAAGACGAAAAGCATGCCATTTGGCAATATTGAAGCGCCGGTGAATCCGATTTCGCTGGCGCTAGCCGCCGGAGCTACATTTGTCGCTCGTGGTTTCAGCGGCGAACAGAAGCATCTCACCGAATTGATCATGCAAGGGATTCAGCACAAGGGTTTCTCCTTCCTCGACGTGTTTAGCCCTTGCGTTACTTATAACCATGACAACACGTATCAGTGGTTCCGTCCGCGCGTGAAAAAACTCGAAGACGATCCTGCGCACGATCCCACTGACTGGGTGGTCGCCATGGAAAAATCGTTGCTCTGGGGTGAGGAAATCCCAATTGGAAAATTCTTTGAGCGCACCGATGTGCCCGCGTTGCACGAAGCAGAGCCGGTGCTGAACGAAGGCGCCCTTGTGCATAACGATGCAAAGATATCAGCCGAAGTGTCCCGCTCGTTCGTTGCAGAGCTGATGTAGCAAACTGGGAAGCGTGCCCGCCTTACAAAAAAGGGTTCAATGCTCAAGCACTGCGAGCAATCAGCCGTAAGTCCTAGAGTCGCTGCGGCATTTTTTTGACGCTCACCGCCCTTCAAAGATATCCAGAGCATCGGTTGCCCCGTTGTTCCTACTAAATGTGGCCATGTACCGTACCCAAACGCAATGCCGTTTTCCGACCTCCCACTGTCGAGACGTTTAGAGCGCGGAAGGATATGCGTGTGCTCAGTACGCGGAGGCGCGACGTCGTCTATTCCCTGATAGCAGTGCTGAGTGGATTGAATGTGCGGGAACATACGTCGTCTTCGATGGTATCGATTCTCCTATCACTCAGAGTTTCGGACTAGGCATATTCGAGGACCCGGGCCCGGCCTCGCGCATCTTTCTCCGCAAACTCAAGGCCCGACGCAAGTCGCGCTAAAGTCGGGGCCCAGACGCGGGCCGGCCACCGTTAGGCGACCTCTCTCGATGAGATTGGGTAGAACACCGACACGCGCTGCTCCACTTCTTCACTGCCGCAGTGCAGGCAAACTACATCGCCTTCTTCGTAGTCAGCCGGAGACAGGGTCTTTGAGAATAGTTGTTTGCACGCGTGGCAGAAGTATTCGTAGCGAGGCATGGTGGCCTCCGTGCGGAAGGGTAGACAGCAAAATTGTAGACCCCGGCAGCAGCTGATTCAAACCGCATGATCTGATTTTCCAGGCGTCTGCCTCAACAAGA
>DASQIH010000231.1:0-28211 GCA_035631655.1 Terriglobales bacterium
GCTCGGGATGACAAGGCAGAGGGAAGGAAAACCGAGATCCCTCGCTTGGCTCGGGATGACAAGGGAATTAAGGGATGACTGGGGAAAAACTAAATGACAAGGGAAAAATTAAGGGATGACAAGGTGATTAAGGGATGACGAAGGTTAGTCCAGCAAAAAGCTGCTCAGATATTCCCATCACGTGATATCTTCGCGTGCACATAGTCTGGCTGGCGCCCGGCACCAGGTTTTCCCCGGCAGACTTTTTCGCTTCACCTTCAACATCGCAAGAGGCTGTCCCATGCATGTAAACGTGTTTGACTTTTCTCAATTGCTGTCACAATCCACGGAACGATACTTGGAATTTGTCCGCGTGTCCTCGTTTAGTGTGGGTATTTATGTGCTCGACGAAGGGGCCACGGACAACCAGAAACCGCACTCGCTGGACGAGGTTTATTACGTTGCAAGCGGAAAGGCGAAAATGAAGGTCGGGGCAGACGGAGACGCGAGGAATTTTGATGTCTCTCCGGGCACCATTATTTTCGTGCCGGCGCGAGTGCATCATTTGTTCTACGACATCACCGAGCGGCTTGCAGTTCTGGTGTTCTTCGCCGGATCCGAAACCTCTACCCACCGGGCTGCGTCCCACTGAGGCTGATTCGCGGCGCCGCGGGATTCTAGGGTTCGGAAAGCGCTTCCAACAGCGCCTTACGGAGCTTCTGTTGGTGGGCTGCCGTCAGCTTCGCGGCTCCTGAGGTCAGATAGAACACATCAATCGCCGTCTGGCCCTCGGTGTCAATTAGCGCGATCTCGATGTTGCATTTCTGGTAGGCCAAGTTTGAGCTGATTCGGTGCAGGAGCCCCGGGCGGTCCTGGGCAATCACTTGCAGCAGAGTGCTGTGCTTGGAAGAGCGATCGTCGAATTCGATCTGGGTCTCGACCTTCACCTTGGCGATGCCATTCTTGTCGGCCCGCAACCGGTCGCGCATCAGGCGATCCAGGTCAGCTTCTCCACAGAGGACGTCGCTGATGCTGCGCTTGAAACGCTCCCACTCGGGCAGATTCAATTCCAGAGTGCGGAACCGGTCCGTGAAGTAAAACGTGTCAATGATTACCCCGGCAGAATTTGAGACTGCGTTCGCCTTCACGATGTTCATACGCCAGGCAGAGAGCACGCCTGCCACCTTGGCGAAAAGCGCAGGCCTGTCTGCCGTGACCAGGGTCAGTTCAAACCAGTGCCGTCCTCGCTTGAGATCGAGTTGCACGGGGTCGGCGCCCAGCGAGCTTGCCATCCCGACGTGGCTGAGAATGGCCTCGGCTGTGTACGTCTTCAGGTAGCGTTGGGGTAATCCGTCCAGGAAGGTCTTCAACTTTTTCCCCAGCCCCGGCGCCAGCATGCGGACGCGAGCCAGATTTTCGTCTTCGACGTCAGCACGAACTCGTTCCTGGTCCATACTGCGGTTCAGCTGGTTGGTGGCTGCGATGTAGAGCTGCCAGATGTTTTCCGCTTTCCAAGGCGTCAAGGCCTCCGGGTTGACCGATTTGATGTCGGCATAGGTGAGCAGGCAGAGCATCTTCAGGCGTTCCGGCGTGCCCACTTTGTCTGCAAAGGCACGAATCGTGCCCTGGTCGAAGATGTCTTTGCGGAGTGCGGCGGATACTTCGAGGTGATTGGCAATCAGGAAATACACCGTCTCTCGGTCCGCAGGCGCGAGTTCCAGTCGCGCCAGGCACTTCCAGGCGACGTCGAGGCTGGCTTGGACGTGGTCCGTGCCTGGGATTCCTTTGCCGACGTCGTGCAGCAGTAAAGCCATGAACAGCAGTTCGGGTTGTTCCAGTTCGCCCAGGAGTTCTCCAAACCGGCGCTCCCAGTCGGACTGAGGCTTGCGTAAGCGATGCAGACTTTCGATCGCCAGGAAGGAGTGTTCGTCCACCGTGAAACGGTGGTAGTAATCGCGAATCACCAAGGAGTCGATGGGGCGTAGCTCCGGGAGGAAAATCGTCAAGAGTTGCAGATAATGCATTGCCCGCAGAGCATCGGCGGCGTATGGGGCGGCGAGCAGTTCACGGAGATGCTTCCAGATTTCACTCCCCTTGGGGATGTGCGCGGCGATGACAGGATGCGCCTGTTCGACCCTCTGCTCGGTTGCTGTGCTGAGCTTCAATCCGTGTTGCGACATGAAGCGAAACATGCTCAACAGGAGATCGGGATCCTTCACTCCTCCCGGCTGCTGCAGCAGGATGAAGCCGTTTACGACGGAAAAATTCGAGTTGGAAAGGCGGGAGCGCCAATTCTGGAATTCCCGATAGAGCGAGGAGCGAGCGGCAGGAATTTCTTCCAATAACTGGGTGGCAACCCGGTGAATGGACCGGGCGTGCCGGAAGTAGATGCGCATCCACTCCTCCGGTCTTTTCGCTTCTGAAGTGTCAATGCCAATGGCGCGGGCAGCAGCCTCCGCCTGCGCTTCCCAGGAAAGCGTGTTGTCATCGCGACCATGGCGAAAATGCAGGAAGCAGCGCACCGACAGCAGGTAATCCAGGGCGGAATCAAACTGGGTCCGCAGGGAGGCCGAAATCAGCGATTCCCGGTTCGGCCAATCACGTTGTTTTTCAAGCGCCGATATCAGCGATAACCAATGCACAACATTGTAGTCGCGCAATCCGCCGGGGCTGTCCTTGATGTTGGGCTCCAGGTGAAAAATGGTATTGCCGTACTTGGCATGGCGAGCCTGCGTAACCTCGGCAAGCCGCTGCACAATTAATTGAGATTCGCGCATGGCCAGCCGTGGAACCGTGGATTCGCGAAGACGGGTGAACAGCTCGCGGTCTCCCGCCAGGTATCGGCAGTCGAGCAGAGAAATGGTGAATTCGAGGTTATCCGGATCCAGCCGATCGCATTCCGACACCGTCCGTTGCTGCGGACTCAAGCGCAGCTTGAGGTCCCACATTTCCTGGGAAAAACGCCGCACCTGATCTTTGAGCTTCTTCTCGACGCCAGTACCGTCGTACAGGAACAGGATGTCGATGTCAGAATGGGGGAACAGCATTCCCCGGCCGTATCCGCCGATAGCGACGAGGGCGAATTGCGCAGGACCTTCCAGATCGGAGGAGATGAATTCTTTCCAGAGCCTTAGCGCGATCGTATCGACGAGGTCCGTACGCTGTTTTACCGCAGAGCGCCCGTGAATTAGGCTGCCGAAACCCTGCTGGATGCGGGCCAATGCACCGGCTTGCAACTCGCGTAATTCAGTGGTGATCGAAGGCGCCGCCATACTGAGGCCTCGTAGGGTTACAGCGCAGCATCACCGCGCTCTTCATTGCGTATACGAATCGCATCATCTATGCGGGACAAGAAAATCTTTCCATCCCCAATCTTGCCGGTCCGCGCAGCCTCCACGATGGCATGCACTGCTTTCTCCACCAGGGCGTCGGCCAGAACCATCTCCAGCTTGATCTTGGGCAGAAGGTCAACGGTATATTCTCGTCCACGATAAAACTCGGTGTGGCCCTTCTGCCGGCCGTGCCCGCGAACTTCGATTACGGTCATGCCTTCAACTCCAATGTCATGGAGGGCAGCCTTGACCGCGTCTAATCGCGAGGTTTGAATTACCGCTTCGACTTTTGTCATGTGGGATAGTTTCTAGTTTCTGGTTTCTAGTTTCCAGTTCGAGGACGAAATTCCCAGTCTAGAAACCGGAAACTAGAAACTGGCTCTAAGATGCCGAGGCCTCCCAGTAATAACCTTCTTCCCCGTGCTGCGATAGATCCAGTCCCTGAATTTCGTGGTCGTCGGGGACGCGGAGTCCGATCAGTAGATCGACCACTTTCAAGATGATCAAGGTTCCTACGATGGCGAGCAGCCATGCCATGATGAGGCCAACCAGTTGATTCACCAATTGATAACCGTTGCCATCAATCAAGCCAGAGGGCTGCACATGGCCTTGGGCATCTTTGAATATGGGATTAATCGCACTGGCAGCAAACACGCCGGTCAACAAGGCTCCGATGGTGCCGCCGGCTCCGTGAACGCCGAAGGCATCCAGCGAGTCGTCATATCCAAAGCGGGCTTTCACCTTGGCTACCATCAGGTAGCAGAGGACGCCCGCAACTGCTCCGATCAGCAACGCCGACATGGGACTAACAAATCCGGCCGCCGGGGTGATAGCCACCAATCCGGCGACCGCGCCCGAGATTGCCCCCAACGCGCTCGGCTTGCCGTTGCGAAGCCACTCCGCCGCGCTCCAGCCCAGGGCCGCTGCGGCTGCGCCGAAGTGGGTTGCTACGAAGGCACTGGTCGCAAGGCTGCCTGCCGCCAACGCACTCCCCGCGTTAAACCCGAACCATCCTACCCATAACAGGCAAGCTCCGATGAAACTCAGAACGACGCTGTGCGGCGGCATTGGCTCATGCGGATAACCCAGCCGCTTGCCCAGATACAAAGCGCAGACCAGGGCCGACACGCCTGAGGTGACATGCACCACGGTTCCGCCGGCAAAGTCGAGAGTAGGGAAACGGCCGCCCAGCGAGGCATTGAGCAGGCCTCCTTTGCCCCAAACCATGTGGGCCATGGGGGCGTAAACCAGGATGGACCAGAGCACCATGAACAGGGCCATAGCGCTGAACTTCATGCGTTCTGCGAAGGCTCCGGTGATCAATGCTGGGGTGATGATGGCAAACATCAGCTGATAGACCATGAAGGTCTGTTGCGGAATGGTAGCGGCGTAATCGGAATCAGGCTGCGCCCCAATACCGCGAAGAAAGAGATGGTGCAGTCCACCGATGAAACTATTGCCGGCGCCAAACGCCAGACTGTATTCCAACAGGCCCCAGAGCACGGTGACGATCGCCATCATGGCGAAGCTTTGCATCATGGTGGCAAGCACGTTCTTCTTGCGCACTAGGCCCCCGTAAAAGAGGGCCAGGCCAGGACCGGTCATCATCAACACCAAGGCTGAGCTGACCAACATCCAGGCATTGTCAGCTGATCCTTTGGCCTCGGCTACCTGCTGCTCAAGCTTCGCAATTCGTGCGTCGGCGGCCGGCGGGGCGGGGTACTCGATCTGCGCGGCAAGCCAATTAGCCGCCAAACAGACGAGGAACGACGTCAGCAAAATCCTGGAGAAGAGTCTTCCCATGAGAGCTGTTCTGCCCAGGGGCAAGCTCACTACTCTATCGGGAGCAGATACGCTGGGGGAAATCGAAACTATTTATGAAGTCCATTAGGAATTGTTATTGGGAAGCGTGGGAATCAAGAACCCTGCCTTGCCGATGCACTGCTTACGAAACAGCCCTCTCAAGGTTCAGCCAGTGCCAGGTGGTAAAATGAACTTGTTTAGTGTCATTCTATATCCAGCTAGAGATCTCTCCGAGGTGCACTTATGGCGACCCTACAAGCTCCTGCCCGTCCCGAAACTCGTCTGCACAAAGGGCCTTTTGTTAACGAGCCTTTGACCGATTTCAGCAAGGAAGAAAATGCCCGAAAAATGCGGGCAGCAATAGAAAAAGTTCGCGGTCAGCTGGGCCGTGAGTACGACCTGATTATTGGCGGCAAACATGTCAAGACGCAGGACAAGCTCAAGTCCATCAACCCGGCGAAGCCTTCGCAACTGGTTGGCCTGCATCAGAAGGCGGGCAAGGACCAGGTCGAGCCCGCGATGAACGCGGCGCTGAAGGCATTTCAGACCTGGAGCCGCACCCCGGTTGAAGAGCGCGCTGCAGTGTTGTTCCGTGTCGGTGACCTGTTACGCGAGCGCAAATTCGAGTTCTCCGCCTGGATGGTTTTCGAAGTCAGCAAGAACTGGGCCGAAGCGGATGCCGACATTGCGGAGACCATCGATTTCTGTGAGTTCTACAGCCGCGAGGCGCTGCGCCTGGCGAAAGTCGAGCCGCCGGTACAACTGCCCGGCGAACGCGACTATCTCTTCTATATTCCGCTGGGCGTAGGCGCAGTAATTCCGCCGTGGAACTTCCCGGCAGCCATCATGGCGGGAATGACTTTGGCGTCGATCGTGGCGGGGAATACGGTCATTCTGAAGCCATCCAGCGATTCGCCCACCATTGCTGCCAAGTTTGTCGAGTTGCTCGAAGAAGCGGGCATGCCTGAGGGCGTGGTGAACTTCTGCCCCGGCGCTGGCGCCAGCTTCGGAGACGCAGTGGTCGCGCATCCCAAGACTCGTTATATCGCTTTCACCGGTTCGCGTGAAGTGGGACTGCGCATCAACAAGGTTGCGGCCGAGCAGGCTCCGGGCCAGATCTGGATCAAGCGCACGATCCTGGAGATGGGCGGCAAGGACGCCATCGTGGTAGACGCGGACGCTGATCTCGATTCCGCCGTCGAAGGCGTCGCGGTTTCTGCTTTCGGCTTTCAGGGACAGAAATGCTCAGCTTGCTCTCGCGCCATCATCGATGAGCGTATTTACGATAAGTTCCTCGAGAAACTCAAAGCGCGGGTGGAAAAGATTACGGTAGGAGATCCCGCCGAGAACCCCAATATGGGCGCCGTGATCAACGAAGGCTCCATGAAATCGATTCTTGAGTACATCGAGAACGGAAAGAAAGATGGTCGCTTGCTTACCGGCGGCAAGGCTGCGAAAAGCGCTGGGGAAGGTTACTTTATCGAACCGACAGTGATTGCCGACATTCCGCCGAAGTCAAAGCTGGAACAGGAAGAGATCTTCGGCCCGGTGCTGGTGGTAATAAAGTCCAGGAATTACGACCACGGACTCGAAATCGCCAACGACACCGAGTTCGGCCTGACGGGCGCCGTCTACACCAAGTCGCGCGACAAGATCGAGCGTGCTATGCGCGAATTCCATGTCGGCAACCTATATGTCAATCGAAAGTGTACCGGCGCCATCGTGGGCGCGCATCCATTCGGCGGCTTCAACATGTCGGGAACTGACTCGAAGGCCGGCGGCCCGGATTACCTGTACCTGTTTACGCAGGGCAAGTCGGTGGGGGAGAAGATCATCTAGAACTGGTTCTTGCGCCACGGCTGAACAGGCTGCCGAAAAGTTCCAATTTCTTGGAACGCAGCGGCTGAAGCCGCACATGTTCCATAGGATTCTTCCGGGAACGGCACGTCTGAAGACGTGCCCTCCCGTATTGTTCGATGAGCCGGAGGCTCCACGCCTCCGGTTTTTTTGTGTACGCGGGCAGGCTTGAAGCGCTGAAAACAAACGTGGCACGGCTCGAAGGAGGCCGTTATAACTTTTCTGAACAACCACGTTGCCGGGCAGTTCATCTCAGGGTGACCCGGCGCCGGCTCTGGTCCTTGCGGCATCTCCGGGACGTGAATCCCCATTTCGTCGAAAAGGAGCAATATGCGAAATCACTATACGATTGCAGGACTAGTATTAGCGCTGGCGCTGGCGGTTAGCATGATAGCGGCGGCTCAGACCTCAAGTTCCCAGCCACCTACGCAAGGGCAGGCGACATCGCCCTCGCAAAGCGCGCCTTCCACTCAGGGTTCTGAACCACAGGCGTCGCCGCAAGCTCCTGCAGGTTCGCAGTCGCAAACGGTGCCTCAGGGGCAAGCCGGTTCTCAGTCACAGATGCCTTCGCAGGGGCAAGCGGGATCCGTGACTAGCGGTGGGCGGGGCCAGGCGGCCGGACGGGGCTCTTCGGCTGAGGATGAGTTGCAGTTGACGGAGGATCAGAAAGCGAAATTGCAGCCCATCATCCAGGACGAGATGATTCAGATTGACGCTGTGCGTACCGACAACTCACTCAGCATGGCGCAAAAGCAAGCGAAGGTCGCCCAGATCAAGAAGGACCATTTCCCGAAAATTGAAGCCATCCTAACGCCCGAACAACGGAAAAAGCTCGCTGACATGCAGGAGAGAGCCAGGCAGCAACGCCAAGGTCCGGGCGGCAGCCAGAGCAATCCCCAACAGCCACCGCAGTAGCCGCACGTGGGACAAGCTTACAAACAAAAAGGCCGCCTCGGTTGAGGCGGCCTAGTCCAATCCCGAGAACCTAGGACGTCGCTCCCGCACCAGCGGTGGGCTGCGTCATAGTAGTGGCGGCTGCTGCTTCATTCAGAATACGGTGATGGATGGTGAACAATGCCAGTTCCAGCCGGTCGGAGACGCCAATCTTGTCGTAAACGTTGCGCAGGTAGTTCTTGATAACCTGCTCGGTAGTGCCGAGCTGCGATGCGATCTCTTTATTCTTGTAACCCTGCACAATCAGCGCCACGATTCGCAGTTCCTTGGCAGTCAGACGGTCGCGCACGCGCAGTCCGACCATATCGTTCTCGGTGAGTTCGCTGGGGACAGCGATGTCCTGCACCCAGGTTTCGCCGCGGGCCACTTTGCGCACGCAGTCTACCAGGGAAGAGCTGGTCACGTTGCGATACACAACGCCGTGCGCTCCACTGTTCATATAGCGCTGGGCGCTTTCGCCGGTGTCGGCCAAGACCACAACCCGCGTCTTGGCCTTGGCGGCGGCTTGAACCATGGAATTGAAGTCTGAATGAAATCCTCCCGCCACAATGAGGACCGCGGCGCGGAACTTGTCCAGCGCCATCATCATTTGCTCGGGGGTTTGTGCTTGCGCCACGATGCGCATTTCGTCTTCTACCGCCAGCACCTTGGCGATTCCCGCGCGAAAGATTGCCTGATTATCGGCCAGAATCAGTTTAAGCATCGTCTCAGCACTCCCGTCTACGTATTACGCACGAATTCATAGGAGTCAATCACGCAGGCCACACCGCGCGGCTCCGCTGACTTGCCTCCCGCCGGTTCGTCGGTGCGAACTACCCGGCCCCGGCATTGAATCACTACGTTTTCTTTCGCTCCGGTCATTTCTGGGGGGAGTGCAATTTCAAACTCGACCGGGGTACCTACTTCCAGCGCGGCGTCGGCGCGAATGTAAACGCCGGCCGCACTCAAATTTCCTGTTACCCCGCTGGACTCTCCGCCTGAATCTTGCTTGTGGATCTTGATCGGCAATTCCAACGGAAACCTTTTTCCGGTACGTGCTTCGGACACAGTATCTCCTCCGTCCTGGCTTTTTTGGGGGCAAAAAGCCAGAGTCCTACCACTTCTCCTCGGCGGAGCTTGATTATAGCTGCTCAGGGGCGGTTATATCACGGATGACACCCCCAACGAAAGCAGGATTACTGCTTTGTTAAGAGTGCAGACCAGGTTCCTGCCTTTTTCGGGAAGGCGGCCAGAATGCGCAATCGGCGGCCCAGGGCGGAACCCCGGAAGTTGGGGTTGGCGATCGTCTCTCAGGGCTGGGAGACCGCGCCTCGCGCCTGATGTGTGGTAAGCGCCACCAGAGCCAATTGAGCTTCGGAATTTTTCTGGGCGGCGGCTTGGCGCAGCCACTTCTCAGCCTCAGCGGGATTGGCGGTAACCCCATCACCATCGCGGTAGCGCAGGCCCAGGTTGTACTCTGCCGCGGCGTCTCCATGAGCGGCCGATCGCGCCACCCACTTGGCGGCCTGGGCGCAGTTTTGTGGGAGATCGTATCCGGTCTCGTAGGCCATCCCCAACTGGAAGGCGGCAACGTCGTCTCCGGATTGCGCGTCCTTCTGCAGTTTGGCGATTTCATAGCGCGTCATATCCCGCAACTCAATGTCAGTGTCCGGGTCGGTTATTTGCAGATGACTCAGTTGGAAGGGGTGATTTGCTACGCGGTGTCCGGAGACGCGCGCCATCGACTTGCCGGCTTGGCGTATCTTGCTTTGAGCTGGCTGGGGCTTTGGAGAGATCTGCCCAATGTTGCCAGAGATGGGCAAGGTGCTGGCCTGAGCTGTGTCGAGCGCCATTGGCGCTGACGATGGCGAGGATTTGTGCATTCCTTGTTCCATGGCGACAAACAGCAGAATGATCACTAGCACTGCCCAGGCAGGGGCGAAGCGCCCGATGTCCTTCAGGTCAAGCTTGAACCGGCGCTTAGTTAGCGATTGATGGGCCGCAGTCTTGATAATGCTCCACGAACCAAATTGGGGCTGCCAGCGGTGAAGTTCCTGCGTCCATTTGCGTTCTCCAGGAAGCTTCGGCTGATAACGAAGCACTTTCCGAAATTGAAGGTCGACACTCTTCCAAACGTCCAGAAGTGAAGATTGTGCCCGCAGCATCTGCCGACGAGCCGAATTTCGGGGGATGGGCTGAGTCTGTTGCATTGCTCCGGTCTGTTCAATTGGCGGACAGGCGTGTGCTTCGGATGAAGCAAGCAAATTGGGAACCTGACAGGCCGGACTCCGGCGCGGAAGGTGCAAGCGATCGCCGAATTTAACCAGGACGGATTTGCCGCCGTGCAAGCTGCGAAGCAAAAATTCGTGTGCCGCCGAGGGAAACTTCGCCGCAAGACTGGCATGGCGCGGCAGCTTCCCAAATGCATTACCAGCACCGCTTGAAAGCCGCAGGCCTGCACTTCGCGCGCTTCCGAACAGCGACCGGGCGCAATGGTAGGCGATTTGCGTTGCGCAGGCTGATTTGTCGCGGACCGTGGTCCAGAGCTTGGAGCTTTGCGCAAAGTCGTCGCCACCCAAGGCGGCACGTACGCCGATTCCGGGGACGTAGACATCATCAACGATCTCGTCAGCGTGGTGACTATCTTCCACTTCGTGCCGCCGAGACTCCTGGCGTAGTTGCAGCAGCAGGCAAGTAGCGGCCAGGAACTGCTCAAAGGATTGGCGATTTAGCGTGACTCTTTGGCTCATACCCAGATCCTCTCGGTAACGCAGGTACTCAAGTACTGCGGCCAGAAGCGACTTGGCACCGCGGGGGGACAGCTAAGGCTGAGACTTAGATATGCCTTGTGGCGGATGGTGTTGCCTCTTCCGTGAACATCCGGCTTTCGCTTCTGGTGTGCTGCGTGGCAGAACCGAGAGAGTCGAGTAGTCGTGAAGAACGAGGTGATGCGATTACTTTGAGTCGAGTCGGAGGGTGAGCTGGGACTCGGAAAGTGGGCTGGCAGGGGGATGGAGAACACCCAATGAGCCGTTTACTACTAGGTTACTTGTAGTCACCTTGCGTCTGAAGTACGCTATGCGGCACTTTGCGGTGATTGAATCGCGAAGAATATGTTTGCCACCCACTCCGTCTTCTTCCCCGCACCAGAATGACCTCAATGATTTGATGAACCGATATTCGTCGTGGGCTGCTGTTTTTCGAGCAGCACCACGGCAACGTCTTTTCGCACTTTTCGTAAATACCCGCGTGACGCGGGTAGATACAAAGTGCTAGCCCGTTCTTTCCAAGGCCTTGTGGGCTGGTTTAGAAAAAATCATAAGGATAGGAGATCAATCAATGTTCCAGCAAATACGCGCATGGAAGTTTTGGGTGCTGGTCGGAGTGTCGCTCTCCTTCGCCCTGCCTTTGATGGCGCAATCCGGGATGACAGTGCGGCGGGAGGTGCACCATGACGTTTCTCCGCCGCTGGGTGATTTGATTTTAAGGGCACCCAAGCAAGCTCTAACCAAGCACGAGGCCGAGCCGGTGCGCAGGATTCCCCTTCCTCCTGGCCTTGCGCAGCTGGCACAAGATCCTCTCCGCCAGACCACCGCGATACAGTTGACTCCAGTGGTGAGCCAGGGCTTTGAAGGGTTGGGGAATGGCCAATATGGTTTTTCGGTAACCAGCGCTCCTCCCGACACCAACGGAGCAGTCGGCGCGACCCAGTACGTTCAGTGGGTCAACACGTCTTTTGCCGTCTTCAGCAAGTCGACGGGCGCACTGATTGCCGGACCGACCGCTGGCAATACTCTCTGGTCAGGATTCGGCGGCGGTTGCCAAACCAATAATGACGGCGATCCCATCGTTCTCTATGACAAGCTGGCCAACCGCTGGATCTTCAGCCAGTTCTCCGTGTCCACCACGCCTTACTTGCAATGCATTGCGGTATCGACGACCTCCGACGCCACGGGTACCTATAACCGTTATTCTTTCCAGTACAACAATTTCGACGACTATCCCAAGATGGGGGTGTGGCCGGACGGATACTACGAAACGTTCAACATGTTCAATGGCAATACGTTCGTCGGTGCGGACGCCTGCGCCTACAATCGCACCGCCATGTTGAACGGCACGTCGGCCACGCAGATCTGCTTCCAGCAAGGCTCCGCTGTAGGTGGGCTGTTGCCGGCCGATCTCGATGGGACGACTGCGCCACCCGCCGGCTCGCCGAACTACATGCTCTATTACGGCACCAATAATCTGAGTCTCTTCAAATTCCACGTGGACTTCGCGACTCCATCGAATTCCACGTTTACCGGGCCCAGCACGATCAATGTGGCCGCTTTCACTCCGCTTTGTAACGGAGGCACTTGCGTTCCCCAGCCCGGCACAACCAACCGGCTGGACTCTCTTGCCGACCGGCTGATGTACCGATTGGCCTACCGCAACCTGGGGACACACGAATCACTGGTGGTGAACCATTCCGTGGCCAACGGTTCTGGCAGCGGTATTCGCTGGTACGAAATCCAGAATCCCAGCGGGACGCCTATTCTCGCCCAGCAGGGAACCTTTGCCCCGGATTCCAATTATCGCTGGATGGGCAGCATCGCGATGGATAAGTCTGGAGATATTGCGGTGGGCTACAGCATTTCCAGCAGTTCCGTCGACCCGTCCATCGCGTTCACCGGTCGTATCCCGAGCGATCCGGCGGGCACTTTAGAGGCGGAAACCAGCGTGGTGACCGGCACCGGGGTGCAGACTGGCGGTCTCACGCGTTGGGGCGATTACAGCGCGATGCAGGTGGATCCGGTGGATGACTGTACCTTCTGGTATACGACGGAGTACATGAAGACTACCGGCAGCTTCAACTGGAATACGCGCATCGCGAATTTCAAGTTCTCCAACTGCGGCAGCGGCGGCACCGGTCCATCCGCGTCGCTGAGTCCGACCAGCCTGACGTTTGCCAGTCAGAACGTCGGCACTACCAGCGCTGCGCAACCGGTGACGCTGACCAACAACGGTCCCGGCAGTCTGAGCATTACCAGTATCGCAACCAGTGGTGACTATGCCCAGACCAACAATTGCGGAACGTCTCTGGCCGCGAATGCCAACTGCACGATCAACGTTAGGTTCACGCCGACGGTGTCCGGCACGCGTACGGGCACGTTGACTGTTACTGACAACGCAACCAACAGCCCACAGACAGCGAGCCTCACGGGCACCGGTGTGAGCCCCGGCGGCGGCTGCACTCCCAACACGCTGTCCAATGGCGGATTCGAAACGGGCGACTTGAGTTGCTGGACGCCTGGCGGAGTCAAACTTCCCGCGGTCACAACGGCGCAAAAGCACAGCGGCAGCTATAGCGCTTTGCTGGGCGCAACTGCCGCGCCAGAGCCCAACGGTGATTCGTCCATCTACCAGACCATCAGCATTCCGTCCAATGCCACAAGGGTAACGCTGACCTATTGGTATTGGCCATTCACGACGGACACGATTACTTATGACTGGCAGGAGGCTCAGGTCCGTAACACCGGCGGGACCATGCTGGCGCAGATCATGAAAGTCTGTTCCAACACCCAAGCATGGACCCAGGTGACCTTCGACCTGACTCCCTATAAGGGCCAGACCATCCAGCTGTACTTTAATGATCACGAGGACGGTTATGGTGACGTCACCTACATGTACCTGGACGACGTGAGCGTAACCGTCAGCACTGACAACACGGCGCCAACTACACAAGTGACAGCACCGGCGAACGGTGCGACCGTGACCGGCACAACTACTATCACCGCGACGGGCTCGGACGTAGATAATCCGACTTTGAGCAAGATGGAGATCTACATCGACAACGCGCTCAAGGCTTCGAACACGAACGCGAACTCGATCAGCTACGCTTGGAACTCCACCACAGTAGCTAACGGCTCGCACACCATTTATTCCAAAGCCTACGACGCGGCGGGGAACGTAGGCACCTCGGCGACTGTCACTGTGACAGTCAGCAACACGACGACGCAGCTGATCCAGAATGGCGGATTCGAAAGCGGCAATCTGACCAGTTGGACTGCTGGCGGAGTGTTCCTGCCCACGGCGGTGACCGGTCACGTACATAGCGGAAGCTGGAGCGCGCAACTGGGCGCCAGCTCAGGTGCGGAGCCGAATGGCAACTCATCGCTGTATCAGGCGATCACCATCCCGAGTACAGCGACCAGTGCCACCCTGACCTTCTGGTACTGGCCGTCCACTACCGACACGATCACCTATGACTGGCAGGAGGCGCAGGTGCAGAACAGCTCCGGCACCCTGCTGGCGCAGATCATGAAGGTGTGTTCCAACGCCCATGCCTGGACGCAGGTCACGTATGACCTGACCCCCTACAAGGGCCAGACCGTCCGGATCTATTTCAATGATCATCAGGACGGCTACGGCGACCTGACCTATATGTACCTGGACGACGTTACCGTAACCGTAAACTAGTCAAAGTTAGAGAGCCCTGGGATACCGGCGCTGCACAGGATGCGGTGCCGGTTTTTCTTTGTATCTAATAGCTGGGACTGAGGAAAGCGGCTGCTCTTCAGATTCTTGGCTGGGAGCTTGGCAGCGGCCCAAGGCCAAGCTTTTCAATACCTTGGTAAGTAACCCTCGAATACCTTCGTAATTTGAAGCGGGCCAAACTGGGAATTACTATTTGGGACAACAAGCGCCAATAGGTGAACAGCATGCCCCCCCATCCGAACTCCCGCCGCTGGAGGCGACTCCAAGTCGACCTTCCCATTCAACTCTATATTCGTAAAGGGAGTTCGCAGCTTATGGTTCCGGGACGCGCCATGGAAATCAGCGAAGGGGGCATGGGCTTCTGCGCCGGCATTGACCTCAATCCGGGGGACCTGCTGGAAGTGCAGTTCGAGGAGCCCCGTACTCGCGTGATGGGGGTCATCCGCAGCCGCACGGCATACTCTTTTGGGTTGGAATTTCTGTCACCATTAGCGGTTTGAGCTTTGACCAGCAGGCGGTCAGAGACCCGCCTCCACTCCGACCCCCGTCCACACTAGCTTTCGCACAACTCCTAGAAGGCACCTCCGCCTCCGCCACCGAACCCGCCGCCAGAGAACCCGCCACCGCCTCCGAATCCGCCTCCGCTCCAACCTGAACCGGTGGAGCTCGCCCGAGGGGCGGAGACAAAGACCTGGTGCATGTCGTTGGACATGCTGTGCATAGTGTTCGAGAACAAAAGGGGATTAAACATCATCCCGTTTGGCGAGACATACCACTGGGGCGGATTCTGAATGATGCCGGCGAACTTCTGCGCCCACGTGTGCTCGACGCCCAGCGCCATCGCGTAAGGCAGGTATTTTTCGAAGGTATCAGGAGGCATGCGTTTGAGACGGTCAGCATCCACACGGTTCATGAATTCCTGGAAGCCGAGCACCGCGACCCGGGTGCGGCCACCCCGTATCGTTTTGGCTGTCATCTGGCGCGCAAAGAGCCACCAGATTGCTCCGGAAATCAGCACCGCACCCACCAGAAGCGGAATGGAATTGAAGAAGTCGGCGTAACCGGTGAACTGCGCCAGGGCAAACGGAATCAGGATCACCACGGCCGCCGCGATGTTGTAGGCATTGGCCGAGTCGGGATCGAGCAGATACATACCTTTGCTGCGCAGTTGCGAAAAAATGTCTTCCCGGATCACTGGAATCGCGGTGTAAAAGTGGTTTTTCAGGCTTGATAAGCGGGTCGCCGTTCCGCCGCCGGCGTAAATGTTCTCCAACATGACCCGCTCGTGTGGCTGCAAATCCTTCCACTGCTCGCGCGGCTTCAACAGATGAAACAGGTAATCCTTGTGATGGAAAATCAGCCCCTGATCGACCGTCTCCTCTATCTTCACGTACCCGCGCACCGCGAGGTCCACCAGGGTGCAGGTAATGTCGCGAGGATGAATCGTGTCATCAATCAGCGTGCCCGCTTCGGCGGGGGAAACATCCTTAGGCGGCTCATACATGGGCGCAACGGACTCGCCGGGGTCGGGGTCGCGCCCCTTGTACCACCAAAAAACGAACATCACGCCCAACGTGACAATCGGCAGGAAGATGATGGGATTGCTGCCAATGAACCATCCGAACCGTGTGAGAGCACCCGGTTCTTTCAGGATCCCCTTCGGGATGTAAACATCAATCGTCAGACCGCCGCGCATCGGCAGAGGGTTGGTAGTTTCGAAGGAAATATCGGAGCCTTTAACTTCCGCTGTAGCTTCGCGTCCTGTGGACCCGTACGCGCCCGTGAATGCCTGCGCCCGCAGCGAGCCGGAAGCATTGTCGGGAAAATGCACCAAGGCAGTGGCGTGATCGATGGGGACAGGCCAGTCGTTGCCAGTTACGTTCCAGTAGAACTCATCATAACCTTCGAAATAGCGGATCGCGTTGCGAACCGCGTAGTCAATTTGCACTGTCGTGGTGGTGTCCACCGCGTCGGGGATATAGATCTTCAGATCGCGGTAGCCGTTGGAGGTATGCGACTCGTATTTCAGCTTCTTGCCGCTGCTGTCAGTCACGCTGGTTACATCAAGAAAGAGCGTGTAATTGGTGCCATGTGGGCCGGGATATTCGACCGGTATTGTTCGATGAATCCCGTGCCACTCGCCGATGAACACCAGCGTGATGCGTTCGCTGAGCGAAGCGTTTCCGTTCTGGTTGATACTGATGATGTCCTGGTAATTCGCGATGCGCCAGCTTTTGGCATGGAGCGGGGAAGCCAGGATCAGGATAGCTAAGAAAAGCAGGCAAATTGCGGCGGCATGGTAGAGGCGCGGCTTGCCGCGTCTCTGAGAGGGGGCAAGCCGCGTCTCTACCGGAGAGGTTATGACCCCCGCCATCTTTAGAACTTTACCGCCACCGGTTCGCGATCGGCAGCTTGCACTTCGAAGAACTGGCGTTGCTGGAAACCAAACATGCCGGCAATGATGTTGGTCGGGAAGGATTGTATTTTGGTGTTCAGATCACGTACGACCGCGTTGTAATAGCGGCGGGCATTCTGAATCGTGTCCTCGACCTCGCTCAGCGAGCCCTGCAGCTGGGTGAACTCTTCGGAAGCTTTCAATTGCGGATAGTTTTCGGCCACCGCAAACAGGCTTTTCAGCGCGCCGGTCAGCTGATTTTCGGCGGCGGCTTTGTCGGCGGGAGTCGTTGCCTGCATCGCCTGCGAACGATATTTGGCGATGTTTTCAAACGTTCCCTTTTCGTGGGCGGCGTAGCCTTTGACGGTTTCCACGAGGTTGGGGATGAGATCGTGGCGCCTCTTGAGTTGTACGTCAATATCAGACCAGGACGAATCGCAACGGACGCGCAATTGCACCAGGCTGTTGTACATCCCGATCAGGAAAATCACGATCAGGACAAGAAGAACCAGGATGATGATTCCGACCATGAGCTTCTCCCGGTTGTAAAGTGGGATTCAACCGGACGGTAACACAGTGCCGCCACAGGTGCAACCACGCCACCTCCGAAATCCGGGACAGGCAATAAAAACATGCAACGTACAACGGCACGAGATAATCAGAAATTTGTATTGAGGAGGAAAAATGGAAGAGAGGATTCACTATACGAAGGTCTCGCCCGGCGCCTACCATGCCATGCTCGGTCTCGAACATTATCTTCATGAGTGCGGGCTGGAAGAGTCACTCATTCATCTCATCAAGCTGCGGACTTCCCAAATCAACGGCTGTGCTTACTGCCTGGACATGCACTGGAAGGACCTGAGGGCCATCGGCGAAAGCGAGCAGCGGCTATATTCTCTCGACGCCTGGGCCGAAACCCCCTTCTACAGCGATCGCGAGCGCGCGGCACTGGCCTGGACTGAGGCGGTGACCCGGGTTGCAGATACGCACGTGCCGGATGAGGTCTACCAGTTGGCCCGGAAACACTTCAGTGAAAAGGAACTGGCCGATCTGACCTTGGCGATCGCTACCATCAACGCATGGAATCGCTTGAGCATTGCCGCCCGGACTACCCCTGGCACATACCAGCCGGCTAAGTATGAATTGAAAAAAGGCGCGTAAGCCTTGCCTGTGGGCAGCACCTCGGAAGTTGAAAGATATTTGCTCCGATGTGTCTGGTGAGAATGCCTTACCAGTACGCGGGTCCTGCAAGTGGGCAAGGGGTTCCTCGACTCGGGCTGAAGCCCTCGCTCGGGATGAAAGTAGCTGGAGTGTTACTGACGCGGCGCGTAATAACCCTTGCGGGCTCGGACCAAGAGGTCTTTCTTAAGAGAGGTGATTTGGATGCTTCGGTAACGGCCGTCGGCATCGAAATCGGAAGGCTTGTAGGAAACGACGTACTGGCTGCGCAGTTCGTCCTCGATGGCCGAGAATGAGTGCGTGATGTCTTTCATCTTGTAGGGGAAGAAGGCTCGTCCGCCGGTTGCGTCGGATAATTGCTCGAGGATCTTGTCGCCACGCAGGATCAATCCGCTGTCGTCGGTCGAAATCGAATAAATCAGGACTTGAGCGCGCTGTGCCATTTCGATGGCCTGCGCCTCGGTCATTTCGCTTTGATTATCTTCGCCATCGCTCAGCACAATCAACGCCTTGCGAATGGGCCGATCCGAATTCTCCTTCATCAGCTTGTCTTTACAGGCGTGGTAAATGGCGTCGTATAGCGCTGTGCCCCCGCCATCGTGGAGGCGCTTCACGCCGGCGGAAAGCAATGAAACCTTATCTGTGAAATCCTGCGCCAGTTGCCCGTGGGCGTTGAACCCGAGCACGAAGGCCTTGTCGTAGCTCGGCCGAATGACATGCTGCAGGAAACCGACGGCAGCCTCTTGCTCGAATTCAAAACGGCTGCGCACCGAGCCGCTGACGTCCACCAGCAGTCCCATCTCCAGGGGAAGATCGGTCTGGCCTTTGAAAGCAATGATCGACTGTGGCGGCTTGTGATCGTCGAGAATGTTGAAGTCGTGCTCGTTCAAATTGCGCACAAACTTGCCATGCTTGTCCATGGCAATAAAAAGCACGTTGACCTCATCCACTCTCTTCTTGATCGTGAGGACGGGGTTTTGATCGTCCAGCGCAGCAGGGCTGCCACTGGTGCCCTCAGAATAAACGGAATGGCTTGAGGCGCTTACGAACGGCGATTGCGCATGCGCCGGTAACAGAGCTAGAGCCAGGATCAGCGACGCGAGACAAAAAACCGACTTCGTGTACTTCATTCCCAAGGAGTCCAATATTTTCACTGTCAACCACGGCCAGCGGCCTTCGCCTAATATAGATGCACGTTTAGGGCCGAAAGGTCCAGCCGGGTGCCTTATTCCAAGTCTGCGGCGACTGTAGGCCAGTATGTGTGAAGTTTCCAAGTTACAAAAGGAGCACACGTTTGGTCATAGACGCTAAGCGTTGAACAACATGAGACTTAATTGCGTGGTCGAAAGATCAGCGAAAGGCCCGGAACTGTATTTGCAAAAGTATGGCAATGTTTCTACAGAACGCGCGTGGTGATCGAGATTTTCTGGACAGGATTTGCCAGTGTCCGATTGTGTCTCAGACAAAGCAGTTCTCTGGACCACTAGCAGTACGCGCGTCGGTTAAGATGTTGCTATTCTCTGGAGGACAGCGATGAAGAAAATGCTCGCATTGGTGTTGCTGGCGCTGCTGCCCCTGCTTGCCTGGGCTGAGGACAAAGAAAAAAGCGAGAAAGAAGAAGATCGGGTCAAAGAAGCCGGGCAAGTGCTCAAAGAAATCATCAATATTCCCGATGACATTCCCAAAGATCTTTTCGACAAAGCGGAATGCGTGATCGTGCTGCCATCGGTGAAAAAGGCCGCCTTCGGGGTCGGAATCAGTTATGGGCGCGGCGTCATGACGTGCCGCTCGGGCCAGCACTATACCGGCTCCTGGACTGCACCCGCCATGTACGCGCTGGAGGGTGGCAACATTGGATTTCAACTTGGAGGACAGGCCACGGACTTCGTAATTCTGGTAATGAATCCGCGGGGCGCTGAGTCCCTGATGGGAAGCAAGGTCAAGCTGGGCGCCGATGCCTCGGCCGCCGCCGGGCCGAAAGGCCGCAGCGCACAGGGGGCGACGGATGTCGTCATGCGTGCGGAGATGCTTTCCTATTCGCGCTCACGAGGTTTGTTTGCGGGAGTTTCGCTCGAAGGTTCTACCCTGCGGCCCGACAATCGCGCCAATAGGAAATTGTATGGCCGGGAGATTAGCGTGAAGGATATCTTGCGCGGAGGCAAAGTCGGAGCTCCCGCAGCTGCCCACGAAATGCTGGCGGAATTGAATAAGTATTCGCCAAAAAACAAGTCGGAACCAAAATCGCTGGAGTAGCGCCCAGGGCGGATGAACAGGCCGCATCGAAAGCAGGTGGAATTAGTGCGCTGCGGATGGGCACGCAGCGCACTCTCTATTCCTTATCACGACCGGGAATGGGGTGTGCCGCAGCACGATGATAGGGTCCTTTTTGAGTTCCTCATTCTGGAAGGAGCGCAAGCAGGGTTAAGCTGGGAGACGATACTTGCCAAGCGGGACAATTATCGATCGGCCTTTAGACAATTCGATGCCGCGGTTGTGGCGCGATACGACCGCGGAAAAGTTCGAGAACTTTTGAGTAATTCCGGCATCATTCGCAACCGGCTGAAAATCGAGTCCGCTATCCACAACGCTAAAGCTTTTCTTGCGATTCAAGAACAGTTTGGCAGCTTCGATCGCTACATCTGGCAGTTCGTCGGTGGACAACCTCGCGTGAACTCCTGGCGGAGCTTGAAACAAGTTCCGGCTAGAACTGCAGAATCCGACGCCATGAGCAAGGATCTGAAGCGGCGTGGGTTCAATTTTGTGGGGTCCACCATCTGCTATGCGTTTATGCAGGCTGTGGGGCTGGTCAACGATCACCTTGTCAACTGTTTTCGCTATGGCGAGGTGGGGACCGGACGGCGAAGACGGAGAACCTGAATTTTCCTCAAAGCGCCTTGGCACGGCACGCCAGATTCTTCGGGACCTGCCGGTCCCTCAGAATGACGACATGTTTGCAATGTCGTCATATCCTGGTGTGGCGCAGCGTGGTTGGATGCGTACCAGCCAGACAGCATACGCGCAATGGCAGTATCATAGGCGGAATCAGGCCAGGGGAGATTCAGAGGCGGGGTCAGGAATATGTACTTCGAGCAGTTTTACCTCGGTTGTCTGGCGCATGCGTCGTACATGCTGGGCTCGGCGGGCGATGCGGTAGTAGTAGACCCTCAGCGCGATGTTGAGATCTACCTGAAGGCCGCCGACGAGCACAGGCTTAAAATTCGCCATATTTTCGAAACCCATCTGCACGCCGATTTCGTCTCGGGACATAAGGAACTCGCTTCGCGAACCGCCGCCCGAATCTACATCGGCGAGAAAGCGGGGGCGACTTACGCGCACGTGGACGTGCGCGATGGATATGAGTTGCGATTCGGACAATGCCGTATATCTGTGCTCGAAACCCCCGGCCACACGCCCGAGAGCATCTGCCTTGTGGTCACGGACCTGGAGAAATCGCCGAAGCCGTGGGCGGTGCTGACGGGCGACACCTTATTTATTGGGGATGTCGGTCGCCCCGATCTCTCAAAAAGCCACACTCCGGGAGAACTGGCCGGCCTGCTTTACGACAGCCTGCATCAGAAGCTGATGAAGTTGCCGGATGAGGTGCTGGTTTACCCGGCGCACGGCGCGGGATCGCTGTGCGGACGCAATATGCGGGCGGAACGCTCCTCGACCATTGGGACGGAACGCCTCACCAACTATGCATTGCAGATCAGGGATCGCAGCGAGTTTGTGCTGCAGATGACCGCGAACCTTCCGGCGCGGCCCGAGTATTTCCAGCAGGATGCCGAGATCAATCGCGGGGGTGCGGCGGCTCTGACGGAATTGCCGGAGCTCCCGGCTATTCCAGCGGCGAAGTTGCGGGCGTTAATGGAGGAGGGAATTCCCGCGCTCGACGTGCGGCCACCCGAGGAATTTGCCGCAGGGCATGTAGCGGGATCGATCAATATAGGGCTTTCCGGACAATTTGCTTCCTGGGCGGGGGCGCTCCTGGGCCTGCACTCGCGGCCCGTGCTGATTGCCGACTCGCAGGCACGGATCGATGAAGCACGCATGCGGCTGGCGCGGGTCGGTATCGAGGAGTTAAGCGGCTACCTCGAAGGCGGGCTCTCGGGATGGAGTAAGGCAGGATTTTCTCTCGCTCAGCTTCCGCAAATGACGGTTCAGGATCTACACGGGCGCACGGGCGATCCTCAGCTGCACGTGCTGGATGTGCGTCGTACGGGAGAATGGGAATGCGGACATGTTGCCGACGCGCAGTTATGGCCGCTGGATAGATTCAAAGAGGCCCTGCCGCAGATTGATAAAACCACTCCGGTTGCGGTGCACTGCAAGAGCGGATACCGCAGCACGATCGCCTGCAGTCTGCTCATGCGAGCGGGGTATCGGAATGTAACAAACGTGGTGGGTGGGTTTGATGCGTGGCAGAGTGCTCAATTGCCGGTCGCGAAGGACGAGACAATTGTTGTTTAAGGAGCCGGAAATGCAGAGATCCTTCGCTTCGCTCAGGATGACAAGAGTAATTTTGACGCCGGCCGCTTGAGTGGCCGTAAAAGTCCGTCTAGAAACCACTTTGCAGAAGAGCAGGGCGGGTCAGAGACCCGCCCCCACACTAGAACATCCCACACAGAACATCCAATCTGCGCTCAGTTTTTCTCTACCAGCGACACACACTCTTCGAGTACGTCCATGGCGACGTCGGCCTCCTCGCGTGTGACCACGAGAGGCGGCGATAGCCGGATCGAATTGGGCCCGGCTCCCAGAAACAAGATGCCACGCTCGAAGGCCAGTTGCACAATGCGGTCGCGCAGTTCCGGCGCGGGAGTCTTGGCTCCCTTGTCTTTAACGATCTCGACACCGATCATCAAGCCGCGCCCGCGGACATCGCCGACGATCGCGTGTTTCTCCGGCCAGGTACTGAGCCGCTTCATCATGTAGGCACCGACTTCGGCCGCGTTGTTCACGCCTTCGCGCCCGAGAACATCGAGCGTAGCCAGCGCGGCGGCAATGCAGACGGGGTTTCCGCCGAAGGTGGAAGCATGCGAGCCCGGGACCCAGTCCATGATCTCCGCCTTCGTGATGACGACGCTGAGCGGCATGCCCGAAGCAATGCCCTTCGCAATGCACACGATATCCGGCGGAACCCCGGAGTGCTCGATGGACCACCACTTGCCGGTGCGTCCCATGCCGGCCTGGACTTCGTCGTCAACCAGCAGGATGCCGTGCTTGTCGCAAATTCGGCGTAGTTCTTGCAGGAACTCGGTGGGAGCGACGACGTACCCACCTTCCCCCTGTATCGGTTCGAGAAAGATAGCGGCAACTTCCTCGGGAGGCGTCGTGGAGGTGAAGAGCTTCTCCTCGATGAAGCGGGCGCAATCGATGGCGTATTGCTTTGCATCGGTCCCCTTGGGCCTGCGATACAGATTTGGAAAAGGCACGTGGGTCACGCCGGGCACGAGCGGCGCGAAGCGACGACGCTGCTGCGGCTTCGAAGCGGTCAGCGACAGGGCGCCCATGGTGCGTCCATGAAATGCGCCATAGAACGCAATCACCTGCTGCCGCCTGGTGTGATAGCGGGATAGTTTCAGCGCGCACTCGATCGCTTCCGCGCCGGAATTGCCGTAGTAAAAGCGGTGCGGGCCGGGCATCGGCGCGATCTTGGTCAGGCGTTCGGCCAGTTCCACCATGTTCTCATAGTAAAAATCAGTGCCGGACATGTGGATCAGCTGTCCAGCCTGCCTCTGAATCTCGGCTACGACCTGCGGATGGCAATGTCCCGTAGAAACCACGGCAATGCCAGCGGAAAAATCGAAGAATTCGTTGCCATCTACGTCCTCGATGACCACACCGTGGCCGCGCTTGGCCACGAGGGGATAGGAGCGGGTGTAGGACGGAGATATGAGGCGATTGTCAGCCTCCAGAATGCGCTGGGCATTCGGGCCCGGCAGCGCTGTTTTGATGTGCGGGCCGACTGCGGTCATAGTCTTTGTCATGGGATCCTCCAGAATCAGTTCTCAGTTCTCGGTTCTCAGTTGGCAGGCGGACTGCGCCTGATGAGTCGACAGCGCTGGGAGGATCGGGAACTAGTCGCTGCCGAACAGGTTGGGGCGCGCTTGCGAAGGCAACACTGCCAGGTAGCGGCGCGGGCACACGAGAAAGTGCAGCCAGCAGGCCGGCAGATGGGAATTCGGCTTTTGCAGAGCGCGCATACAGGAACTCTACCTACATTATAGCTGTGGTTTAGCGCCGGCGGAACCCCTTACATACCCGATCGTTCGTGGCCGTTGGTCATCAAGCTGGACCAGGGCTGTGCCGAATTTAGAATCTTGGGGGAACTTCTGACCGTCTGATCTTCTAGCAATCCCCAAACACCATGACTGAGGCCCAGCGCCAGTACCAGTGGATGATGTTCCTCAACTTCGGACTGGTGTATCTGTTCTGGGGCTCGACTTATCTGGGCATCCGAATCGCCGTCGAGCACATTCCGCCGGCGTTGATGTGTGGGGCGCGCTTTTTGACGGCCGGGACTTTGCTGCTCCTCTATTGCGGCCTGAGCGGCCGAACCATCCGCTACAGCCAACGAGAACTTGGGCAGATGGCCATTGTCGGTCTTCTGTTGCTCATGGGCGGCAATTTGACGCTTTCCTACGCGGAACTGATTGTGCCCTCCGGTTTGGCGGCACTGCTCGTCTCGGTAACGCCGTTGTGGTTTTTGGTGCTGGATTCGCTGCTGCTCGGGCATCATCGCATTTCGAAACGAGGATTGAGCGGTCTGTTTCTTGGGATTGCGGGCATGATCGTATTGTTGTGGCCAGACCTGCGAGCCACCGGCGCGTTAGGACGCAGAGAATTGTGGGCCGCGTTGACTCTGCCGCTGGGATCATTCAGTTGGGCGCTGGGGTCAGTGCTTTCCAAGCGTTGGGAATCGGGCGCTGACCGGTTGAGTTCGACCGCTTGGCAGATGATCTTTGCAGGAGTGGGGAACCTGTCCTTGGCGGCGATAATAGGAGATTTCTCGCGGGTAGTGTGGACAGCGCGAGGCATAGGTGCGGTGCTCTATCTGGTCGTGTGCGGCTCGTGGATCGGTTATACAGCATATATCTGGCTGTTGGGGCATGTGCCCACGTCAAAGGTTTCGACGTATGCTTATGTAAATCCGGTGGTGGCCGTTTTTCTGGGATGGGCCGTTGAGCATGAAGTGGTGAATCAATTCATTCTGGCAGGCAGCGCAATCGTGGTGGCGTCGGTGGTCCTGGTTACGTCGGCCAAGGTGAGAGAGCGTGGAGCGGTCGAAGAACTCGTCGAGACGGTTGGAGATTAATGACAAGTGTGGGCGCCGCGGGTCTGTGACCGGCTGGACGGGTCGGAAACAAGTCCCCAACCCGTTCCCACATAGTCTTACTTCTCGAGTTGAGCGTAAATCGCACGCGCTGACCTGAGCTCGTTCAGAACAGAATCCTTTTCGGCTGGTGTGTTCCAGTCCTGGTTGGCCTGAGCGGCGGAAATCAGGCGATCGATCCAGGCAATGAAGTATTCCGCATCTTCCTTCCGCGGTGGTGACGAGCCCGCAACGTTGAGGTAGATCGGGCTGGTCGTTGCGTAAGGATATGCATCCAGGATCGGATGCTCCGCTTTGTCGCTCCATGCGCGCAGCAAGCACCAACCACTGCGCGATACGGGCGAGGTTCCCTGCAGATCGGCGCTGTCGCGGTTTCCGCTCAGCGCCAAGCTGCGCACCACTTGTCCATTGCAGACAATCTCCAGATGATCAACCGGCACAATGGATCGAAGCCATGCCGTGAATTTCAATTGGTGGTCGCCCACAGGCAGTTTGATTGCATCCCCGATTCGATGGCCATCGAGGGTGAACCCCAGCAGCGGACCGTTCGTCGCGAAAGTCGTCCCTTGTTTGAGTGAATTGAGCCAGGAGCTAATGTTGAGCGGACCCGAGGGCACTTCCGCGTATGCACGATTCAGTCCTACCGGTCCCCGCAGTGAGACGAAATTTGCCATGGCATCGGTGCCCGCGGCGGCGGGCAGGCGGAATCCTAAGTTAAGAAGCCGGTACCAGACATTGGCGGTCGACTTGTGATCACTGAAACCAAGCACCTCAATGTAGTCGACCTTGCCCAGTGCCACATCCACGGGCAACTCGTCCGTGAGTGATTCATCTTTGCCGGGATCGGGAGTAACATCGAAAGGGTGAACGTAGCCCACTAGGGCCTGCTGCTCGTGCGCCATGTAAGCGACCTCGGCGTTCGTAGGCACCAGGCTGGCAGCGGCGGTACCGGGATAGCCGGCGTAGCCGGGGATGATGAAATTGCGTGTCACATTGAGCAGCCCGAGGTGACCCCAATAGCTGGAGTGAAATTCCTGGCCGTGCAAGAGGAGGCTGCTGGAGGTCGACGCCGGGTCGGGCGTGGTCCGAAAATAGGAAATGTCCGGGATGCGCTGCTCCTTGTTGACGATCAGGTTCTCGACGATTGAGAGGTTCTCGGCTGCTGCCTGTTCAACCAGGTGCTTCGGCGTGTTCCGATAAGCGCCGCCGTAATTCATGTGTACGTGTACATCGGCGCTCACCCAGTGCGAAGGCGGGTTCTCCGGAACTGCGAGGCGCTCGAGGCGGATCGTGAGATTGATATTCACACCGCTGGCCACCTGCGCGCTTCGTTTTTCGAAGCGATACTCGAAACCCTTCATCACCTCTACGTCCGCGCGGCCGACCGGAACCGTTACTTCGGAGTTGCCGGCGGAATGGAAGTAGTGGGCTTCAAAAGAACGCTGGGCGCGGTCGAAGCTGTCGTCGGCGTGCATCCAGGCATCATCAGGCGCATACGCCCGGCGGTCCTCGCCGGTGACAGAGACGCGGGCGGCCGTTGGATGACCCTCAGGATCCAGAATCGTGATCGTGATTGTGCCCATCGGCTTTCGGTAATGCTTTTGTCTCGGCACAACCTCGGTCTGTGTTCCTCCAGGAATTTGCTGGACCCAAAGAGAGGTATTGCCGCCACGATTGGAGATGAAGGCGATCTGCTTGCCATCCGGCGACCAGCGCGGGTTGATATTGTCAAAGTCCCCATAGGAGAGAGGAAAGGGATCTCCACCCTCAGAGGGAATCACCCACAGCTGGTTCCACGGTTGACCTAAATATGAGCTGTACACGATGCGCTTGCCATCAGGAGAGAAGTCCGGACGTGCCTTCCAGGTGGTTTCCTCGTAGTGAATTTCGCGCGCCTCGGCGCCGGGCTCGGCCTTCATGCGCCAGAATCCGCCGCTGCCGTAGATATGGCCTCGGTTGGAAATAAGAACAATCTCAGTTCCGTCGGGCGACCATGCTGGGCTGATCTCGTGATCGAACTGGCTGTAGTAGTAGCGCGGCAGAGTGCTGCGGGTCTCGCCCGTGAGCCGTTGCACATTGCTCAGCTCGCCATTGGCAAACTGTCCGACAAAAATGTGAAAGCGGCCGTTGAAGGAGGTTGAAACAAACACGATGCGCTTGCCGTCCGGGGAAAAGCGGGGCTCCACGTTGACTGAACCACCATGGGTGAGTTGGTGGATCTGGCCGCTCTGCACATCGATCGCCCAGAGTTCCATCGCGTCCTTGAAATACGAGGCGTACACGACCCAACGTCCATCAGGGGAACAGTCGGGCTGATAGTCGTAACCGGGGCCGGAAGTCAGTTGCTCGGCGAGGTCCGACTTCAGTTGTTGCTTCCACAGCGAACCTGCCATGGAGAACACCAGTGACTGGGAATCAGCCAGCCATGCGACGGCAGTCGGGCCAGTGGTCAACTGAGGCAGATACATCTCGCGGTAATAATAAGGATGCGGGGCATTGATCTGCTTGAGCACCGACTCGCGCTGAGCGAATATGGATAAGGTCGAAAGCAGTATTCCTAGACACACGCATACCCGACGATGCGTTCGCAAAGACACCCCCCGAGGATTTCACCTTCCCGGTAGGCCGGAATTATATCGAAGGTGGGGAACGGGTCGGTATGTGCCTATTCTTGGCTCACTTTCTGCTTTTCCCTGCGCTGACGTACATGTGGGAAATTCTGCCGTCCCTCCGGGACTCGGTACATTTTTCCTTGCTTTACCCAGCGCTGAAGCGCTGGGCCTGGAGATTGGCCATTCGGCAGCGTTGTGGGCCGAGCTTGCGACAAGTCAGGTAGCCTGAGATTCAATGAAGTAGGCCGCGCTCACGCAGCACAACAGTTCTTGTACTTTTTGCCAGAGCCGCAGGGGCAATAGTCGTT
>DASQIH010000232.1:0-2103 GCA_035631655.1 Terriglobales bacterium
TTTGCAACCGTGTTGGCCGGGCAGTTTGTCGTCCGCGATCACGGCGTGCGCGGCGAGACGGTGGACTCCGGCCAGCCGCTCGCTTCTCTTTCGCAAACTCCGGGCGCAACTGAGTTCTTCACGAATGGGTTCATGCGCTTCCAGGATGTGGAAGTCGTAAAGGGCGGCGGCAACAACGGCCTCGGACCGCGCTTCAATACCAATCAATGCTCGAGCTGCCACGCGCAACCCGCCGTTGGCGGCACAAGTCCGAGCGCGGAGGTCTTCCCTAAACTCGGGCAAAATCCGGAAACCCTCGTCTACAATCTCAACGGAGCACAAAACACTCTTCCTTCCTTCATAACTCCTGATGGTCCTGTGCGCGAGGCGCGCTTCAAATTCTTCTTGAATCCGGACGGTTCTCTCAGCAACACGCCTGACGGCGGTGTGCACGACCTCTTCGTGATTACGGGCCGCCATGATGCGGGCAGTTGTTCCATCAAGCAGCCGAACTTTGCCTACCATCTCGAACTGGGCAACGTCATTTTTCGTATTCCTACTCCTGTGTTTGGCGCGGGGCTCGTCGAAAACATCGCCGACGAAACGATCCTTGCCAATATGCGTTCTGAAAGCGAGCGCAAGGTAGCCCTGGGCATTTCCGGCCATCCCAACCGCAACGGGAATGACGGCACCATCTCCCGCTTCGGCTGGAAGGCTCAGAACAAGTCACTCGAAGTATTTGCCGGCGAAGCCTACAACGTCGAAATGGGCGTGACCAACGAACTCTTCCCCAACGAGCGGCCCAGCCCCGACGAAGCAGCACATGGAGGTCTTCCCGCCAGTTGCAAGCTGAACCAAACACCGGAGGACACTTCCAACTTCACCGTGCTGGCGAACTCGGATCCCACTGCCCAAAACGCCCAGGTTCCCAGCGACACCGTGCAGTTCGCGATGTTCATGCGTCTCCTGGCTCCGCCTACCCCTTCCACCACCGATCCAGGCGGGGCAGCCTCGATCGCCAATGGAAGACGCGTTTTTGGCGCTGCCGGATGCGCTCTCTGCCACACTCCGGCGATGCGCACGGCGCCATCTTCATTTACGCCGGGCTTGAGTGAGCAGAACGCGCAACTCTTCTCCGACCTGCTCGTCCACCATATGGGCTCAAACCTGGCCGATAATGTTTCTCAGGGCGGAGCCGGCCCCGACGAATTCCGTTCTGCGCTGCTCTGGGGCCTCGGGCAGCGCATCTTCTTCCTCCATGACGGGCGCACGAAGGATCTCCTCGACGCGATCCAGCAGCACGCCAGTCCCGGCTCCGAAGCCAACGGCGTCATCCGCAATTTCAACAACCTTACCCCACAGCAGCAGCAGGATCTCTTGAACTTCCTGCGTTCCCTCTAGGCTCGTTGGAACCTCCAACATGAGCCCGGGATGGCACAGGCAGAAATGCCTGTCCCATCCGCATCTCGCGGCCCGCGCGCATTGCTTGTCCCTGGCCAGTGCCCATTCATCCTTCCAAATGCTTTCCCCCGATTCGCGTCATTGCGGATGGTGAATTTCCTGGCGCGCCGCTAATTCAGGTAGTGTTTCAATTTCTGAGTGGCCGACCACCCGTACTGAGGCCAGACCAGTCAATACAAGCGCGTTTATCGGTACCAATCCGACGGAAGCACGGATCACTTCCGGATTGCCCGTTATTCACTCCGCAAGACATCCCAAAATAGCGGTTCAAATTCCGTCATAGCGCGAATATCCGCGCTTTGCCCAATAGTCCGCTGGCTCGTCCTCTGTATAAACAATCCGTGTAATCGCCTTGATGTTCTTCAGACCTAGTTTCACAGGTGAGATCAGTCGCAGCGGAGCTCCGTGCTCCACGGTGAGAGGTCTTCCGTTCAGGTGAGTCGCGAGCAGGGTCTGCGGATGACGAGCCGTCGGCAGATCGAGGGACACAAAATATGGGTCGGGATTTCCCCAAGGACCGAGATTGACGGATGATTCGATTCGGGCCCATTTCGCCTGAGAAACTGGCGGGTAGGCTTGTAGCAGATCGTCGAACTTGAGACCAGACCACCAGGCGACCGCACTCCAACCCTCTACACATACAAGGCGAGTAACTTGGTCATA
>DASQIH010000233.1:0-28380 GCA_035631655.1 Terriglobales bacterium
GACGTCCTGGTTCCTTCGGTAACCTTTCCCTCCACAACTGCCTTGGTTACCCTTACTAAGGCGAAACTTAGCTCTTGACCGGTCAAGGACCTTCCCCCGAAGTGTGGCGCCAATCCGATCACCTGCGATGGTGAGAGAACTCATTCCACGGCGCCTGGCAACCGCGGTCTGCGCGGCCTGCTGGGCCTTTGTCCTGGTCCTGCCAGGCATGGCAGCAAGTGTGTCTTCGGTTTCCTTGCCTCCGAATCCGCGCTATGCAGTCTCGCATTTTGGCGAGAGCTTTGGACTTAGCGCGGTTACTGTCACCGCGCTTGCCCAGGATCGTCAGGGATTTTTGTGGATGGGCACGCAGACCGGCCTGCTGCGCTACGACGGTTCCCGCATTCGCCGCTTCGAGGAAGTAGAGAAAACCACCGGCCATTACATCGACCGGCTCTTGATGGCTCCTGATGGCACTTTGTGGGTGAAGGGCGGCGGTGGCATTGCGCACCTCAAGCAAGGCCATTTTGTCGCGCTGCAACTGCCCAGCAACGCCGGCCAACTTTCCGATGTGTCCCAGGGTTTTGCCGTGGACAACGAAAACAATGTCTTTGTCATCGTGGACAAAGGGTTGCTTCGCTTCGATGGCAAGAATCCCCTCGACGCACGTTTATTCTCGACAGAAGATGGCCTGCCGGGTGCCGTGTCGGCCATCACCCTCGCCGCTGACAACTCTGTCTGGTTCGTGTCCGGCGACCGCATCGCAATGTTCCCGGCCGGTTCGAAGGACTGGCAATTGCAACCTATCACTAATCTGCCGGAAGACCGGGTGATTGCCTTGCTGTTCGATGGTCACGGCACATTGTGGTTGCGCACGGCCAAGCATGTCGCGCGGCTCGATCCAAAAATCCACCAGATGGTGTTAGACGATAGCGGCATCCCACCGGTGAATGCCGACGGCCTGCCCAGTGTCGATCAGGAGGGCGACTTCCTGGTGCCGTCGCTCGGAGGTCTGTTCCGCCGCGTCAAGGGCCGGTGGCGCCCGATCACCGACAAACAGGGGCTTAGCAGCAACAGCGTCATTACTGCCTTGGAAGATCGGGAAGGCATTTTGTGGGTCAGCGGCATGGGAACCGGACTGGACCGCGTGGTTGGAATTAACGAATGGTCGGCCTGGACAAAGAATGAAGGACTGCCCGGTTGGCTGGTCTGGGATGTAACGCGCGATCATCAGGGCAGGCTCTGGATCGGTACCAGCAACGGCCTTGCGCTCTGGGATGGTAATGCAAAGAACTGGCGAGTCTTCACCGATAAAGATGGGCTCGCCGGGCCGGAAGTTCAGATTCTCGCCGTAGCGGGCGACGGTGCAATCTGGACGCTTTCCCGCACCAGCGGCATAACCCGGGTTGACGCGCACACATTCCAGATGCAGCGGCTCAGGACCCTGGCAGATGCGCATCTGCGCGCCTTCGGGTCGCTGGAGGATGCGCGCTTCATGTGCCTTCAAAGCGCTCCCGACGGCCAGGTCTGGGTGGCAGGCCGGGGTTTCATCGTGCGCTTTGATCCGCGCCTTTCCCCCTTCCGCCCGATCCCGGTAACCGTGCCCATAGAGATGCAGGGTTCCGTCCGCTTTCTTTCTTTCAGTAAGCAGGGTGTTCTGTGGGCTGCCGGAGCGCGGGGCTTGGGCCGTTTCGATGGCCGAACCTGGCAACTCTTCAATGCCACCGATGGTCTGCTCGCCCCACCGGCGATTCTGGCCGCCGCCGGCGACAATGACATCTGGATAAGTTACAACGACGCTGCAGGCATAACTCATCTGCAGGTCGATGCCTCCGGCTCTCCCAAGGTTCAGCAGTTTCCACTCGATGTTTCGGTTATGGGGAAGGATTCCCATGGGCAAATTTGGTGCGGTGGTATCGATGGGCTGGTCGTGATTGCGCCCGATGGGAGCACACGAGCTATTAATCATTCCGATGGCCTGATCTGGGATGACACCAGCCCCATGGGTTTCTGGGAGGAGAAGGATGGCAGTCTGCTAATCGGGACTTCCCGCGGCCTGGCACACTACATTCCGCGCGGCAAGTCTGCTGATCCCAAGACGCCGGATGTAGCACTAACTTCCGTGGTAATGGGCGATCAGGATTGGACGGGCGTGTCGCAGCCTGTCGCGGAGTACAAAAACGCCAACCTGGCCGCGGAGTTTACTCCACTGACGTTGCGCAACCCGGACAAAGTACAGTGCCGCTATCAACTGCTCGGCCTGGAACCGAAGTTTACGGAAACCATACTGCGGGAAGTACGCTATCCGGCTCTGCCGCCCGGCGACTATCAATTATTGGTGCAGTGCCGCATGGGTAATTCGGCGTGGAGCGGTCGCACCGCAACTCTCACTTTTGAGGTGAAGCCGCCATGGTGGCAGACCTGGTGGGCTAATCTTGCTGCTTTTGTCTTTCTGGCCGTCAATGTATGGTTCATTATCCGGTTGCGCACGCGTGCCATCAATGCTCGCCGCAAAGAACTGGAGGTGGCCGTCGCGGAACGCAGCGCGGAGCTGCTGCGAAAGAATCTTGAACTGCAGGAAATCTCCCTCACCGACCCGCTGACTCGGGCGCGCAACCGCCGCTATTTCCACGAAACCATTGGCGCCGATGCCAGCCAGGCTGGCCGAGCCTACCAGCGTGCTCAGGAGGAAGGCACTCTGCCCGCGGATCACCGCGACCTGATCTTCCTGATGGTGGATCTGGATTTCTTCAAGGCGATCAATGACCGTTTTGGACATGCCGCCGGTGACCGCTTGCTGCAGGAAGTCGCTCTCCGGCTGGCTAGTGCCATGCGCAAGTCGGACGAACTGGTGCGCTGGGGTGGGGAGGAATTCCTGATCATTTCGCGCTCGACCGAACGCGCGCAGATTCCTGCGTTTTGCGCCCGCCTCCTGGAGATCATTGCCGACGAACCTTTCGATCTGGGTCCCGGTCTTGACGTCTGGATGACGTGCTCGATTGGTTGGACATCTTATCCGTGGCTGCGCGACGACGTAGATGCTTTACCGGTGGACGACGTCCTCAAGCTCGCAGACCAAGCCATGTACTGCGCCAAAAAGATGGGCCGAAATCAGAGCGTTGGTCTGCTGCCTTCAGCCGAAGCCATGAATTCCCGCGAAAAGATCACGCTGGAGAAGCTGGGCGATGCCCCCAAATCCAGCCTGGTTGAGATCGTGAGTACTCAAAACGCGCTTTCGTCCGACGCGTGGCGACTCTGAGACTTGGGCGTCCTTTCAAAACGTTAGATCTGTGATCTAAAGAAAACGCGAACTGTTTGGTTTCCTGTCGCGCGGCGGTGCACACCGTTTAATCCTTTAGCCCGTAGAGCTGGATGGCATTTCCTCTCAGAACCATCCGCGCCAACTCCTTCGCTCTTTCCCGTGTGATCTCCCCATCATTGACCATTCCGGTCAAAGCCAACGCAAGAGCCTCTCGCCCCGTCCTGGAGGTCATATAGCCAATCTCTTCCCAATTGATTTCCGGGGTTCCCGGAAACAAATCAGTCCCGAAAAGTATTTTCTCCGGATACCACTCCAACCAGTCGCGCAGCACTACGCTCAACGCGCGAGGCGAAAGCATCCAATCCTGCTCGGAAAAATCCGTATACACATTGGGCTTGCTGAGCAGGAAGGAGGTCACCTTCGGATAAGGACCTGCTCCACCATGTACCAGAACAAAATTTGTTTTGCGCAGGGAAGCGTCGTTCAAGGCTGAATCCAGCAGGGCTGGATTCGAACCGGCCAGATCAAAGTAGCCGCCACAACCGGCTCCCGTATGAATGTGCACCGCCAATCCCAATTGCCCCGCTGCGCGTGCGATCACACGGAAGAGATAATCCTGCAGCTTGACGTAATCGGCCTTGCTGGGCACGCCACCTTTTACGTAGCGCGCATAGATGCTACGCGCTTCCGCTTCCTGCGGTTCGCCGAAATTCAGGGAGCGCAAGTAAGCCGCCTCAAACTTGATGGCCACCGCTCCCGCTTTCTTTTGCCGCTCCAGCGTGGGCGTTATCACCTGCGCTACATAGTTGTCGAGGATCGCAGAAATCTGAGAGACGCCGGATTCCGTCATGTACCGCTTCAACAGCGTGGCTTCGCGCTGATAGAAAAACTTTCGGTCCGGCGTATCCGCCATGGCTTGCCCATCCAGTGGCAGCATCAGCGCATCGTCGAAAGGCACCCACAGGAAACGCGGCGCCTTCAGTCCACGCCCCAGCGCCACCCGATTAGCCAGCATGTACTCGATCCCTAGCTGGTCCAGCACCCAGGTGGGAAAGTTGTCTCCCTGTTCCTGCGCGACCCGCCGCTTGACGGCAAGCAATTCACGAACGTGCGCAGCATCCCGGTCGTTGTACTTGTACCCATACAGCTTCTGCCAGGCTTGCAAAAACAGAGGATTGTCCGGGCGCGCCATGAGCGGATCCTCGGAAGGCTCGAGATAGCCGCTACACGGCAACGCATCGTAGTCATCATCCTTCTCGCCCGGACCCACGACTTTGGGGACATGGGTGTGATTGTCCACGGCCTTGATCTTCTCGACCTCCGCCAGAATCTGCGGGTCAGGGGCAATCTGCGCTCTTAGCAGCCCAGAAAGGGGAGGCAAGCTGGTGAGCATGAGCAGGACAATCCGGGCCGAAGATCTGCTGTTTTTCATGCGCGCAAGCCTACAACAAAGCCACCGACTTCGCACATCTCCTTGAAACAGCCCGCGGTTGCGCGAAGCCACATCCTTCCTGGGATTCCCGTAGCAACCCCGTGATAGTGTGACAATATCCAAAGAAGCTGAAAGATGAAATGCCCCCCCACCGATCACTCGAGCTACGCGGTTTCCTTTCTGTTTCTGTGCGTCATCGGTGGCTTGGGTTTTGCTCAGACGGTAACTCCGGCGCCTCACCCCGGCCCTGTGGTTCAGCAGGTACTGAGTATCACCGTCACCGATGAAAATGGAGTCGCTGTCCCTTCCGCGCGAGTCTTCCTGCAGCCTTCTCCTGCGGGTGCTTTGGTCTGGTGTGTAACTGATTTTGCGGGGCACTGCTACTTCCGCGGGCTCACCCTAGGCAACTACCAAATGCGCGTGGAGAAACAGGGCTTCTATGCGGTGACTGGCCAACCCGTTGAGATAGGCCAGGTGCCATCCGTAGACGTAAGACTGTTCCACGTCCAGGAGGTTCACGAGGTGGTGAATGTGGTGGAATCGCCTCCCGGCATTGATCCCGCGCAGACCGCCTCTACCGAGCAACTGACAAATTTGGACGTCCTCAACATTCCTTATCCGTCCACTCATGATTATCGCAACGTCCTCAACTTCATTCCGGGTGTGGTGCAGGATACCGGGGGTCAGCCTCACATCGCTGGCGCCCAGACCTACCAGACCCTCACTCTGTTAGATGGCTTCAATGTCACCCAACCGGCCAACGGCCTGCTGCTTCTGCGCGTCAGCACCGATGCTATCCGCTCCATCAACACGGAGGACAGTCGCATCTCGGCTGAGTACGGCAAAGGGTCCGGAGGCGTATTGAGCATCAATACCGGCATTGGCGACGACCATTATCGTTTCACCGCGACCAATTTTCTTCCCTCTGCCCAGTTCAAGAAGGGCCTAAGCTTCGACAATGTTGTCCCGCGTATCACATTTTCCGGGCCGATCCGCAAGCGAAAAATCTGGTTCTTCGAAGGTGCTGACGGCGAGTACGACAACATCATCATCCCCGAGCTACCCAGCGGTTCTGATCATGACCAATTCTGGCGGGTTGGGAACGTCGCCAAACTTCAAGTGAACCTGGCTCCGGGAAACATCCTGACGGCCAGTTACCTGATTAATTACCAGCGCGACGAACATTTTGGCCTCTCCCTCTTTAGTCCTCCTTCTACTACGCCTCGCGACACCGAATCAGGCCACTTCGCCATGGTTAAAGACCAGGTCTACTTTTCCGGTGGCCAACTGCTGGAGTTCGGTTTCAACTTCGACCAGTATGTTTCAGACTTGGAACCTCAGGGTTCGCAGCCCTCTGTCTCGAGCAATCAGGCGGCAACAGGAAGCTACTATTTGAACTTACATACGGTCGCTCGCCGTTGGCAGACCTTAGCCAACTTGTCGCTCGCACCGCACCAGTGGCATGGGCGCCACGAATTCAAGCTCGGTATCGATCTCGATCGTCTTGCCTATAATCCCAGAATTCAAAGAAACCCAATTTTCTTCTTGCGGACCGGGATGCAGGCGAGTGCGCCAGACTGTTTCTCTCCCCCGTTTCCCTGTGCGCGTTATTCGACTTTTTCTATCGGCCCGCACCGTGAACTGCACAACGTCGAAGTCGGCAGCTACGCCCAGGATCGCTGGTCGCTGACCAATCGTATGCTGGTCGAGGCGGGAGTACGCTTCGACTGGGACGAAATCGTCCGCCATCTGCTCCCCTCCCCGCGTCTGGCGGGGACCTATGTTCTCGACAATCAGGGCAACACGAAATTATCGGCCGGGATTGGCATCTTTTACGACGCGACCAACATGGTGCTCGTCTCCCGCCCCTTCGCCGGTCAGCGCATCGACTACTTTTTCGACAACAATGGCAAGTGTCCTTCCTCGCCGAGTCCTTGCTCCGTTCCCCTGAAGTTCATGGTGAACCAGCATGCCTTGCATGCGCCGCGTTTTGTGAACTGGAGTCTGGCTTTCGAGCGCAAGCTACCCGCCGCTGTTTACTTGAAGGCGGAATACATTCAAAGACGCGGTACCCAGGGCTTCGTATTCAATACGCTGACGGGTTCTCCACCGCTAAGCGGCGACTACTTTCTGCAGAACACTCGCCGCGATCATTACTATTCGTTCCAGGTCAGCGCCCGCAAAGCGTTTCGTAAAACCTACCTGGTGACCGGCTCCTACATGTATTCCAGGATTCGTTCTAACCAGGCACTCGACTTTAACGTCGATAATCCGGTCTATAGCCCGCAACTCCCGGGTCCATATCAATGGGACGCACCGAACCGCTTTTTGTCCACCGGCATTGTGCCCGCCAAGCTCCCGCTTCTACGCCAGATTGATATCGAATACTCTGCCGAGGCTCGCAACGGCTTCCCCTTCTACGTAGTGAACAACCAGCAGCAATTAGTCGAGCCGCCTGGATCGCGCCGCTTCCCGCCGTATTTTTCGCTCAATCTGTTTGTGGAGAAGAGGTTCAAATTTCGAGGCCGCTATTGGGCAATCCGGGGAGGATACGCCGACATCACCGGTCGAGCGAACCCATCCGCGGTAAACAATAATATCGACTCGCGACCCGGATTCCTGACCTTCGGGGGCTTCACACGGCGCGCCTTTACCGCCCGCATTCGCTTGCTCGAACGGAAGTAGACGAAAGCGAACGGTACAGGCAGGATCCCTGCGTCTCCCAGAGCACGTGAGAATTCCTTGGCCGGAGTCTGGCGGCAGGTGCGGGTACAGGCTTCCCAAGAATTCCGCCCTGGGGAACAACGCTTGCCCGCACCGCCACATCCTCGTGCGACCGCGCCTGTAGAAGCCCTTCTCTACCGGCAACGGCACACGCCGGGTCTGTGATGAACCTCAGCAGTGCTCCTGTTGTATGGCTTCGGGATTCAGGCAGGATTTACCCGCGCTCGCCGTTGCTGCTGCCTTTGGTCCGTCATCAACCTTCACGATTTCGGCCTTCCAACTCTGTCCCGCAACGTGCAATCTTCCGCAAATGAGTTCACAATAGGTGAAGACAAAATTGAGGATGGCAAGCTGCTGTTCCGCTGAATCCTTCACTCAGTTCCGATCATCACTTACCCTCTGGAGGAAACGAATGGCACACGAACTACCCCCTTTGCCGTATGACTACTCCGCTCTGGAACCTTACATTGACGAAAAGACCATGCACCTGCATCACGATATGCACCATGGCGCCTATGTCAAAAATCTGAACGCCGCCCTGGAAAAGCATTCCAACCTGCAGTCCAAAAATCCGGAAGAATTACTGCGCGATCTGACCGCAGTCCCCGAAGATATCCGGACGACGGTTCGCAACAACGGTGGCGGACACGTGAACCACACCATGTTCTGGAAGATCATGAAGCCCAAGGGCGGCGGTGATCCCAGCGGCGCCATTGCCGACGTGATCAAGAAAACCTTCGGTACCTTCAAAGACTTCCAGACCAAGTTTAACGATGCCGGTACCAAGCAATTCGGTAGCGGTTGGGTGTGGCTGGCCGGCAAGACCAATGGCGAGGTGCAGATTACTACCACTCCCAATCAGGACAACCCGCTCTCCCAGGGCCTCTACCCCATCATGGGCAACGACGTCTGGGAGCACGCCTACTACCTGAAGTACAACAATCGTCGTCCCGAATATCTGGCTGCCTGGTGGAACGTGGTCAACTGGGACGAGATCAACAAGCGCTACCAGGCTTTCAAGTCCGCCAACGAGCCGGCCCTGGCACATCGCTAGTAACCAAGAATCAAGCATGGAAGGACGGGCGTTCTCGCCCGTCCAACCCTACCCAAATGTGGGGGAGTCTGTGTGGGCACGCGTCTTTGACTTGTGCAGGCCGAGCGCGGCTCGGCTGGAGAACCACTCAGCTCGCCATCGTTTCAGGACAGATCCTCGGGGCATCCGAACATCCATTCCAGCGCCCGCCGCGCCTGCCGGGAATCCTGGAATCCGGAGGCTGCCACCGCACATTCAATTACTCGTTCCATTTCATCGTCACGCAGGGCACCCGTCCAGTCCTCGACTTCCGCGAGAAACAGCACGAAATGCGCCAGCTTAACCGTAAGTTCAGGACCCAGCTGGGGATCCGGAATCGCATCGGGCAATCGCTCGAAGCTTTCATTTCCCAGCACCAGTTGTACGATCTTGCTGCGATCGGTTCTTGCCATGAGAACAATGAAACCCCTAACTCGGCCCAGTTCCGGGTTGCGAAGAAATTTTCGAAGCCAGTCTTAGCGATTTGTCTTAATTGGGCATCCTGGGCAGACGGTGCAAAGGGGATTCGTCCCAATCCGCCCCAGAATTGGGTACCTGCCGATGCTCTCCAACTGCCCAGGACGTGCTCCGCTGTCCCAAGCGCAACGCGGAGCAAACTCAACTCCACAAGGGTGAGATCACGGTTCGGAAAAGATTTCTAGCAAAGACGAACACAGACAAGATCGAGCAGATCGAGGCACTCTAGCCTGTGGATGGCAAGGTCAGGGTGCAAAAGCTGAATAGTCAGGTGGGAAATACTGTGGAACAGGGTGAGGAACACTGGCTGCCCTACGCAGGTATGATGCTGCAAGACGCCGTCAACATCGTCGCTGGAGTCGGGGCTGATGAGAATGGTCGCCACCGACACGATCACCACCAGAACGACCGCGGCTTTGAGAAACTGCCCCACAGGTGTTGATGTATAGCGCTGGAATGTCCCCATGTCAATACCGCCGACTGTGGATAGTTCCGCAACCCGCGCCGCCGCATCCAACTCGATGGTCAATCCTGGGAGGCTGTATGGCTGAGCGCAAGAAAAGATGGGTTGCGAAAGTAAAGACCGACTCCACCCATCCTCCCGCGGGGCTATTCACGAAGAGTGCAGCGACCATCGCCCGCACGTTGGCTTCGAAGAGAGTCTCGCCCAAGGGACCTGGCTCGGGTATGCGAATGCTCACCTATTTCATCAACCGTGGAGGACGTGGTCTTACTGCCGAGCGCCGCGCCGAACTGCAGAAAGCAAAATCCTTGCTCGCGAAACGTGTGGCGCAGCAGCGCAAAGCTCATAATCGCAAATCTGCGGCGTAAGCGAACTGGATCCAGCCCCTGGTGGGCAGAGATACAGCCGCCGCGTCTCGTTCACTGCCGCCTATCTTGCCACGCTCATTTCGGCCATAGGATGGGTGTCTTGCCACTGCTCGTATCCGACCGCCGCATAATGAATGGCACGATCGAAGAATTGCTCCAACAACTCCAGCAATTCGAGGTGGCCGAAAACCTCTGGCGGCCGGTCCATTCCCGACTCCCGGTTGACGAAGTCCCACAGGTTTTCCTTGGTCAGAATGATGGCCCAGGTGAGCTGGCTCAGAGGTACGCCGTGCGCCGCGCGTCGTCCGCCAATCTCCTTGTAGCGGCGCTCGAGGTCGATCTCTTTCTTGCTGAGCAGCCACTCGCCAAGATGGCGATAGATCTCATAAACGCGCTGCTCAAGTTCCTGGGGTGGAACTTTGTGGTATCCATCGAGCCGCGGCGAATTGCGGACCTTGGCCAAAAGTCCTGCGGCCAGTGTGTCCGAGTGGGTCTCGATTAGCCGAACGAGCCTATACGTCAGCATCATACCCCCTCGCTTTCACCCCTTTTCCCTGCACGCAAGGGGCTAAACCTACCATGCCCAGAGAGAGGCGTTCTCCTTATTTCGCAATAGCTTGCCGGTGTGCCCTAAGATGGCCGGGCGGGTGCCGCTGCACTGTGCAAAGAGTCCATGCAAATTGCAGTACTGCAGTTCGCAATGGCTCCCAAAACAGGACCGAGTTACACAGGAATTGCCCGAGAATTGCCCGAGAATTGCCCGAGAATTGCTCGGCGCCTTCGGTGTTCTCGACGCTGGAATTTCCGTAATCTTTCCTGGCCTCACCGCATCCAATTTCTGTCCACCGGAAGCCAGTTGTGCAGCCCAACATGTGGCACACCTGTGCCGGATGAGAATTAGATTGGAGCGCCACTATGGACTGGATCGGTTGGCTGGCGACCGTGGTATTTGCAACCTCATACTTGTTCCGAGAGCCCACCAAGCTGCGCTGGACCCAGGCAATCGCTGCCCTTCTCTGGATCAGCTATGGCGTTGCGATCCACGCCGTCCCGGTGGTGGTGGCCAACGTGATTGTGGCCGCTGCTGCTGTGTACTCTTCATTACAACTAGCGAAGGAGAAGAGAAAGCAAGAAACACTGTTGCCCGAGCGCCCGTTGAACGAGGAGTGAAGCAACCCCCGCAGATATAACTTTCCTGGAACGGCAAACTGGTTCCTTCCATCTCGCGCGATGCCGTGACTGTCGGGCTGTCCGGCACATCCGTGCCATAGATCAGAACGTGGCGCACTGCTAATCTAAAGATTGGGCTAGTCTGGTTGCGGAATTTTCTGCTGCTCGTCTTTATCCCAAGTTCCCCTACTCCTCCACGGTTCTTTATCTTTTAATAAGGAATTATCCTGAGATGTTTGAGCGGTCCTTTGCAGATATCTGGCTGCATGCGCCTTTTCATCCGTCCCCCCGAGCCAGCGAGTTCGTGGAAAAGTTCGTGACGGACGGACACTTCGATGCCGAGCGCTTCTGGGAGTACGTCGCAAAGCGCGTCGAGTTGCTAGAGCGCAAGAAGCCGAAACCTGCCAGAAAACCCCGCGCACGCGCCGCCGCCAACGCGGGTTGAAGTTTCAAGAAAAGCGCAGGGCGCCCACTTCTTCTTCAGGGCAACGAGGCTGCTGTTGCCTGCTGGCCCCCGATGCCTATCGCGACTTTGGAGGAATCGGCAGCCCGTGCCACAGTTTCGAAAAGAACTCAACCGCTTCCGGATCGCGGTGCAGCGGCCCAATCACAAATTTGCCGAAGGCGGCTCCGCCCATCGCGTACTGCCCGATGGCAAGCCCTCCGATCGCGGCATAGCCGATTACCAACCCGCCGATTGCGAGGTATCCCAGGGCGAGTCCAGCAAAGGCCACCAAGCCGATCGCGCCACCACCGAACGCGATTCCGCCGAAGGCCAGTCCTCCCAGCGCCACCACGCCTCGGGCAACTCCGCCGAGAGCGATCACTCCGGTAGCGATGTCGCCGATGGCGATGATTCCACGCGCGTGTCCCCGGAATTCGTTGTTAGCGGGATCGGGACCCATCGCGATCGACACCCACGGATGCTCCATGAACGTCGCCGAGGACTTCCAGCGGATCGGCATCGGGCCCTCCTTGTGCAGGTAAGTATGGGTCGGCCGTAGCCGGGAAGTTAGTGGCAAGCGAGGAACGCCTTGCCCGAGATGATAAAGGCCGGATCGCCCTTGCCGATGATTAAATAACCAACTCACCACCTCGCGTGACCTGGGTGCCCCGAGCGTTCTTTGCGCGAGTCGAGGGACCTGCTTTTCCAAATCGGTTTTCGGGTGGTACCCCTTCCCCCGGTCTGGCAGCAAATCCCTGAAAGCAAACGCTCTCAATTTGGGAAACCGGGAGGGCACGGCTTCCAGCCGTGCCGATCAGGCTTCGCAGTTATGTGCATCACCTGTTCCTGATTTGCTGGCGTTGGCGGCACGGCTAAAGCCGTGCCCTCCCCGCAAGCGGTCAATTCCCTTTGTTCTCAAAGATTTTACGCGCAAGCAGATTATGGCTTTCCTGTGCAACTCCCAACTTGTCATTGGCTTGAATCAGATTCGCGCGTAGATCTTTGATTCCAGATGACCGGGTAGGAGAGGGGATATCAAAAGTCTCGATTCTTCATTCCTGATGTCGTAAAAAAAATCCGCCCAAGCGGAGCTTGGACAGGGCACCCGGCAGGTCACGGATCGTCACAGATTCGACGGACCAGAAATCCGTGAGATCCGTGCACATCCGTGGCCGCTCTTAGAAAGCGAGATTCCTCGCCTCGCTCGGAATGACAAGTCTCTTAGAAAGAAAAAAAGCGCGGGCAGCAGGAGGAATGTGTGGGTGAACGCATCTCGTGAAAACGGCCGGCAACAAAACAAATCAGTTAGAACACCATTGCTCGCGAACCGTGAAAATGAAAGACCTCATGAAGTGAAAACGGCGACAGATATGTACGCATATCGCGAAACTGCCGTCCCGATTTCACATGGTTAATGCTGGCCTGACTGTCAATGAGTCAAATCGCGATGTTACGCCAATTGACCCGCTATTTCGGCTTCACTGCCGCTTTCTGGAGCAGGAGCACATTGTGGCCTTCGGGATCGTGTAGAACGGCCCACGTCGGTTCGGAGTGAACTAGCTTCTCTGGGCCGATGGCTGCAATTGCCGATTTCAAAGTTGGAACCTCAAAGAACAGCACTGCTTTATCTTGGGAGGGATATGACTCAGCTCCCTTCCGCTCAAGGCAAATAAAACGCCCGCCGCTATCGAACTGCACATGATGCCCGATCTGCTCATCAGAAACTTCAAGACCGAGCCGTTCCTCATAGAACTCTTTCGCCTTTTCCAGGTCATTGAAGTAAAGTTCAACCCCGACGAATCGCGCTTGGACCGGCTGCATAGAGTGTCCTCCACTTTCAGGATAGCGCTGTCGTGCCGGATACGGGTCGTGAGTGTAATAGGGACGGCACGTCTGCTTCCAGGAGTGGCGCGGCGTAACCAGTGATAAGGGCAAATCGGATCATAGCGGAGTAAAGTAGTCGGATGTTGCCCGCATTGATCTGTCTGTGGCTTTTCGCAGCCAGCGTTCCGGTCGTCGAAGGGGCGCAGAATGCGCCATCTATCCCGGTTGCCAAGATTTCCTTGCCTGACCCGGCTTATGTTGGGATGCCGATCTGGATGCATGTCGATTCCCCAACCAAGTACACAATCCACTATCCCTCCAGCACGACTCCAAACGACTTCTACTGCAATGAGGTCGAAGTGAAGCAGGATGAGCGCCTGCTGCCGCCGCTTGAAGGAGTGCCGCCCGGCGGAAGGGGAGGTCCGGCCTGTGGCTTCCTGGGAGTTGTGGACACTGCCCAATCGAAGCTGCCGATCCACCTTCAATATCCGCTGACTCAGCCAGGCACGTATCTGGTCCGCTTTACGCGGCGCGAATACCGAGGAGCAGGGAAACTCGAGGTTGCCGAACAATCGGATTGGACGGTCTTACACCTGCGCACGGCGCCACCTGGGATGATCGAGTCCTGGCTCAATCATCAACTTTCAACGCTGCCAGTCACCGCTGGTCCCCTGCTGGGAGAGGCGCTCCCGTCCCTGTTGGCGAGCCGCGATAATCGCGTATTGCATTTGATGATTGAGACCACGTATCAAGGCTGTGCCGCAGGCGTGTGGGGGTGCCCCGAATCCGCGCTCGCTGGCTACGCCGCCGAGAGCCTGAAACTCTTTGAGCCGGCAGAAGTGCGAACGCAACTCCTACTGGCGATCAGCCAGCATGGGCCTAGCGACGCTCTTGCATGGATGCTCAATCCGCGCGACCACGCCCCCATCGCCCCGCAGATCGTAGCCGCGACACTGCCGCGACTACATTCTTCTGTACCGGCCGAGGTCGAGGCCGCCGTCCATACGCTTTATCTCCTACGCGATTCGCACTACGGATTGCCGTCCGCCACCGTAGCCCGGATTGAGCATGCGCTGCAGCCAGCGGTCGACTTTGTCATCGCCCAGAGGAATGAAAAGGCTGCCCAATGGATGGCGCAATTCTTGGCGAGTGTCGGACCACTTGCAGGTCGGCCTCTCCTTTGGAAGCTGACGGAAGCACGCCTTGCGACCGAGCAGAGCATGATTTGCTTGACGTGGCTCCACGATCCCTCCGACCTGCCGCGACTTACGGCGATTGTCAAACAAAAGGACGCCTCTGACCCTCCTGGCTACGACTCCCACGCCGGAGTCGTCGGGAACATGCAGACGAATTACGGAACCCTTGCGCGACCCTATCTACGCGACCCTATCTACGCGACATACTCGCGTCCTCGAAGCAGCCCTTCGTCCGGACCACAGCAGCTCAGGGGCTAGCCGAGATGAACGACCGAGCCGGATGGGAGTTCTTCCTCGACGTCATCAGGCAGCGTCCGTTTTATCGAGATGAGATGGTGCGGTGGTTGGGTGACAGGTTCCCAGCGATTCGCAGCGCAGACGACGCTGCTCTCATAGCTTTTCTTCAGTCGAAGATGGCTACTGCAACAACCCAGGAGTGATCCCGGCGCGAGTCCACAGCAATCGAATGTTTGGTTTCTTCTGTTCAGGGGAGACATCTGATGTCGCGTGTACTGAGTGGAACGAGCGAACCCGGTCAGCCGGATGAGCCGGAGTCCGAATTTCTCATCTACATAATCGTGCCGGAGGAATTTGCTGGCGTGTCAATGGGAGAAGTGCACTCTCGGCGGGGCTCTGTCACGGGAATGGACGTACAGACCGGGAGCGTGTTAATTCGCGCCTCCGTGCCAAAATCAGAGTACAGCGGACTGGAACATGCCATAGATGAAGCAACCCAGCACCGAGGAAGGGTCGAGCACGCGCCTGCTCAATGAGTGCTATCGCGATGTTTCAACAACTACTGACCACAGAAGCTGTTCGGGTTTCGCACCTTACGCCAATTCAGCGATTTACTGCTTTTGGTAGCGTGCGACCAGTCAACTAAACGCTGTAAAACTTTCGTGGCTTGTTTCCACGCGGCCTTATCGGCTTCGGAGTTGTTGGGGCCATGTCCATGCCAAGTGACATACCCAACTTGCTGCGCTTCTGTTCCCCGCGCAATCTCCGCTTGGAAAACCTGCCAGTCATCGACATCCATTGGCACCACTGGCGCTGCAAATCGTGGGAGAGCCTTCACCCCAACATCGTCAACAATGCCTCGAAGGATTTCCATTTCGTTACTGTGAAGCGCGGACTCATACGTCGTCAGAACGGCCCTTCCGTCAAGAAACTCCTGTCTGCGCAGTTCAAGATGCATTCGGCCATCCGGCATGACGACAAGACAGTTGCTTAAATTGTTCGGGCTGGGAGTCGGACTCAGGGTCGAAAAACCTTCAGAGATGCGCACGATAAATGACTTGCGAAGGTGCTGTTCAGTTGATTGACCTACGAGGCAAGCGGCCAACACGAGCGGCAGGAAGACGAACCTCATAGGCTACGAGCCTACACCCGGATGCCTACGTGCGGGCAAGTGTCGTAACCAGGCCGTTACACTCACCATAAGCTACCGGCTGCAGACCTCGCCTTCTACATGGTTCAACATTTGTTTCAACATCTTCATCCGTTGCCTCGTGAGGTCCGCCAAAGCAAGATCTGCGCACATCGGAAAAACAGTGCCATACTCTGCTTGTTTGTCTTCTGCTGGGTAAAGTTCTTGCATGTGTGCATCTCTAAACGCAAGCCAAGCGCGTTGTGCAATCCGCAGTTTCTCTGTGGCGTTCTTGTCGGCCTTCAGCTTGGCTAGCAGCTGGTTGTAAACGTGATTCAAGTCGACCTCAGCTTCTCGCGCGTCCAAATCGGCGCAGTGATTCATCTCTGACTGGGTTCTCGCCGCTTTCCAGCACGGGCTTTCCTTCGACTGAGCCCACACAGAGGTTGCAATCACCGAAAACAGCACGGCAATGAAAAGGCGATTCATACGCCTGATTTTGATCGTGCGGGTGATTGTTGTAAACAGGCGATTTCGCTCATTGAGGGGTTTTGACCGTAATGGCGATTTTTCGCCAGCTACACCGAGCCCCGCCGACCCAAGCTGCTAAACTAAGCTTCTCCAATCGCTTCTCGTGGCCGAAGTCATCGATGTAGGCTTGAAGAACTGGAGGAACGGTGCTCTTTTATATCAAGCGACATCTCTGGCTCGAAGTGATGGTAACAGTGCTCCTTGGCAGCACCGGATTGTGGGCAATTCACGCTCTCGGTCTACCGTTGCATGTGAGACCGAGGCCATTCGATGTTGTGCTCGGAGTCGTGGGTGCTGCTTGGCTCGGCTTATGGACTTTGCTAGTACAGTATGGTTATAGAGTTTTCAAGGGCAATACCTTCGCCGAACAACTGACGGCCTCACTCGCCAAGGAATATGCGAACCCAAGTCCCGTGCAAATACTGCTCGGAGGGATAACGGCAGCTTGCGGCGAGGAAGTCTTCTTTAGGGGGTTTGTTCAGCAATGGTTGGGTCTTGCCGTTGCCTCACTGCTCTTCATGCTTGCTCATTTTGGAAGGAAAGACATCCGAGTCGTTAGCTACTGGTCGATTTTTCAAGGCCTATACCTCAGTATCTTCTTTGCGTATTCAAAGAACCTCGCCGTACCGATGATTGCCCACGGCTTGTTCGATATGGGAGGCATGGTCTATTTTCGCGGCTTCATGCTGCGGCTCCAGAACAAGCAAGTATGAGAGTTCTGATAACGGGTGGGGCTGGCAATCTGGGATCACGGCTGGCGCGGCACCTGCTCGAAACCGATCACGAAGTTCGCCTCCTAATACATAAGACAGAGCCCCCTTCCGATCTGGCGGCGTCTCCAAGCGTCACGGTATATCGCGGAGACTTAGCCAATCCGAGCACACTCTCGTGTGCTTGCGCCGGTGCTGATTGCATCGTGCATCTTGCAGGAGTTCTTTTTGCGCCGATGCCCGAAGAATTCCTTCCAAGAACGAACATTGGCTTCGTTCAGAACCTTCTGATTGCGGCCAAAGATTCGGCGATCAGAAAATTCATCTTAGTGAGTTTCCCTCATGTCGAAGGGGAGACGACACCGGGACATCCGGCTACTGACCGCTTAGATTCCGCTACAAATGTCGTTCACTTTCGTACGCGGTTAGCCGCAGAACGTCTGCTGCTTGAACAGTGTGAAGGAACTCCGATCATCGCTGTCATTCTTCGGGCGGGCGTTGTATACGGAAGGGGAATCAAGCTGATCGAGGCGGCTCGTTGGCTGCTCCGATTTAGGCTGCTCGCAATTTGGCAAAAACCCACGTGGGTACATCTCATTGCCTTGCCGGATTTCCTAGCAGCCGTGCTCACAGCAATCGAGAACGAGAATGCGAGGGGCATTTACAACGTGTGTGATGATAAGCCGCTCACGATTCAAGAATTCCTTGACCAGCTCGCCGCGCAGTTCGGCTATCGCAAGCCGTGGCGACTACCCGAGTGGGTGTTTTACGCGGCTGGCGCAACCTGCGAGACCGCAGCGAAGCTCTTTAAGACCACGGCACCTTTGACGCGTGACATTGTGAGGGCCGGGATGACATCAGCGGTAGCAGATAATTCTCGCATCAAGAGAGAACTGTTGACGCGACTTGCGTACCCTACTCTGAGGCAAGGAATTGAGTTGTTGCACATGCGTCGATGATTTCGGAACCGAAAACCATCTTGATGGCGTAGGCCATTACACGTTTTGACTGTTGGTCATTGAGTGCAATGGGGATATTTCACCAATTGAGCAGAGTGTCACCCCGACTCCTGGCGGCACCACCGCATGGACTCCATTCGCAAACCTGTCTACTTGCTTTCTTGCATCAGCCGGTACTCGGTGATTATGGTCTGGGCCGAGTCGCCCAGCTTGTAGAACGGACTGCGATGGCTACGCATATCATCGGCCGACGCACTCGCTGTGAACACGCCCGCGTCAGTGCGCACGTAGAATGTAACTTGTCCGCGCTGGGGCAATGGATAAGTGGTCGTGGGCTGCATTAAAGGCTGCAATTCTCCCGCGATTTCTATCGTCTTCTTCGCTGCGTTACGAATGGACTCATGCGACTGGCCACCACCGAGGAAACCGCCACCGCTGCTTAAATATACGCTGGCCGTTCCATCCGCAAAGGCGGCCACTGTAGCGGTACCTGCGTCAATGCCCCAGTCCATAAGCACGGCATAGGGTTCCGTGGGTTTCGCAGGGTGGGCGTTAAGCCTCACTCGGGAATCTTGCAACGCGAGATTGCGAAGACCTAGATAAACGGTTGGGTCTGCCCGTTGGCTTTTGGGCTGCGACACGGGAGAGGAATTGTGGTTTTGTCGGAAGCGTACAGAAAGCCACAGGACAATGACCAATACGACGGCAACAACAATCCACGGGCCTGCCTTCATGATTGTTGACCTTAGTCCTAAGCCAGTCCGGCTTGAGTCGCCGCAGCATACTTTACGCTGAATTGCCCACACGTTCCAGATAGTTAAACAGGGCCATAGCGCGTATTGACCACCGGTCAACTTGCGCTATTGATATTTCAACAGCAACACTAGATCCTCGGAAGATTTGCGCTGCGGCGGAAAGCACTCTTCAGAAGGCGAACGCCTAGCAGGATAACAATTGCCGCACCCGCCAAGACAACGCACACGAGGAAGAAACTCATAACGGCAGCAGCGGCTTCCGAATGAAGGTCAGCGGTCAATTCGGCTTTGAACCGGAACGTTGAGCCAATAGCGGCGACTGCACCCATGACGTAGATCACGCCACTAATGAATGCGACCACCCTTTGTACGTTGTTGGTTGGCACCCAATCCTTCGACAAGATACCGCGCCACGGCCTGCGGGAACGAAAAAGGTTTGGAGGAGGCTCCTGAATACGACGCATCATGCCCGACAGTGTAGCCCAAGGGGACGTGTGGCGCAGCGAGCAGGTGTCACCCACGGTATTGCTGACGTAAGGCGTTTACACATTTTGACTGTTGGTCACTGAGCGCAATGGGGATGTTTCGCCAACTACGCGACCATCTCGCTGCCCACCCACAGTGCCAACATGAGGACGCTGGCCAAAGATAACTGCCATCGGCCCACATACGCGAGAAACGATGCAATTAAAACCAGCAAGGAGACAAGCAAGAACATGTCTGCGAGTCTGGTAGTCATATAATGCGAACCGAACCCGCCGATCTGGCCACTAAAAATAAATGTAATGAACAGGAGCCAATTTGCCAGAACCGCGACTGCAGTAGCGAATGGCCATGAGGCTTTCCAGCCGACCGGACGTTGCCTCCGTCTCCATGACCGCAAGGCGAGAACTGCAAGAACTGGCGGAGACAGCAGCCATACCGCTGCGATGCTGACGCGAATCACCGAGGCAGGGTGGAATGTCATGGCACCAGACTATGCCCGACTGTGGCTCTGATTCCAGTCAACTGTTGAAACCAAGCGATTACGCCCACGCCGAGTCAATGCATTATGAAAGAGCGCCCCGCTTCAGAAGGGGGAAGCAACTTGTGGTGCCGGCGGCGTTTCGTCTCACTGCATAGCAATCGAAAAATTAAGCGTTCCGGCTGTGTGATGGGACGCGAGTGTCGGGCGGTGCCCGGCGGCGGGGGCTTTGCCCCCGCACCCCCAGGATTTAACGCTTGGGTGCCTGTCCCGATGAGGGGACTCGACTCAAGACGGAAAAAGGGATGCCGTAGCATCCCCCCTCGATCGGTCGAGGCCACTGAGTCGGCGCTCGGGTTGCTTCCCAGCATGGCCCTATCCTCCGCTCAGTTCGTGCTGATTATAACTGCGGCGGGGCGCAGAACGCGCCCTTCCTGGTGGGTCCTGAAGTATGGCACTTTACCTTGAGGGAAAGATACGCGTTGAAGGCGAATGACCTTTCCCCCAAGGAGACAACTCAAATGAGTCGCGACATCAAGTATATCGGCATGGATGTGCACAAGGAAGCGACCGTGATTGCCGTCCGGAATGGCACTGGCCAGCTGGTGATGGAGTCGATCGTGGAAACCAAAGCCGGCAGCCTTCTGCAATTTATCCACGGACTGCAGGGCGAACTGCATGTCACCTGGGAAGAAGGCACCTGGGCAGCCTGGCTCTACGACCTGCTGAAGCCACATGTGCACGAAGTCCTGGTCTGCAATCCGCGACGCAACGCATTGTTGAAGGAGGGCAGCAAGAATGACAAAGTAGATGCGCGCAAGCTGTCCGACTTGTTGCGCACGGGGATGTTGCGGCCGGTCTACCACGGAGAACACGGACTGCGGACGTTGCGTGAGCTGGCGCGCAGTTACCAGACGATCAGCCAAGATCTGAACCGGGTGATGAATCGGGTGAAGGCTCTGTATCGCGGCTGGGGTATTGCCTGTGCGGGAACCCAGGTTTATGCTCCGCGTTATCGCGAGGAATGGTTAGAGAAGATTGAGCATGCGGGCGTGCGCCGGCGCGCCGAGCTGCTCTACCAACAGTTGGATGGATTGCAAGCCTTGCGGCGAACGCTGCGCCCCGAGTTATTGGCGGAGAGTCGAAAACATAAAGCCGCGAAACTGCTGCGCCAGATTCCCTGCATCGGACCGATTCGGGCCGCCCGCTTGCTGGCGTTGATGCAAACCCCACACCGGTTCCGTAGCAAGCGACAACTCTGGACCTATAGTGGCTTGGGCATTGAAACGCGCGACAGTGCGCAATACCGCTTTGTCCGCGGGCAACTGCAACTGGCGAAAAAACCGCAACAGATTCGTGGTCTCAATCAGAACCACAACCATGAGATGAAAGAGATCTTTAAAGGAGCCGCGACTCGAGCCAGCTGTGGGGTGGGGCCGTTGCGCGACTTCTATGTGGCTTTGCTGGACAAAGGCATGAAGCCCGAGATGGCACGTCTAACGCTAGCACGGAAGATCGCGGCCATTGCTTTGATACTTTGGAAAAAGGAGGAACGTTTCGACGCCGAACAACTGAAGACGCAAGCAGCTTGAGCGTTGCACAGAAATCCAGTTGCTCTCCGAGGTCTTCATACCTCGTGGGTGGCCAATCGGTTCTGCGACGCTCGGGTTCGAGGGAGAGTATCCATTCACTCATTAGGCGCCGTGTGCTGCATTCAGCACCGAGTCTCCGGGTCAATCCTATGCCCCCTCGCACAACCCAAAAAAGCCATAGGCCTCGAGCCTCACATAGGATGATGGTTGGCACTGAAAGCCAACACATGGGCTTGCGTAGCTTCGCAACGGATCGGCGTCAAGCGCCCACGGCAAGATGAAACCATTACCTGGAAACCATCAACTGGGGTTGGCATCGTCGCTGAAATACGCGGCGATCCAAAGCGGCGAAAACCAAAAACCCCTCCACGAAGGGGACGGGGCTGGATGCAAGCAAGCAGCAGGTCTCCAGAGGGGAAAGGGAAAGACTTTTTTCTTGACATCCTCTTTTATAGGATGAGCGAAATCAGGATATTTCGCCAACTGACTTGTTCTCTGACACGGTATTTAGCTGTTCCGAAAGCGTTTGACCTAGGGAATCTCCCCGCGCCGTAGCGTCTCTACGATTTGCCGAAATTCCTCTCGCTTCTGTGCAGTATCAAGCGAATCGAAATCGGTGAGCCGACGGCGCAGATTCTCCAGTCGTTCGTCGGACAGTCTCACCGAAATTGCGTCATCCCAGTCATATGTGCCTTCTGTACCAAGAAGATGCTTCTCCAGTTGGTCAGCCCATTGTTGCGGGTGATTTTTCGCTTAATGGGTAGCGCGGCAATTGCGAGCAGCAAACCTCCCATGACAATCGGGCCAATTAATATCCACGAATAGGAATGCGTGATGTATGCGATTATCAAACCGGGTACAAACAAGTAGGCGATAACAAGTACACATCCCCAGCCGCCGCCACGCATGAGGGTTCCTTGGTGGGCTGCTAAACCCAAATTATCGTATTCCGGTCAATTTACGTTACCAGGCCATTACACTTAGAACCCCCTGTCGTGAGTGTAAACAGGATGTTTCAACAGCTACGCGTCGTTCAGCCCTGAGCGTGAGGGTCGGGCGTATCATTTCCGATGTTGAAGCTTGGTCGAGATGAACGATGGAGAAATCCGTCAAGGACGCACAGCAGAAGCGTTCATGTGCTTACTGCGGAGGGACTGAACTCACCAGAGAACATCTGATTCCACAGGGGTATTTTGATCGGACAGGTCGAGCTGCCGAGTTCGTGGCAAATATCAAGGCTGGGGCCGCGGACAAAATTGTATCGGTGGAACCCACGATTTCAGATGTGTGCAGGAACTGCAACAACGACATACTCTCAAGGTTGGACAGCTATTTTCTAGTTCTGTTTGACCGATATTTCACCAACATCGTCGTTAGCGGCAAACAGATCAGGGTCGAGTTCAACTTCGATGAGCTACTCCGGTGGCTGTTGAAAATGGGCTACAACATGGGGCGTGCGCGCCAGTGGGATGGTATCCAAAACTTAGCGGGTTGCAAGGACTACATCCGATTGGGGGAACCGCGTCCGAGCAACATCACCGTACTAGTGCAAGCCGTAACTCCCGGAACTCCTGGTGGCACCGAACTCGACACCGCACTCGCATCAGGATTCATTGCCATCAACGCCATGCGGGTTCCTCGGATTGTGAAGAACTTCGCTTTTGTTCTGCAAGTAGGGATTCAGTGCTATCAATTTTACGTTCTGCTCCACCACCCCGAAACGAATGGTTCTGAGCGAAGAATGCGGGTGAAGGCTTTTCAACGCGTATTCCGAGGGACGTATGAAGTTTGCCCAAGCCGACCAATCATGAAAATCTATCCGTCGTCAATTACGCTTTGGGGTCTGCTGAGCGGTCCCCTCTGGAATGCCGGGTGGGCGCAGCATCTCAGGCATTATTTCGGGAAGCGCGGCACAAACGGCAAGCCCAAATAGCCGATTGGCGTAAACAGGCCCGTTTGCACTCATTAACCTATGGTCAATTGGTGTAATCGGGATGTTTCAACAGCAAGCAATGCGAGGTATCATGATTCGAGAGTGACGGGACCGAAGAAACGATTGGCTTGGGCATTGGCGTCAACGACGCCACTCGCCCTCGTTATCTTGGTTGCTATCTTTTACGTGTATGGCACGCCTTCATTCGTTGCAACTCTCTTGAACAGACCTGTCACCGAGCCCACAGCGGAAGAGTATGCCGTTTACTCTGCTTTCGTGGATGGCCTGTTCTCATCTGGCCTGCCATTTCGGGCAGACCAAAGCATCAATGGCACCGTATGCGTCATGAACGAAACGATACCGATAAAGAACCCCGGCTATGTTCCTCTTGATGCAGCTGTCCTCGGGCCGAGCGATATGGGGGAGGATTTCTTCCGCCAAAACACTCAGACTTGGCCTTTACAACGGCGTTTCCGTGCTAGCTTGAGAGTCTCTCTAGTAGATAGAGCAACGGCGGACCGCGCCGCTTCGTTCGGAATTGAAGAAACCTGTAAGCCGCCTAAAAGAAGGGCAGAAGTTGAACTTAAGGTGCTGCCCCACACCAGCCCCACTGGTCCGTTCCCATACAACACGCAAGTTTCCGGTGTACTGGAACTATCGCGTGTTGGGTTCAACCGGCGAACAACACTGGCACTACTCTACTTCAGCTATTTATGCGGTGACCTATGCGGCGAATCTGGTTGGGTAGTGCTTCACAAGACTGGTGGCAATTGGGCTGTCAAAGAGTTCGGCTCAGGCGTGGTCTATTAATTCCAGCACGGACCTTAGGAGAGTTATTGACGAAATCAGGCCTTTACACTCAAATCCCTTTTGGCACGCGTCTTTTTTCCATCCAACCGACCCATGCACATGCTAAGAACACGCCGCACGTAGGTACGATGGCATCACGCGCGACCTGTTTCCAGAAATACGAATAGGGAACTGATTCTCTCAGCCAATCCCACCGAGTCATTTTGATGCTCCTTTTGGCGAGCGCAGCATCCATCTCGTTTACTGTCATATTTCCCATTTGATGAAACTCGGCTTCGCTAATGGGCGGGTCGTATTTCGTTGCGCGGTGGAACAGCACAATTGTACTCACGATATTGATTGCAGGACCAACAAGGACTGCAACTAGCAGAGAACGTAAAAGCAGGGCCTTCACCCTTCACCTCGCACTATGACAGGTCAGTTTAGCGAAGGGCGGAAGCAGATACAGCATAACTGTCGTAACCAGGCGATGTCGCAAGCTTGCGCTGTTTGTTCTCCCGTTGTCACATTCCGCACGATCGACGGGTCAATTCGCGCTATCGGGATGTTACGCCAGTTGTAACCAACCACTGTTTCGGCCCGTCCTTGTGCCATCATTTCTCCCCTGGTAGGCTTTGCAGCGATGAGCGCTAAAACACGCATCCTTTCGGTATTCCTTTTGGTCTTCCTTGCTCTGGGAGCTTGGCGGACATTGAGGACCTGTCGGGCGGTCAGTGCTGCCGAAGAACAGGCTCTGATAGCGACCATCAAGCTCCGAACGGGAGACATGGGCAGCAGTGACGAGCGAAAACGGATTATTGCATTGGAAGACCAACTATCCGATGCCATCGAGCACGCGGCGGCAGGTCAGTTTGATGGTGACGAGTATGGTGGTGGCGTTTGCACTATCTACATGTATGGCCCCAGTGCTGAGCGACTATTCACGGTGACAATCCCAATTCTGAAAAAGTTCCGCGCTCCGGCAGGTTCGTACGTGATAAAACGCTACGGAAAACCCGGGGCAAAACAAGACCGCGTTGAGTTGGGCGGCGATTAGCCCAAGCTCCGAACCTAGCTGTTGTAAGCAGGCGATATCGCGTATTGACTAGCGGTCAACTTGCTATCGCGATCTTTCGACAACTACGGTACATTCCCCTTAGAATCTCGCACATCATGTGGCAAACGACTGCTGTTGTCTTGTGGTGTACCGTGGGACTGCTGCCAGCATTCAGCCAGCAGATTCTCGTCAATCGCCAAAACAAAACCATTGCGATAACCGCGGAAGACTCCGTCAGTGTGGACCCTGAAGTCGCAACGATAACGCTGGGGTATCAGAACTACGCGCCCACGAAGGACGCAGCGTACCAAGAGAACATACGAGTCTCCAACGAAGTCACCAACGCCCTGCTCAACGGTGGTGTTCCCAAGTCCGCGCTGGAAACTGAGAGCCTGCGATTGCAACGTGCAGAACTGGACGAGAAGTGGACAGCCGAGGAAAAGAAAGAGAGGCAATTCCAAGCTAGTCAGTCTTGGACAATCCACGTGTCTGCCGTCCGGGCGCAGGTTGTGGTGGATATGGCGCTTCGGGCGGGTGCAAACGTCTTGGAAGCCTTGGACTGGAACGTCTCCGACCCTAACGCACTCCAAGCTAAAGCGGGCAGTGCCGCTTTGGCAAAGGCGAAAACGATTGCCGAGCAGATGGCTAAGGGGCTAAACGCGAAGCTCGGTGATCTCGTCTACGCAAGCAATCAAGCGCCAGTCTCCGAATACAGGGGTTCGTTGGGAAAGGGGCCAGAGGTTATGGCTCCGCCCCCGCCTCCACCTCCACCGCCGCAATTGGTGCTTTACCCAAAGAAAGTGAAGTCTGACGCGACCGTTTACGCGGTGTTCGCTATCGAGTAGCGCTCGATCTTCCTGATAGCTGTCGAAACCAGGCCATGGCACAAGCTTGCGCCATCTCTTCGCCCTTCCAAGGGGATCTTGAGTGTTATCGGGATATAACGTCAACCACGAAGTTGGCCCACCTTCCGGTTTGCCGACAATCCACTCACAGGGTTCCAACCAACAATGTTGCGACTGAACAGTATAGGGTTTCCGGCCTATGTACATGCTCTTACGGCGTGACTTTGTAACGGTCGCGCGGATAGAGAACAGCTTGTCGAACATTCGGCAGGTTTAGGACTTGTGCGGTCAGCCTTTCCAGTCCGATCGCGAAACCTCCGTGTGGAGGCATCCCCAAATCGAACATCGCGAGATGGCTCTCAAAATCGGCGGGATCGAGGCCCCGCTTTCGCAAAGCCGATTCGAGATCTTTTCGCCGATGCAATCGCTGGCCGCCCGTTGTGATCTCGATGCCATGAAATAGCAGGTCGAAGCTGCTTGCAGCGCCATTTGTGCCTCGTGGCGCCGTATAAAAAGGACGCGCTGCCAGCGGGAACCCTAAGACGAAGACGGCAGGCACTCCTGTCTCCTTCTCGGCCAAGCGGCAGAGCTGGCGTTCAGCTTCCGGGTCGAGATCGTCTGTCAAATCGGTGCGGTTGCAATGCTTCCGCAGCAATTCGAGGCAGTCGGAAAATTCCCAGCATGGGACCGGTAACATCGAAGGTAACGGCTCCTTGCGATAAGCCTTCAATGTGTCCGACATTTCAGCGTTCAGGGTTTCGAAGATGTGTGTTAGAAGTTCGCGCTCGAGTTGAATAACATCCTCGGGGCCGTCAATGAAGCCGAATTCCACGTCTAGCGAATAGTATTCAGTCAGGTGTCTGCTGGTGGCGTGAGGCTCGGCACGGTACACGTGGCCGGTCTCGTAAACGCGCTCGAAGCCGGCAACTCCATGCTCTTTGTAAAACTGCGGGCTTTGCGCAAGATAAGCCACACGATCAAAGTATTTCAACTCGAAAAGGTTCGTCCCGCCCTCCGTTCCCGAAGCTACCAATTTGGAGGTAATGATTTCGGTGAATCGCTGCCCTTTCAGAAACTGCCGAAAAGCGGCCAGCAGGGCAGCCTGCACCCCGAAGATGTTTCCCACTGCCGGATTGCGCAGCGCCAACGGACGGTACTCGATCAAGGACTCGAGTGCGACCGACTGAATGTCGGACGAAGAAGTAAAGGGCAAGTTTTGATCTGCAACATTGAGAACGCGCGCGGAGAGGATTGCGACCTCAAATCCGCCTGGAGCCCGGCTGTCTAATCGCACTCGGCCTTCAATCTCAACCGTGTCTTCAGATTTCAGGCGCAGGTCCTTCAGGACCTCAGATGCGGCCACACATTGTGTCTGGCCGGAGCAGTCTTTCAATATCAGGAATGTCGTTTTCCCGAGCACGCGGAGGCGCTGAACCCAACCGCGAAGAAGTACGGGATGCTCGGGAGATGGCGGGATTGATTGAATGAAAATGCGTTTCGCAGGTCCCATGCAAGTCCTCCGACTGAACTTGCTGGAACCGTCGAGGCGGTGGTGCCATCCAGCTTTCCGGCTTGCGCCGGACACTTGATTGGCGCTGTTTCGTGGCGCAACGTCTTCCTCTACTAGGGCCTGCTGAAGCCAGCTTCCCGTTTGAGGAAACCTCTCGGAGGGGTCTGTCCTCGTCTATGAGTTGTCCTATTGAATCATCGGCAGTGGCTGAAAGGCAACCCCGAGCAAGGATCGATAAAAGGTTATCCCCGAATCACGAGCAAACCGGAAGTAGCCAATGTCAACTGTTGTTATCAGGCCATTACACATTTGCCGAGTCGGCCCGGGGAATTTCACCCCGAGCCGCTCACAGATTCCGGACGTGAACCTCTCGATTCATCCGGCTCGTGCCACCCAGAGAAGGCTGCCGCCTTCCGTCAACGAAGGAGTTCCTCCGGTGTCCCGTTGACTCCATCACGACGTGGGTGACCTGCCTCCTTCGCTCCACGGGAGTTACCCCGCTTCCTCGCTACTACGAAGCAGTGCGCCCCTGGCCAGCGCCTCGGTACTTTCCGCCTCGTGGGGCCTCCACTTGTGCGTTTTCCCTTCCCATCGCCAGCCCGGTTCTCAAGTTCCGTACGAAAGCCCACATACGAGTCATGCCTCCTATACGCCGGACCCCGCATGGCCGGTACGTAGGTGGCCGCCATGCTGCTCCCGGGATACAGTCAAGACCCCGGTTTTGGTGTCGTCCTTGACCTTTCGACGCTTTCACAGAGGTTCGTTTGCACTCATCTCTCGTATGCTCACATGACGTGATCGAACGTCACGCCTTTCAACCCTAACGTTCACCACCGCGGCCTTTAGGACCGAAGCAGCTTAGGGCAGTTTGAAGCCTCCTCCTATCAGGCGGCTCCGAAGGGTCTTCCTTCATCTTTCGTACAGCATGACAAACTGACAAAGTTCGTCTTCTTGACA
>DASQIH010000234.1:0-6308 GCA_035631655.1 Terriglobales bacterium
CGATCGTTGCTGTTCTCAGCGCTCTACGCTCCACCGTTGCCCAACTCACGCCGGTGACAGCTCAACTAACAGCCGTGGCCGCATAGACACCATGAAAAAAATCTTTGCAAACGGAAAACACTTTGAAGGTTAGTAATACAGATTGACCCGTCTACACACGGCTAGCCCGTGGAACTCTATTTTCCATGTTTGGTGGTGCGCCAAGGACGCAGGTGGTCTTATCGAAAACGCCTTATCGAAAACGCCTCGGGTCCAGCTCGTCTCCCTGGGAACCTCTGTGCCGAGGCATTTCCGATCAAGGCTAGCGACAATCCGGAAGTTATGATTGGGAGAAATGTCGCCCCAGAAGCCGGTGACTAGCGGAAGCCATTCCAGTGTCCGCAACGAGCGGCCAGACAGTTCCGACTGACATTCCAGCAGTCGTCTTCACCCGAATCAGTCGATGAACCCATGACTTGCGCCTCTGGCAGTGTGTGCCCCGTGTGCCTCTCTTGCGAGCCAAGAGGAAAATCTTTATCACTCGCAAACTTGGCAAGATCATCGCGCGTGGCGACCGCAGGCGGTCCACCGATAAGAGGGCCTGCACGAATCTGCTTGGGTGTAGGACTCTGGGTGAAATGCCCTGGCTTGACGTGCAGACAGTGGCTGTGGTATTACATTTGTGAATATGTAATGGGGGAAAAAGATGGAATCCGCGATCACCGTCAAGGGCCAAGCTACCATCCCGAAATCTATCCGTGAACATCTTGGGCTGCAGCCGGGTGATCGGATTAAGTTCTTCGTGCATCCCGACGGCACTGTAGTGTTGTTGCCGAAAATCCCAGCGTCGGCGGTACGGGGAATGGTCAAATCCCGGAACCCGCGGCCTGTGACCACCGAGCAAATGACAGCAGCGGCCGCCGAGGCTGCTTTGAGTCGAAATCCGCGGCGACGACACCGATGATCGGACTCGATACCAACATCCTGATTCGCTATCTCACCCAGGACGACCCGGTACAGTCAGCCAAGGCCACGGCGATCCTTGAACGCCGCTTGACACCGAAGAATCCGGGTTTTGTCAGCGTCGTTGCAATGGTGGAAACGGTATGGGTTCTGGATCGCGCTTATGGCTTAACAGTGCAGGAAATCGCTACCGCTGTCGAACGCCTGTTGCAGGTTGAGGTTCTGGCGATCGAAAACGAGCAGGAAGTCTTCAGTGCCCTCGTTGCGCTAAAACAGGGGCGCGGATCATTTGCGGACGCGCTGATCGCAGAGCTCGGAGCGCGGGCAGGGTGTACTCGCACCCTGACGTTCGACCAAAAGGCACTCCGACTTCCTAGCTTCGAACTTCTGTAATTGACCTCGCTCCCGCTCCGCGTCTCTGCCTTACCACTTTCCTTTGCGCTACCACCGGTTTTCGGTTCCGCTAGTCTCTATCTTTTTACTAAAAGCCTACGGAACTGAGATCAGAGGTCAACTGGTAGGAACAGGAGCCGCGGAAAGAACCGGTAGTCACCTCTGTTATGATCGTGCGCGCGATGACTTCTACTTCTGCGCGGGCCTGCCCGAACCTGTTGGTATTTGGCGAGTTCTTCTTGGATCTGGTTTTTTACAAGCTTCCTAGGGCGCCAAAGATGGGGGAAGAAGTCAAAACAGCCCACTTTGCGGAATTTCCCGGCGGTGGCGTTGCCACGACGGCGCTGGTCGCGGCCGGACTAGGGACACCGACTGCGATCGTTACTAGAGTTGGAGTCGACGCTCAAGCGAACCCGGCATGGCAGAAGTTAATCCAGGGCGGAATCTACGCGGGAGCTTGCGAGTTCAGCGCAAAGTTTCCGACGGCGATCACAGTCTGCGCTGCATACGACGGCGACCGGATGATGATAACTCACGATGCCATCAACCGGAGACTGCATACAATATTGACGCGTCCGGCCGTGCGGAGGCAGGTTCGCAAAGCAAAGCACCTGCATTTGGCCTGCGCACTGTCACCTCTCCAAACCTGGACTCCCGCGATTCGCAAACTACGCTTGCAAGGGTTAACTATGTCCGCCGACATCGGGTGGAATCCGGAAGTGCTGCAATCCCCCCGACTGCCCGCCATTCTGCGGCGGTGTGATTTCGCATTTCCCAACGAACTTGAGGCCTGCGCGATCACTGGCGAGAAATCCGTGGAGAGAGCTGCAAGGAAATTGGCGGAATGGGTTCGCATACCGGTAATTAAGCTTGGGCGCCACGGCTGCATTGCGGTTCAAAACGGAAAACTTCTGCGCGTGAAATCCATTCCTGTTCGTGCTGCGGATGCAACCGGAGCTGGCGATGCCTTCAACGGAGGCTTTCTCCATGGCTATCTTTCCAGGTGGTCCCTTGAAGATTGTCTTCGGGCAGGAAACATCTGTGGCGCGATGGCCACTACAAGCCCTGGAGGCTCGTCAGTGATTCTTTCGCGCAGGAAGTTGCTGGCGCTGATGAAACGAATCTGACCATAGTTGTACAAGCGGTATCCCATCGGCTATGCGGAACATGGCATTATGAAAATCACCCTTATCGGAGCCGCAGGAGTCAGGACTCCATTGTTGGTTCACGGTCTCGCCGAGGCGGGCGAGAACATGCGACTGGAAGAACTGGCCTTTTGGGACATAGACCGTGAGCGCCTTGCCGTGATTGGACGGGTCACGGAGGCCATGGCCAGGCGAAAAGGTCTGAGCGCCCGGTTAAGAGCCTCTCCCGACCTTGACCGCGCTCTCGAAGGCGCGGATTACGTCATTACGAGCATTCGTGTTGGCGGCATCGACGCACGCGTGAAAGACGAAACCATTGCCCTGGCTCACGGCTTGGTTGGGCAGGAGACTGTGGGCGCCGGCGGGTTTGCCTGCGGGATGCGAAATCTGGCAGCCATGCTGGAATACGCGCGCCTGATCGAGCGCGTCGCTCCGAGGGCAACGGTCATTAACTTTACCAACCCGGTCGGAATTATTTCGCAGGGAATTCTGAATCATTCCGAAGTCCGTATTGTGGGTGTGTGCGACACGCCCTTGGAAACGTTCGAGTCGATCGCGAAGGCGCTGGGCCGAAACCCGTTCGAGCTGAAGTTCGACTATCTTGGGCTAAATCATCTTGGCTGGGTGCGGTCTATTCGCGACGCGCAGGGCGCGGAACTCCTGCCGAAAATTCTCTCTTCTCCTGAGCTGATCCGGAAGTGTTACCGCCATGAACTTTTTCCTGCGGAGTTTATTCAGGAACTTGCGCTGCTGCCCACGGAGTACCTCTACTTCTATTACTTTCCCAAGGCGGCCTATGAAAATACGCGGCGCAACGGAGGATCACGCGGCCAAGCGGTGGCAGCCATGAATGCCAAGTTATTCGACAGACTGGCGCGGGCTTCCGAACACGAATTGATCGGAATTTATGAGGACTACTTGCGCGAGCGGAACGCTTCCTATTTCAGCATTGAGGCGACAGGAGGCAAGAGGCGCAAGGAAAACCAGGAACTATACTCGGAGTTTTCCGGCTATGAACGAATCGCACTGCTCGTATTGCAAGCTTTGCATTCGGAGCAGCCGAGCCTGATTCCGCTCACCGTTCGCAACCTCAAGGCCCTAGAAGACCTGGAGCCCAACGATGCGGTGGAACTGCTCTGCCTGGTTTCTTCCAGCGGAGTTCAAGTGCCTCCCGTCGGCCACGCGCCGCAAGCAGTCCGGCCGCTACTGCTGCAGGTGAAAGAATACGAACGTTTGACCGTTCGGGCGTCAGCGGAACACTCCCGGGAAGCGGCGCTCGCGGCCCTAATAAGGAACCCGCTGGTCGCCCGGCCTGAGGTCGCCCGTGAAGTGCTGGCGGAATATATCAAAGCCTTTGGGGTGCAAATGCAACTGCAGCCTGCGTGAAGGGAAACAAATCCTTGAGTACGGCTCAATAGAAGCAATTGGGAGCCGTCATTAGGCAACTCAATACGCCCCGATAATCGTCCATCTCAGTATTTCTTGGCGTGTTCCTTCGCGAGTGCGCTGCAGTTGACTCGCATGCCTTCCCTGGCACTTTGATAACAGGCTTCGATCAACTGAACGACGTTGTATCCGTCGTCGGCGGTAACAGGCGCAGGGGATTTTCCTTCAAGGGCGTCCACAAAAAGCCGGTCTTCCTCTATGTAACCCCATTTCTCGTGCATGGAGGCGAGAGAGAAATCATACGTTGTGGTTTTGGATTCCAGCCCCTTGGTGAAACAGATTTTCTCCATTTCAAACGTCTCGTAGGTCGAGTGCATTCCGTAGACCTCGAAGCGTTCGAACGGAAAATGCCAGCTGGCGTGGGCGTATGTTTTCATGGTCGCCTGCAGACTGGATTGGAAACACAGGAGAATCGAAAAATCATCGAGTTCTCCATGCTCATGAGAACGGGCACAGACTTGTACCCATTCGACCTTCCCAAAGAAAAAGGTCATCAGGTCGAACATGTGAACTGGTGTTTCATACAGAAAGCCTCCGGTGAGGCTCGCATTCCAAACCCAGGGCGGATTAACCAGTTCGCCGCGGTTCATTTTGGCGTGGACCGAAAGAGGACGAAGCTCGTTGCTGTCAATCGCCTGCTTTAAGACTTTGTAAACCGGGGCAAAACGGCGATTGTGGCCCACTTGATAGATTACGCCGGAGCGCACGGCGCCCTCGCGCAGCCGCGTGGCCGACTCAAGATTCAATGCGAAGGGCTTTTCGCAAAAGACATGCTTGCCGGCCTCGAGAACGTTCATGGCTAATTGCTCATGCGTCGTGTTGGGAGTGCAAACGAACACGGCATCGCATTTGTGCAGGAGTTCCTCAAGCGAGCGTGCCGCATCTCCGCCGAACCGATTTGCCATGGTTTGTGCGCGATCGGCTTCGAGGTCATAAAAGCTCTGAAGTTTCACTCGGGGATCCTTGGCGAGAATGGCTGCATGTATGCCGCCAACACCTCCCGCCCCAACCATTCCGATCTTGAACGGCATTCCCGAATTCTCCTTTCCTGCATGCCCTTAGCGCGATGAAAAAAATCCCTTGCGCTTCCGTGCAAACCGTGCAATTCAGTTTGCACTGGACTGCCGCGAACTCGATCGCAGCCGAACAACGCCCATGCTACGAACTTCGCTCTGAGGGCCCCACATGAACGAGGGGTACGCGGGGATCGCGCTCCAACCAAGTCTTGCGCAGGTGTGCGTAGCGAGGATCGTCGCTGGCTGCCATCGAACGCGCGCTGCCGGCAAGAACGTTGAGGTAGTACACGTCATACCCATGCGCCGCGACGACAGGATGGTAACCATCTTTGATCAGCACTAGATCCCCATCCACCACCGTCAAGGTGTCGTCGCGCGTGCCTGCCGCGTCATAGAGGCGTTGGAATGCATATCCTTCGGGCTTGCTGACCCGGTAGTAGTAGGTTTCATCGAGATCCACTTCAACAGGGGGATTGTGGACGTCGTGCTTGTGGGGAGGATAGCTCGACCAGTTTCCGCTCGGAGTATAGACTTCGCAGATCAGCAACTTGTCCGCAGGAAATTCAGGGCGAATCACATCAACGATTTGACGAGTGCAGTTTCCTCCTCCGCGAATTTCCTCCCGGCAATCTGCGGGCGCAATTATTCGCGGGCGGAGCCGTGCGGAAGATGGAGTGCGGGCGTCTGCAAATTCACAGGTCGTGATCGCAGAGATCTCAAAAGCGGTGCGGCACGGCAGATAGACAGCGTGCGGATAGCCGCTGAAGACATCCTGGCGTCCGCCAATTTCGCGGGAGCCTTCACCCCAGTCCACGGTTGCTTTTCCACCGAGCATGACCAGCGCGGCTTCTTCATCCCGTGTGTCGCTCTGCCAATGCTGCCCCGCGATCAGCCGGCGCACGGAGAAGTTGATCGTCTTCCAATTTGCTTGCTCGCGTGTGATCGAAATCAGAACCCCGGATTTGTCCGGCAGGACTGGGACAGAGTGCTTCAAAACTTGCTGCACGTAGGATCCTGTCATGTGTACCTCTCCGAATCGAGAGTCGCCGCTCCCATGAATCTCGTAGCTTTTTTGTGCTCCCTTTCTTTAGATGTAGTGTCGTTCCCTCTTGACATTGATTTCGTAGCTAGAGCGGGCGTCGCGGACACTTTTCGACTCTGAAACCTCGGCGATAGGTACATCCCACCAGGATTCGTATCCGGGCACGCGGATGCTTCCATCCACCTCGATTGCGGTTACGGTAGTTCGCTTGGCTGCCCGCGCGTCGATTAGCGCCTCTTTCAATTCTTCGAGCGTCCGAGCGCGAACCGCCACCGCGCCCAGGCTGGCGGCATTCGCAACAAAGTCCACGGCCACCACATCGCC
>DASQIH010000235.1:0-3131 GCA_035631655.1 Terriglobales bacterium
AGTGAATTGTGAACTTGCAATACGTCACCAGCGTGATAATCAATCAAACCCAATTTCCTGAACCTGTTCATAAAGAAGCTAACCCGCGAACGGGTTGTACCTACCATTCCTGCCAGCGTCTCTTGGCTTATGTTGGGAATCCCCGTCTCGGGTTTGCGTGTCTTGCCAAACTGGGCAAGTAGCAAGAGGACCCGTGCCAAGCGTTTCTCGCTGGAATTGAAAAGCCCAGTAGGGCGAGGGTCGCTTCCTTGCCATTTTGGGAGACGACGGTAAGCTTCACGCGGCCTTGCTGAATATAGAAGACAGCGTCAGCTGGCTCGCCTTGTGAAAAGGCGGCGTCTTTCTTTTTCAGATTAACAACCGTCTTGCCGACTCCGGCTTTTAGGAGAAAGGTCTCAGGGTCAAAACTCGTGTTCAACTTCTTGATCCCAGTTGGAGAAATTCCCGAATTCGGCTCCAAACGGAAACCATTTGATGTCGTTCTCATCGTTCTGCCCTCCGATCGCCATTGACCCGCTTGTGAGGCTGCGTCTACTGGGAAGCTACACTTCTGTAGCCTGCACGATAGTGTGCTGCATTTGAAATAAGCGTGGTATCGGGGATGCTGCTAATAATGAAGGGCTTTGTCCGGAAAAACCCTGACAAGAGGACGCAGACTGCACTACATATCGAGGCAGGGAGGCGGCCTGAAACAAAATTCCTACTGAGCCGAGCGGCCCGGCTCACTCTCCAGCGTTTCTGGGGTCAATAGACCCATTTGCATGGCAAAACGAATCACGTCACTGCGCGTCCGAAGTCCGAGCTTCTCAGCAAAACGTGAACGATACGTCTCAACAGTTTTCACACCCACAAAAATCTGTTTGGCTATTTGTGCACTGCTGTAACCCCGCGCCACGAGTTTGAGCACCTGCATCTCACGGTCGCTAAGGATGTTTACCGGCCGTGTGGGACCAGCTCTTGTACTTCTCTTCGCTAGCACGTCCTGGACAAGGACGTTGGCCAAACGCGGGTCCACGAAGATCCCTCCGCGATGCACCGCTCGCACGGCGGCCAGCAGCTCCGCATCCACCGCCCTTTTCAACAGGTAGCCAGAGGCCCCGGCAGCCAGTGCCGATCGTAAGTACGCAGGGTCATCGTGCATCGTGAGGACGAGCACCCGAGTTTCACGGCAGTTTCGCGCCATCTCCTGCAGCGCCTTCATACCCCCAACCCGAGGCATGGTGAGGTCCAGCAGGGCCACATCCGGTCTCGTTTCCCGTGCCGCTTGAACCGCCTTCTCTCCATCGGGAGCTTCCGAGACAACTTCCATATCGGCCTGGGCATTGACCAGCATTTTCAGTCCTGCGCGGAGGATTGCGTGATCATCCGCGATCATGACTCTGATCTTGTGCGTTCGCGCCGGCATTTCAGCTGCTCCTGCGCCCCACCAAGGGCTGGAAGTCCTGGTTGGCAAGTGGGACTTGCACCAGAATCTTGGTCCCCTTGCGCTGGGATGTGAAACTGACCGTTCCGCCCAACATTGCCGCTCTCTCTCGCATACTCTGAATCCCTAGGCGGTGCGAGGAGACAGCCACGGCCTTAGTGTCAAAGCCACATCCGTCATCGATTACTGCTACCTCCAAAGCCGTGGCCAAACGGGCGAATCTAATGCTGACCGCCTTAGCTCCCGAATGTCTGGCTACGTTGGTCAGGGCTTCCTGGAGAATGCGATACAAACCGATCTGGACTGCTGACGGCAGGTTGCTGGAGTCAAGTTCACTAAGTGTGAGATCCACAGCTATGTTGTGGGTCTTTGTGTACTCGGTAACGTATCGGCTCAGTGCAACACCCAGGCCGTGGTCGTCCAGCACCGTTGGGTGAAGCCCGCGGGCGAGCCGACCGACCTCGTCGATGGCCTGGGCAGTGATTTCCCGTAGCCGCTGTCCCTGTGCCTTAACATCTGCTAGTTTCCGAGCGTCTTCCAGGGTACGCAGGCCGACCAAAAGGGCGGTCAGCAACTGGCCGGCTTCGTCATGCAGTTCGCGCGCAATCCGCCGCCGTTCCTCCTCTTGCGCCGAAAGCGTGTGTTCCAGAAGGAGCCGGTGCATTGCCTCGGCCTGCTTGATTTCCGCGGCCTGCTTGCGTTTTTGCTCGCTCAGATCGGTTATCACCATGCCCAGGGCCTGGCCCTTGTATCCACGAAACCGGTTAAGAGACAAATAGACCGGAACCAGACCTCCATCTGTGCAACGCAGGTTGAATTCGCCTTTCGCAACCGCCTTCTGAGCCTCGGCAAAGAAAGCTTCAAATCTGTCTCGCTCCGTTTCCGCAACCAGCGACTGAACCGCAATTCCGATAATTTTTCCTGGTGGCCTGCACATCAGTTCTGCAAACCTGCGATTGCAGTAGAGCACAGCACCATTCCGGGACAGAGTCGCCGCGCCTTCGCTCATGGCCTCCACCAGCATGCGATAAGCGGGTTCGCCGCCTTTCAGAGAAACCACCTGCTCTCCGCGACGACCGGAAACCATCAAAGCATCCACTTCGCCGGACTGTATGGCGCGTAGAGTTTCCTCCGCAGCTTTCAGCCGAGCGAGGAGTTTTTTTGGCTGATCCGGTGGCGTGGATGGTGGCAGTTTGCGTGGAGAAGGTCCGAGGCTTCTGCGAGCTCCTTTCGGCGCAGCGACTTTGCCGGGTAGACCTCCTTGGAGGACTCGGCCATCGGAACGCGCTCGCTTGTTAGCCATCTGCTATTTGAGCCCTTACTTCAGCGCCCCGGTTGAAGATCCAACCCCACAATGACACTCTCGGTCTTTGAGAGGTTCCCAATGATTTTCTTGACCGGCGGCGGGAGCCTTCTTACCAGGGTCGGAATGGCAATGATCTGATCCCCTTTGGCCAGTTGCGGCTTTTTTAGCAAATCAACCACTTCAATGCGGTACTTGCCGCGCAGCTTGTCCTCACAAAGCTCCTTAAGGTTGGCGATGGCAGCAATCGAATTTGGCGGCTGGCCCGCGATGTAAAGCCGCAATTTGTAAAAGTCGCGGCGACTGGTCTTGGCAGGGCGGCGCTTGTTTGCTGAACGCTTCTTCATGTCAGTGACGGTCTCCGGTCCAGATGGTGATGTTTGTTATTCAGGTATCTTGACTCCA
>DASQIH010000236.1:0-18089 GCA_035631655.1 Terriglobales bacterium
CAGATCCCGTGCGGCTCCTCCTTTGCCGAAGAACTCGGCCCTCCGCACCTCCTCCACCGCCTGCCCCGCATGCTGCAGAATGTGAAACTTGTCGTAGATGATCCGGCACTCCGGCACCCACTGCTCCAGGCTTTGCCGGAACGGTTCCCACATGTCCACACACGCGGCTCGAATCGCACTTCGTTGAAATGCACTCAGGTGCTTCTCGAAAAACTGATCCAGCGTCTCTTTCTTGCGCTTCCGCCCAAACCACAGCGGTTCTCCCGTCTCCAGGTTGGTCACCACCGTCAGAAACTTCTGTTTCTTCCCCCGATAGATCTCATCCACTCCCATCTGCCGTAATGCCGGTCGGCGTCGCCCCGGCGCCCAGCGCTCGAGATACCGCAAGTCGATCGCTCGCACCGTATTCGCCGCCCAGCCCAACTGCCGGGCCACTCGTCGTACCGCTGCGCTCTCACAGGCTTGTCCCACCGCTTCCTCAAAGCGCTTGCGGAACGGTGCCTTACTCGGCAGCAGCGGTACTTTCTCGGCCTTGATCCCGCAGTCCGGACAGCGCATTCGATAGAGCTCGGTTTCCGCGCTTGCGGCGCACCCACAGACGCAGAGTCTTGGCTTCTTCGTTGATCTCGTTGCGATAGACCCTATACCCCGGCCATCCTAGAATCTTTGTCCATTCGCTCTCGCTCATCCTGCCGAGCGTACTGAAAAATCCGCTCCTCGGAAACCCCCGTTAATCGAAGAGTTACTCAGATTCCTGCACAGAGTCCGTTTTTGTAACAGCAGGGGGCAGGGATCGAGCAGCAAAAATCAGCTGAGCAGGAATGGAAGTACTGTAACGTCCACTGCTGGTTTGAGGCGCCGATAGTGGCGCGCGGTCACCCCTAGGCTGACTCCCGCTCCGAAAATGGAGGGACTCAAATAACACATTTCCCCTTCTCTCGTCAGCTTGATCGCGTGCCCATTGAACTTCTGGGGAAACTCGATCGGGACCTTCGCTCCGCAGCAGAGATATAAGGACAACAGATCGCAGAACTGAAGGACGTCTGTGAGCAGGCGCAGCTGCTCCGGCGACCGGGGATCCTGCTCAAGCAGACGCTCCCGACGGGCGGCTTCCCTCCTGAGAAATTGCTGAAGACTGTGAGTATCCTGCTGGTTGTCGATACGCCACAACAAGCGATTTTCCGCAAGGCGGCAGAAGTGCTGGCTGACGATCACGCCCCCGATTGGTCCTGTCTGCTCGGCGTGCACGATGGAGTCGGTCCAGGCAGAGAGAAACTCCGCGGGAGTCATTTCCAGAAAGGATAGGGGCCGGCCGTTGGCGTCGAGCTTGGGATCGCGCAGCACGACTTCCAGGTCGCGACCAGTGCCACGTTCGCCGCCATCGAATTGCGCCCAGCCTGCGTCGTGCACAGCAATGGCCCGAATCACGTCTTTATCGAGAGGCGGAAGATGGGGAGAACTGAGGTTCGCGGCCAAGTCGCCCGCCAGCGCAGCATGATCAGGTTGCGCAATCAGCCACCAGTCGTCCGCGGGCTGCTTTTGTTTTGTCTCGACGGCTTGCCACGCGGGAATAGCAACTGAGGACTGTCCGTTTGGAATTTCCTCGTCCGTGAGCGGGTACAGGACCATGGGCTTATCGCCCGGGAGTTCGCCGGACATGACGCGAGCGAGCGGCTCGCGCCGCTGCCGGGCCGGTGCCGGTCGGAGGCTTACGCGCGCCCTCCAGCAAATCCTTGAGCACGGTGGCGTTGTTGCGGTCTTCGTTTTTCGAGGCAAACAAGAGGGTGACTTTGCCGTTGTGCGCGAGTTGATAAAGCTCTTCGAGCGCCTTGGCGGCCGGCGGGCTGGTCAGTTCCTTTAGGTAGCGGTTGCGGAAGGCAGCCCAGTGTTCGGGGTGTGCGTGAAACCATTTGCGCAGCTGGTGGGAAGGAGCGAGGTTGCGCAGCCAGCGGTCGACTGCCGCGGTCTGTTTGGTTAGTCCCCGCGGCCAGAGCCGATCGACCAGGACCCGCGTTCCATCTGCGCTTGCCGGCTCATCGTAGACTCGCTTTGCCGCAATTCGCATGGCTTTTGCTCTATAGTTGTTATTGTACGTCCGTCCGTGTGAATGTTCACGGGCGGCCAGATCAACGAACGGGGGAAGTCAATTTGCAGATTGCGGGTCGGGGACGAAAACCCCAGGGACGGGTCGGGATGCTGATCGCCTGCTTGCTGTCCGGAACCTTGTTGGCTTGCCACGCGCAGCGCCGCCGGAGCGATGCCGAACTCGGCTTGACTCCGCAGCAAGCGGCGGGACGCAAGATCTATGATGCCTACTGCGACCGCTGTCATGAACCTTATTCTTCCAGCGACAAACAAGGGCCGCCGCTCAAAGGCATATTTCGCAAGCAGTATCTGGAGGTAAGTGGATTGCCCGCGAACGACGAACGAGTCGGCGAGATCATCCGCTATGGCCGGAGTAAGATGCCCGGCTTTGGGGACAAACTATCCCAGCAGCAGATCGACGATCTGTTGGCCTATCTGCATACGCTCTAACGGCGAAAAGCCGTCAAAGCAGTTTCCGCCGCCCTGCGCACCGAGTTGTCGGGAACTCTCGGTATCTGCAGGACTTAGCCAAACGTCGGAGTGCAAAACGTCATCTAACTAACATGCTGGTGTGCAAACAGGGGCTGATTACCAGCGGAAGGGGCACCATGCGTAAAGTAGGGATCGCTATTCTCATTATCATTCTGGTCATCATCGTAGCTGCCGTGGTGTTTGCGGCTACTTTCGATGTGAATCGCTACAAGGGAACAATCCAATCCGAGCTCGAGAAGCGATTGGGACGGAACGTCACTCTGGGCGACATGCATTTAGGTGTGTTTCCGCCGCGCTTCCGGGTGCAAAACCTCAGTATCGCCGACGACCCGAATTTCGGAGCGCAGAAACCCTTTGTGCAAGCTCAAGAATTGGCTGTCTCGGTAAAGCTTCTGCCACTGCTTCACAAATCGGTAGAAGTCGACTCGCTGAACCTGCAACGGCCGAGCGTCGACCTGATCAAGAACCAACAGGGCGTATGGAACTTCTCTTCGATCGGACAAAATGCGAGCCAGCCCGCTCCGGCGCAGGGCAAGCAACCGTCTCCGAACCAACCGAAGCAGCCAGCGCCGACAACTCCCCAGACGGGCTCCCAGGGCGGGGCTAATCAGAAACCCGCCGAGCAGCAGTTCTCGTTAGGCAAGTTGGTCATTCAAGATGGACAGGTCGCCATCACCGATATGCAGGCGAAGGCGCCGCGAGCGGTGTATGACCATATTGATGTCACTCTCAAGAATTTTGCTCCCGACCAGCCCTTTACGCTGGATGCGGCGGCCCACCTACCCGGGCCAGGTACACAAGAAGTTCGCTTGCAAGGCGATGGCGGACCGATTGTGCAGGCGAATCCGGCTACCACTCCCTTTCATGGAACGCTTAACCTGAAGCAGGTTGGAATTGCCGGGCTAGCAAAATTCCTCAACTCTCCAGCGCTGGTGAACACCGACGGCACGCTTTCGGGCCAGACCAAGATCGATAGCAACTCCGGCAAGCTGACTGCACAAGGGCAGATGGATTTCGCGAACGCCAGGGTGCACGGAGTAGACCTCGGCTATCCAGTGAGAGCGGATTATGACGTGACCGATGATCTTCCCATAGACATGATTACGGTCCGCAGTACGACGGTTAAGCTGGGGCAAACGCCGCTGAATATTAATGGCACTGTGAATTCCAAGCCGACTCCCGCGGTGCTCGATCTCAACCTGAAGGCCAATAATGTTTCAATTGCGGAAATGGCCAGAATGGCCGCGGCGTTTGGAACCGCTTTACCGCCGGGAACCAACGTCACCGGAAACGTGGATGCCAACATCCATGCACAGGGAGCGGCCGATAAACCAGCTTTGAACGGCACCGTGAACGGCCGCAATATCCAGATGAGCGGCAAAGACGCTCCGCAACCGGTGCAGATCCAGGCAGTCAACCTGACGCTTACGCCAACCGAGATACATTCTGACAATTTCAACATCACTTCGGCAGGAACCAATGTGGCGGCCCAGTTTGGGCTGAAGCAGTACCTGTCGAAGAATCCGATGATTGATGCGACACTCAAGGCTCCCAACGCTGCCCTACCCGCCATTCTCTCGATCGCGAAAGCGTACGGGGTCACGGCTCTGGATAAGGTGAGTGGCGCCGGCAATCTCAATCTCGACATGCACGCGGCCGGACCGCTGTCCTCGTTGAATTCCAACAGCGTCATGCGAGCGCTGAACGGCAACCTGAACCTGAATTTCAATGATGTGAAATACACTGGCACTGACATCACTCAGCAACTGGGCGCGATTGCCGGTTTCGCCAACAAGTTGGGCCAGAAGAGCCAGGGCATTACTAACATCCTGCGCATGACCGGCAACGTGATCGTTAAAAACGGGATCGCCCAAACCAACAATTTGCAGGCACTGCTGGACATCGGCAACCTCGGGGTGACGGGTACAGCTAACTTGGTGGACGAGACCCTCAATCTTCGGGCCACCGCTGTCCTATCGAAAGAGTTCAGCCAGAAGCTAGGTGGAACTGCCGGTATTGGCGGATACATGCAAACGGCGCTGGCCAACAACAACTCGGAAATCGTGATCCCCGTCCTGGTGACCGGGACATTGCAGAATCCGAAGTTCCAGCCCGACGTGCAACAGATGGCGCAAATGAAGCTCAAAGGCCTCGTGCCGAACTTCAATAATCCCGGCGGAGCGGTTTCCGGACTTCTGGGCAATTTGTTGGGGCAGAAAGGCAAGAACCAGGGGCAGTCGCCGCAACAACAGACAACCCAGCAACAACAGCAGCAACAGAACCCGGTTCAGCAACTCATGGGGATCTTCGGGAAGAAGAAGCAACAACAGCAGCAACAGCCACCAAAATAATCTTTTTCTGATTCAGTTCTGCTTGTGCGGCAGCCTCAGACTGGCGCCGTATAGCGGGACTGAATCAGCTCCTTGATTCGCCGACGGCTTTCTTCCGGTGAGAGGCTGTCGTCCTGCTCGACGACAGCGGTATTGGCGGCCAACTCGTCATCTTTCACGAATTCACGAAACCAGCGAGAGTAGTCCCTCTTGTGAAGGTGGTACATCCAAGTAGAATCGTCTACCCCGTCGGCGAGTTGGAGAAACATCATGAGGTTCTGAGCTCGCAAGTTCAGTTTGCCGTCGGGACCATGGAAATAGAAGCTCTGCTCCGGGGAAAGCTCGCCTTCGGCATATTGGCGGAGATGCCGCCGGCGGTCCTCCGTGCCGGTCACGGCACGAACGCGAACCGGAGATCCCGGCTGCTGGCGGAACCACACCAAAGCCTCGCCACTCTTCAGGTCTACGTCGCCGGCGGGGGGAGGCGCGACGTGCAGGGCCGCAGCAAATGAACGGAAACTTTGCAGAGGCGATTTCCCCACCGCAATCAGGATGTTGACCGGAGCCAAAGCGGCGGGAGAAACGTGCTCGGGATGAACCGTGACCAGAATCGCGCCTTCCAAAGCTTGCGGCACAGTCGTGGAAGCGGGAGACCAGGATGACGGCAATAGATGATGGGCTTCATCGATGACCAGCCAGTGAGGACGAGCGGTACGTGCGCGTAGATCCTGAATACGTGGAAGAAGTTTAGAGAAAAATTCCGGCCGCTCCGACACCGGGATGCCGAGCAGACTTACGACCGGATTGTCGCGGGGTGATTCCAGAGCCTTTATCACTCCACGAGGGTCGGGACGTTCTTTAGCCGTGCCAAACGCGAGCGTGCCGGTCAGGTTTTCGTAATCGCCTTCCGGATCAATCAGGCAAAACTGGTATTGCTGTTCAGCGAGTTGCTCGAGAAGACCAGCGACCGCCGTGGACTTGCCGCTGGCAGAAGCGCCTGCTACCAGGATGCTGCTTCGGCTCGGTGCAATCCGCAGCGGACCGCTGCCATCCACGCGCTCACCCAGAGATATGGAATGACGCAGCAAGCGGCTGTCGTGCTCGGCAAGATCGTCAACCAGGAGATTCACCGCCAGTTCCGCAACCCCGGCCCCGTTCCTGCCCTTGGTAACAATGTCGGCACGCTGCTTCAGAAATGGCAAACCATTGTCGACGGCAACGCCGCATTCGGAGGCGGCCAGCAGGGCATGATCATTTTCCGCGTCCCCGATTGCGACTACATTATGAAAAGAGATGCCCAGTTCGTACAGAGCCGCTTTGAGCCCGGTTCCTTTGTTCACCCCGAAGGGAAGCACCATGACCGCGCCCTTATTGAAGATGACCTGCAGTTCCAGGCCTAAATCGTGAATAGCCTTGAGCACGGCTTCCTGTTGGGGCTCCCAAGTCGCAACAATACCGCGTCCTGCCGTGAAGGGCACGTCGCGCTCGCGAAGCAGATCCAGAAACGCTTGCGGCGGCGGCTCGCACAACAGTTTTTCCTCGCGGGAAGAAGGACGATACAGAAGCGCCCCATTCTCAGCTACGACGCGATGAAAAATGTCGAGTTTGGGAAAAATGTTCTTCAAATCGGGCAGGTGCCGGCCCGTTACCAGGACCAGCTTGCGTCCTGAAGCGAGCACGCGCTGAAGAACGGCGAGGGTCTCATCGCTGACCACGCCGTGAGATGCGAGGGTACCGTCGTAATCGGTCGCCAGCAGCAGATAGCGCATGGGTATTGGATGCCGACTGCGATTTGGGGTTGTGGTTGATTCTAACGCGGTGTGAAGGTAGTTGCAGCCCTCATTGGTGAGCCGGCATCGAAGCAGGCACTCCCAAAGAAGTCGTATGTCTCACCCTTCGAAGCTGATGACGACATGAAGTCGCAGGTTACATCACCAACTCGGATCATCCGCGTCATCTCGCGAACCGGCGCGACAGCATGTAGAATCAGATGATTAATGGCCGGGACTTCCCAACTCGTGCAAATCGAGCTAGGACCGAGGATGCCGCAGCCCAAGCCGGAGTGGCTGAAAGCGCGCGCGCCGATGGGCGAGAACTTTCATCAGCTCAAGAAACTGGCGCGTGGACTGGGGCTGCACACGGTGTGCGAGTCGGCGCAATGCCCGAACATTGGCGAGTGCTGGAATCATCGCACGGCGACTTTCATGTTGCTGGGCGACATCTGCACCCGACGTTGCGGCTTCTGTGCCGTGCCCAAGGGCAAGCCGCAGTCGATCGACTACGAAGAGCCGCGGCGCGTTGCCGAGGCCATTGCGCGACTCGGTATCAAGCATGCGGTCGTCACCAGCGTGAATCGCGACGATGACAACGTGGGCGGGGCGTCCGTCTTTGCCGAAACGATTCACCAGATCCGCTTGCTCGCGCCAGGCTGCCGGGTAGAAATTCTCATTCCCGACTTCCAGGGGCTGGAAAAACCATTACGCATTGTTCTCGCCGCACAACCTGACGTGCTGAACCACAATACTGAAACCGTCCCGCGACTTTATCGTGCGGTTCGCTCTGGCGCGCGCTATCAGCGAACCTTAGACCTCCTGGAAAATGCCAAGAAGTTTTCACCAGGCATGGTGACGAAATCCGGCGTGATGGTTGGGTTAGGAGAGACTGTGCCGGAACTGCTTGGCGTGTTTCGGGATCTGGGGACGCGAGGCGTGGACATACTCACGGTCGGGCAGTACCTGCGTCCCTCGCGCGACCATCTGCCGATTGCGCGCTTCTATACTCCCCAGGAGTTCCGCATGTTGAAGGAAGAAGCGCTTTCCTTCGGCTTCCGGCATGTGGAATCAGGCCCGCTGGTGCGTTCCAGCTATCACGCACACGAACAGGCTGACGCGACCATTCCGGTCTAAAGCTCTCCTGGAGCCCCAAAGGCGTACCGATAAAATGCCCTCAAAAAACCTTCATGTGGATGGTCAGATAGCGCTTGGGGTTCTCGCGGATGGCTTTGACCAGGCCTCGGGTTTCCACCAGCATCTGGTCGGTGTTGCTGTAGAGCGACGGATCGCGCAGCAGCCTTCCAGCGGTACCTTCACCCGCTTCCAGGCGATCCGAAATAATCGAAAGCTTTTCAATGGTGTCCTTCAGCCTGGCAGCTAATTGTTCATCGCGGGTCAGCTTGCCCAGGGCGCCTTTGCCGGCATTTACATCTTCAGTAAATTTCTTAATGTTGGCGACCGTGTCGTTGGCGTTGTTGTAGAGCGTGGGGTCTTTGAGGAATTTGCCAGCTGTGCCCTTGCCCTGCTGTAACTCGTCGATGACGCCGTTCAGCTTATCGACCGTGGTGTTGGCTTTTTGATAGAGCTCATCACTCGCCACCAACTTGCCCAGGCTTCCTTTCCCCTGGCTGACATCAGCGGCAATATCCTGGAATTCGTTCAAGGTTGTGTTCAGGCGGTTATACAAGGTGGGATCGTAAATCAGCTTTCCGATCGAGCCCTGGCCACTTTCCACGAAGGCCACGATGCGGTCGAGGCGCTTGAGCAGTGCGTCCATATTCTGCAACGTGCTCTGGCTGGCGCGAACGACATCCTGAAAATCCGGGTGTTCTCGCGTGGCCAGTACATCCCCTTCCTGGACCTGGGGGCCTTTGGCTTGTCCGCTTTCGATTTCGACGTAAGTTTCACCCAAAACTCCCGCCGTTTCCAGGGATGTCACGGAATCCTTGCGCAGGCTGGCGACGTAGCGCGTGCTCACCTTCATGGTCACTTCCACCGGAGTGAGCGGTTTATTGGGTACAACCCGGATACTGGTCACATTGCCAACGTCAACCCCTTGCAGGCGTATGGGCGCCCCCGGGCGCAGCCCGCTGGCGTTATCAAAATAAGATCTGATCGTGATCTTGCGGGTGAACATCCCGCCAGTCTGGTTCATGAGGAAGATCAGCACCATGAGGGTGATGCTGGCCACTACAACCGTGATGCCGACCTTCAGTTGCGACCACTTAACCTGCTTCTGGCTAGGCACCTTCCCCCCAGGGCAGTCCTCTGCTCAAACCGACTGCGGGAGCAGTGGATTTGGGCCAATCATAACAGACCTTGCAGGGCTTTCAGAGTGACCGGGTGAGTACCGGTGAGTACCATCTTGAGTTCGTTATCCCATTCTCCGCACGAGAGTTGGGCTCGCCAGCAGGGCGCCGACATAGGCCAACGCGCCGCATGCCAGCGTGACATTGAGGCCAAAGCGGACTGCAATCACCATAGCCAGAACCGAACCCAGCACGCTGGAGGCGGCGTTCATCGCCCATGCCCACTCGACAGAGTTATCCTTCTTCGCGTCTTCGGCGGCCGGGAACTCCGGAGACGGCATACTCGCCAAGGCACGCAATCCGGTGGGAAACGGCATGCCCATCGTAAACGCGAGGGGAACAAGCAATATTCCGCTTACCAGGAGTTTCAGGGGGAAAGCCAGTCCCACGAGGTTTGGCAACAGAGCTGGTAGCAGAAAAACGTAGGCGAGAATGGCTGCCGTGATAACCGCCAGCGGCCAGCGACCCGCAGCAGGATGTTTCTGCCACCTGCGCGAAAACAAGCTGCCGGCGCCGCTGGAGAGAAGCATGAGGAAGATCACCACGGTCAGCGCATACGTAGGATGTCCGAGGAACAGAACGAAACGCTGGATAAAGGCGATTTCCACCAGAATGTAACCCAGACCGACGGCTACGAAATACATCAGCGGAAGAACCATCCCCCGGCCGCGATTGCCGTGCAAGACAAGTGGAACTATCAGAAAGGCCAGCACGGCCAGCAATGAGAGCAGCAGCACCATCCCAAGTACCGCCACTCCGACGTTCACTTTCCAGTCGATTCCCTGGGCCAACTTGCTATTTAAGATTTGTTTTAGCTTCAGGGTGAAAAAGAAAAACGGTGCGTCATCGGAAACTGGAGCGACATTGAACTTGTATTGGCGAGCGAAAGTGTAGGGATCGTTGCCGGCAATCAGGTAGGAGAAAGCATTAGCGCCGGGTGACGATGGGAGATACTGCGCAACCAGCTTGGGGTAGGTCTTGATGTGCCCCAAAACACTGGTTTCCTCGGCCGGAGTTATCGGGCTCTTCTTGGCAATGACCAGCACGGGGCGACCATCAGTATCGAGCAGACCATCCGAAACCACGATGAAGTGCGAAGCCGGATTGGCGATGCCGCCTTGATGCAAAGCCTCCATCGCCACCGACACCACCCGCAATGCCTCGCGTGGCTCCTTGAATTCCCAGCGCGTGATGCCGATCATCCCATCGGGCTTCAGGTGCGCGAAGTATTCTTTGAAGGCTTCGACGGTATAGAGATTGTTTTCACTCAAGGCGAAGGCGCCAGCCGCCGTCGAGGCCCAGGTATCCACCAGGGTCATCTCCAGCACATCGTAGCGGTCGCGGGAACTGCGGATAAAGGAGCGGCCGTCGCTCACGTGGATGTCCACCTCGGGAATCTGGTAAAGGTGATAGGCATAATCGGCGTAGCGACCGCGCATGATGTTGTTAACGATGATGGGATTGATCTCAATTCCCGTAACGTGCGTGCTTCCATTCGCGACCGCGCGCAGGACGTCCACCCCGCCGCCGGGACCGATGATGGCAAAATCTCCGTGCGGGCGAAGCACGTTGCAGATGGCGGGAGCGGCTCCCATCAACCAACCCTGCCAGTGGGTTTGCTCCCCAGGGTGGGGAGTGCTGTTCATAATGGCCGTGGACGCATCGGCGTCGATCACGATGTAGCGAGAGCCGTCGGCCTTACGATCCACTTCCACGCGGGAAATGGCGTTCCAGTGAGCGTATTCGAGGCCAACCGCGTCGCGGCGCTGTCCCTTGGCATAAACGATATCGAGCAGAGGATAGTAACGATTCAGCGTGATTAGCGTGAGCAGCAGGAGGGCGATCACAGCGCCAGCCCAGCGCCACATTTGATGAGCGCTCCAGACCGCCGACGCCAAAGCCATCACTACAGCGGCGAACAGGATGGTGTTGGGACCACCCAATGTATTCAGTAAAGGCACGGTTGCCAGACAGGCCAGTGCTCCTCCGCTCAGGTCAGCTCCGTACAGATGCGAAATACGGGACGCATTGCGAGCGAAAATCACTGAAAACAGCAGGCCCGTCAGAAAGAACGGCACAGCGGCGGAAACATAGAGAATGCTCAGGGCACGGAAATCGCTCCAGCTCGGTTGCAGGTGAACGGCAGAATGCAAAATGATTTCGAGAACCGCTACGATGCTGACGGAGCCGAGAGCGGATATCGCCCAGGCAAAACTTCGGGTATCCCACCGCCATAGCCACTCACGTAGCAGGTGCGCAAAAACCCCGCCGGCGCCTAGTCCGAGTAAAGCCAGCGAGATCGCAAGAAACGCAAAATGATAAAAGAGGACTACCGAAAAAAGCCGAGTCAAAGCCAACTCCAGCAGCAGTGCCGCGAAGCTGGTGAGGGCTAGGCCTAGGAGCAGGCGAGCTTCATGGGCTCCGAGTTGTTCTGATTGATTGGGCAGCGCGGTCGCTAAGGTCATCTCGGCTGGGCTCTCCAGGATCGCAGGTCTGTTCGAATTCGACATGATACGCATAGGGTATCGGTTGCGGCAAAGATGCGAGCGTTAGGTTGCAGGTCGCAGGTGGGCAGCCCGCGCGCATCAGTTGTCATCCTGAGCGTAGCGAAGGATCTCTGCATTTGTCCTGCCGCTGCCAGGAACTCGGGGACACAACCTCATGATTGCAGCGGCGGCATAGGAAGGCCTGGCACGGAAGTGCCGGATAGGTAAGTTGCCAGGCCGTACAATGGCCGAGACCAATCCAATGAATCCAGAGCTGAGCACTGATATAACGACTCCAGAACCAGACGCGCGAAGCCGGACTTCGTGGCTGACTGAGGATGCGTCACCTCGTTCAACGGCGCTGGTTATCGCTGGGCTGATGCTGGTGGCCCTAGCGCTACGTCTCCCTCACCTTGCTGGAAAGAGTCTGTGGTTGGACGAGATCTACAGCTTGCTCTATGCACGGATGAGCTGGGCAGGCTTCTGGCACGAGGTAAGCACGCGTGAAGGCAACATGATTGCCTACTACCTTGTCCTGCGGGGCTGGATTCATCTCGGTGACAGCCAAAGTGTGGCCAAGATTCTTTCTATTTTGTTTGGGGTGGCCACGGTGCCCGCAATGTATGCCCTGGGAAAACAGCTTTATGGGCGTCGCGTGGGACGGATCGGCGCACTGCTGGTGACGGTAAGCGCCTGCCACGTGCGGGCTTCGCAGTGGATTCGGAGTTATAGCGCGATGCTGCTCTTGCTGGTACTCGCGGCGTGGTTCCTGGCGCGCGCCCTGGAGAAGCCGAGCTTTCGGAATTGCTCGCTGTATGCGATCAGCGCAGCGCTTTCGGTTTATTGCCATGTTTATGGGGTGCTGGCTCTAGGCGCTCAACTGGTGTCCGTGGTCCTGCTGCCCACGCGCGAGATTCCCTGGAAGCAACTGGTAGTCGCGTTGGCAGTTCTCGGCTTGCTGCTCACCCCGGCGGCGGCTTACGTCGTAACACATAATTCAGGGCAGGTGGCCTGGCTTCCGGCACCCAAGTTGTGGGAACTGGTGCACTGGGCAGTTTTCCTGGCGGGGGCCGGGAGCACCGGGGTGGCTTTCGCTTTGCTGGTTATTTGTGTCGGCTTGTGCGTTTTCAGCTTTTTACAGGCCTGGAAGATCTGGAACAGCACTGGACGCTCTTTTCAAAGCTGGCGACGACTCTTCCCCTTTGTGTGGTTGGTTCTTCCGGTTGCGATCAGTTTTCTGGTCTCGTATCTTAAACCAATCTTCTTTTTTCGCTACCTGATCATCTGCTGGCCACCGTTCGTGCTGGGCCTGGCAGATGGCATCGCGAACTGGCGGCCATCCCGCACACGCACCGGGATTCTTGCAACGGCGCTCTGCTTGTCGCTGGTTTCGGTTGGCTTGGCTTACAAGAGCGAAGAGGATTGGGAAGGTGCGATGCGCTACCTTCTAACTCATGTCCATGACGGCGACACAGCATTCGTCGGGTCGGGGATGGCGCCCTTGGTGTACTACTCGAGCCGATGGTATGCACCGGGGGCGGCCGCAAAGCTCCAACTGCCCGACTACGAACAGACCAAAGCTTCAGTCCCGGAGTTTGCTCGCATTCATCCTCAAGTCTGGGTTGTGGTATTTCCGAATTTCGCTCCCGAGGGCAGAACGGTCGAGCTTCTGCGTGCCTTGACGCCGACCTATTGTGTTCAAGAGGAAAAGAAGTTTCGGGCAGTGACCATCGAGCGGCTCGCAGTCACGGCCGCTGAACGATGAAGTTAGAAGCTTCCTGGAGGGCACGGGTTTGAGTGCCGTTTTGAGGCACGAAGAAATCCGGGCTTTAGCCCCTGAGGGACGGCTCTCGTATTGTCACGCGATTAATCCGATTGCCTTAATTTTCCAAGATAACTTGTGCGATGGCCTCGGCGGCGGTGTGGGTGAGGGAGAGCGCGACATGTGCGACGCCTAGTTGCGCGGCAAACTCGGCCGCCTTTCCATGGAAAACAAGAATTGGGCGCCCGCCGGGCTGGCGGCATACTTCTACATCGTGCCAACGCACTCCATGATTCCAGCCCGTGCCCAGCGCCTTCATTCCTGCCTCCTTGGCAGCAAAGCGGGCAGCGAAGCGCTCCACGCGGTTGGCCTTGGACTCGCAATAGTGGATTTCGCCTTCAGTAAAGATACGTTGGACGAAGCGCTCGCCAAAACGTTCTATGGCCGCCGCCAGGCGGGGCACTTCGACTACATCGATTCCCGAGCCGACGATCATGACGTCAAAATAACATAAGCCGAGATGCGCTCGGCTACACGGGTCGGAGACCCGGCCCCGCACCGGTCACAGCAGAGGGTCACCGCGATAAATCAATTCTCCGTTGACCATGCGGGCTTCTGAGGTCAGTTTGTGTGGCTTGGTGGGACTCGTGGCGTCGATGTGCAGTACCTCGTGGCCGTGAGCGACCAGGTAGTCGGAAACCAACATGCGGTGGCAGCGAAAGTAGACTCGTTCGGCGCACATGTAGGCGGTGCGAGAGTGCTCCGCCAATTTGACCAGGTCTGCGGCAGCATTCTGGAATTCGCTGGTCAGCATGTAGTCGGCATAGTTCCGGAAGCTCGGGCTGCGCAGGCCGATATTGGGGGAGTCTTCGCGGATCTTCTTGCGACGGCCGCCAAGCGCTCTCATCCAGACATATTGAATGCCAGCATCGGAAAGCGCTTTCTCGAGGTTCTCGCGGTTGAAGTATGGCAACCGTCGCGACATCGGAAAAGAACGGATATCAACCAGCGTCTGGATCGAGTGAGCCTGAAGCGCTTGGATAAGTTCCTCGAGAGTGCGAGTGGAATGGCCGATGGTGTAGAGTGTCGCCACGATGAATTGACGAATTTTGGAATTTACGGAGTGTCGGATTTCGTCGTGTCATCCTGAGGGAGCTTCAGCTCCCGAAGGATCTATGCATTTTCACGCGTTGAAATGCACAGGTCCTTCACTTCGCTCAGGATGACAAGTTACCTGTTCAATTCAGCAATTTTCGATCAGTTGCCTCAGCGTTTGCGCAACGAGGTGGTCCTGCTCCGGAAAAACTGTCCTCAGGTCGAGCAGGACTCGCCCATCTTCCACGCGGGCAACAATGGGTGGATCAGCTTCCCGCAAGCGCTGAGCGAGTTCGTCGGCGCTCAGTTTTTTTGCGCTGACTGCGAGGAGACAGGTGGGAAGCGCTGCCGAAGGCGCAGCGCCACCGCCGACCGCAGACTCTCCCTCGATGAGCTGCACCGACAACTTCGGTGATTGCAGTTCCTCGACCAGAGCTTCCGCGCGGTTTTTAATCGCATGTTTGGAGAGCCGCAGCATGCGGAGCACCAGGATGGCATCGTGGTCATGCTTCACATAGGCCAGCAAGGTAGCTTCGAGAGCGGCGTAAGTCAGCTTATCCACGCGGAGAGCGCGGAAGAGGGGATTGGCGCGGATGCGCGCGATGAGTTCCCGTTTGCCGCTCAGGATGCCAGCCTGGGGCCCGCCCAGCAATTTGTCTCCGCTGTAGGTGACAACATCCACCCCCACACGCAGGCTGTCGAGAACGCCAGGCTCGCCGGTAATACCGACCGAGCGCAGATCGAACAGCGCACCGCTGCCCAGGTCTTCGATCAGGGGAATGTTTCGCTTGCGGGCGAGTGCGGCCAGTTCCTCGAGCGAGGGCTGCTCGGTGAATCCTGTGATCTGGAAGTTGGAGCGATGCACGCGCAGGAGAAGTCGCGTCTTGTCGTTGATGGCGCGCTCGTAGTCGGCGATGCGGGTGCGGTTCGTGGTACCCACTTCCCGCAAGATCGCGCCGGATTTGGCCATCACGTCGGGGATGCGGAACGAGCCACCGATCTCAACCAATTCGCCACGGGAGACGATCACTTCTCCACCTTCAGCCAACGTGTTCAGGGCAATCAGGACGGCGGCGGCATTGTTATTCACGACAATGGTCGAGATTCCGGCCGCCTTTTCAGCCGATCTGCTCTCTGCCTGAGCGGGTCGGAGACCCGCTCCCACCCGGGCTGGAGCCTCCACATAGGCTTTTTCGTCAGCCAGCAATTTGCGGAACAGACGGTCGACGTGAACGTCTCGCTTACCACGTTTTCCGGCTGCTATGTCGAACTCCAGGTTGGAATAGCTCTGGGTCACATTGCGAACATGGTCCAACGCCGCAGCCGACAACGGCGCTCGACCGAGATTCGTGTGCAGGATAACCCCGGTGGCGTTGATTACCTCGCGCAGAGAATAGGCCAGGGATTGCTGAAGCTGGCACTCAACCGCATCTGGCAAGCCGGAGAGAGCGAGTTCTACACCTTCTCCGGTCAGAGTTCCGGCAGCGATCTCGTTGCGCATCCGAGCCAGCACCAGGCGGGCGGCATCAGCCACCGCAACCTGCCCCTGGCGGGCGAGCAGTGGAGCAATTTGGGAAGTACGGAGCAGTTCGTCTACCGAAGGTAGCTTGCGGTAGAGATCAGACCGGACGGTCACCTTCATGACAGTGATTATGGCACGTCTGCCAGCCGGGGCCGAATGGCGAGGTGGCGTTTGGGGATTCAGGGCTGGCCGACGTCGCCTTTGGGAACTTGCACGATATTGTTGCGGATAGCGTAGAGAACCAGTTCACCGACGGAATGCAGCTTGAGCTTGCGCATGATATTGCTGCGGTGAGTCTCGGCCGTCTTCACACTCAAATCCAGAACCGAAGCCACCTCCTTCGTGCTCTTGCCTTCAGCCAGCAGTTGAACGATCTCGCGCTCGCGCGGTGTCAAGCTTGGAATGGTGGGTTCCGCCTGAAAGCCACCACCGCGGAGATAACCGTCCAACACCATTTCGCCCACACGCGGGGTAAAGAAAGTTCGGTCTTGCTGTACGGCATCTACGGCGGAAACCAGGTCACGGGCGGCATCGGATTTAAGAACAAAGCCGCGGGCGCCGGCCTGCAGCACGTCACGCACCACTTGGTCCGTGTCAGTTATGGTCAAGATTAGGATCTTCTGGCGAGGATTGTTGCGCAATATCTGGCGTGTGGCATCCAAGCCGTTGAGGTTCGGCATGCCTATATCGAGGATAACCACATCAGGGCGCAACTGCTGCACCATTTCCACGGCCTGGCGCCCATCCCCGGCCTCCCCACAAACTTCCCAGCCGCGAGTTTGGAGCAGGTTGCAGAGACCTTTGCGGACTACCTCATGATCGTCGGCGACGAGGATGCGAAGATTTGCCATAAGCAAGAACCTAGTGCCAAAGAGACGCTATTGCCTTGTCTCTCGATCAGAATTTCGTTTCAGTTTGTTCGCGTATGGATTCAGCCCACCGATTTGGGCCGCTTCCGTGGAACGGGCTCCTCTACTATGCAGATTTGTGTGCCGGTTTGTAACTACAGTAAACACTGTATGGACTTCGGGGCACCGCATTTGGCTGTATACAGCTAGACACTTCATCGCCTAAGGCTACGGCAGTCATTTTTGGGGAGTCGCGGCACAAGTCCAAAGAAGGGGCGCTACCCTCGTCGTATCGTTTTTATTTTAGGCTCCATCGATGCCTGCACCTGTACTAACCAGTGGCGCCCGCAAGGCTAGCTGTCAAGAATTGGTTAATCCTCGCCGACCCCCAGCTCGCGCCAGGAGAGTTCCACGGCTGGGAAAGACTTCTAATGCCCGTTAAGATCCTGATCGCCGACGACCACGAGGTTGTGCGCCAAGGCCTGCGAACCATTCTCAAGGCACGCCCGGAATGGACGATCGCGGGGGAGGTGGAGAACGGCCAGCAAGCGGTGCAGGCTGCCATGCAAATCAGGCCGGACATTATCATCCTCGACATAACCATGCCTATCATGAGCGGACTGGAGGCGACGCAGGAGATCTGCAACCTGAATCTCGGCAGCCGGGTTCTGATCTTCACCATGCACGACTCCAAGAGCCTAGTGAAGACCCTCCGCAAGGCCGGAGCCTTAGGATACGTGCTTAAATCGCACGCCGCCCGAGATCTGATCCGGGCCATCGAGGCTCTACTCGGCGGAGGTTCGTTCTTTGGTCCCGAAGTGAGGGAGGATATCGAAGAGAAAAACAGCAGCAAAGGCAGGAACCTGCTCCTGTGTGTGTCTTTACAGCCCGTGTAAGGTCCCCCCGGCTTCCTTCCCGAATCAACCCTGGCGCAGACTTAAGAATCTAAGCGTGGATGTCCAATCAGGAAGAACTGGCGGTCGAAACCCGCCGCCTTACTGCCCCCGAAATCTTCAACGCGGCCGGCTCTGTTTCCTTTGTCGGATATTTCCACTGGCTGTTGTTTGCAACTTTGGGAAATGTCGTGGGCGGCGTCGTTATCGTTAGCTTGCTGAACTACGGCCATGTGCGCGGGGAATGAGCACAAAGGCCGCCCTACACCGCTCGTCGGGGGTGCCTGCCCACTCAGCGCCTGCGGCGCGCGAGGTTAGTGGCTTAAGGCATCGAATGGCCGCAGAAACGGAGCCGGGTCAAATTCGATGAATGCCGGCGGAGCAACATTGAAGGTGGATCCCAGAGCCGACGCTGCTTGGTTTAGATCTTCAGGATCGACGCCGCGCCACTTACCGGTGTTCAGACGTTCCAGCAGCGTGTCGAAGGCAGCGATA
>DASQIH010000237.1:0-6119 GCA_035631655.1 Terriglobales bacterium
TGGCACGTCCAATGAGGAGCCGCGCTCTGGCCGTGGCCGCACTGCAGGACCCGCGAGTCGCTGCACTGCTCGGCCTTTCACAAGAGGAACTCCTGCGCGCGATCCGCTTTGTGTTCGAGGGTGGCAGTCAATATTCCGGCGTCGATGCCCTACTCGCCGTAGCCCGCGAGTTGTGGTGGGCGCGGCCACTCGTCTGGTTGTCAAGAATTCCCGGAATGATGTCCGCCCTGCGGACCGCATACCAATGGGGAGCACAGCACTGGAGATGCTCCGCTCACTACTGCCCGATCGATCAGGCCCGCCTCACCAATTAAACACCGTGGAGTCTTTTCAACCCGAAACGCCCGACTACACCCATCCGCAGCGTGAAAACTGCGTGGCACAACGCGGCCGATCGTGTGCGCTTGACACAGCAGCATGAGAAGAGTAAAAGCCTCTTCATATTCCCCTCGCTTCCCGGCCCTACGCCTGATTGACTAACGCTGAGATTCCGATTCGAGGAGAGTGCGATATGAACTTCGAACGGCGGGACTTTCTACGGCTGGGCACAGCTGGATTGACTAGCGTCTTAGCTCTTGAACCAGCTTTCGGCCAGAGAGCGGATAAAGATCGCGACGCAAGATCCAACACAGTTGCCGAACTCAAAAGCGCAAACGGTTCTCTGGCCGTCAAGTTGAAGTTGGACAAGGCAAAGCCTCCAGGCACCCTAGAGATGCAGTTCGACGAGTTCAGTATCGGTAAGGATACCGCTATGATCGCGCAGGGGACGTTTTCGCCGTTAAGCGGTGCGCAGATGAAGCTGTATCGGTCATTTTTCAGTACAGATAATGCTCGTCAGGTATTTGCGCGGCTTGGAGACGATGACCACTGGACTAGTCTTCTGCTGGCTAGCACCGAAAATCCACATGTCGAGTCTCTTGCAGTCTGGAACGACAACAAGGACCCTGAAACTTTTCGCATCAACAAGGAGAAATTCGCTGACGGAGCGAAACCCCAGGAGTACATTCTGGATAACCGAGGCGGGAGCCTGGACCTGAACGGAACGAGAAAACCGCCAGATATCACGATGGAAGATTTAGAGAACGCACTAGACGACAATTCCGACTACCTTGTTTTCAGGCGCGGAAAGATAATGCACCACCACGCCGTAAAGCGCGAATTTCCGTGCACGTACATCGTGATAGCTGTACCGGGCGGTGGCATCATTCAAGTTGGATGGAATGCTTAGCCTTGATGACGTAGTGTGCCTTCCATCACTTTGTTTCATTTTGAGAGCGCTACCTGCCGCAAGAGATCCTGGAAAGCTGGCATAGGGCGCAATTCGTCGAACATCGGTGAGACTCTCAATTGAACTATTCCGGCGGCACGCTCTTCCACACCCTTTGCGAGCAACCGTAAGGCAGTTGGTTTGTCTCCAATGCCGGTATAAACTACGGCCAAGGAATACGATGAAGCTTCGCGATGAGCCTGTGATCTCCGCAGCCGTTTCAAAATTTGATCGGCTTCTTTCTTATGGCCCCACTTGGCGTACACATATCCGAGTTCGCCGAGGTACTCGGGTGTGCCCGGCGAAAGCTCGATGGCTCTCTTGAATTCCAAAACTGCCTTATCGTAAAGGCGCTGCGCGGCATAGATGCATCCAACAGTTCTGTGAGCGCGGGCGCTTGTGGGATCGATGTCGATGGTCTTCCAGGTTTGCTCCAGGGCTTCCTTATACTGACCTGAAAAATACAAGATTGAGCCTAGATTCGCATTGGCAAAGCTCGAGACCGGGTCAAGCTGCTGGGCTTTCTCCGCTTGGACCAAAGCCTCTGGAATCCTTCCTGTCTCTGCCAAGAGATTGGAATACCAAGCATGGATTACGCCCAAGCCTCCATTTAACTCGATCGCCTGCTTGTATTCGTTTTCAGCGCCGGTCCAGTCCCAATCGTAGTCTTCTTTCACCTTGGCGAGAGCAGCATGAGCCTCCGCCAGCGACGGGTCAAGTTCAAGAGCTTTGAGAGCAGCTGCCCGAGCTTTGTCAAAACTGTCCTTTGCCGGAGATCCGGCAAGATCGGGAAGCAGGTGGTAAGAATCGGATAGTGCTGCATACGCCAGAGCATAATTGGGATCTTTGGCAGTAGCTTGCGCAAGATAGTGGATACTCTTTCCCACTCCTTCTTTGGTCCGCTTGCTCCAGTAATAGCGGCCCAGCAGGTAGCTCTCGTGCGCATCCGGATTCACTACACGCGGCTGGCTTAATCTGCGCAGTTCGTCGGCAGTGAGTTTGATTTGAATCTCGGTCGCAATAGCACGCGACACCTCCTCCTGCAGCGACAAAACATCGCTCACATTTCTCTCGTAACTCTTGGCCCAGAGATGGCGGTCGGTCTTTGCTTGAATCAGCTGGGCATTGATACGCACCCGATCCTGCACACGTTCCACTGACCCCTCCAGCACAGCATCGACGTTCAGCTCACTCGCAATCTCCGGCAGTGACTTCCGGGAGCCTTTGTAAGTCATGATGGACGTACGCGAAATCACGCGCAACGCGCTGATCTGGGCCAAGTCAGTAATGAGTTCTTCCGTGATCCCGTCGGCAAAGTACTCCTGTTCGGGGTTGCCCGACAGATTTTGCAGCGGCAGCACCGCGAGAGACTGGATTGTGGGTGGACGAAGGTGACTGCCCGACAATCGATTGATCCAAGAATAAGTGAAGCCAAGCAGAGCGGCAAGGAGCAGCAATGCTGCCGTGCCAAGAACGATTCTCCGCCCTTTGATGATTCTGGGCTGATGACCAGTGGGAGTCGTCGTGCTAGTTAGGGACAACCTCCTGAGATCCACTCCCAGCTCCACTGCCGAGTGATAGCGATTGCGGGGGTCCTTGTCTAAACATTTCAGAATCACTTGCTCCAGCTGCGGCGAAATTGCGGAGTTCAGTTCGCGAAGGGGTTTCGGCATTTCGTTCAGGATGCTGTGAACGAGGCGGAATGCCGGTGCATCACCGAAAGGCTTTCGCCGGGTGCACATTTCGTAGAGCACGGCGCCGGTGGAATAAATGTCGCTGCTGATCGAAGCTTGCTGCCCGCGCAACTGTTCAGGAGCCATGTAAGCCGGTGTCCCTGCAAATTGGAGGTCCCCGACCGATTCAGTCGTGGCAGTGCTGGCCGGCTGACAAAGCTTCGCGAGCCCAAAGTCGAGGATCTTCAATCGTCCGTCGCGCGTGAGCCGCAAGTTGCCTGGCTTGATATCGCCGTGCAGCACACCTTCTTCGTGCGCAGAAGCCAGTCCATCGACCAGCTGCATGCCCAAGCTAAGAATTTCCTCTTCCGACAACGCAGCTGACATTAGCTTCTTCGATAGAGTCTCCCCGTGCACGTATTCGATCACCAGGAAATCGATGTTCCCTTTAGAATCGAAATCGTGCAAAACAGCAACGTTCGGATGATTGAGTTTGGCAAGAGCTAAGGCTTCTTTGCGGAAGCGCTTGTGTGAACTAGTGTCGTTAAGGGAATTCCCCGACAGGAACTTTAATGCAACGTCACGATTGAGACGTTCGTCGTGTGCGCGGTACACCACTCCCATTCCGCCTTCACCTACACGCTCTAGAATGCGGTAATGTCCGATGACTTCACCGACGGCGACGGCCGGACTGCCCATGGCGCGAATGGTAGGGTGGTGGAAGATGCAAGTCAACGAGATTAGGCAGCGGCTGGAATCCACCCTCCGTTCAAGAGCAACACCGGAGGGCATGTCAGGCGACCGTCTTGATCCGTTTTTACTATAGCCGGCCTGACAGGCCTGACAGGCTGGAACTGCGGGAAATCGATGCTGACCCGAACCTAGTTGAAGCCAGTGAAACTTTCGAAAGCTCTGACCGTCGACCAGCTCTTGGACTCTTACATTGCGCAGGTCGAGCATCCAGCCACCCGAAAACGCTATCGATTGTCGCAGAGCGCCATATCAGACCTTTGCGGAACATGCCGGATCACCGATGTCGACGCTTTCGCGTTCGACCGCTTCAAAGAGTCCAGAATAAAAGAGGGTGTGAGCCCGGCGGGCATAAATAGAGATTTGGCGTTGGCGCGTGCCGCCTTCAATTTCGCCCTGGAGCGTAGAATGCTCGCCCACAGTTCACTTGACGGCGTGAAGCTATTCAGCGAAGCCAAACACCGAAAACCTACACGGACAATCTCTTTCCCTGAAGAAGAGAGAATCCTGATGTGCTGTGACGCCAGATTACACACAATTGTCAGAATGCTTCTCGATACGGGCATGCGTATTGGAATCGAAGCCCTGAGACTCAAGTGGTCAGATATTGATTTTGATGAATCGATAATTACGGTTGTCCAATCCAAAACGGCAGCGGGCATCCGTGCTTTGCCAATGACAGTACTCGTGAGATCTGAACTCCAAAAATGGCGGGCTGCCACGAGCGGAATTTCAGAGTATGTTTTCTTTAATCCGCAACACCCGAGTACACACATCCGCAGCGTGAAAACTGCCTGGCACAACGCTCTCAGACTGGCTGGGCTTTTGCCATTTCCCATCTACCAGTGCCGTCACACCTTCGCGACCAGATTGGCAGCAGCGGGTGTGTCGGACACGATCATCGACCAACTGCTCGGACATTCCCGCCGAGATGTGCTCCGCTTCTATACGGCACGAGTTCCCGAATATCTCCGAGACGCGATCAATCTGCTGGATAAGTTGCGTAACGCTAAAACAGAGTCCGTGGGATCGAGAATCGAAGTGGCTGAGGAGCGCTCTGAAAAAGGTCCAACCCTAATAAATTAAGGCACTTGCATTGTCAGGAAGCCATCAAGACCGAATTCCACCATTACACTTTCATTACAACTTTCATTACAGTGCACCAGAATTGAAGCACCCTCCATTGGAAGGGGTATTTCTAGTCTGTTGAAAAAACCCTAAAACTTGGTGGCGGCGGTTGGACTCGAACCAACGACCTACGGATTATGAGTCGCCCAACGGCGACTGATTCCAAAGAACTTCAACAGCTTCCCTCTGCAGATTCCGGCAAAGTCCTGCAAAATCCGCAACCCCCGCGCAACAAGAAAGGCGGTGAAGTGTGACTTATCACGCCGACAAAATGGTGCTCTTTGAACCCAGAAACGGTCAGAAGCGTCGCCTGTTGCTTTCAGCTCGCGTACCGCGGGGACGACGTGCTTATGACTTCACAGGGTGGCAGGAAATGCGTCATCCAGCCTGTTTAAACGACGAGTGACGCATGGGACAGAGTAGAGAACGACAAAGCGAAGTTCGGGCGTGTCGAGCTTGTGGTCGCGCGTTTCGGGCGAAGAGAGCCTGGCAGAAACAATGCAGCCAAAGATGTCGGCAGCGGGCCTATCTGAAACGAAATCTGATCAGAACTCCGTATTACTATGGTGCATAAGAGATTACTCTCTTCGGCTTCCATATGGAATTCACCGCGGGAGTCAGGAGTAGTTAGGCTGGCTTGCCAGGCTTGCCGAAATCAAGATCAGCTTTGGCGTTGGGAACAAAGCCGGTTTCTTCGTGAAACAACGCTGTATCCATCCGGGTTACTCGATCACGAATCTCTTGCAACATCTCCGAATCACTCGGCCGGCTGCTCACTGGTGGAAGCACTTTCGGAAAGCTCTAGGAGTCGCCATTAAATCGCCACTGAATCGCCATTATCATTGGCCTGGCCGCGACCAGCGACCATTTTCTAAACGCCCGGCGCGATCCGACCCTCACCCCATAAGTATTCTGCAAGGCAGTGAAATCGCAGGTTCAGCGTGTCGCTCGTCAGTTGTCGAAACATCGCCTTCTCAGCAGTTTCGGTGTAAAGTGTCGAGAATCGATCCGGAGTTCGAAAGGTCATCCAATCCTTTCTGTTCCGGGCACGTCTATGCTCCAGAAAAGAACTGGTATCAGCAATGCGTATTGATCACGTCGCTCACCCTTGTCGCAACCCGCACGAGACGCATCGGTTTTACGCTACCGTACTTGGGTTGCAGCTCGTTCAGGCATACGCGGGAAGAGATCTAATGCTCGTTTACGCGTTGCCGGACGGAGGCAGCCTCGTCTTTAGCACCCGCACAGGTGGCTTGCGCCCGTACGATGATGATCCCGACTGGGAGCGCCAGCACATAGGC
>DASQIH010000238.1:0-3637 GCA_035631655.1 Terriglobales bacterium
CAAGCGCGCGCACTTCGTCCAAGGTCAGGCTAGGACTGTAGCGGACGCCTCCTTTGGCAGGACCTCGAATCGTCGAGTGCTGCACGCGAAATCCGGTGAATGACTCCAGGTGGCCGTTATCCATCTGTACCGGGACATGCAGGATGATTTCGGGGTCCGGGTAACGCAATCTCTGCCAAAGGCCTTCATCGAGTTGGAGCTTCTTCGCCGCCAGGTCGACGCGCGCGACTTGTGCTTCCCAAGGATTGACTTCGCCTAGATATGCTGCTTTCATCGTGCCAACTCTGTACGGGAGGAGCATGGTAGGTCGCCGGCCGGGGCAAGTCAATGAAAGCCGAGTGTCTCAGCTTGGTCTTGCAAAACCCGTATTGACGTTCCAATCCCCGCCCAAAAGCCTCCTGCCGACGGGTTAGCTAAACCACTGATTCGTAGCAGCTGAAGTGGTGAGCCGTCGCCTGCCCACAATCAGATGATTTTGGGCCAGGCCGGGGCGATGGTTAACCGTTGCTCCGACGATTCACGGCGGATCAGTGAGACTCAGATCAAGATTTGTTCTCAACTCATGACATCAACTGGGTCGAAAAACCACGCTAACTAGTTGAAAAGACGTCGTTGGCTGGTGTGGTTTTTCATCCGCTTTCGCGGGCCAAAGGCCCTTCATGACAACTTACGAACACAAATTTGGTTCAAAACACCGCGAAAATAGTTTTTCAACAGCCACTCCTGCTTACGCCGACAATCGGTTTCCTACTCTCCGGTAGGCGTTTACAAAAGTTGGAAACTGGACGACTTCGGCGGTGCTGAATTCGGGCCATTTTGGGAAAGCCTAAGTCCGCTCAAGGCCGTATCTATTGACCTCACTAGATTCAAGAAGGAACATCTAGATGTGTAGCGAAACGTGTCCCTACATGGAGGGGAGGTGGTTATGCATTTCAGGTTGGTTCGCTACTTGGTTACGTTCCTTCTTCTGGCCACTCCGTTCTTTCAGGCGCAGATATCCCAACCTGAAGTTTCGTTATCATCCCCAGCAACACCCTCTCCGCCGGCTCAAGTGTCTGTTCCGGGTCAAGTGCGTGCGCAAGTCAACTCGGTTGAAACACAGCCACAGTCAGATAAAGTCTCTATCTACGTCCGGTCCGATACGGTTTACATGAAATCGGCTACGATGCGTTCCTGGCTGCAACGCCAATTAGAGTTCAACCAGCTGGGCCTGACGTTCACGTCAAATCAAGGCCAAGCTGATTACTATGTGGAGATCACTCGCCCACTTTTCACCTGGGACTGGACATACTGTGTCGTAAAGACGAGAAGCGGCAAGATCCGGGGTTCGGGAAAAGTGACTGCCGCCACCGCCGAACGCGCCGCCAAGGCGCTTGGTCCCAGGATCATTCAGGTTCTGTACGGAGAAACGTCTGCTTCAGATCGAAGGGGTGCAGCTGAGGGTATGGCAGCTGGCGCGGTAACAGACAGAATCCTGCCCAAGGGGTTTGTCGCCTACGAAGAGCTCGCCCGTAAGTTTGAATCTGCCCGAACATTGTCTGTCCATTCAGCTACGGTGTGGTTCGAGGAGAGGAATCTGGAGCAAGCCCTTCAGCAGCGCCCCGAATTTTCGGGTTGGGGGTACGTGCTGATCAGCGCCCAGCCGTTGGGCGAGAAGGTGCTCTCAGATTTGACTATCGAAATCAACCGCCCACTCTTCACCTGGGACTGGACTTACTCCATCCAGGATCGAAGCATGAGCAAGAGCCTCGCCTCCGGAAAGGTTACGGCAATAAGCGGAGCAGCCGCGGCACCTATGTTGGCCAAGGCGATTGTCGGCACCATTGCCAACTCCCGAGGACTGCCAGCGCCGATGCAACGCCAGTTTGATCAGGCGCTCAAGGAAACCAAAGTTCGCGGCTGGGAGGTTCGCCATATCTCTGGCCAAAGCCACTTGGAGACCGGCAAAAAAATTAAGCTCGCCGTAGGGCAGAATACGGTTTTCGCGCGCGATGGAGATGACATCTTGTTTAGCGTTCCGGTCGATGATCTCCTCCAGTTTTCCTACAGCTCTAACCTGCGCGACAGGTCCGTGAAATGGTTTCAAGCGTGGGAGAAGGCAGGCAACGCGCTATTCGGCAACCTTGGTGTTGGAGACGATCCCGGTGGCATCATGGGTGCGATGATCGTCGCGGGGTCCTGGCTCGCCGTCGAGTACAGTGTGGGGAGTCTGCTGAAGGGCTCAACGACGACCGACCATTTCCTAATCCTGCATTGGAGAGAGCTAGCGGGCGTCACCACGGCAACGTTTCAGGGCAGCAAGCAAGACGTTCGCGAGATTTGCGATGAGTTGCAGAAACTCAGCAAGCTCTCCGCCGTGGACCTGGATGCCGCCACCAACAAAACACGCAGCGAGATCGAACAGAGGCTAGACTCCACAAGCTATTACATCGAGACAGAACAAAAAGTAGTCCTCGAGAACGTCGCGCTACCGCCGGCCAAGTATCGAGTTGTCTTCTTACTACGAGAAGATGGTCTAGCCGAGGTTTCTTTCCTGCATCCGCCTGACAACGCGATTGTCGCCCATACCATGGTGGAATATGAGCAGCGCACAAACACCGACCGCAGCACGCGAATCCTCTATGGCACACTGAGCGGTTTGCCGACCTTTCAGGAGATCCAGATCGACGAGCACATTCTGCGCTTCAGCCCGGTGCCAATCTTCCCGGAGGAAATCTGATCTTTCTTGGGCCTGGCTCGAGCAGCCGTTAGCCTGATCTCGCAACATGCTAAAGCTTTCCCTGCATAGGCGGAAAACGCTCTGATGTCCCCTACTGTCCCATGGAAAGCAGCAGGCATCCGCGTGAGCAATTGGTGAAACATCCCGATAACGCTCAATGACCAGCGGTCAAAACGTGCAAACGCCTGATAGCGACAGCCATGCTGGAGGGTCGTTGTTTTTGGGCGTAAATTACTTCTTGTTAATACCATTGCGGTGTTGCTGCTCAGCTTTGCCACGTGTACGACCGTAGCCGCCGAAACAACCCGACCTCAGCCTCATCCCATACGCCTTAGGAGTACCCGCGATTTAGTCAAATATGTTGGCACATATCCATGCAGTAACGGCCTACTGCGGGACAAAGTGCTCCTGCCTTCGCTTAGAAACATCTTGGGCAACGATTACCAGGGGTACCGCGAACACATGGGACTGTCTGGTTGTGGTGCCATCGAGAAAAGAGATGGTCTTCTTCTAATGGATGTCTCCCAACTGCACGTGGGCGGCTATACGTCCTTCATTTTCATCAGAGTTGAGGATGGAGCCGTCTTTCTTTTTTGGTTGAAGTCTACCGTGGCTGACAAACAGTGGAGTTTTTACGGTCGACGACCGATTCCTGCAACGGTCAGTCAAATTGTCGAGTCCGAACTAAACACTACGTGGGGCCATGTTGCCCACTTCAGCGTTCACGGGGATCATGTTGACATACGTTTGAACAATTCAAGGTAGGCAGCTGTACAACTATACCGCCAAGGGCCTGGCGTCCATTTTTGCCGGACCCGGCGCGGCCTGGCTGTTTTCCAGGACCGGATCCTGGAGCAAGGTCTTCTGGGCGATGATCGCTTGCGACCTTACGGCGGCGTTCCTAGCCATCTTGTGGCT
>DASQIH010000239.1:0-49294 GCA_035631655.1 Terriglobales bacterium
TTGGCTCCGTCATCAACACGGCCACGGAACATTCGATTCCCGGCGTCGCAGAGAACGTCTGTGAATTGATTAAAGAATCGCGGAATGCGAAGTGTTCGCCTCACGACAAAGGCCTTAGAGGCGGAGCCTGCGATTCAGACAGCATACCAGGCCCGCGGAAAATGACGGTGTTCTGACCTTTTTTCGAGCCCTTAAGGGTCGCTGAGGCGGACGACGTCATTCTCTATGGCACGCCCGATTTTATCGGCGGCGTGCAGCACGGGAAGGATGGCACGGGCGGTGCACCCTCTTTCGCCGCTCGCAGGACGGTTTTCGACCAGAGGCAGCTCCAGTTGGCGGCGAAGTTCGTCTTTACGTTGTCACACTGCAACGCGGACCCGCCGCTTTGTCACTGCTGCCGACTTTCGTGCAGTTCTGCGGAGAGGGATTCGTTGGCGGATTCCGACTGCCGGTCCCCGGCAGAGCATTGTGCACTTCTTCAGGTGGGCACACCCAGCTTCGGCAGAAGCCACTGGGTCAAAAACAAGTAGACGGCGAAGACGCCGAGTACTAAGAGGAAATCTTTCATAAGTAGCCTATCGGTTCAAGATATGCTTCTGCGGGAGGATTCGCAATCGGGACCAGCAGTCTCAAGCGGGCAGGATGGTTTCCGGCTCGTCGATGGATTCTGACCGCCGTTGCTTGCGCAGTTCGCCGAGGAATTCCGTGGTGGGCAAGTGCGCCTTGTGGTCAAACAGGTCCAGCAGAGGATCTTCACTGTCCTGCTCCACGCCGGCGGGGGTCTCGGGGGCGTGTGCAGCGCCGGCCGGCTCCAGCCCCTCGGGTTCTACTAACAGTTCCGGGATCAGACCATTACTGTCCATCAACGCCTGGATGAATTTTTCCACTTGCTGGCGTTGCTCCGCGGTCTTCTGAATAAAGGCAACTCCCATGCCGACGTCCGGATGCATTACCCGCACGAGGCCGGTGGCTTGCACCTCTAATTCACCGATGCTCATTGAAAGCTCTATGCGGGCGTTCACCGGAAACGGAGACGCACTTTCCAGGTAGCATCCGCCCAGGCTGAGGTCCGTCAGTTTGCACCGGGCTGGCGGATCGTCCTCGTCTGTTTCGGGAGAATTGGTTTTCAGCCAGCTCCTTAATTGCTCCCGGGTGTTAGCCGGCAAATCGAGGAAGCGGATTCCCGCCTGACCGTTGGGATTTTCCCAAGCCAGCTCCGCCTGAGCTTCGATTAGTGATTTCGTGCCGGGAAGCTTGAATTGCAGGTGCATCGGCCCGCGATCGCGGTGCCGTCTGGCCAACCGAACTCCGATTCCATCTTCGCTCAGATCGGAGCTTACCGTGCGTTCCAGCCCTCCAGACTCAGCGCTCTTGAAGCTATACATCACCGGCATCTCGACCGGGATACGGGCGGCGCGGCGCCGTTCGCATTTCATCAGGGCCCGGGCAGCGCGAAAACTGGACTTGGCTCGTTCCGCGGAAATCGGCTTATAAAGAACAAAGTGCGCACCCAGCTCAAAGGCACTGCGCACATCGCTTTGGCCGTCGATGATGGCGACTGCGACTGCTTTCTTATTGGAGGGCGCATTACGGGCAGCCTTGAGGATGTGTCCGGCTGTTTCCGGATTTTGACAATCCACGATCACGGCTTCAAATCTCCGGCGGCTCAGCTTGAGGATGGCCAGTTCCGGATCTGCGCAGTGCTCCACCGCAATTTCCAGATCGTTCAACACGCGCCGCAACACGCGCACGATCTTCTCGTCGGAGCACAGCACGAGTGATTGCAGATTCATAACCGATTCACATCGTAGGACGGGAGCGGTTACCGGCCAAGTTACTGCGGTAACCACGAAGGAGCGGTACAAAGGGGAGGAAGATCGTTCGAGCTAGGGCCGGACACGATCTCAGATTAGCGTCCAAGTGCCTGACCCTGCTCGTGCTCGTCGTCCTGCAGCAGATGGGCGATGGAGCGCAGTTCCTCTGCCGCTTCCTGCAATTGAGCTATTTGTTTGCCGAGGACTTCCAACTGGGTTTTCTTGCGTCGCAACACTTCGTTGATATCCTTCACGGTGCCTCCTGCGTCGCACTCTACGGGGCGCCCGAAAGACCGTCAACGACCGAAAGTACGCGCCCGTTACGGGGGTAACTTGCTGGCGCATGGAGACGGACTACTATCGGTATTTGGGGAAGAGGGCGCGCGTCGAGCTGTGTTCTTGGAGCGCCTTCCCCCGCGCGACCGGAGTAAATATGGGGTCGATGGATCTTGGTGCCGTTCAGCAGGGCGGGGCAACCGCGAAAATGCCCTCCCCCATTCCCACTTCACCTCTGAAACGTGTCACTGCCGCCAGCATGCGGAGTCTCGCGGATGTAAACCGCGAACTCTGGCTCCTACTCTCGCTATTCCTGCTGGCTGCCCTGCTGAACTCGATGCTCGATTCGCATCGCATGCTGCTGGGCCTGTATACCCTGCCCACGTTGTTTTCGGCTTACGTGTATGGGCGCCGCCATGCGACGTTGACCGCTTTGGGCAGCGTTCTAGTGGTCGTGCTGATCACGTATTTCAATCCCGTCCTCTTCTCCCGGCATGTGAGCCAGTTGCCACTGTCTGAAAAGTGGTTCGATATCACACTCTGGGGCGGTATCCTGATCGTCAACGCCTACGCGATGGGCACACTATATGAGCACAAGCAAAAGCACTTGACGGAACTGCGCAATACTTATCACGGCATTCTGCTTATCCTGAGCCAGTTTATTTCCAAGGATAAGTACACACAGAACCATTCCTATCGCGTCTCGGTGTATGGCAGCACGATTGGTGCGCAGCTTGGCTTGGCGCCCGAGCGGATTGAGGACATCCGCGCCGCGGCGCTGTTGCACGATCTGGGCAAGCTGGACGTCAGTCGCGACATTCTGTATAAGGCTGCTCGCTTGAGTTCGGACGAATATCGAGATGTACAGAAGCATGTCGACATTGGCGTCCAGATGCTGCAACCGGTCGGTGGCCCCTTGGGACGAGTGATTCCAATCATCTTGGCTCATCACGACAAGTTCGACGGCACCGGCTATCACCCGAAGCAGGGGGAGGAGATCCCCTTGGAAGCCCGTATTCTCTCGGTTGCGGATGTGTACGATTCTCTGACAAGCGACCGCCCCTATCGCAAGGCCATGTCGCCCTTTGACGCCAAGGAAGCCATCTTGAAGAGCGCCGGCTCCGACTTTGACCCGGCGGTGGTGGAAGCCTTCGTAACCTGCTTCCGCCTCGGCCAGATGGAAGTTCCCGAAGTGCTGGTGTGAATCGCAAGCCGAACACGCTTAAGGCGTTACACGACTCCGATATATCCCTGCTGCCTTCCGATCCTCTCCTCCGAAAGCCGCCCCCACAGCCGATTTCCGGCAAAACCAAGTCCGCGGGGTGGAATCTGTCTCAAAATAGCACGGGTAACTCCCTTGATACCTTTAGCTTACAGACGCAAAAAGAGATTCGGATTGGCCTAAAATTCGTTTGACTTGGGGCGAAAATGGCCATAGAATTTTACGTTTACTTTTCCCACCTAGGTTCCAAGTAGTAGGGCCTCCGGGTTAGTTCTGGAAGCGCAAGCAGTTGCGCGAATCCCAGATGCAGTCCGGCGAATCTAACTCGTAAGGGTTAGTGCGGGAAGTCGAATTCATCTCAAGCAAGAGGGACATTATCTTCATGGCTAAGCGACGCGGAAATCCGAATTGGGGCAAGCCTGAGCCGATCGGGCCTATCACCCCTACCATCACCGAATTCGAGCAGGTGGTACGCGAGTATAAGCTCGCTCCCGATCAGTACCTGCGGTCCACCCGTCTGCGCGAATGGGCCCGCCGCAACAAGAACTCTAAGTACATTCCCGAGCCACTGCTGGAAGCTTGGGGATTTGAGATCGAGTCCACCCTTTAGCCAGGGTGCCGCGCAGCATTAAGGGTCGCCTGTTAAGGCGACCCTTTTTACTTGGACCTGCTCTGGACCGCCACTCCGATGCTCGTTCCCGGGAAATTACCGCCGGAGGAACTCGCGGGGCTGCTGGCCGCTACCAGCTTCGCCGCGGGCCTGAATGTCTACGCCACGGTAGCCACCCTGGGCCTGCTGTCACGTGCGGAACTGGTTGCCCTTCCGCCTTCGCTCCAGATGCTTGCTTCCTGGTATGTGATCGGCATCAGCGGGCTTCTGTTCGTGATCGAGTTCTTCGCCGACAAGGTTCCTGCCTTCGATCTGATTTGGAATGCTCTGCACACGTTTGTGCGAGTGCCCATTGCCGCCCTGCTGGCTTTTCGCGCCACCGCACATCTCTCGCCTACAGATCAGCTGCTAGCCGCACTGGCCGGCGGGCTCATCGCTCTGGCCGCGCATGGAGGAAAGACCGCGGTGCGTGCCGCGGTGACCCCTTCTCCCGAACCCCTTTCCAATGGGTTCCTAAGCTTGGGTGAAGATATATTCGCAATCTTCCTGACGTGGTTCGCAACCAGACATCCTTATCTCGCTGCCGCCGTCGTGCTCTGGCTGCTCGTCATCATTGTCGTGGTGATTCGTTGGGTAATACGCGCCTTGCGTGCCTTGTTTCGCGGCGCTCAGCGGCGAATTGCCGCGTAGGCTCAACGTATACGGTTCAGCCTCTCGTATGCTGCGCATCGAAAACCCCTCGTCCAGCGGCCGGCATCTAAGCGTTTCGTGTGGATTACCGATCTAAAGCGTGCGCTGGTCCGGACTTACACCGACTTAATGCGGAACCACACTCTGCAAATGGCAGCCGCCTTGTCGTACTACTTCGTCTTGTCCCTATTCCCGGCCCTGATTTTCCTATCCGCGGTGGTGGCCTATTTGCCGGTTCCGGACCTCTTCAACCAGGCGCTGAGTTTGCTCTCACGCTTTCTGCCTCCGGATACCATGGGCCTTGTTCGCAGAGTTCTGGCCGACGTGATCACGCCTAATCGCGGAGCTTTCCTCTCGTTCGGATTCCTGGGAACGTTGTGGGCGGCTTCAGGAGGTTTCGCTGCCGCCATTGAAGCTTTGGATCAAGCCTATGAGGTGAACGATGATCGTCCTTTCTGGAAGACCCGCCCTCTGGCAATCGGCCTGGCGTTCCTCACAGGAGCTCTGCTGCTGATCGCTCTTTCCGTGATGGTGGTGGGTCCACGGTTTGGCGAATGGCTGGCGGTCCGAGTTCATCTTTCCGCGCTGTTCGTCTTCCTGTGGCCGTACATTCACTGGAGCATCGCGGCTGGCTTCACCATTCTTGCCGTCGAGGCTCTCTATTTCCTTGCTCCTAATGTGAAGCAGCGCTTTCTGGCGACCTTACCTGGTGCAGTGCTCGCGGTGGGGTCCTGGATTGCTTTGTCTTACCTGCTGGGAGTTTATTTTCGTCATTTCGCCAATTTTAACAAGACTTACGGTACGCTGGGCGCCGCAATCGCGCTGATGGTCTGGCTCTACTGGACAGGTTTTGCCATGCTGGTGGGCGCCGAACTGAATGCGGAACTGGCCAAAATAACTAAAGAGGGCAGGCTGGAGCAAAAGCACGAGCCTGAAGCCATCACTAAGATCGATCTGGCTGCCTGAATTTATGCAATGTCTCGTTCCTCCTCACTTTCTAAATCATCCAACGGAACAAACAGCGTGCGCAAATTCAGCAACTGCTCGACAACCTTTAACAGGTAAACAGGAGACTCACTCTTGGAAATGAAGGCGTCCACCGATCGCAACAAGCTTTCGGAAATTCCTTCATCGGCCGATAACATTGCAATCGGAACATCTCCTTTACTGGCCTTCATGCGTTCGGCGACAACATCTCCGTTCATTTCCGGCATATGATAGTCGAGCAAGACCAAGTCCACTGGATTCGTGACAAATAGCTGTAAAGCTTCTCGCGGGCTGGTCGTGACCAGTACCTCGCATTCACGTCCCTCCAGTAGTTCTTTGCGTCCCTCCAGTGCATTCCGCTCATCATCCACACAGAGGATTAGAGATCTTCGGGCCATGGCAGCCTCCTTTTCCGCCGGAGCGAGCAAAATCAACGACTTGCTGCTGCGCCATGCCGAGAGAACATTTCTTGCATGTACGGGTGCAGGCACGATCCCTGCCAAACAGGTGAAAGGTCTCTAGACCAAAGGTTTTAGGCAAGCGACAACTCAGGAAGGTAAACCTTACATAGTGAGAAGGGAGGCTTACCGTGTAAAAATAGGTCGGTACAGAGTCACCAATCGTGACATCCCAAATCCTGGCAACAGCTGCTAGCGAGCCACCGGGACCGGATCGACCTGTGTTCCGGTTCTCTGAAAGCCGAACCGCAGAATCCATTCTCTAGATTCAGGCGCTGATGCGAATTTCCATTTCTGCGCAGCCTCCCTGGCAAGACGCGCGAAGTAGTTGCTGGGACCTGGAGAATCGACCTCTGCGCCTACCACGTTGCCCGAGGGATCTACATGAACTCTGACCCTGACTCTTATCGTTCCTTGGATGGTGTTTCTGGCGCTTTCGGAAACCTTAGGTAAGACTTCTTCAACGATTCCAGCCCGCTGAGGGGCGTTGCTGGGTTCGATCGCCTTCTTGGCCCCGGGCTGGGATCGAGCGGGACTCGGCTTCGCAGGCGGGGTGACTGCGTTTGCCGGCTGCTCTGCCACATGTGTGGCTAAATTCTGTTCCGGTTTCGGCTGCGCTTTCGGCTGTTGACGCACGGTGGAAGCAGCCTCCTGCTGATCCCGAGTCCGGTGCAGGAATCGTGGGTTTGCAACCAACACTGCTATTACTATGAAGACCGCAACAATCGGAAGAATGAGGCGGCGTCTCGCGATGGCTTCGTGGGATTCGCCCGACTCCCCCGGTGTTGAGGGCTGCCTTAGCCGCGCTGCTATCCCCGCAATAGTCGCTCGCTGCTGGGGATTACGTTGTAGACATTCGCGCACAATATCGCCGAAGGGCATAGGCAGTTTGTCCGGCAAAACTGGTATTCCGGCTGAGTCGGAGACCGGCCGACGCTGGGTCAGCGCTTCGACCAGCGTCACGCCCAAGGACCAAACGTCCCCCGCCGGCGAGATTTCGCCACTCGCCTTCTCCGGCGGATTGTAGGCGCCGGCCTCCGTAACCCCGCCGCCCAATTCACCGGTCCGGGATAGGCCGTCGCTTGAGAGTTTCAGCTCATCGTTGACGGCCAGAATGTTGGCCGGCTTAAGGTGACCGTGTACGAAGCCCTGGCCATGCAGGTAGGCCAGTGCCTCCAGAGCGGGTTCAAGCGTTTCGCGTGCTTCGGCTGGTGTAAGTGCACGGAGAGGCAAAATCTGTGCCAGGTTCTCTTCCGCGTACTCCATGACTACGAAAATCATCTGCTTGTTAGACAGTTGGCAGCGGCCTAGGTCAAACAGACGAATCAGGTGAGGATGCGACAGTTTTAACCCCAGGCTCCAGGTGGAGAGTTGGGGTTCCGCCTTGGCTGGATCGGCAGGAATTAATTTTATGGTCGCCTTTTGGCCTTCCCATTCCGTGAGAAACGCAGCGCCGCGCTCCGAGCCTCCCAGATAGCGACGTAGAGGAAATTTTTCATTGACTGACTGGCCTAACCACCGTTCCCAGACTTGGGCCATCGACTGCGCTTCTCCTGGCATAGGGATCAAGGGCCATTCTACGCGTCCGCTTGTTCTTATTTCGATTTCTGGTTACCCTCAGGCGGGGTAACGACGGCCACTTTGTTCACGCCGCTGCACGCCAGGTAGATTCGGCCGTCCGGGGTCGCAGCCATATTGCGCACAACGCCGCCGCCCGAGGGAATCGTCCGCTCGGCAAAGCTCTTCGTTTTGGGATCAAAGCGTACCAGCGTATTGGGCTCTACGCCCGATTCGCTGTACCAGATCATGCCATCCGGAGTGGTCGTGATTCCATAAGGCTTGGAACCGGAACCACCGGGCGATGCCCACTGCTCAACCTTGCCGGTCTTGGGATCAAAGTGTCCCAGATATCCACGTGCATAATCGGAGTAGTAAATGGTGTCGTCAGCAGCTAGCGTCAAACGCCGCGGTCGTGTTCCCTTCGGCAGCGGATACTCGCGAATAGCCATTGATTTGGGATCAATGCTGCCCAGTTTGTTGGTACCGAATTCGCAGAAGAAGGGTATGCCCCCGGAAGTCACGACAATCCCATAGGGAACAGAGTGGGGCGTGGGAACTTCTTTGACCTTGGTTTCACCCGATCTCGGGTCCAGCCGCCCGATGAAGTTCGATTCTTCCAGCGTGAACCACAAAATTCCGGATTGATCGAGCACCGGAGTGTGCGGATCGTGGGCCCGCGGATCGGGGATGCGATACTCCGTGACCTCGCCCGTCTTCGGATCCAGTTTGCCGATATAGCCCTTGAAGATGGCCGCAAACCAGATGTTACCGTCCTTATCGGCGAGCAAGCCGTGTGGGCCGGAATCTGCCGTTTTCAATGGGTATTCGCGGAACTGGCCGGACTTTGGGTCCAGGCGCCCAAGTTTGTTGGCCATTTGTTCGGTCACCCACAGCGCACCGTCGGGGCCGACTGCGGGGTCATGGGGACGGGCGTGGGGCGTGGGAACATCGTATTCCTTGATTTCAACCTGCAACGGGCTGGTGGCAGCCACTGCCACTATCGTAAACAGTATCGTGATAAGAGCGTTGCGAGTTCGCATGGCATCCTCGAAGGCGCAGGAGTAACGTTGTGAAGTGCCAGAATTATACGGCTTTGGAGCGCAGCTGGCCGTACGTAGTCCCTACAGTATTCCCTGTATTTACGGCTCTTTGTCTACAGACAACAATGCGAGCTGTCAGTTAGGCTGTTCTTCCGTTCGCATCCGGTCGCCCCATGAAAGACTGTTTGCCAATAAATTCGCCCCCCGAGAATAAGAACCCGATAGCGGTGCAAATACTGCTTGCCGACGATCACAAAGTAGTTCGAGAAGGTTTCCGGGCCCTGCTGGAAGACCACGGATTCAATATTGTGGGTGAAGCTTCCGACGGCTATGAAGCAGTCCGACTCGCCAAGGAATTCAAGCCGGCGATTGCGGTACTTGATCTTTCCATGCCTCTGCTCAGCGGAATCCAGGCTTGCCGCGAGATTGCACGTATTTCTCCCCTCACTCGCACCATTATTCTCACCATGTATCGGGACGACCAGTATGTTCTCGACGCGCTGCGGGCGGGCGTCTCCGGCTACATTCTGAAATCGCGCGCCGGAAAGGACCTGATCGAGGCGATCCGAGAAGTGTCCGCTGGTTCCACTTATCTCGGTCCCGAAATTTCGCAGGTAGTCGTGAAGGCCTACCAGGCCGGCGGCCATGAACCTGCTCGTGCCAGCCTCAGTTCCCGAGAGACACAGGTGCTGCAGCTGGTAGCCCAGGGAAAGAGCACCAAGGAAGTGGCTTCGACCCTGGGAATCAGTGTTAAGACGGCCTCCGCGCATCGGGCCAGTCTGATGAGGAAACTGGACATTCATGAAACTGCGGGGCTGGTTCGTTATGCTATCCGCGTCGGTTTGATTGCTGCCTAGTACTCGCCGTCTTCCACCCGAGCTCAAGTTTTCCACAAGCCACTAGGGCATCTTACCTACCCCGCATTGGTCATCTTTCTGCCTTACATGTAAGCACATAGCTAATTGTCCTTGTCTCCTTCCCCCCCTAGAGTGGTGACGTGCCAACGAACGACTCACCGCACCTTGTGTTCTGCGAAGAAGTTGCACGGACTCGAGAAGTCCCAAAACCCAGATCGCGTGTTTCTCCATTGATTCGAAGGGGGAGTGATGTCTAAGCTCCGGATTCTAATTGCTGATGACCATGAAGTAGTCCGCCATGGCGTGCGCGTACTGCTGGAATCACGCCCGGGATGGGAAGTCTGCGGAGAGGCCTCAGATGGATGGGAAGTGGTGGCCAAGGTTGCCGAATTGAAACCCGATGTCGTCACCCTCGACATCGGAATGCCCAAACTGAATGGTCTCGATGCGGCTCGCCAGATCTTGCGTCGTGCCCCGCATCAGAAAATCCTGTTCATGACCATTTATGAATCAGAACAGGTGGTACAAGCGGTACGGGACACGGGCGCCCGAGGGCTCATCCTTAAATCCGATGCCGCGCGCGAGTTGATCAGTGCTGTCGAAGCCGTGCAACACAACGCCACGTTCTTCTCTTCCCGCGTCCCGCAGACGAGCCTAGGAGGCAGTCTGCGACGGCGCCGGCGCTCGCATAACAAGGACGTTCTGACTCGACGCGAGCGTCAGGTAGTGCAACTGCTGGCGGAGGGAAAAAGCACTAAGGAAGTCGCCTGCATGCTCAACTTAAGCGTGAAGACCGCCGAGACTCACCGCAGCAATATTATGGGCAAGCTGGGGCTGCACTCGATCAGCGAGTTGGTCCTGTACGCAGTACGCAACAACATTGTGCAGGCCTTTAATTGCGCTACGCCGGACTCCGACCTCGAAGCAGGCCCGTTCCCTGGACGGCCGGTTTCAACGGCGGCAGCGTCACCGTAGGCAGCCGTTTGGATGGAGATGATTATGGTATTGAATGAACAGGACTGGAATGAACTCCGCCCCGCAACTGCCGACAAGAAAAGTCCAGAGAAACTAGCCCGGTTAATCAACAAACTGGAATTAGCCGCGCGCCGAGAGCAGGAGCTAGTGAAACGAAAGCTGCGTCGCCGTATTGAAATTTACCGCAGGCTGCGCGACCGTAAGGGGCGGGTTTTGTAATTCACAGACTGTGCCGTAGGTTTGGCAGCGGTCAAGTCATCCTAAGTCCGCCCTAGCATCTCCTCTCCTACAGCAGGGCACTCACCCCTCCAGGTGCAACCCTCCTTCAGATGAGCCGACTGGAACCCCCAGGCTTCCTCAGCCTACCCACAACTGCCCACCGGCATCTGAAAATTATTCGGACTACTGTTCTGGAGCTAAGTACATGGGCTGGATAGAAGAACAATTCGAGTGTCGAGCGCAATCTCACAATCGTGGGCAGGATGACCGGACCCCAGACGAGAACCGGTTCGAGTTGTTCGCCGATCGTAAATGGATCGAGTTCGTGAAGGGGCTGCAATGCGATGTGGAGGAGTACCGGGAGCTAGGGGGCGAGGCAATACTCACTAAAGGGAAGAACCAGTGCCAGATTTCGAACCCGTCGGCCGGAGTGACCGCTACCATTACAGCCGATCCCGAGGCCCATACCATTCAGTACACGTATAAAGCTGAACAGAAAAATAGGGCCGTGCCCGAGGGTGGCTTCTTCTCTATGCGAAGGTCGCGCCTGCCCAGCGCCGACTTGTATTCTGCCGACCAACGAATCACTCTCGAACAAGCCCGGCGCATGGTTCTGGAACCTTTGTTTTTTCCCAACCCGCCGCGCGTGATGTAGAAGCAGTGGTGACGACCGCTCACTGTTCCGCCCAAAATAGGAACATCACCGCTCCAACGTTTGACGCTCCCCAAACTGCGTGAGATAGTAGGGCGTTTCGATGCGGGCCGTCTCCCGCATTTAATCTGTTCTCATAAAACCAAGGAGCCCCAAGCGAATGGTCCACCTCATCCCCCGGGAGACCAAGTTTTTTGACCTGTTCAACCAGGTCTGTGGCAATCTGACCGAAGGTGCACGGTTGCTGAAAAACATCCTGGAGGAACCCCACGACAAGGAGCCGCGCGTCCAGCAGTTGCAGGAAATCGAACATCGCGGCGATGAGATGACGCACGCTATCATTACCAAGCTCAACCAGAGTTTCATCACGCCATTTGATCGCGAGGACATCCACCGCCTGGCTTCCTCCCTGGATGACGTACTGGATTTCGTAAATGCCGCCGCCGTCCGGCTCACTCTTTATAAAATCGCCGATCCCCCGCCGGATTGCGCCGAGCTTGCCGGACTGATTATCCAGCAGAGTGAGGAACTCGCCGTAGGCGTCTCGCTGCTGGAGAAGAACCGGATGGTGCTGGAGCACTGCGTCGAGGTAAACCGGTTGGAAAACGAGGCCGACCGCGTCAGCCGCAAAGCCATCGCCCTGCTGTTCGATCAGGAGAGGGATCCCATCCGCTTGATCAAGATCAAGGAACTGTACGAAGTGCTGGAAAACGCTACAGACAAGGCGGAAGACGCAGCCAACGTGCTGGAAGCAGTGACTCTGAAGAGCGCCTGAATGTTTCCAGATCCCGCATCAGAAAAAAACATGAGGTGCCGCTGCCGGTGAACACGGGACTCGTGGTTCTCGTCATCACGGTCATCACAGCTCTCATTTTCGATTTTCTCAATGGCTTCCATGATGCCGCCAACAGCATCGCGACGGTGGTTTCTACCCGCGTGTTGTCGCCCAAACTGGCCGTGGTATGGGCGGCATTTTTCAACTTCGCAGCCGCCTTTTTCCTGGGAACCGCTGTTGCCCATACCATCGGCAAAGGCATGATCCGGCTGGAGGACGTCACGCAGTACGTGGTGATTGCCGGTCTGCTGGGCGCCATCGTCTGGGACCTGCTTACCTGGTGGTGGGGTTTGCCGACCTCCTCTTCCCACGCCCTGATCGGCGGCTATGCGGGTGCCGCTGTGACCCGCGCGGCGATAAATCGTGGTTTCCCCGAGGCCTTCGGTGTAATTCTGCCCCAAGGGTGGACGAAGACCCTGGTCTTCATCGTCGTCGCACCAATCATGGGCCTGGTACTCGCGCTCATCTTCACAACCGCCACCTATTGGTTAATGCGCCGCGCATCGCCTCGCCAGGTGGACACGTGGTTTCGCAAACTGCAACTCCTGTCGGCGGCAGCCTACAGTCTCGGCCACGGGGGCAATGACGCCCAGAAAACTATGGGCATCGTTGCCGGCGCACTCTATACAGCCGGCTACATGAGCAAAGCGGACATGTCCGCGAATTGGGGACCTTATCATTGGCCCATCATTCTCGCAGCACACACCGCCATTGCCTTGGGCACTTATTTCGGAGGGTGGCGCATTGTCCACACCATGGGATCGAAGATCACCAAGCTCAAGCCGTTCGGCGGATTCTGCGCTGAGACTGCCGGTGCTTTGACCCTGTTCGGCACAGCCTTAGCCGGGATTCCGGTCAGCACCACTCACACCATCACAGGGGCAATCGTCGGAGTGGGCGCGGTGCATCGGCTTTCCGCCGTCCGTTGGGGAGTTGCCCGCCGCATTGTCTGGGCGTGGATCCTTACCATTCCTGCTTCTGCGGCAGTCGCCGCCATCGTCTTCTGGATCATCCGGTTCTTTTATGCAGCCGCTTAGGTCTGCACGGTTTTTGCTACAATCGCCTTCAGAATGACGTTGCAATCGCCTTTTACAGATGTGCCCACCGCGATTGAAGAAATTCGCGCCGGCCGCATGATTGTTGTGGTCGATGATGAAGATCGTGAGAACGAAGGCGATCTGACTCTGGCTGCGGAGAAAGTCACCCCTGAAGCCATCAACTTCATGGCCAAGCACGGCCGGGGGCTGATCTGCCTGGCGATGACCGAAGAGCGGCTGGAGCATCTGCGCATCGGCCCCATGACCGCCGAGAACACGTCGCAATACGGCACTGCCTTCTGCGAAGCGATCGATGCGCGCGAAGGGGTCACTACCGGCATTTCGGCCTATGATCGCGCACGCACGATCAAAGTCGCCATTGACCCAGCGACCCGTCCTGCCGATCTGGCGCGGCCGGGGCATGTGTTCCCGTTGCGCGCCCGCAAAGGCGGCGTTCTGGTACGCGCCGGGCAAACCGAAGCTTCCGTTGACCTCGCCCGTCTCGCGGGTCTCGTCCCCGCCGGCATTATCTGCGAAATCATGAAGGATGATGGCTCCATGGCCCGCATCCCTGACCTGATCGAGTTCTGCCGCATGCACGAGATGAAGATGCTCACCGTGGCCAAACTCATCCGCTATCGCATGGCGCACGAGCGTTACGTACACCGGGTAGGCGAAGCGTTGGTAGATACCCGTTACGGTGAATTTCGCCTGGTTGCCTACGAGAGCGAAGTGGACGGGGGCGAATCCCACGTCGCGCTGGTGCGCGGCGAAATTGAACACAGGTCAGAGCCGGTGTTGGTCCGCATGCATGCCCACTGCCTGATGGGGGACGTATTCGGCGCTACCAGCTGCGATTGTCACCCCACGATCGAAGGTTCCATGAGAGCCATAGCGCAGGAAGGCCGGGGTGCTCTCATCTACCTGCACCAAACTTCGAAAGGCTTCTCCGTGGAGCGAATTGGCGAGAAAACCCTGCTCGCCTTCCACCGCGACCGAAGGCTTCCCTCCCTCCCAGAAAGCGAGCGCAAAACCCAGCGCGAAATCGGCATTGGAGCGCAAATCCTCTCTGACCTGCACCTGCGCCGCATCCGGCTGCTGACCAATCACCCGCGAAGGGTCGCCGCCCTGGAAGGTTTTGGAATCGAAATTGTGGAGCAAGTACCGATACCGCTGGACAAGTTCAAAGCAGGAAGAAGTTAGAACCGTACGTTGTCATCCTGAGCTAAGCGAAGGATCCCTGTATTTTCCCCGGTGCATCTATTCTCTGAAAAGCAAAAGGATGTCAGAACGCCTTCCTTGGCACGATATCGCTCTCGTTGATAAAGAACTGGGCTGAGCACTTATCCGATCCGCAGATCACCGGCAGTAAACCTGCAATCTGTTTTCGAGTGATCAAGCCCAGCGTGCCGCAGGATGGGCAGGAAAGGACAGCCCAGTAAGGATCCGCCTTCTCGCCGACCTCGCCGGCGTTCTCCAGCACGAAAATCGTGCCCGGCTCCATATATTCGGGGATCCATTCACTCAGGACATTCAGTTCTCCCACCATGTCGCCTCCAGGGATCCAAATTTCCTGCTATGAAGCCGCCTTCCATCTGCGCCAGGACGAAACCGAACCGCTCCGCTTCCTGGCGCCGCGGATCTCTGCCCGTACCTGGCGAACTGCGTCGCTCAGGCAGATAGCCAGCATAGGTTGCCGGGCATTTTTCAAAATGTCGAGGATCTGGCGTGCCGAGGTTTCCAGATAAATCGTGCTGCCATCGGTAAGCAGGTGATACTCGGAAGCGCCACTCACCGTTTCAGCCAGTTTCTTGCCAAGCTCCCGTTGAAGGAATCGAATTACCTTGCGTACCCGCTGCAGCGGGAAACCGCGCCGGCGCAACTCGCAGATCACGGCCACTTCGGCCAAGTCGTCCATCGAATACAGCCGACGATGCCCTTCCCGAGCGGGGACCACGATCCCGCGCTCGTCCCACCACTGCAACTGGCGAAGGGTAATGCCCGTGAGCGCTACGACTTCATTCGATGTGAACTGGCTCTTCATGCACCACCCAAAATGTTTAAAACATAAAATATTAACAATGTTTCAAACATTCTAGGTCCAGACTGTTGCCTGTCAAGAACAGATTTGTAGATTTGGGACGTGACTAGGAGAGTTCCCGTGGAGAAAAGGGTGGGATTCTCAAACCTTCGTGGTCATCCTTGGAGCCGCGAAGGATCTGGCGTGTAGAAGGAGAATGTTGACCCTGCACGCAAGATGCTTCACCGGCTTACGCCGGTTCAGGATGACGACATACATCAAGTTCTCAGCGCGCTCGGCGGTGAGAAGGTTCGTTATCCGACTCCGCCGCCGACGAAATGTACGATTTCCAGGCGGTCGCCATCGGAAAGCGTGGTTGGTCCCCACTGGTCGCGAGGCACGATCTCGCGATTCAACTCCACCGCCACGCGGTCGGGTTTCATACCCATTTGTTCGATCAGGGAAGCCAGCGTGAGTGGAGCCTGAAAGCTCTTTTCTTCCCCGTTGATCTGCAGTTTCATTTTGTGTTGATTGTAGCAAGGAAGACGAGGCTAGAATGCCGGCGGGACGCCGGCGCTACACCTTTTTCAGGCGGAACTTCCGCGTGGCGGTGCGGCCCTTGTAATCGGCCTGCACCAGCACGGTAGAGTCCGCGAGCGCCGACTCTTCCAGTTCCAGCTTGATTTCCGCCGTGCCCGTGGAATCGCTGACTGCCTGGGAATACAGCGGCTCTCTTTCCGGACGTCCGAAGCGAGATATCAGCTTGGCTCCTGCCACCCCGGTTCCGCCTTCGGTGACGCGCAGCCTCAGCAGCAGGCCGCCGTTTTCGTGCACCGAGTCGGCGTTGACCCATTGCAAATCCAGTTCTTTGATGGCGGCCAGAGCCTCCGGAGTCTCCCGCTTGTCGAGAACGCTCTCCAGCTTCCCTTCCCGGATGGAATCCAGCACATAACGGTGCTGGTCGCGCAGCATGGCTTCTTTCTGTTTGTCGCTAAAGAAGGGATCAATGGCCCGGTCGGCGTAAGATGTCGCCCGTTTTCCGATGCAGCGCCCGCGCACAAACACCTGGGTTTGAAAGAGAAACTCGTTCTGGCGGGCCTCGCTTTGCACGTGGTACACGGTATCGCCGTGCTTCACATCGGTGTTGAAGCCGAAAATCATGGGATCTTTCTTGCTGATTGCGCCAAGAATCCGGCGGAAACTCTGCATAGTAACCTCATGTCCAGCGACTCCGCCCGCTCGCTTGACACTGAACGGATGCGAACTCTAATCTAGAACGTTTAGCATCGTGTCTGTGCGCGAATTATATATAGCTCCCTTATGCCGGACAATTACTTCGCCCGCTACTTGCCGTTACTGATTCATTTCCTCGTGGCATGCTTGCTGGCGGGTGCCATCGTAATCCTGTCCTGGATCATCGGCTATCGCAAACCTACTCGCGCCAAGCTCTCTCCTTATGAATGCGGCATGACCCCGGTGGGCGACGCCCGGGAACGCTTCTCAGTGAAATTCTACTTGGTCGCCATGATGTTCATTCTGTTCGACGTGGAGGCGGTTTTCCTTTACCCCTGGGCGGTCATCCTGCACGACCTGAAGATGTTTGGCTTCTGGGAGATGCTGGTGTACATCGGCATCGTGCTGGTCGGTTTCTTCTACATCTGGAAAAAAGGAGTTCTGGACTGGGGTGAGACTCGGTCGCGCAGAGGGGAAGCGTAGATGCCTCGGCAGCCCGCCATCACTGACCTGGAGCAACTCAAGACTCATCCTGCGCTGGCACGCATTCTGGCCTGGAACCCCACCGCCGTCGAAGGCGCCAAGTTCGACCGCGACGAACTCTCAATCTACATTGAACGATTTTTCATTCGTGAAGTGTGCGCCCTGCTGCGTGATGAAGCAGGCTGCCCTTTCAATTTTCTTTCCGACGTGACCTGCGTGGACTGGTATCCCTCAGAACCTCGGTTTGAGGTCATTTACCACCTGCTCTCGATTCCCAACAAAGAACGAGTCCGGCTCAAAGTCCGGCTGAACGGCAGCAGTCCGGTGGTCGAATCGGTCATCTCAGTATGGCCCGCCGCGAACTTTTTTGAACGCGAGGTCTTCGATCTGTTTGGCGTCCGGTTTACCGGGCATCCCTACCTCCGACGGATCCAGATGCCGGAAGACTGGGAAGGCCATCCCCTGCGCAAGGATTATCCGGTGGAGGGCTACCGCTAGTCATGGCCCACATGGCCCCAACCCCGGTTATTGAGCCCGGCCAGGATCGCACCATGATCCTGAACATGGGCCCGCAGCACCCGTCGACTCACGGGGTACTGCGCCTGTTGCTGGAGATCGATGGCGAGAACGTGGTCCGCCTCATGCCGGACCTCGGGTATCTGCATACCGGAATCGAGAAGACCTGCGAAGCCAAGTTCTACCAGCAGGTGGTGCCGCTCACGGACCGCATCGACTATCTCTGTCCGATGACCAACAATCTCTGCTACGTGCTCGCGGTAGAGAAGTTGTTGGGACTGGAAATCCCGCCACGCGCCCAGTGGCTGCGCGTGATGCTGAATGAGTTGACTCGTATCAACTCGCATCTGGTCTGGCTGGGTACGCACGCCATGGATATCGGCGCGCTGACGGTGTTCCTCTACTGCTTCCGCGAGCGTGAAGACGTGTTGCGGCTATTTGAGATGGTCAGCGGCCAGCGCATGATGACCTCCTATTTCCGCATCGGGGGTCTGGCGCTGGAAACGCCGCTGGGATTTTTCGATAGGGTGAAGGCCTTCGCCGACCGCTTTCCTGCCCGAGTGGACGAGTACGAAGACCTGCTCACCAATAACCCCATCTGGACCATGCGCACCAAGGGTGTGGCCCGCATTACGGCGGAGGATGCTCTCGCGCTAGGCGCTTCCGGTCCAACGCTGCGCGGAAGTGGCGTGGATTTCGACTTGCGGCGCGATATGCCGTACACAAGTTACGAGAAATTCCAATTCAAGGTGCCGGTTGCGACTGAAGGCGATGTCTTTGCCCGGTACATCATCCGCGTGCAGGAGTTGCGTGAATCGATTGGGATCGTGAAACAGGCCCTCGAGGGGATGCCGGAGGGCCCGATCAAGTCGGACGCACCCAAGGTTGTTCTGCCCGACCGCGAGAAGATGAAGACCCAGATGGAAGCGATGATTTACCACTTCAAGATCATCACTGAGGGTTTTACGGTGCCGGCGGGCGAGGTTTATCAGGGAGTGGAATCGCCGCGCGGCGAGATGGGCTACTACGTTGTGAGCGATGGCACTGCCAAGCCCTATCGTGTGCACATGCGGTCCGCGTGCCTGGCGAATCTTCAGACATTGCCCAAGATGTGCGAGGGACGCCTGATCGCCGACGTGGTCGCCGCTATCGGGAGTATAGACATCGTGCTCGGCGAAATCGATCGCTGAGATGCACGTGCTTTCCGCCTGGTAGGGGGCGATCGATTCTGGAGCGAACGATCGATCTTGGTGCGGGACGATCGATTGAGAGAGCTGGAAAAGCGGCCCGGCCCCGAAGGGGCGGAATACGTAAGCCCAGGGCGTAAGCCCTGGGTAGATCGAAAGAATGGAACCAGCCCCGTGGGGGCGACACGAAATGAAATTGTCGGACCAATTCGAACAACGTTTTGCGGAAATGTTGAGCCACTATCCCACGAAGCGCTCTATCCTGGTCCCCAGCCTTCTTTACGCCCAAGACGAACTCGGCTACCTGACGGATGAATTGATCGCCGAAATGGCGCAGCGTCTCGATCTGACGGACCTGGAAGTCCGCAACGTCATCAGTTACTACTCCATGCTCACCACCAAGCCGCGCGGGAAATACAACGTGCAGGTTTGCACGAACATTGCCTGCTTGCTGCGCGGCGGCGAGGAGATTTTGGATCATTGCAAAAGGAAACTAGGAATCGGCCACAAAGGCACAACGGCAGACGGCATATTCTCCTTGGAAGAAGTGGAATGCATTGGCGCCTGCAGCTGGGCGCCCGCCGCGCAGGTGAACTACGACTTCCACGAGAGCCTGACGCCGGAAAAGATGAACCAGGTTTTGGAAGGCTACAAGATAAAGGCTAGCCAGTGAAATTGCCAATTGCCAATTGCCAATTGCCGATTGGAGGACAGGTTTCAATTGGCAATTGGAAATCGGCAATTGAAAATTCTCATGGCTGATCTGGTTTCCCATCCCGACGAGGTAAGGATCGTCTCCAAGCGCTTCGGCCGGGGTGCGACCAATATCGATCGCTACCTGGAGCTCGACGGCTATAAGGCCGTGCAAAAAGCGCTGGGCATGCAGCCGGATGCGATCATCAACGAGGTCAAGAATTCGGGTCTGCGCGGACGGGGCGGCGCAGGATTCAACGCCGGGATGAAGTGGTCGTTTGTTCCCAAGCAATCACCCAAGCCGAAGTACGTGCTCTGTAATGGCGACGAGAGCGAGCCCGGCACCTGCAAGGATCGTCTGATTTTCGAGCATGACCCGCACGCGGTTATCGAAGGGGTTGTGATCGCCGGGCTGTCGGTCCAGGCCCACGTCGGCTACATCTACATCCGCGGCGAATATCGGTACTTGTCGGAAATCATGCAGAAGGCAATCAAGGACGCCTACGCGCGCGGCTTTCTGGGCAAGAACATCTTCGGCAGCGGCTACGACTTCGATGTTTATTGGCATGGCGGCGCGGGCGCATACGAGGTGGGCGAGGAGTCTGCCCTGATGGAATCGCTCGAAGGCAAACGAGGCATCCCGCGCATTCGGCCTCCCTTCCCCGCGGTCGTGGGCCTCTGGGGTGGCCCCACCATCATTAATAATGCTGAGACTCTGGCGAGTGTGCCGCCCATCATTTTGCAGGGCGCCGAATGGTATGCCAGCCTTGGCCCCCCAAAGAATGGTGGTACGCGCCTGTTTTGTCTGAGTGGCCATGTGGCGCGTCCCGGAGTGTATGAGCTGCCGATGGGGTACAACCTCAAGAAAATGATTTACGAAGTTGCGGGGGGCATCGCCAACGGACGCCAACTCAAGGCGGTCGTTCCCGGAGGCTCTTCGACACCATGTCTTACCGCCAGCGAGGTCGATATCCCCATGGACTTCGACTCATTAATGAAAGCGGGCTCGATGCTGGGGTCTGGTGGGGTTGTGGTGCTGGATGACCGCACGTGTATGGTGAAATTTGCTCTGCGCACCATGAAGTTCTACCAGCACGAAAGCTGTGGCTGGTGCATTCCCTGCCGTGAGGGCACCGATTGGCTGAAGAAAACGCTTGCCCGGCTTCATGCTGGCGGCGGAGTAAAAAAGGACATCGACAATATTCAGTACCTGGCGGAAAACATGCTCGGCCGGACGTTCTGCCCCTTGGGTGACGCAGCCGCGATGCCGACCATCGCATTTATTAAGAAGTTCCGCAAGGAATTCGAGGATCATCTGGACGGTAAGCCGTGCCCGTTCGAGGGCGCGATTGAGCGGGTGCCAGTTTTGGCGTAGCGCCCGGCATTTTGCCGGCCCGAGACGCGGGCAGGACGCCCGCGTGACAGCCGCCGGGACGGCGGCGCGCTACAAGAGATTTATGCCAGATGTAAACATCACGGTTGATGGCAAGAAGATCACGGCGCCAGCCGGCACGTTGCTTATTGAAGCGTGCAAGAGCGTTGGCATCGAAATACCCTCTTTCTGCTACTACCCCGGATTGTCTCTCCAAGGCGCTTGCCGCATGTGCCTGGTAAAAATCGAAAAAGTTCCCAAGCTGCAGACTGCCTGCACCACCGTGATCGGCGAGGGCATGATCGTCACCACCGATTCGCCCGAGATCCATCAAGCCCGTAAGTCGATGGTTGAGCTAGTGCTCGGCAACCATCCGCTCGACTGCCCGGTTTGCGATGCCGGCGGCGAATGTGAATTGCAGGATATGACTTTTTCCTATGGCGCCGCCGAATCTAAGTACATCGATATTAAGAATCATCGCGAGGAGCAGCAGTGGTCACCGGTCGTCTATTTCGATCGCCCCCGCTGCATTCTCTGCTATCGCTGCGTGCGGGTCTGCGGTGAAGGCATGGACGTCTGGGCATTGGGCGTACAGAATCGCGGTGTCGTTTCCATCATTGCGCCTAATAAAGAAGATCACCTTGAGTGCGAAGAGTGCGGCATGTGCATCGACATCTGCCCGGTCGGCGCTCTGACCGCCGGCGCGTATCGCTACAAGACGCGTCCCTGGGAGATGAAGCACATTGACACCACCTGCACCCACTGTGCCGATGGATGTAAGACGACTTTGGGGGTACGCAGCGCCGACACCGGGATGCAGATTGTTCGCGGGGACAATCGCGACAAAAGCGGCATCAATGGAGATTTCCTCTGCATTAAAGGTCGCTACGCGTTCGATTTTGCCGATCATGACCAACGCATTAAGCAGCCTCTGGTCCGCAAGAACGGCCAATTGATGCCTTCCTCATGGGAGGAAGCTTTTGAGCTGATCGGAAAACGTTTCACCGAGATTTGCAATAGAGAAGGTGGCCGGGCCATCGGCGTGATCGGGTCCAGCAAGACCAGCAACGAAGAAAATTACCTGCTGCAGAAGGTTGCCCGCGTGGTGCTGGGCACCAACAACATCGATCACCACCGCACCGGAGATTTCCCTGCTTTTGCAGCCGCTCTCACCGGCAGGCCCGACGCGACCGCAACCATGCGCGAGGTCTTCACTGCGCCGGCCACGCTGCTGATTGGCAACGATCCGACCAACCAGCATCCGCTGCTTGCGTGGCAGATTCGCAATAACGTCCGCTTGCATCGCTCACGACTGTACGTGGTCAACTCGCAACCCATTAAGTTGCGACGCCAGGCTACGAGCTTCACGCAGATTCCCGCTAAGTCAGAAGCAAGGCTGGCTGCATTTCTTGCAGGCGATGACTCTGTGCTTGATGCTCTCCTTCGTGAGAACACCCAGCGGGAGACATTGATTTCTCTGCGCGACAAACTTCGGGGCGAGCAGAACCTGGTCATCATTTTTGGGTCAGAATTGCGCGGCAGCGACATTGCTCCACTGATCAAGTTCGGTTCCAGTCTCCAAGGAGCGAAGTTCGTCTGCCTCTCTGACTATGCCAACTCGCGCGGAGCCGCCGACATGGGCCTCTATCCCGACCTGCTTCCCGGCTACTTACCGCTAAGTCAGGTGGCCACATTCCGGGAGGAGTGGGGCGCGGTGCCCGATGCACCCGGTCTCACGATTCCGCAGATGGTCGAATCCGCCAAAGCCGGCCAACTCAAGGCGCTTTATGTGGTCGGCGCCAATCCCGTAGCCCGCTTCAATATCGACCCCTTCGCCTTTTCGAAGAGTTTCGTTGTGATGCAGGACATGTTCCTGACCGAAACCGCGCTAATCGCCGACGTTATCCTGCCCACGGCTAATGCTTACGAGAAGTCTGGCACGGTCACCAACACTTGCGGCGATCTCCAGCTTCTGAGAAAAGCGGGTGAAGTGACAGGCACGAAACCTGACTTCGAAATCATAGTTCGCGTCGCCGATGCTATGGGTTTCGATGTCCGCAAGCTTGTTCCTTTCGGCGGCGGCACACACGCCGATATGGGGCAGTCCCGCGGCGCGCAGTCAGGCGAAGCCGACCGCCACAGTGTGTGGGTGGAAGCTCACGGGCTTGAACCGAAGCTGAGTCCGTTTGATCCCATGGCGATCCTTGATGAAATCCAGCGACTGGTGCCCGGATACGACGTCTCGCGCAGGAATTTACTGTCCGGCATAGACCAGCACACGACCATCGGTGGGCCCGGCGTTCTCCAGAATCCGGAATTGATCGTGCCCGCGAACGACGATTTATTCACCTCGGGCACGCTGGGACGCTATTCGCGGGCCTTGAACGCGGTAATCGAAAACCAGCGGCGCAAGCCGTTGGAAACGGAAGTCGCTGCCGACTGAACGAAGCTGTCTCAACTCAGGTCAACTTAGGAACGAACTTTGAGCATCACCGCTTTCGTGATCGTGTCCGTGATCAAGATCGTCATAGCGTTTGCTGTGTTGCTCACCGCGGTAGCGTATAGCGTCTGGCTGGAGCGCAAAGTTGTCGGACATATCCAGAACCGCTGGGGACCCTCCTATGTCGGCCCCTTTGGCCTGCTGCAGCCGCTGGCCGATGGCCTCAAATTCATCTTCAAAGAAGACCTGACGCCGCCTCACGTCTACAAGCCACTCTACATCGCGGCGCCCATGCTTTCGTTGATTTGCGCAGTCACTTCCATCGCCGTAATCCCGGTCGGCAACTGGGTGGATGTGGCAGGATTGCACATCCCGCTGCAGATTACCGACGTCAATATCGGTCTGCTCATTATCCTGGGCGTCACTTCCATGGGTGTTTACGGCGTCGCCCTCGCCGGCTGGTCATCCAATAACAAATATTCGTTGTTGGGTGGTCTCCGTGCCAGCGCGCAGATGGTCAGCTACGAGATTTCACTTGGCCTGTCTCTGATCGGCGTGCTGATCGTCTCCGGCAGCTTCAGCTTGCGCCAGATTGTGGATGCGCAGGGCGGGCACTTCTGGGGATTTATCCCCCGCTGGAACATCTTTCACGGCCAGGAAGTCGCGTTCTTTATTTATCTCATGTCGGCCTACGCGGAAACTAACCGTGTGCCGTTCGATCTTCCCGAGGCAGAAACCGAACTGGTGGCGGGTTATCACACCGAGTACAGCGCTATGAAGTTCGCTATGTTCTTCATGGCGGAATACGCCAACATGATCACCGTAGGCTGCCTGGCAACATTGCTTTTCCTGGGCGGCTGGCACGGTCCAATTTTCGGCCCACCGCTGCTGCAGGTGATTGTCCCGGTTTTCTGGTTTGTGTTGAAGGTTTTCTGCTTCATGATTTTGTACATTTGGGTGCGCGGCACATTGCCGCGTTTCCGCTACGACCAGTTGATGGCCTTCGGCTGGAAGTTTCTGTTTCCGCTGGCGGTTGCGAACCTGGTGATTACAGGACTGATCGTAGCATTGAGGGCGTAAGAGAGTTCTCAGTGAGCAAGTTGCTGAGAGCCGAGAACTAGGAACAACCGAGAACTATTTTTTCATGCTTCATCTTGCACTATTCTCGATTTTTGGCGCGATCTGTGTGGCAGGAGCCGTAAACCTGCTTATCCAGCGCCACCCCATCAACAGCGCGCTCTCGCTGATTGCAGTTCTGGCCTCACTGGCAGTCGAGTACCTGTTGCTCGGTGCAGAATTTGTCGCTGCCGTGCAAGTCATCGTCTACGCGGGTGCCATCATGGTTCTGTTTGTCTTCACCATCATGCTTCTCAATGCCGGAGAGGAGGAGCGGACCCGCGGCAGCCGGGTGGCGATCATTTTCGGTATTCCCGGCATGCTGGTGGGCAGCATCGTGGTGGCTTGGGTCTTGCTCCGCTATTCGGGAACCGGCTCTGTTCCGGTCGGGGCGCTTCCCGGTCCGCCCATTACGATCGCGCAACTGCTCTTTCACGACTTCTTGTTGCCTTTCGAAGTGACCTCCGTGCTCATCCTCATTGCGATTATGGGTGCGGTCGTTCTGGCTAGTCGGGAGGAAACCCCACCGCCCGCAGAAAGAGGGCATATCTGATGGTTCCGCTTCCTTATTATTTGGTATTGAGCGGCATCCTGTTTGCCTGCGGCGTGACTGGCTTCCTGATCAAGCGCAACATTATCACCATCTTCATGTCGATTGAGCTGATGCTCAATGGTGTGAACCTGTCGTTCGTGGCTTTCGCCGCCCACTGGCATGCACTAAGCGGTCAAGTATTTGTTTTCTTTGTCATGGTGGTGGCAGCTGCCGAAGCGGCCGTAGGGCTGGCTATCATCATCGCCGTCTATCGTACGCGCGAAACTTTGAATGTCGACCAGGTGAACCTGCTGAAGCTATGACGCCGAACCTCCAACTCTGGCTTATCCCCTTACTGCCGTTGCTAGGCGCAGCTATCAATGGCTTACTGGGGCGACGGTCGTCGCGACAGGCCGTTTCTGTCGTCGCGCTGGTGTTTTGCGGCGGCGCTTTTGCCTGGGCGCTCTACCTGGCGGCCCGCTTTTCTTCCCTGGCCATTCCACACACCGAATTCTTGGCTCCTTGGATCCGCATTGGCGGTTTCGCCGCCGACTTTGCTTTCTACCTCGACCCGCTCTCGCTGGTGATGATGCTGGTTGTAACCGGCGTCGGCTTTCTCATCCACATCTATTCCGTCGGCTATATGTGGGAAGAAGGTGGGTACTACCGCTTTTTCTCCTACCTGAATCTGTTCATGTTTTTCATGCTGACCCTGGTGTTGGCGAACAATTACCTGCTGATGTTCATTGGTTGGGAAGGGGTTGGTCTGGCTTCTTACCTGCTGATTGGTTTCTGGTTCACAAAAGATTCGGCGGCGTCGGCTGGAAAGAAAGCATTCATTGTGAACCGAATCGGAGACTTTGGTTTCCTAATTGGTCTCTTCCTTCTTATCAAGCATTTCGGATCGCTCACTTTTGACCAGGTATTCGCCGCGATATCGCAGCTGCGCCCGGAAACGGCGGGAGCCGGACTGTTGACCGCCATCGGGCTGCTGCTCATGGTAGGCGCCGCCGGAAAATCGGCGCAGCTTCCACTCTATGTCTGGCTGCCCGACGCCATGGAAGGACCGACTCCTGTCTCAGCCCTGATCCACGCTGCCACCATGGTGACCGCCGGCGTGTACATGGTGGCACGCTCCCACGTGATCTACGAGCGCGCTCCCGAAGCACTGACGGTGGTGGCGATTGTCGGGGTTCTCACCGCCCTGTTTGCGGCGACCATCGGCGTCGCCCAGACAGATATCAAAAAGGTCCTTGCCTATTCGACGATCTCGCAGCTCGGCTACATGTTCCTCGGCTGTGGCGTGGCTGCATTCTCTGCCGGCATCTTCCACCTGATGACGCACGCCTTCTTTAAAGGCCTGCTGTTCCTGGCGGCGGGATCGGTGATCCATGCACTCGGTGGCGAACAAGACATGCGGCGTATGGGCGGCCTGCGGCACCACATCCCATGGACCTTTTGGACGATGACGATCGCAACTCTCGCGATCGCCGGCATACCTCCATTCGCTGGTTTCTTCAGCAAAGACGAAATTCTGTGGCGCTCCTACCAGGCTAGCTGGATCTACTGGCTGATCGGGGTCTTCACCGCTTTTCTGACATCGTTCTACATGTTCCGCCTGCTCTTCCTGACTTTCTTCGGTGAGTATCGTGGCGCAGTAGGCGCAGACCTCGAACACGGTGCAGGTCACGACTCCCACGATGCTCATCATGGACATGCCCACATTCACGAAAGTCCCAAAGTGATGCTGGTTCCGCTGGTGATTCTGGCAATTCTCTCGGTTATCGGCGGATGGGTTGGCGTGCCGGGATCGCTGGGCGGAAGCAACCGTTTCGATAAGTTCCTGGGACCCATGTTCCGCGTAACAACACCGGCCGTGAATGCAGAACATGCAGCCCCGGGAGAAGTAGCGCCTCCCGAAAAACAAACCGAAGGTCCGGAGCCGCAGACCGGAAGCGGCACGGAGTTGATGTTCACCGGCATTTCGGTTGCCGCCGCCGCTCTTGGATTGCTCCTCGCCTGGTGGCTGTATCTGCGCAACCCGGAGCTACCCCAAAAGATTGCCGACGCGCTGGACGGATTTTACGAGGCCGTCCTCAACAAGTACTACGTGGATGAACTCTATGCTGTGCTCTTCGTCAGGCCGCTGGTGGACGGCTCGGCACGAATTCTCTGGCGGGGCATCGACCAGCACGTCATTGATCGAGCCGTCAACGACAGTGCGGACGGTGCACGCCATGTTTCGGACAACGTCCGGCACATGCAATCCGGAAACCTGCGCTCCTACGCAGGTTGGGTGGCCGCAGGAGCCGCGGTGGTTATTGCCTACATGGTGTGGACGGGGGCGCGATGAATATCGAGACGCTTAGCCCGTTCATCCTGACCCTGGTCACATTCGTTCCCGCTGGGGGTGCGCTGCTGCTGGTCTTATTTCCGCGCCGTGACCGCGATGTCCGGCTCTTCGCACTCGTAGTTTCGCTGCTTGCTTTCATCCTCTCGCTTCATCTGCCTGCGCATCTGGTTCGAAGCCAGCCGGGCTTCCAATTCGAGGTCAACCGCCAGTGGATCACCAGCCCCAATATTCATTACCACATGGGCGTCGACGGCTTCTCAATGTGGCTGATCCTGCTGACCACATTCCTGACCCCACTGTGCGTGCTGATTTCATGGCGTATTCACGATCGTGTGAAGGAATTTTTCATCCTGCTACTCGTGCTCGAAACCGCGCTGATCGGCGTGTTCACCTCGCTCGACCTGTTCCTCTTCTACTTCTTCTGGGAAGGCACGTTGATCCCGATGGCCTTGCTTATCGGCATCTTCGGACACGAACGGCGGGTGTACGCCGCAGTGAAATTTTTCCTGTTTACCATGATCGCGTCGGTCTTCATGCTCGCGGCGATTCTGTGGCTCTACGCCAAGGTCGGAAGTTTCGACTTCGTTACCCTCCAGAACGCGATCCGGGCCGGACAGGTGCAGAATTTCAGCGGTGCTTCTTTCTGGCTTTTCCTGGGATTCTTTGTAGCCTTTGCCGTCAAAGTACCGCTGTTCCCGCTGCACACCTGGCTGCCCGATGCGCACGTGGAAGCGCCAACCGCCGGCTCTGTTCTGCTGGCGGGCGTCCTGCTGAAGATGGGCACCTACGGCATGTTGCGTTTTAACTTGGGCCTGTTCCCTGAGCAATCTCAGCGCAATGCACCCTGGATAGCAGCGCTGGCGCTGATCGGCATCATCTACGGCGCGCTGGTGGCCATGGTGCAGCCGAATATGAAGAAGCTGATTGCCTACTCCTCGATCAGCCATCTTGGTTTCGTGGTGCTCGGCATATTCAGCTTTACCACCGCCGGGTTGAATGGAGCCATATTCGTCATGCTGGCTCACGGCATCTCGACCGGCGCCCTCTTCATGCTGGCCGGCATTCTTCACGAGCGCCGCCATACCTACGAAATTCGCGAGTTCGGCGGCTTGGCCACACCAATGCCAATCTACGCCGCGCTCTTCCTGTTTATCGTTTTGTCCTCGGTAGGCCTGCCGATGCTCAATGGCTTTGTAGGTGAGTTTCTCGTCCTCAGCGGGGCTTTCCGTGCCCACGCAATCTACGGAATTCTGGGCGCTACCGGCGTGATCTGGAGCGCCTGTTACCTGCTCTGGATGTACCAGCGTGTCTTCTTCGGCAAAGTCACCCATGAAGTTAACAACACTTTGCCCGACCTCACCGTCTTCGAACGGGCCGCATTATGGCCGACAGCGGTGATCGCCTTGGTGATGGGGGTGGCTCCGCTGCTCTGGCTTGGGGCTATCGATCCGGCCGTTCAAAAGGCGCTCGCGCCCTTCGCGCAGGTTGCCAGCAGGTTGGTGGGGCAATGAACGGCATACTTCAGACTGCCGACTACGTTCGCATTTTGCCGGAACTCGTGTTGTCCGTATTCGGCATTGTTGTGATGCTGCTCGAGCCGCTCTTCGATGAGCGCCGCACTCAAAGGACGCTGGGCACCATCGCGCTGGTTGGTTCTCTGGCTGCCATCGCGGCTTCCGTTTACCAGGCGCAGTATCCCGGCTTCGCCTTCTGGAACATGGTGCGGGTGGACGGCTTCAGCGTGTTTTTCCACGTGCTGGTCACGACCATTGCCGCCGTCGTGATTCTCACGTCGTATGAGTACATGTCGGTGCAGCGCATTCGCGCGGGCGAGTACTACGGCCTGATCCTGCTTGGTGCGGTGGGCATGTGCCTGATGTCTTCGGCCGTAGAATTGGTGTTGATCTTCATCGCGTTGGAAATCTCCTCGATCTCCACCTACATTCTGGCCGGATTCCGCCGCCGCGAGGCTGCCAGCAGCGAAGCTTCCCTGAAATATTTCCTGCTCGGCTCTTTTGCGACCGCCTTCTTCCTGTACGGGGTCGCACTGATGTTCGGCGCTACGGGATCAACCAATATCGACAAGATCAGCCAAGCCCTCCAAGAGCGCACCGTACCCACACTCGCCTACTTGTCAGTGGCGCTGATGTTCGTAGGATTAGGGTTCAAAGTAGCGTCTGCGCCATTCCACATCTGGACGCCCGACGTCTACGAAGGCGCCCCGGCTCCCATCGTCGGCTTCATGTCCACGGCGCCGAAGGCCGCCGCATTCGCGGTTTTGCTGCGCATTTTGTTGGAGGCCAACGCTCCCGGACGTTTTTGGCTGATCTGGTTTTCTGCTGCGCTCTCGATGTGCCTGGGCAATATCGGAGCTCTGGTGCAGACCAACGTCAAGCGATTGTTGGCCTACTCGTCGATTGCCCATGCGGGCTATCTGCTGGTAGCCTTCGCCGCCGCTCCCCAGATCGGCATCTCCGCCGCCATGTTCTATACCGCCGCGTATGCCGCCATGAACGTGGGTGCGTTTGCGGCGGTCAGTCACTTTGCCAATGCAGGAGAGAAATACGTCACGCTCGATGATTACGCGGGTCTGGGGCGCCGCTCTCCCATCCTCGCGGCCACACTGACCATCTTCTTATTATCGTTGATCGGAATTCCTGCGACCGGCGGATTCTTCGCCAAGTTCTATGTTTTCAGTGCGGCGTTGAAGGCGGATCTCGTCGGGCTAGCGATAATTGGCGTGCTCAACAGCGCGGTTGCTGCCTACTACTACCTGCGCATCATCGTGGTCATGTACATGCGCGAAGGTCGCCAAGAGATTCCGGTAACTAAGATTCCAATAGGACTGGGAACGGCCCTGGTCGTCAGCCTGGTTGCAACCATCTATCTCGGAGTGCTTCCCGGGCGCGTGCTCGACTATGCTCTGCGGTCCGCCGGCCAACTAGTACCACCTGCTTCTGCCGTTGCCGCTAGCGGTCCCGTGGCCCCAGCACGCTAGCTGGCGCGATCTGCGTTAGTCCACCGCTACGGCGATATCCCGTCGTTCGAAGATCCATGAGGCAAGCACCCAGAATAGAAGCGTTTCCCCCACTGCCAACGCGGCCAGCGCCCAGGGAAAGATCAGGTCTACACGAAAAGAAGCCTGCAGCAGCAAGTTAAGCAAGGCGTAGGCTGGGATCACGTCGGCCCAGCGGGAGTCGAAGAGCCGCCCTGCCAATGCCGGTACGCCAAGCAAAATCGCTGCTCCCAGGGTCGCAAACAATGGGTTGAGGAAGGTGGAGAACAGGACCGACACGGTAGCCGCCAGTAGGCAGGCAAGCATCACGCACAGCATCAGAAGCCATAAGTGGGTGGCGGAAAATTGCGAGGCGCCCAAAACCCAGGTTCCGGTAACGCCCATGGCAAAGCTATAGATACCCGTCGCCAGCACGATTCCAGCGAGCAGGCCGGAAATGTACTGCCCTCGTCCCACGCTCTTGGAGAGCACGGCCAGGATACGGCGCGTCTTTCGGTCATTGTGAATAGCAGAGGCGCCAAAGAAGATTGCGAAGGCGATCCCGTACACCCCGAGTTGCTTGAAGATGAAAAGAACGTCCTCCCGCGCCCTACGCAAGTCGACAAATAATCCCATCACCGCTAGCAGCACCACCCATGACATCAGCACGAGGATGGGCCAGCGCTGCTCACGAACAAAATTGATGGCGATCAATCCTACATGTCTCATCCGCCAACCCCGAGCGCGGATTCCTCCGCCTGTTGCGCAGTCACCTCCAGAAAGATCTGCTCCAGGGAATGGCGTACGGGATTGACGCTCACCACTTGCCCGCCCAACGCCCAAACCCGCTCCAGGGCAGATCTCTGCTGCGACACCGGTACGGAGAATCGCACTCCACCATCGTTCGTGGTCGCACCCGGAAAAGCACTGGCTGCGATACCGTGTGCCACAATTTCCGTTTCCTGACCGGACTGCAGCAATTCCGAAGTTTTTCCTAATTTGACTAACTTGCCTTTATTGAGCATGGCCACCCGGTCGCATACCAGCTCGACCTCCGACAGCAAGTGTGAGCTGAGAAAGACTGTCTTTCCCGCATTGCGCACTCCCAGCAGTAGATTACGGATCTTGACCCGTGCAACCGGATCCAGCGCCGAGGTGGGTTCATCCAAAATCAGCAGCTCAGGATCGTTCACCAACGCTTGTGCCAGTCCCACACGCTGCTGCATGCCGCGAGAAAACTTGGCTACGTTGCGGCGCGACTCTTCGTCCAACCCCACTGCCTCCAGAACCTCATGAGTCCGGCTTTTCAAGACTCGCCCTTGCAAGTTGTTCAGCGCGCCATAGAAGCGCACCAACTGTTCAGCAGGACGATGGTAAAGGGCGACGTTTTCCGCCAGAAATCCTACCCGACTGCGGGTTCTTGCATCCCCGAAAGGTTTCCCCAGCATGAGGCCATGGCCCCGGGTGGACCGCATGAAACCCATGGCGAGATGAATAGCGGTGGTTTTGCCGGCGCCATTCGGCCCAAGGAACCCAAAGATCTCCCCAGCCTCTACCTGGAGCGAGAAACGCTCTAGGGCGACTACCCGCCGGCCGCCTAAGAAACGGTTATATTCCTTGCTAATATCATCGAATTCAAGTACATACGGCATTGTTCAATATTCTAGCCGCCGCGACCCGGCGATGTGCCCTGTTCTTGCCTTAAAAATGCCATCGGCACAACTGCAAGAAACAACTGCAAGAAACAATTGACAATAACGGAATCCCAGCTATGATACGACCATCTTAGGGGCGCGGGCCTTTACCGGGAGGAGGACTGTGTCGGATTTTCTGCGCAGATTGTGGTCAGAGGACGAAGGTCAGGATATCGCTGAGTACGCAGTGATGGTGGCTGTGATTCTCATCATTGTGGTGGGAACGATACGCCTGATCGGAACCCACTCGAACACTGTGTTCTCCAACGTCGCCAGTTCTATCCAGTAGTTCCGACCGCCTCCAGTCTCGCAAGCCAAGATCATTGTGAGCCCAGGCTGTAGTGTCTCGTGGCGAGTCTCAGACCTTCATCCGTTTGGTGTAGATTGCCATGCCCACGACGGCGTCTACGTGCATGGCATCCAATTGCTCGACTTCCTCACTACTGGTAATCCCGCCCGCGACGATCAACTGCCTCGCCGTTGCCGCCCGCAATCGGCGAACTGCCTCCATTGGGATTCCCTGCATCAGGCCTTCGCGGTCAATGTGCGTGTAGAGGAAAGAGCTGCACCACGGTTCCAGCGATGTAATCATTTCCAGGGGAGTCAGGGATGTGAGTTCCCGCCAGCCGCGGATGGCAACTTTGCCCTGGCGGGAGTCCACGGCAAAGACCAGCTTCTCCGGCCCGAGGGCACGCGCCGATTCTTCGGCAAATTGGGTATTGATCTCTCCTTCGCGTACCAGGGTTGAGCCGAAGATTACGCGCCGCGCGCCCGACGCAAGCATGGCTTCGGCGTCTTCGATCGAGCGAATTCCTCCGCCCACTTGGCAGGGCAGTCGCTGAGCCAACTCTTGGACCAGGGTGCGGTTGTCGCCTGTGCCCATGGCGGCGTCCAAGTCAATGAGTTGCACAAGGGAGTACGAAGAAAAACGCGCAATCCATTCTTCAAAATTATCGAACTCGAGAGCTTTTTTCTTTCCCTGGACGAGCTGAACAATCTTGCCGCCCATGAGGTCGATGGAAGGAATCAGCAAGGCAACCTCATGGGAATTCCGGCAGCCCGTAGTTCTTGCTTAAGATCAGTCAGTCGTCGCCAGCCATAATGAAAGATCGATGCAGCCAGCGCGGCGTCCGCCTGCCCCTGGCGAAAGACCTCGACGAAAGTCTGCGTGCTGCCGCCTCCTCCGGAGGCGATCACCGGAATCCGGACGGCCTGTGCTATCGCTCGCGTCAACTCGCAATCGAAACCTGTGCCGGTGCCGTCCCGGTCCATGGATGTCAACAAAATTTCTCCTGCGCCACGTTCTTCGGCTTCCCGCGCCCACTCTATGGCGTCTCGGCCAGTAGCTTTCCTTCCTCCGCTGACCCAGGCCTCGAATCCTGATCCGTTAGTTCTACGCTTGGCATCGATGGCGACCACGACCGCCTGTGAACCGTAGCGTTGGGCTATCCGCGTAATCAGCGGGGGATCGGCGAGAGCGGCAGAGTTGATGCTGATTTTGTCGGCACCGGCGTCGAATACATCCGCGGCCTCACCCAGAGAGCGAATTCCGCCACCCACGGTAAACGGGATAAAGATTCGCCGCGCTGTCTTCCGAACCGTCTCCAGCAGGGTGGAGCGATTCTCATGAGTTGCGGAAATATCGAGCAGGACGATTTCGTCGGCACCGGCCTGGCTGTGAGCGGCCGCCAGGTCCGCAGGATCGCCCGCATCCTTCAGATTGAGGAACTGCACACCTTTGACTACACGTCCCCCATGAACGTCCAGACATGCGATCATGCGTTTGCTCAGCGTCATAGACGGCAGAAGTTCTCCAGAATTTTCAGGCCGACTGGTCCAGATTTTTCGGGATGGAACTGAACACCAAACAACTGATCGCGCTCCACCACGGCGGAAAAGGAACCGCCGTACTCGCACTCCGCAACCGTCGCCTCCACGAGAGGAGCCCGGTAGGAGTGCGTGAAGTACACGCACGAGTCAGGACTGACCCCCTCCAGAAGACGCGAAATGCTCCGCAGGCGCAGCGTGTTCCATCCCACGTGCGGTGACTTGACCTCCGCTGGAAAGTGCTCGCATTGACCGGCGAACAGTCCCAGGCCGCGCGTTTCGGGTGCTTCCGCACTCGACTCGAACATCCATTGCATGCCGACACAAATTCCGAGAAAGGGCTTTCCCCGCTGAATTTCGGTTTCCACTGCGCCTTGCAATCCCAACTCGCCAAGGATTCTGGTGGCGGAGAAATGCCCGACTCCTGGCAATACGACCTTCTCCGCACGTGCGACGTCTCTAGGGTCTGATGTGACCAAGGCGTCCGCCCCAACGAAATCCAGAGCTTTCTTGACCGAGGTCAGATTTCCCGCCCGGTAATCGACAATTGCAATCATTAGAGCAGCCCCTTTGTGCTGGGCAGAAGACGTCTCATACGCCGGTCGCGCCAGCAAGCGGCACGTAGTGCTCGGGCAAAGGCTTTGAACAAAGACTCGATCTTGTGATGGCTGGAGCGTCCATAAAGCACGCGAGCATGCACGCTAGAGTGGCTTCCCCGGGCAAAGGCTTCAAAGAAATCTGTTACCAGCTCAGATTGCAAGTCGCCGACCAGGCGAGTGCGTACTTTTGTGTCCACGGCGGCCGCAGCACGTCCGCAAAAATCCACAGCGGCCAGGCCCAGCGTCTCATCCATCGGCATCAAGAAATAACCAGCGCGCAGGACGCCGCACTTGCTGCCCAAGGCTTTTTCGAAAGCCTGTCCCAGCACAATGCCTACGTCCTCGACGGTGTGGTGTTGGTCTACGTCCAAATCGCCGCGTGCCTGAAGCTGCAGGTCAAAACCCCCGTGATGAGCGAACAGCTCCAGCATGTGGTCAAAGAAGCGAATGCCGGTCGAGACCTGGTAATGGCCGCGACCATCGATCGCAAGGCTCAGTCGGATGTCGGTCTCTTTGGTTGTCCGTTGAATGCGAGCCGTTCTCATACCGCCCTCGCCTGCTTGACACCAATCTCGTCCAGAACCTGACGTAGATCCGCCAGCAATCTCTCGGTCTGTTCCCCATTTCCAAGAGTGATTCGAACGCAACCCTCGCAACCGTAATCACGCGAGCGGTCGCGCACTAGGATCCCGCGCTGACGCATGCGCGCGATAAATTCGGAATTCAACGGCCCCAACCGCGCCAGCACGAAATTGGCGCGACTTGGCCAGAACGGAATATCCCAGCTTCGGAGTTCCTGTTCCAGCAATTCGCGCCCCTGGCAGACCTCTTCGACGTATTGCCGAATGTAAGCTTGATCGGCGAGAGCTTCGGGCAGGCAAGCCAGGGCGACACCGTTGACGTTGTAAGGTGAGCTGACCCGACAGACCATCTTCATCTGCTCGGCGTCGCCCGCAAGTACGCCGATGCGCAGGCCGGCAAGTCCGTAAGCCTTGGAAAAGGTACGGGCGACGAAAAGATTCGGCGACTTGCTCCAGTGTCCCAGCAAGGTCTCGCCGTAAAACTCAAAGTAGGCCTCATCAACGAGCAGAGCGGCATCCGACGCAGAACGCGCGATATCGAGCAAGGCTTTTTGAGGTGCAATCGCTCCGGTCGGATTATTGGGATTGGCGACGGCGATCAGGCGAGTTCGAGGGGTAATGCGCGCCAGCACCTCGCGGGTCGGAAAGCTGAAGTCTTTACCCGCTGGAATCGAGATGACCTTCGCCCCTGCGGCTGCTGCGTAGATTTCATACAAAGAGAATGTGGGGACTACGATCAGCACCTCATCCCCGGGCTCAAGGTAAGTCTCGCAAAGCAGGTGGATGGCCTCGTCGACGCCGTTGGTCAGCAGCAACTCTTCCCGAGAGAGCCCAAGCTGGCGGGCAACGAGGCGCTCCAGGGGTTCGCGTTCCGGGTAACAGGCCAGTTGCGCCGCATTCAGTTCGCGCAGGCGTTGCAGCACACGAGGCGAACACCCAATCGTATTCTCGTTGAAATCCAGTCGCAGACCTTCGCGGCCACCCAAAGGCGGATGGTATGTGGGCAGATCTCGCACCGCTTGGCGAGGTTTAAGCATCGCGGCACCTCACGCGCACGGACTCAGCATGCCCTTGCAGGCCCTCGATCATAGCGAGGGCATCGATTACGGGCGCGAGCTGGCGTAAGCCGGGCCGCGAAATCTTCTGTACACTGATGAGCTTCACAAAATCGAGCACGCTCAGTCCGCCGCGAAAACGCGCGGCTCCGCCCGTAGGCAAAACATGGTTGGGACCGGAAGCGTAGTCGCCCGCCGCTTGCGGCGAGTACTCACCTACGAAAACCGACCCCGCATTTCGAATGAATGGAAGATTCTCGGGTTCAATAGAAACGTGTTCCGGCGCAATCTGATTTGCCCAGTCGAGTGCCTGCTCGCGTGATGGCGTCAGCAAGACGACACCGTTCGCCCGCAAAGACTCACGGGCAGCCTGATTCTGTCGAGCAAGAGCTTCGATGCACCGGGAAACCTTCGTCGCCAACTCGGTCTGGGTTGTGATGAATATCGCCAGCGCTTGTGGATCGTGCTCGGCTTGGGCGACCAGATCAGCAGCAATAAACTCAGGTGATCCACTGTCAGCGAGAACCACTACTTCGGTTGGACCTGCCAGGAAGTCGATGGCGCAATCGAAAGAAACCAATTTCTTCGCAGCCGTAACGTAGAGATTGCCGGGTCCGACGATCTTATCCACGCGGGCAATCGTTTCAGTCCCATAGGCAAGCGCGGCGATAGCCGGTGCACCCCCCACACGATAAGCTTCTCGTACTCCCAGCATGGCAGCAGCCGCCAGAACTTCTTTTTTAGGTTGAGGCGAGACGACGCGGATAGTCTTCACCCCTGCAACCTGCGCAGGAATCACGGTCATGAGCAAGGTAGAGACCAGCGGATAACGACCGCCGGGGACGTAACAGCCAACCGAATCCAGCGGGCGAACGACTTGGCCGACGGAGATTCCCTGCCGGGTGCGCATCCAATCAACTGGTTTCTGCCATTCGCAAAAGCGCCGGAGGTTGGCTGCAGCGCTGCGCAGCGATGACCGGAACCGGGAATCACTCGAGTCCCAAGCTGCCTGCATCTCGTCCTCGCTGACCCGCAGCTTTGCTCTCTTGTCGAGCCCGTCCCACTTCTCCGCATAACCTCGCAAGGCGCGGTCACCCTGGCGGTGGACAGCGCGAATGATTCGCTGCACGCGCGGCTCGACCGAGGCAAGCTCGGAACGGCGAGCAGCGAGTTTTCGCACTCGCTCCACCGCCGATTTCCCTGACAGGATGCGCATCACATCACCACCTTGTTCAGCGGATATTCGACGATCCCCTGCGCCTTGGCTTCCTTAAGGCGCGGGATGACCTGCCAGGCGGTCGATTCTTCAATAACGGTGTTCACCGCAACCCAATCATCGTCACTCAGGGTGGCGATCGTTGGCTTCTTAAGCGCCGGGAGCACTGAAAGCACGCGGTCCAAGTCTTCTTTTCGGACATTCAACATCAAGCCCACGCGATCTTTGGCGTCCATGGCGCCGCGCAACATCAGGGCCAGATTTTCAATCTTGCGCCGCTTGCAACTGTCGGCCCAAGAGGATTTGTTGGCGATAACCTGGGTGTTGGATTCGAGGACGGTGTCGATGATGCGCAGCCGGTTGGCCTTGAGCGAACTGCCGGTCTCGGTGACTTCGACAATAGCGTCCGCCAGCATGGGTGGCTTCACTTCGGTAGCACCCCAGGAGAATTCCACCTGCACGGGCACATTTTTCTTTTGGAAGTAATTCCGGGTGACGTTAACCAGTTCGGTGGCGATGATGCAGTTTGCCAGATCTTCCGCGCGCTCGTACTCCGAGCTTTCAGGAACGGCGAGCACCCAGCGTACCTTCCCGCGACTTTGCTTGGCGTAAACGAGATCGGAAACTGGAACCACCTCCAGTCCGCTTTCGATCACCCAGTCGAGGCCGGTGAGCCCCGCATCGAGGACGCCGTGCTCGACGTAGCGAGCCATTTCCTGGGCGCGGATCAGCATGCACTCGATCTCCGGGTCCGCCGTTCCGGCGAAGTAGGAGCGGCCGTTGGTGTACACCTGCAGGCCAGCACCAGCGAAAAGTTGCAGCGTAGCTTCCTGCAAGCTGCCTTTGGGAATGCCGATGCGGAGGTTCATGGCCGCACCGGCTGGAACTCGGCGTCGCTCTGCTCCTCGTTGGCGAAGTCAATCGCCTCAGTGAAGCACGACCGCGTACCGCGATGGCAGACCAGCCCCTGACCCTCGACTTCGACCTGAAAGAGAAGAGTGTCGCGATCGCAATCCGTGCTGGCCGACAGCAGCTTCAGCCGGTTGCCTGATGTTTCGCCCTTGGTCCAGAGCTGGTTGCGGGTGCGGCTGAAGAAGGTTACATAGCCGCTGCGGAGTGTTCGCTCGAAAGCTTCGCGGTTCATGAAGCCCAGCATCAGGACCTCCCCGCTCACCGCATCCTGGGCGATGGCGGGCGCCAGTCCTTGCATTTTTTCGAAATCAATTTCGCTTTCCATTGGTTGGTCCTCGTTTTCGGCAAAAACAAAAAGCCCGCTGAGCTTGAATCGCATCAGCGGGCTTAAATCTCTCAGGTGCTACCCTAGCTCAGCCAGACACCCCCGCCGACGCGCTGTGCGCGTGATGGTGGTGATGGCGATGAACCAGGCTGACCATGGGGTTTACCATAGCGGATGTTCTAAGCTTTTGTCAAAGAATTTTCGCAAACCGGCTATTCCTCCTCTTTCTTTTCCGATTCCTTGGGCAATGGCTTCTCAATGGGTTTTCTAGGCAACATCTGGTCGCGCATGGCCGTGTTGTAAACGAAACTGGCCACGATTACGGCTGCCTGCTTCAAATCATCGGGCTGCAGACGGTCGTAAACGTCCATGTTGGAATGATGGGTACGTGTCTCGTACTCGATAGGGTCCTGGATGAACTGGAACCCCGGGATACCAGCCGCGTCGAACGACAGGTGATCGGTTCCGCCCGTGTTGCGCATAGTGATCGTGTTCATACCCAAGTCGCGGAATGGCTGCATCCAAGCTTCGAAGATCGGCTCCACGGCAGCGTTTTCCTGAAGATAAATACCGCGGACTTTTCCGGTTCCATTATCCACATTAAAGTAAGCCGAGACCCTGGCCTGCTCCGGCTTCACGGTTACTGGACCAGCTTCGCGCCGCAGCAAGGTTGGCATTCCCTTCATGTCGGGCTCATCCATAGGCGGCCGTGAGCCGAAGTGCTGCTGAACGTAGCTTTGCGATCCCAGCAGGCCCTGCTCTTCTCCGCTCCAGAGCCCGATACGAATGGTACGCCGCGGCTTGAAGTCCAACGCTTTCAGGATCCGCATTGCTTCCATCATCACTACGGAGCCCGCGCCGTTGTCGGTGGCCCCTGTCCCCGCATGCCAGGAATCCAGGTGCGCCCCTACCATGACGATTTCATCTTTCTTATCTGTGCCGGGGATTTCAGCAATGGTGTTGTATTGCTTATTGTCGTCGTCGTAGAACTTATTAACGACATTTAGTTCCAACTCCACATCTTTCTTTTGGGCCAGCAGCCGCGCGATTCGATCCCACTGCTCGACGGCGATGGTCAGCGACGGCACGGTAGTGGTCTCGCCGGTCTTAAAAGAGCCCCCGGATTGCACGAACACGGTCCCGCCACCCGCCGATCCGCGGCCATGGTCAATTACCGCCAACACTTTTTCTTCGGCGAAGAATTTGTTGACTTCATTCTGGAACTGCGCGCGCTTCCTATACTCGCGGTAGCGGAGCGCATCCTTCTCGCTCGGGATCCGGTATTGGCCGACATCGCTCAGATCCTTCTCGCTCAGGCGCTCGTAAGGTGCCTCGACGATCGGCTTCACCTCCGGATCTGGACCGAAGATAGCAATGAAGCCTGCGAGCTTGCCTCGGTATTTCTCAAAATCTTTTTTGTCTTCGATTTTGACGCGCGTGCACTTGCCCTTAATTGCGCCCTCGGTGCCAGGCGTCCAGGCTTTGGCATAGCCAATGATGGGCGCCACGTCGGGCGAAAGCATGCGCACATTGACGTACTCATTCTCCCAACCCCGCCCGAACGGTCCCCACGATTCCAGATGTGCATTGGACAATCCCATGGCTGCCAACTGATCGCGCGTCCATTCATTCGCTTTCTTCATATTTGGCGAGCCCGTCAGCCGCGGCCCGATGGCATCCATCAATCCGCTGGCCAGGTCCATGATCTTGGAATTGCGGAAGCCTTCGTAGCGAATGCGCGTGACCATCTCCAGATCAACTTTTTCTTGCGGCCAGGTGTAGCTTGCAGACAGCACGATCCATAAAAAGGCGAGTACAACGCGAGCGGGTTTCTTCATGCGTGACACTCCGTCAGGACATTAAAAAACCCAGCATCATAACATGTGGCGAAAAGAAGAATTCACGGCAGAGGCCGCCGAGGTCGTTGAGAAACTCCTTTCGCTCTTGGCCCTCAGCGTTCTCGGCGGTGAGATGGTCTTCAAGTATTCAGAATTTCTGCAGCTGCACGATATCCACTGGCAATCGCCGCGTGCACCGTGCCGTGATGACCGGAGAAGTCGGTTGCCTCGCCTGCGAAGAACAAGGTGTTCTCGACCGGCGCAGCCAGTTGCTGCTGGGCCGCATCGCCGCCCAGTTTGACGTAACTGTAAGCTCCGCGCGAAAACGGATCGCTTTGCCAATCATGCCAGTAGACCGATTCCAGCAAACCTTCAATTTCACCTTGAGGGACTCTTAGCAGCCCGGAGAGCGTCTGCAGGGCTTGCTGCGTGACGAAATCCTCGACATGTCCCGAAAGTTTCTCCGCACAACTGGATGGTGCCCAACCCGTGAGGATGGGCAGCTTCTGCGGCATCGTCGTCCACCAGGTTGGAAACCATTCATCCTGAGAAAATAGAAATCGCATGTCGGCGAGCGTCTTTGGTTCCGAAGTATGACGCGGCCGCAGGTTGTCCCAGAAGCGCTCGCGAAAGCACAGCGTCGCGCGAATCACCTTGCCCATGGCGAGTTTGTCGAGCGCATCTCGTTTTTGCCGCGGCAACTCAGGCGAGAACCGCACGGCACCTGGCTGACCGGGAGCCGCCTGCAGCACGGCCAACGGCAAGGTGACCAACAGGTGAGACACGGTATATCCGAATGGACCACCAGCATTGTGGCCTTTCACCTCGACGCCACCCCGCTTCCACAAAACGCTTTCTACAATGGCGCTGAGCTGGATTGAGACTCCGGCATCCAAAAGCTCTTCTCGAGACCATTCCACCAAGTGCTCATATCCGCCGGGAATTCGAAATGCCCGCTCGCCATCAATTTCCTCGTCAGCTCGCAGACCTTTGACCAGCGAGTGAACACTGATCACTCCGGGATCGGCAGCATGAAAGCCGGTTATGTAACCCTGAGCCCATTTCTTACTTTCCGGTTGCTGAGGATCGGGGCAGCAGTTCTGGAGAAAATCAAGAAAGGACCGGTCAGGGCCGCGGTCATCCATCTTCTCCAGAACTTCATCCACTTCCGAAAAGAAGTCACACGCGCAGACTTCGTTATGGCGAACGCACCAGTCTTCTCCCACCACTTCCCGGGCCTGAACGTTGTGCCTGTGCAGCAGGTCCCAGATTTCCGGAGGCCGCCCATGAATAAATTCGGCCCCGAGTTCAACGGCCGCTTTTGTCGCCGGATCGTGCCGGGTAAAAATTCGTCCTCCCAGCCGGTCTCGTGCTTCCAGAATCAGAACCTCTTTTCCAGAACGCATTAGCTTCATCGCAGCCGAGAGTCCGGCCACGCCTGCGCCGATAATGATTACCGCTGGATCGGAAGACATGTTCTAGCCGTCAGATGCGATTGTGAGGAGGGAAGCTGCGGAAAAGTGGAGTCGTTGTCTGCAATCTGATTCAACCACCAACATTATTGGGCCAAGGATGCCTATGGGCCGCATTGGGGGCGGAGAAGAAAAGGTCGGCTTTGCTGCGCCGCATGGCACCTCGATCCGGTGCACGACTGCTAGGACAGGGTCAGGAAAAAGCCCAAGGCTACGGTCGGCAGGCGCAAACCATCCCTACGCGTATTTCGAATTCACGCTTGTAGCGCTTCCCCGGTGGTTGGGCACCACGGCTTTTATGGTCGTCCCCTTCTTGCCAGAGGAGACTTCCAGGGTTCCTCCCAGCTGTGATAAGCGTTCTTTCATGCCCAGGATGCCCACCCCCAGCGGCGCCCTTTCCTCAGCAGTACTGGTCAGAACTTCCTCTGGCATCCCAGTGCCATCATCGCTGACCTGCAACGTCACCTTGTCGACGTCACCGATAAGCTCGATCTTTGCCTTCTTCGCCTGCGAATGCTTGCGAATATTGTTCAGGGACTCCTGGATGATTCGAAACAACGCGATCTCCACGTTTTGCGGCAAGCGCGGCCACTGGGGAGAAACCTCGAAATCCACCTTGATTCCAGAACGGCTGGAAAAACCCTCGACCATCCACTGGGCAGCAGAAACCAGGCCAGCCTCATCGAGCAAGGGCGGATGCAGCAACTGGGCCAGACTGCGGAGTTCACCGGTGGCTTCGTCAACCAGCTTCACCGCCTCCGACAGGGCGCTTTGGTCTCCCGTCTTTGATTTGGCCAGCGCTTCCAAGTCCATTTTCAGGGCCACCAGCTTCTGTCCGGTGGAATCGTGCAACTCCCGGGCAATACGCCGGCGTTCTTCATCCTGAACCCGCATGAGATAGCCGGAAAGTTGACGGAGGCTTTCTTCGGAGCGCTTCTTATCCGTGATGTCAGTATTGATTTCAAAGGAAACGGGTGCACCCTGGTTTTCTTTGAGCAACGCCCAGCGGCTGCTCACCACCCGGCGCTCCCCGTCCCGGCGAGTATGCACCAGTTCGCCTTCCCAGCGTCCTGATCGCACCAGCTCCGCTTCAATTTCTTTGAACGGCTTGGGGAACTCGGTCCGCAGCAGCTCCTGAGTGGTCTTGCCGATCGCCTCTTCCTTCTGCCATCCGTACATCTCTTCCGCACCGCGGTTCCAGAAGCTGATAATGCCCTGCATATCGCGGACGATCACCGTGTCGTGCGCTAAATCCAGCAAAGCCGCCTGTCGCTTCAGGCTTTCCAGGCGCTCCCTCTGTGCCGTAACGTCGTCGATCGACAAGTAAATCAGCTTTTCTCCCGATTGCGGCTCAATCCGGCGCGCATTCAGAAGCATGGTTCTGTTCCCCAGGTGAGGAAATTCGTGTCGCACCTCAAAATCATCGATCCGAATTTTATGGCTTGTGATCTGCCCCAGCAATTCGCGCAATTGGGGGATGTCCCATTGCCCGCTGCCTAGCTCATAAATCAGGCGCCCTTCGGTTTCTTCCGGGGCCACCTGGAAATGCCGGTAGAAGGCGCGGTTGGCGACTGCTACTCGCAGGTTGCCCTCCAGAACAATGACCGGTTCTCGTACCTCTTCGATCAGCATGTCGGCATAGTTGCGCGTCTGTTCCAGCATTCGCTTGAGGGCATCGATGTCCTGGAAGCTGATGACCGCACCTTCGATTTTGTTGTCCACAGTCTTGTAAGGACGCACGCGCATGAGGTACCAGCCGCCGTCTTTCTCGCGCACTTCTTGCTCGTGCAGGGTTGTGGTATCAATGGCTTTCCGGGCGATATGCTCCAGGTCATCCGACTCGAGCTTGGGTCGCACTTCCCCGAGGCGCCGGCCCACGTCCCCAGGGATCAAGTTCATGAGCTTCTCTGCTGGGGGCGTGAAGCGCCGGATACGCAAATCATTGCCTACCATCACCACGGGAATGTTGGCGTTGGCCAACAGGTTAATCAGGTCATTATTGGCAAGGCTCAATTCGAGGTTACGGTTCTGCAACTCTTCATTAAGAGTTGTGAGTTCCTCGTTGCTGGATTGCAGCTCTTCCTTCGCGGTCTCCAGTTCTTCATTTGTGCTCTGCAACTCTTCGTTAGCCGAAAGCACTTCTTCATTGGCCGACTTGTACTCTTCGGCGGTAGTTTCGTGTTCTTCAATCAAGGATTGCAGTTGATCACGGAGTTGCTGCATTTCGTTGCGTAAGCGTTCACTCCCGCGACTGGCCGGACTGTGCTTGTGACCTGCCTTCGGGCGATGCCCCTTGCCTCGTTGGAGACCCTCTTCCGGCTCCTGGAAAACAACCACGTAGAATTGTTCCGCGGAACCTTGCCCACGAACTGGGATCACTTCCAGGTTGATTTCCCGTTCGCCACCGTTCGACTTGATGTGAACACGCTCAATGCGAACCGTCTTTTTGTCTCTCTTCGCCTTGCTCAAGGCTGAGCGCAGGTCTACCAACAGGCCTTCGCGCGCCATTTTGGAAAGGCTGAAAGTCGGATGGCCAGTGGCAGGCTCCAGGTAGGCGCCAGTATGGCCGCGGAACTGCACGATCTCCAGCTCATCATTCAGAACGATGCTGGCGGGCATGAAGCGATTCGCCAGAACCCGCTCTACTTCCTTCTCAACGCTGAAGCCGGTAGGCAGACTCTTGGCAGGCCTCATCTCCTCCAGTCGGTGCGGCGAATAATCGACCCCGGCGAAATAAGTGATCAGGCGCCCACTGGTTTTCTTCTTCTGATAGATCTTGTACTTCTTGTCGACCAGCGTGAAATGATCCGCAAAGGCACCCAGGCTCTCCGCGCTGCCCAGGATCAGGTAACCGCTGGGTTTAAGGGCATAGTGCAAGGTAGGAATGACGCGTTTTTGCAGTGCCGGCCCAAGATAGATGAGCAGATTGCGGCAGCTGATCAGGTCCAGATTGGAAAACGGTGGGTCCTTGGTGACATTCTGCCGAGCAAAAATGCACATCTCGCGAAGGGACCGGTTAATTTGATACCCACCGTCCAGGTGGGTGAAAAATCGCGACAAGCGCTCCGGAGAAACGTCGGCTACCGCTGTTTCCGTATACATCCCATTCCGGGCGCGGTCCAATGAACTTTCGCTGATATCCGTGGCAAAGATCTGCACTGCCTTGGTCGCAAGGGCTTTCGGGGGCGTTTTTCGTGCCGTCTCCCATATGTACTCCAGCAGCGTAATGGCGATGGAATAGACTTCCTCGCCCGTGGAGCACCCCGGCACCCAAATGCGAATGGGTGCGTCGTCCAGCTTGCGATTCTGGAATAGGGCCGGGAAAACCTGCTCGCGCAGGGCGTCGAAGGCATTTTTGTCGCGAAAGAAGCCGGTAACATGTATGAGAATGTCGCGATATAAGTCATCCAGCTCGGCGGGGTGCTTCCTGATGTACTGCAGGTAGTCTTTCACTTTTTCCAGGCGCAGCAAGACCATGCGCCGCTTGATGCGCCGCTGCAGAGTGGTCTGTTTATAGAGCCCGAAATCCACTCCCGTCGTGCTGCGCACCAGCTCCAGGAGCGCCTCCAGGTCATTGCCGGTCCCGAGTGCGGCGGTCTCCTCTTTCCGCGCTGGAAGACGTGCAACATACGGATGCTGCCCGATGCGCCGAAGTTCTTGAGCAATGCCTTTGGGACTGAGTACGAGATCGATGCATCCCGCCGCTATCGCGCTGTGCGGCATGCTGCTGTACTTGGCGGTAGCTTCTTCCTGGGCAAACGTAATCCCCCCGGCCGCCTTGATGGCGTTGCACCCCTCGGTTCCATCCGAGGCCGTACCCGATAGAACGACGCCAATCGCCTGGTTATCGCGCTCCTCCGCCAGCGATTCAAAGAACTCGTCGATGGGCATGTACAACCCGTGCCGCAGTGTCCTGGCTCCCAGTCGCAACACGCCTTCCTTGATGATCATGGTCGTGTTGGCAGGAATGACGTAGATGTGGTCAGGCTCCACCGCTACTCCGTCGGTCACTTCCGTCACCGGAATTTGTGTGGTGCGGGACAAGATTTCCCGCAAAACGCTGCCATGGGTGGGATCCAGATGCTGTACCAGGACGTAGGCCATTCCGGTCTTCTCCGGCAAATGGCGGAGTAATTCGGAAAATGCCTCCAGGCCACCAGCCGAGGCTCCGATGCCAACAATGGGGAACGAAGCCTGCGCTTTGGGCCGACTCGAAACAGACGTTTTGCTCTTGGCTTTGACTTTCTCAGGAGACTTGCGCTTGCTGGGGGCAGCCCTTTTCATCGCGTGTCCTGAATGCGAACGGTAGAGCAGTAAATCTGCGCCACGGCTTATGGCGGACACTTGCAAATAAACTGAGGTGCGCGTGCGCACCCGGGTCTTTCGATCCCGCAGCTCTATAGGCGTTCCATCGTAGCCAGGTCAGTGTGCCACGGGAAGGTAGGAGACAGAAGCTACGGTGCTGCGGAGATCCACCACAATACCTTCCCCACAACATGCCATCCGCTATTCTTCCCGAGCACGACGCCATCGTACTCGTGGTTTTCAGACTCCAGCACTTCGACATCGTCGTAGCGGCGAAGACGCGACACGCTCAAGCCATTTTCTTCATGCGTGACGACGACCACTTTGCCGTCTAGTTCGTCCTTGTCTGTCTGGAAAGAATCCACCGCGAGGATGGCGCCATCGCGAATCAAAGGTTCCATGGAATGGCCGCGGACGCGCAGCAGGCTGGTGTACCTGGGATTCGGACACCATTCGCTGGGCGCTCCCATAAGCCGTGTCGCCGGGATCCTGTCCAGGCTCAACCGCTTGTCGCCATGATTTCCGTGGGTACCCGCCATCGCCTTTAGGACGGGAAGCGCTATGATCCGTTGGCGAGGGACGGCCGCAGCTTTGGCCCCGCTGCCCGCTCTTGCGTTCTCCATGGGAGGCACGGCGGTCAGCGGTCCACTCGCCCTCGTGCCAGGCAAGGCACGTGCCACATCTGCCATCTGCAAGCCGGCGCGCTCCCAGAAAAACCAGCAGTTATCCTTGCCGGCCATCTTGCCCAGTTGAATGTAAAAATCGGCGGTTGGCGCCTGTAGCCCGCGCTCCCAGCGCGAAATTGTCATGGCTGAGCATTCCATGCGTTTCGCCAACTCGCCTTGACTCATCTTGAACTGACGTCGCAGGGTGGTGATCCGCGAGGCCCATTCCGGCACGCTATTGCGTTTTCTTGATTTGGCCATTGCAGTACCTAACGCCTTAGTTGTAACATTTATGTGATCCCGCCTTGACGTACGTCAGGGGCGGCATCGAGGTTATTCTTATGCTCGCTTCTAACAGAAATGGTAACACCAATCTGGTCAGTCTGCCTTCTCTTTCTCGTGGTATCTATAAGAGGGTGGCTCAGAAAGTGGGCTGCGATCCGTCTTATGTGAGCCGCGTGGCTCGTGGGGAGCGTACCTCCAAGATCGTGTCGGACACCCTTCTGGCCGAGGTTCAGCGCACTTGGGCCATCGTTAACAACCATCACAACGGCTCGCGCTCGAAGTCAGCAACCAAGCGCAAGTAGTGCACGTTTGCAGCGGCAAGAGTCTCAAGGGGTAAACTCGTGTTCGCCGGCTGGCTGGTGTGGACGATTTCGCCTTAAATCCCTTCCACAAGTTCGCCTAGCTCAGGGCAAGCCCACCATGGGCTTCGGCCAATCGGGAACCAAAGCCAATCACACGAGTAACCGACCTGCCGCGGTTCAGGTGGAGTAATTAGCCAGCGAGTAATTAGCCAGCATTGCCACCTCCTTTGACCTGCTGTAAACTGCCTTTCTGTCCGCGCTGAAACCCTATAAACACTCCGCTCGCGATGACTACGGCTGCTTCTCCGAAACCCAATCTGCGTGAGGTTTTTGCCCAGCCTGCCTTTCGCAAGCTTTGGCTGGCGCAGTTTGTCTCCGTTTTTGGAGACTTCCTGGCAGTGTTCGGCGTCATCAGCCTGATCACCTTCCGCTGGCATGGCAGCGCCGCGCAAGTGACCTACCTCCTGATCGCGTACATGCTGCCGCTGGCGATCGTCAGCCCGATTTCCGGCGTGTTCGTCGATCGCTGGCACGTCAAGCAGGTCATGATCTGCAGCGACCTGATCCGTGGCGTGCTGGTCCTGCTGCTGCTGTGGGTCACCAATCTGACGCAGTTATGTGCCATCTTCATGGTGCTGGCCTTGGTTTCCAGCTTCTTCGCACCGGCGCAGTCAGTGGCCCTCCGCACGCTGGTCGCAAAAGAAAAGCTGCTGGCCGCGAACGCGCTCATGTCGCAGGCGTTTTACGCTGTGCGCCTGCTTTCGCCGGTGGTGGCCGGAGCGCTCGTGGCCTGGCTGACGGAAAAGGCCTGCTTCTACTTCGACGCGTTCAGCTTCTTCTTCTCCGCCGCGATGATTGGTTCATTGTTGATTGCGCGCACGCCAGCCCCGGGCAGCAAGACAGTAAAGGGCTTCCTCAACGAACTGACCAGCGGCAACCGCTTCATCTTCACCCATCCCTCGCTCGCCTTTGTGATCACCTCGATGGTCAGTGCGATGTTCGTGATGAGCTGCCTAAGCCCGCTATTCTCGATTTATGTACGCGATATCCTGCACTCGGGCGCATTCCTGTACGGTGTGGTGAGCTCGGCAGTAGGCGTGGGGCTGATCGCAGGCACGCAGACAGTCAACAAGTTCCATGCGCGATCCAAGAAGACCATCGTTCTCACGGGACTGATCACGTGCGCGGCCGGAGTAGCGTTGCTGGGCATTTTCCAAGCAACATTGACCGCTGTGGCGACCACTTTTACCATGGGCTTCGGCATCAGCTTCGTCGTGGTCGCCGCCCAAACCCTCATGCAGCAGGAGACACCACCCGAGATGCTCGGCCGCGTCAGCTCCAGCTTCATGTCAGTGTTCTCCCTGGCCCAGGTACTGGGACTGTTACTCTCGGGCCATCTCGCCGTTTGGTTCGGTATCCGCGCGGTGTTCCTGCTCTGTGCGGCGGCGCTGGCGGTGATCGTGGTCGCCGGATTCACCCAGCACAAACCGGCAGCGGTGCCTGCCGCTGCCAACGCGGATTAGAGTACTCCCGCCGTTCGTCCGTTGTTTTGTGTCCTGAATTGTCTCGCCTGAGAAGTGGGTACCAGTTTGGCCGTGTTCATGGTGAATAACCTAATGACGAAGCATTCTGGATTTGAGGAAGAATGGAAGAAGAACACAGACCTGTTCGATGAGTGGGGCAAACATCCCAACGATAAGAAGGTCCCCGGTTGGATGCATCTGCCATCTGTATACCAGAACATGGAGTCTGATTGATTGCGTCTGCGGAGGCGTTTGGCCTCACGGGCGTGGCAGCTGTTGAAATTCTAGAACACAACAAAGGCGAGTCGCAAGAGGGTGAAGAGAGGGCCGAGCGCAGATGAGACGGGAATGTGTTCCTTCCCCCGCACTCGGTGAACACATCCCGGACACGAGGCTCGGCCAGAGCTACGCGGGGCATCATATAGCAACCCCGATAACAGTCAAGCTAAAAGTGTTGCAAAACGCAACAAGGGATGGTCGCGTGCTAGGCACCTTGCGGTTGGAAGATCGGCTCCTGCAGGTC
>DASQIH010000240.1:0-11028 GCA_035631655.1 Terriglobales bacterium
CTGCCACCTGAAAGATTTCCAGGGCACGACCAATCCCAATCACGTGAGCGGAAACTTCTCGCAGACCTGCCAGCAGTGCCACAACACGGTCTCCTGGGCGGGAGCAACCTTTGATCACTCCACGACTGGATTCCCGCTGACCGGCGCCCACGCCACGGTGCAGTGCAGCCAGTGCCACATCAACGGGAACTACAATTTGACGAACACGGCGTGCGTCTCGTGCCACTTCAAGGACTTCCAGGGCGCGACCAATCCGAATCACGTCAGCGGGGGCTTCTCCCAGACCTGCGAGACCTGCCATAACACCGCGGCTTGGCAGCCGGCACAGTTCGATCACGCCAAGTCTGGCTTCCCCCTGACCGGCGCGCACGCGACTGCACAGTGCACCCAGTGTCACGTCAATAACAACTACAACATTACCGACACGACCTGCGTCTCCTGCCACCAGACCGATTACAATAAGGCCGTCTCTCCGATTAACCACATCCAGGTAGGTTTCCCGACAACCTGCCAGCAGTGCCATGACACGGTGCTGTGGACCAACGGCAAGTTTGACCACTCCACCACCGGCTTCCAATTGACGGGCGCGCACATGACGCCGCCGCGGCAGTGCGCAGACTGCCATAACCCCAAATTCGGCAATTTCAACATCGCCACCACGGTTTGCGTCTCCTGTCACCAGGCCGATTACACCAATGCCGTCACTCCGGTGAACCACGTTCAGGCTAACTTCCCCACCAACTGCGAGCAATGCCACGACACGGTGCTCTGGACCAATGGCAAGTTTAACCACGCGGCGACCGGTTTCACCTTGACCGGTGCGCACAGCTCCCCACCGCGGCAGTGCACGGATTGCCACAACGCCAAATTCGGCAATTACAACATCACGACTGCGGCTTGCGTCTCCTGTCACCAGGCCGACTTCACCAGTGCGGTCACTCCGGTTAGCCACGCGGGCTTCCCGACCACCTGTGAGGTTTGCCATGACACCGTGCTCTGGACCGACGCCGTCTTCAATCACAACAACACGCCGTTCCCACTGACGGGAGCGCACACGACCGTCGCATGCGCCAGCTGCCACGTGAACAACAACTACACGACGGTTCCCATGGATTGCTACTCGTGCCATAAGGCGGACTATACCGGCACGACGAATCCGAACCACCCCGCGGCCGGGTTCCCGACAACCTGTGCGACGTGTCACACGACGACGGCATGGACAGGGGCGACATTCAATCACACGTACTTCCCGTTGAATCACGGGGGTGCCAACGGGGTCTGTGCCACCTGTCACACCAACTCGAATGACTATTCGGTGTTCCAGTGCACGGGATGCCATGGGGGCGGGAACGCGGCCAATTTCCATCACCCGAACGTCAATGGATATGTGTACAACAGCGTCAACTGCTACACCTGCCACAGAAACGGTAGTGGCGGCTAGCTCTGGTTGGTGGCTAAGGTTCCTTAAGTGCAGGTGTCACCCCCGACTAAGGGTATCTAGGCTGGCGGTGCCAATTAAAGATAGTTAAGCAGGACGAAATGAAGTTAATAAGCTTAATCCTCCTCCTCTTCGTCTTGGTGTCTTTGACCGCCGGGCAAGGTGCCGGCGGCAACGCGGTTGAAGTGCGGAACGTGGACGTGGTGCCGAACGAAGGACAGGTGAAGGTCGAAGTGACCCTCTCCGCACCCGTTGTGCCCATGGTCATCATCGCGACGCACCCCGACCGCCTGGTCTTGGAACTCCCCAACACCGCCTCGAGCGCGAAACAGCAGCGGGCTGCTGTAAATCAGAGCGGGGTGAAGGCGATTCGGATCGGGTTGAACAGCGCTAATCCTCCAGTGACCCGCCTGGTCGTGGACTTGGATGAGCCGCGGCTCTACGAATTGGCAACCGACGGCAAGAAAGTCACGCTGATCGTCCTGCCCTCGGAAACCGCCCGGCAGCGCAAGGGCGAACCGGTCCCGGCGGCCTCGGGCTCGCTTCTCGGAAAACTGCACCCCCGGGCGCCAGAGAATCTTCCGACAGCTGCGACCGCTCCACCTCCGCCGGTGACACCGCCACCTTCCCTTCCGCCGATCAAGTTTCCTGCAGGACAAACGAATCCCGGCGGCGGGACCACCAGCGCAAGTACCGCGCGGCCCAGCGCCGCTCATCCGAATTTCGGCAGCCTGCAACAAGGGACAGTTTCCCCCAGCTTGGGAGCGCCGGGACAAGGTATGGCCCCGACGGCAAACGCTACGACCACGAATTCCGGCCAGCCGAGTACGGCACCAGGGCTGGCTTTTCCTGAAGTCGCGGTGGTACACGGAGAGAAACCCGTTGCAGCAGTCCCGAAACAACCGGGCGGAACTGGCCTCTCGACCGGACAACCCGCACAAGCCCCCACAACTCAAAGGAGCGTGACCACCAGTGTGGCTCCTTCCGCGGCCTCGGCAGCGCAGACAAAACCTGCTACTTCAGCATCCCAGATGTTACCGGCAGTTGCGAGCACCCCTGACGCCGTAACTGTCAGCATTGCTGCGCCGGCCGCTCCGGCGCGCGAGAGCAAACACACGGCGCCTCAGCCGCCATCAACTCCATCGGCCGCAACCGTGGCGGCGACTTCGCGCACAAGTACCCCTGCGGCGGCGGTCCCGGTCGCACAAACGAAATCGGCCAGTGCTGCATCTCTGACCTCAGGTGTCGTTGCCTCCTCGCCGACGGCAGCGACTACGGCTACAGCACTAGTCCCAACTGCACCAGCGAAGACTTCAACACCGCCTGCGTCAAAAGCAGCTTCAGGCCCGGGGCCAACAACAACCAGCACGGCCGCCTCGTCAGCAGCACCGACAGGACAGCCGACACCGACTGTTACACCGGGCACCACCACGGCGCCAGTTTCCGGCAATACCGCGGCAAACGCTCCAGCAGCGCAGACGAAGCCGCCTATGCTGATGTCGCAGCCGCAAGTGGCGACTCGTGCTCCAGTAGAGACGACTACTGCGACTGCCTCAGCGGCCGTGGCACCCCCAACGACCTCGCCTGCTTTGGCAACGGAAGCGGCACAACCGAGGGTCGCACCGTCATCGGGAGTGAGTACGACGGGCACCACAGCCGCAGCGACTTCCGCCACGGCAGCGCCCACGCTCCCATCTCAATCGCTAGCGGCGAGTTCTGTACAAGCGTCAGCAACTTCTGTTCCGGTAAAGTCGAATCCACCATCTGCCCCAGTTCAGTCGACGACAGCTAAAGGGACTGCCCCGGTCGCAACCGAGCAAGCCAGCAAGGCTACGAATGCTCGCGAACCGGAGGCGGCGATTCCCGTTTTACTGACGCGTCCGTCCAATTCAGACATCAAGATTGCTTTCAAAGTGAAGTATGTTGCGGAAGGTGTCGCCTATCTGGATGGCGGTCGAGCTTCTGGCCTGACAGAAGGTCTAAAGCTGATTGTCCTCGACAAGGATCCTTTTGTTGGGCACCCGACTGTGGCCGCTGTGCCCACCCAAAGCATAATCGCTGAACTCGAGGTTACCGCGGTTGCCGACACCTCCGCCGTCGCAGACATCCGCACCCCCAAGCGCGACTTGAAGTCCGGCGACTTGGCCTATCTCTCTTCGGAAGAGACCGAAGCCATGGTAGCCCAACGCTCCTTGAGCGCGACCCGCAAATACCCGGCTGTGATTACTTTCACGGAGAGCGACACGCTGGACGAAGAAGCGCGCGCTGAGGTGCCGCGCCCGCCCTTGCCCGAGATTAACCGGATCCGGGGGCGCTTTGGCTTTGACTATACAGGCATTGTCACCCACGGTGCCACCAGCATGCTTAGCTCCAGTTACGGTTTGATTGCGCGTACCGATTTCACCCGCATCGGCGGCACTTACTGGAACTTGAGTGGCTATTGGCGAGGACGGCTCACGTCCACCTCTGCCACCGCGCAACCGACGCTCCAAGACCTGCTCAACCGCACCTATCACCTGGGTTTGACTTACGACAATCCCAGATCTCCCCTGGTTGCCGGATTTGGCCGCCTCTACCTGCCTTGGGCCACTAGTCTGGATACCATCGACGGCGGTTATGTCGGCGCGCGACCCATGCCGGGCATGATCGTTGGTGTGTTTTTGGGTTCTACTCCGGACCCAACCTCATACAGCTATAACCCCAATCAGGAGATCGGTGGAACTTTTGTGAACTTCACCGGCGGCAGTTGGGATGACTTCCGCTACAGCAGCACATCCGGGGTGGGCATGAGCATGTTGAAGTGGAAGACTAACCGGCCGTTTGTTTTTGCCGAGAACAGCATCTCTTTTAAAAGATATTTCTCCATCTATCATGCCATGCAAGCGGATCGGCCCAGCGGAAACCCCGCTGTTCCTGCTCCCGGTGCCGGCCTTAGCCGCAGCTTCTTCACCTTCCGGGTGCAACCGTTACAACGCATTGAATTCGACTTGAATCATACCTATTTCCGGGATCTCCCCACTTTCGATCCCACTTTGATCGGCACTGGCTTGCTCGACAAGTATCTGTTCCAGGGCTATAGTGCGGGGACACGGGTGGAAGTGCTGAAACAAGTCTGGCTCTACGCTACCCTGGGACGCAGTAGTCGCACCGGGGACGCGAAAGCCTCTCTGAATCAGTTATACGGACTAACCTTGGGCCATCTGCCCTGGATCGGCATTCGGACCGACGTGCATTACTCCAAGTTCACTAGTGCTTTCGGGAGCGGTACTTATGAGGCATTCTCGCTTTCACGCAACTTCCGCGATGCCTTCCACGCGGAATTGCTCGCTGGCCAACAGAAGTACGCTTCCGCACTGGCGAGCAGCAACACGTCGCATTTCGTGACCAGTAACTTGGACACGAATCTGGGAAGGCACTATTTCTTCATGGGCGGGTTCACGTGGAACCGTGGCGGGCTGCAGAACTACGACCAGTGGTACCTCAGTCTGGGATACCGGTTTGATTCAAAGTACAAGGGACAATGATGTATTCGAACAAGTCTGTAAGGTGGTTGCGAGTTGGGAAGCTGATAGTAACCGTGGCGTGTCTCTCGTCGCTTGTCTCCGCGACGGACACCTCGTTGGACGAACTGCTGGCGCGCACCAGCAAGCAGGTTTCGGCCTTCGTCGACCAGTTTTCGGAAGTGAAATGCACCGAGCACGTCACTCAGGAAAAGCTGGGCGAGAATGAGAAAGTCATACGCAAGGCGGAGTCTACCTACGATTACCTGGTCATCCTCAGCAACGCCAGTGGAGAGCTAACCCTGGATGAATCGCGGCTGGCTGTGCAGGACGCCAAGCAGAGCAAAAAGCACGAGAAGAAAGAGAAAGAGAAGGACCAAACCACCCCCCTGCTGGTCAGCAATGGATTTGCCACCCTCTTTCTGATTTTCCATCCCTACTATGCTGGGAGCTTTCAATTCATCGCGGCAGGCGACGAGTTCATCAACGGCAAGAAACTCAGCAGGATTCACTTCCAACATATTCGTAACACGCGTTCAGTTACTGCCTTGGCCGTGCGGGGGCGCGAATATCCTTTGGAACTGTCCGGCATGGCCTGGATCGACCCGGAAACCGGTTTGATCGCCAAGATCACGGCCGGGGTGGACAGCGGGATGGAAGACATCGGGATGAAATCATTGCGCTCTGAGGTGGAATTCACCCCGGTGCGTTTTGGGGGAACGGAAAAGGCCTCCTGGTTCCCCTCGATCGCCACGGTGGAGGTCGAAACGCCCCGCCAGCACTGGCGCAATCTGCATCGTTTTTCTGACTACAAACAATTTTCTGTGACCACAGAGGAGCAAGTAGCAAAACAACAATGAATAGTATTACAAGCACCAATGTTGCTGTCGCCCAAGTCAGGCCTGTTCCGGTTGTAAGGAGTAAAGACCGCGGACACCGCATCCTGCTCGTGTCAGGGTACATTCTCGCCGTCTCTCTCCTTCTGGCTTTGCTCATTTATGGCTGGGACTACTACACCCTGGACATCGTGAACCGTCCGTTCTCGCCCAAACACGCTCTTCTGAAACCCAGCGGCACGATCGGTCTCAAGCTCGGCTTCCTGGGGATGTTCACCTTTTTCGCGATTTTCCTGTACCCGATTCGTAAGCGTTGGGCTTGGTTGATGAAGCAAGGCAATACCCGTCATTGGCTCGACATTCATGTGCTGCTCGGACTATCAGCTCCCTTCATTATCGCTTTCCATGCTTCCTTCAAGTTTCGTGGGTTTGCCGGCATCGCCTTCTGGATCATGGCGGCCGTTTCCGCCAGCGGGGTGGTAGGACGGTATCTCTATTCCCAGATTCCGCGTAGCCTGAATGCCGCAGAGTTGTCCCGCAAAGAGACGCAGGAGTTGCAGGTGCGCCTGGCCCAGGAACTGGCGGAGCAGAGACTGCTTCCGCAGGCAGGTTTGCGCGAAATGCTGCGCCTGCCCGCGGCTGAGAAGGTCGAGAGCCTTTCGATCCTTTTCGCCATTCCTTACATGATGGTACTCGACGTGGGACGTGTCTTCCGCGTGGCCCGGCTGCGTCGTCATGCACTCCAAGGAACGGAATACATCACCACGTTGTGCGGATTGCTGGCCACCAGTCAGCCGGAATTGGAGAGGGCCATCGAGATGGCGCGCGAGGAAGCCTCCCTCTCCAAGCGCATCCTCTTCCTTTCCCGCTCACAACCCATCTTCCATGCCTGGCACGTGATCCACAAGCCGTTCAGCTATACCTTCGCGTTGCTGGCGCTTGCCCATATTGTCACCGTTATGATGATGGGTTACGGCCTTTTTTAGAGCATAATAGGGGGCCGCCTATCTTAGCATAATAGGGCCATATGGATACGCTTGTTGCCTTAGGTATTGCCGTCGTCATTGCGTTCTTTTTTCTGCGCGGCTATCTCAAGGGCCTGAAAAAGACCGAACAGAAGGCGCGCGCCGCCGCGGAAAAAGGCAAGCTGTATTCCGAGGGGCCCAAGGCCCAGCATCCCCACATTGATACCAGCTTTTGCATCGGCTGCCAGAGTTGCACGATGGTGTGCCCGGAAGGCGACGTACTTGCCATGCTGGGGGGCAAGGCCGTCATCGTCAACGGGTATAAGTGCATCGGCCACAGTTTGTGTGAAGAGGCCTGTCCCGTGGGCGCCATCACCATGGTGATGGCCAGTCCCAGCATGAGCGCCGACATGCCTCACCTGACCCCCGAGTACGAGACCAATGTCCAGAACCTGTTCATCATCGGAGAACTGGGCGGTCTGGCGCTCATCAAGAATGCCGTGAACCAGGGGCGGGAATGCATCGATACCATCGCCGAGCGCCTCAGCACCATGGGCCCCCGGCCCGCTGGCGAGGTCTACGATGTCTTAATCGTGGGCGCCGGGCCCGCGGGTATTACCGCCTCGCTACGGTGCATCGAGAAGAATCTCAAATACATCACCGTGGAGCAGGATGAGGTCGGTGGGACGGTGGCTAAGTATCCCCGCCAGAAGCTGGTCATGACGAGTCCCGTGGAATTTCCCATGTACGGGAAGTTTAAGAAGACGGAGCTCTCCAAGGAAAACCTGCTTGCCTTCTGGGACAAGATTTTGCATCGAGTCGATTTCCAGGTTCGTGCCGGCGAGAAAGTGGACGACATCAAGAAGGGTGAGGATGGAATCTTCACCATCATCACCGCCAAAGCTCAATACCGCGCCCGTGCAGTCATCCTGGCTTTGGGAAAGACCGGGACGCCTCGGAAACTCGGAGTTAAGGGGGAGGATCTCCCCAAAGTTATGTACCGCCTAATCGAGGCAGACCACTATGTGAACAAGAAAATTCTGGTGGTGGGCGGGGGCGACAGCGCCGTCGAGGCGGCCATGGGACTGGCGCACCAGGCCGGCAATCAGGTTACCCTCTCATATCGGCAAGATCGTTTCAGCCGTATCAAGGAGCGTAACTCGACGCGGGTTGAAGAGTGCATCCGCACGGGAAAGCTCAAGGCGCTATTTAACTCAACTCCCCTGGAGTTCCGAGAAGATGTTGTCGTCATGGATGTCAAAGGCGAGCGGCAGGAGATTCCCAACGATTTTGTCTGGATCTTCGCCGGTGGCACACCTCCCAACGATTTCTTGAAAAAAATTGGAGTCCAGCTCGGATCCCGTGACCTGACGGTAGAAGCGAGTAAGGAAGCACAACAGGTTGTCGCCGCCAAGAAGCAACCCGTCAAAGAGGTACCCGAGGCAGCGGTCGCCATGGTTGAAGTCTCCGCCGAAGCCAAGCTCGGAATACCAGGAGAGGAGCTGGCCAAGGTGGCTTATCGCCTTGATGATGCGCAACGATACGAGGACAAGGACATCCTGATCATTGGGGGCGGCGACTCCGCCATCCGCGCAGCTCTTTCCCTGGGCTACTCCGGCCGGAACCGAGTCACCTTGAGTTATCGTGGCGATCACTTCCAGCGCGCGCCTGCCCACAACCGCCAGCTGATTGAGCGGCTGGAACACGAAAAGAAAATCCGCATCCTAAGAAATGCTACCGTGGCAGGAATCACGCCCGATTCGTCGGTGGTGAGCATTGGCGGAAAGCTGGCCGAGATCCCGAACGATCTCGTCTTCATTCTGATCGGCCCAGAGTCCGAACAACTCTTCCAGACTCCGGTTGCACAACCTGCGGGTGGAGCGTTGGCCCGGCCAAGCGCCTTCTCCTAGCGGGAGTTTACTGCGAACACGGTAATCCAAAACTGGTCCATCCGATTAAGTGCTTCCACTCGAGATAGTTCCCCAAAGCCATCGTTTATCCTATTGGTATTACCCTGTACAAGTTAGATTCCTGTGCATAACTGAGTAAACTTTGTGCTTGACAGGCTGAATGCAATGACCTATTGTATTACCCTATTATGTCAAGCCTCGTCGCCAAAAAGAAAGGCAACAAGCTCTACTACTACGTCGTCGAAAGCGCCCGCGTCGAGGGCAAGCCCCGCATCGTTCACCAGGCTTACCTGGGCACCGCCGAGAAGCTGGCGGAAATGGTTCGCGATCGCACCGCCCCCATTCCCTTGGCGGCTTCCCTGCGCGAGTTTGGTTTGCCGGCCGCTCTCTGGTCGGTGGCACAGCAAACCGGGGTTTGGGATTTGCTTCAGTCCCTGTGGCCCGCGCCCCGCTCTGGCCCCTCCCCCGCGCACTACTTGTTGCTGGCCGCCATACATCGCGTCTGTCAGCCAGGACCTAAAACGGAAGTGGCCGAGTGGTATCGCAAATCGATCCTCTCGGCGCTGTGGGATTTCTCTCCCGAGCGCTTTACTTCGCAAGCCTTCTGGGACGCCTTCGAACAGATTCTGCCGGAAGAGCAACAAGATCTTCCCTGGGAGCAAGACCCGCTGGAAAAAGCTCAGTTGGCTTTGCTGGCCTTGTGGAAGGAAAAACAGCTGGTCAGTCGTCGGCTGCTGGCTTACGACACCACCAACTTCTATACCTATATCGCCAGCACCAACACGCGCAATCAACTGGCGCAGCGTGGACACAACAAGCAAGGCCGACACAACTTGCGCCAAGTAGGACTCAGCTATGTGCTGGATGGCGAGAATGGGCTGAGCCTCTGTCATCACGTCTATCCCGGCAATGTCGCCGATGTGGAGGAATTTTCGACGGCTTTGGCGCGCATCACCCGCATGCTGGATAAAAACCAGATTGCACGGGAGACGGTCACGCTGGTGCTGGACAAAGGCTCGGCGGCGCTGGCCAACACGGTGGCTTTAGAAGAAGCCAGGTTGGGATGGATTTCGGCCTTGCCTTGGAACCAGGCGCCGGCGGAATTGCGCAGTCGAGCGGTGGAGGAGTTGGCGGTGTCGAGCAGCGCCCAACCTGGCGTGCGGGCGGCCGCAGAAAAGATTCTGGTACACGGGCGCGAGTATCTCTGTGTGGTCAAGTACTCGGCTTCCTTTGCCGGCGAGCAACTGCACAGTGTGACCACCAGTCTCAGCCGTGTGCTGCAAAGTTTGCGCCGCTTGGCTAAAGAGCTGAATAAGCCCAAGGCCCGCTGGAAACAGCAGCAGATCGTGCGCAAGATCGAGCGCTGGTTGTCGGCTCCCTTCCTGGCCGAACTCATCCGCTACCAGCTGGAGGAACAGGCCGATGGCTGGCACCTGCAATTCGACTTCGATTCCGCGGCTTTTTCCCAGTTGCTCACCCAACGCCTGGGGCGGACGGTTCTGCTCACCAACCACTTAGACTGGAGCGCCGAACAAGTGGTGGCGGGCTACGCCGGTCAGCAATCGATCGAACGCGTGTTTCGCGGACTGAAAGATGGCGACTGGCTAGGTTGGGATCCCATGTATCACTGGACGGATCGCAAAATTCGTATTCACGCCTTCTACTGCATGCTCGGCATCTCTCTGCTGCAGTATCTTCACAAGCAGGCGCAAGCCGGGTGGGCCGATCTGTCGCTCGAACAGTTGCTCCAAGAACTGACCGAAATCAAACAGTTCGTTTTGCTTTATCCACCCCAGGGCGAAAAGGGACCGGCGCGCACCGCCTATGTACTCTCCCAGCAAACCCTGGCGCAACAGGCCTTGGTCAAAACGCTCGGCCTCGAACGACTGCACCGTAGTACCCCACGTGGGTAAGACAACACGGCCGCTGTAACCCACTCAGAAATTTACTTATTACTCGTTTACCCGATTAACTCTCAGTAAACTCCCGCTAGCTCGCGGGCCTCTAAGCAGAGCCGCTCAAGATTTGGCCAGTCAGGTCCGCGACGACGGGCGGCGGTTCCGGGGGCGATACGAACGCTCCCGGAACTGCCCCCGATTCTTGCCCACGGGGGTATGCCGGTACAGGAAGGAGAGCGAAGCTGCAAGATCTTCTTCAACAAAGGCAGATCGTACGTCCGCGCGATCTTGACGTGATCGGCATTCCACGCAACTACCTGAGTCGTCTTGTCCACAGAGGGATGTGCGAAAGCTGGAGCGGGGTATCTACACTATAGCGACCCTGCCCGCCTCAGAACACATCAGTCTGCTGCAAGTGAGCCGCAGAGTTCCCAGGGCTGTGATATGCCAGCATCATTTCCGGCTGTTCTCTTGCTTGATT
>DASQIH010000241.1:0-176501 GCA_035631655.1 Terriglobales bacterium
TGAACGCGCGTTAGGAGGAGGAGATGGCGAACGAGTCTCGACTGGTACTGTCGAAGCCGATGATGGCGAAATTGCAATCCCTGGGAATCTATTGCCAGACATGGGTCACCGCCGAACGGCAGGAGCGCGCGAAGCGGTGGGTTCTGCGGGGTGTCGAAAGCGGCGGGAGCGCCAAGGAATTCGGGCGCTACATTTCCTTCTTCGCGGCGGATGGGTCGCGGATGGAATGGCTGCAGAAGGCGGATCGCATCGGCGCGAACGGCGTTCACGCCGTGGCGATTGGTGAGGCTCTGATTGGCGTCGAGATGGCGCGCGTGGATGAAACCTACCAATTGGTGATCTCAAGACACCAACTAGGAAAGCCAAAGACAGAAGGGAAGCGGCCACCGGTCGAGTCGTCCGTGACCTTTCGAGGAGTGGACGGCCAATTGTCCGAGAAGCTGCGGAAGCAGGGGTTGGCGCCAGCCTTCCTGACCCGGAGCGGCGAAGTGAAGGCGGTCCCCAGCGATTTCCTGGAGGCGGTGAAGATTGTCACAGCTGGAGTTTCGTGCGTGAACTGTAGGCACGTTCATGGCTTGGTTGGCAGCGCGGGCTCTGCCGAAAAGGACACCGCGGGGACCGTGATAGCGATCGCGTCTTAGGAATGGCGGGAGTCCCGCCATTAAAAGGGAGCCAGAAGATGAAGGATTATTTGACGAAGCTCTGCATGTTTCTATTCTTGGCTGCGTTGTTTTCGGGCCGAACGAACGAGCTTGGGGTTCTGACTGGCGCGCTAACCGGCACCGTCTTATTTTGGCCCCTCTACCGGAAGCTCATCCCGGCGCCCAAGCGCCGTCGGATAGTCGTCGTTGACGAAGACGCCCAAACCACAGAAGATGCCACCCAGGAATTGGCAGCGAAATAGTCCCGGTGAGAAGAGATGTCGTTGAAGGGAGGCCAGCGATGAAGGTGGGCACGAAGAGTGTGATTGGTGGAGCGCATTGCTTTCTCTTGCACCCGTTCTTTGTCGCATGGGGATGGAAGCGGTTGTTCGGCTTCCCCTGGGACCCGCACTTGTGGTTCGCTTTCGCCCTGCACGACATCGGCTATATCGGACGCGGCGACATGGATGGTCCGGAGGGCGAAGAGCATGTCGTGCTCGGGGCGCGGATCATGGGTTCGCTGTTCGGACCGGTGTGGGAAGACGAGTGCCTCCGGCATTCCCGATATTGGAGCCGTCGTATGGGCTTGCCAATCAGCCGGCTTTGTCTCGCGGACAAAATGGCATTTGCGCTCACGCCTGCGTGGCTGTACCTGCCCATGACCAGATGGACCGGCGAGCTGCGTGAATACATGACGCGGTCGCGGCAGCGCCAAGCCGGTGACAACTCCTTCACGAGCGAAGAGGAAATGCTTGTCCGGGCTGAGGTGCCCGAACAGTGGCTCCGGGGGCTTCAGAGCTATACCTTGCGGTGGGTGGAGCGGCACCGGGATCAGTACGTCACTCGTCGAGTGGCCGCTCCCGGCGTACTGGCTCCAGAGCCGGCGGGAGGTCGAGATGTACCTTCAAATGAAGCTGAGGCAGTACGTCTGCGCTGATTGCGGCATTCCATGCAAGAGCACCTCTCCCAACGCGGAGCGGTGCAGGAAGTGCGCGACGCTGCGCCAGAACCGGCAGAGCCGCGAGTATCAGCAGAAGATGCTGGCACGCAAACGGGCAGCACGCAGTCAGCCAGATGTTGAGCGCAGAGCCTCAGCTTAGGCCGCGGGCACCGCCGAAGTGACGGCTGCTCATATATTGATCCCGCGGGCAGCCCGTCCACCGGGATTCTTATCAACACTTAACCGGACTCAACCCTGCCGCGCCATGCGCCAAAGGGACGGGTCCGCATTTCGAGCGAACAGGAGATATGAACATGTTGGGATACACAAAGATTCAGATCATGGGCAACCTCGGCGGAACTCCCGAAATGAAGTTCCTGCCGAGCGGTGACCCCGTCGTCAACTTTTCGGTGGCTGTCAACCGGCGGTACAAGGACCGGGAGGGAAACCAGAAGGAAGCGACGGACTGGTTCCGCGTCTGCGCCTTCAACGGCGTAGGCGAGGCTTGCGCGAAGCATCTTCAAAAGGGCGACGGGATCTTCGTCGAAGGACGCCTCCAGGTGCGTCAGTACGATTCAAAGCAGAACGGCAAGGAGGTCTCCGTCGAGATTATCCCCAGTACCGTGCGTTTCCTGGGCTCCGGTCGCTCGGAGGGAGCCGAGCGCCCGACACCCGGCAAGCCGACCGCGGGGACGCCGGAAGCGTCGCACGGCGCCGATGGCACCGACGAAGATGTGCCGTTCTGAGCCATGTCATTCGCAGCTCGCGAGAGGGAGGAACTATGCCCTGCCTGTGTGATTTTTGCTCCGCGCCGGACGCCGCATGGCGCCATCCGGCGCGGAATTTCATAGGCTACGCCGCTGGCGGCGTTGTAGGTGAGAGTGTCGGTGATTGGGCGGCATGCCACGAGTGTCACCAGTTGATCGTTTCGGACGACCGAGTGCGATTGACAGCGACCTCAGTCTTGACCTTCATCGCACGGCACCCGGAGTTAGAAGCCTTCAAGAGTGAGTTGGCGACGGAGATGGGGATTCTGCACGCGCAATTCTTTGACAGTCGTACGGGTCCAGCATCGGCGATCACATGAGGTTTGTCTGGCGGTGGCGGCGGCGACGACACGCGCCGAGTAGAGGAGACTTCAAATGAGGTTGGAAGGACGGATGAGGCTCGGGTACTATCCACTGGATGGCCGTGAAGCCCAACGAATACGGCGATTCTTGCAGTTTCCGCATGGGCTGGTGAGTGCGCTTGATCCTTGCGCGGGGACGGGCGCGGCGTTGGTGGCGATCACGGAGAATAGCTTCTCCAGACGATACGGGATTGAGCTTGATTCCCACCGTGCATTGCAGGCGCGGACAACTCTCGATGAGGTGATCCAGGGCAACGCCTTCGACGCCAAGGCGCCCGTGGAGTCGTTCTCCGTGTTGTACCTGAACCCGCCGTACGATTTCGAAGTCGGCGAAGGTAAGAATCAGCGGATCGAAAAGCTGTTTCTGGATGAGTTCTTTCGCTGGCTCAAGCCCGGCGGTGTACTCGCGATGGTGATACCGTTCGATCGCATCTATGAGTGCCGGAATATCTTGAGTCCACACTTCAAGGACAAGGCGATTTACCGGCTGACTGAGCCGGAAGCAGAGCGCTACAAGCAGGCCATATTGTTCGGCGTTCGACGATCCGCGGCAGAGAAGAATCGGCTGACCGACCATGCCGTGAACCAGGCGAACTGGAAGCTTCAAGAGTTGACGCGACGGTATGAAGAGATCCTGCCGCTCCCGAACGAAGCGGATCGTGCGTATCCCGTACCGCAAAGCGAACCGGTACGTATGGAATACCGGGGGCTCCCGCTGGATACGGTTGAAGATCTGCTGGCGAAGTCACCGGCGTGGTTACAGGCCCAACGAGTCACGCACGCCCAACGAAAGCAATTCTTCGGGCGGCCGCTAACTCCTCTACACGCCGGCCATGTCGGGTTGTGCGCTGTGAGCGGTCTGCTCAATGGCATGTTCGGTAGCGGAACTGAGCGTCATGTCGCGTATTGGGAGGCGATCAAGGTCGTCGACAAAACGGAGGAAGAAGGTGATGACGGGGAGACGGTCATTCGGGAGAAGGAACGCTTCAGCCAACGATTGACGCTCCTGTTCGCCGACGGCCGCATCGAGCTGCTGTCCGAGAAGCCGCGAGAAGACGGCAGCAAGGAGACCCCAGATGGAGAACGCCCACCTGCGAATGGGAAAGTTGAAGTTTGTGCGACAGACGCGTGACACGGTCGCTGAGGTGTCTCTGCACATGGATCGGTTGGTTGCAGAAAAGCCTGAGGAGCCGCGCTCCCCGGTGCAGATTCATCTGGTGTCTGTGTTCGGCGGCGATCAGGAAGTCGGCGCTATCGCAGCGGCCATCGCGGACGAGCAACGATTTCAGATCAGCTTGCCCGGCGAGGCCGAGTTATTCGGGTTCCTGGGTGAGAAGCCGGTGATGTACCGGGCATCGCTCCAGATTCCCGGCCGGAAGCGACCGGTGCGGCATCTGGCGGCAGTTTCGCAGACGCTATTTGGGACCACGCTCGGAGCCGACGGGCAAGCGCGGCGAACAATTCTCTACGACGGCTCGCCGGAGTTCGTGCTGCACCGCTTGGCGGTACGGTTTGGTCTCCCGGCGCTGCCAGAGTGGGCCGAGTGGTTACGGGCTGATCTTGATCGGCGGGGATTAGTAGAAGGGCTTTTGGGGTTCAACTGTTCGCCCGTAGCGATCAAGGGCACGAAGCTTCGGATGTTGCGCATCTTGAGCGCCGGCATAAAACGCAAGCTCATTGCCGTGCCGCCAGAGGTAACTACGGCCAACATGCCACCGGAAGCTGCCTAGGCGCGTCGTCTGCGTCACCTATTACCTACTTGTCTTTCTCTGGAACAGAAGGAGTGTGCGCGCATGGGCGCTTTGACTTGCATTGGCGACTATCTTAAGGCCTATGGAGCCGAACTGGGGCACCGTGTTGTCGATCAGTTTCCGCCGCTCCATCAACCTTCAGACCCGGTCTGGCCCGCGATCAACGAACTGAAGCGGAATCCATTTCCCGCCCAAGCACTGGCGATCATGGGAATCGTCAAACGATGGGAAGAAGCGCGCTGCGCGGCGGCTGTAGCCGAATGCGGCACCGGCAAGACGCTCATTTCATTGGGAAGTGTGTTCACACACGCCCGCGGCAAGCGGTTCACGGCGCTGACCATGGTGCCACCCCAGTTGGTTGAAAAATGGGCGCGGGAATGCTTCTTGACGCTGCCAGGCGTTCGAGTCTTCTTCATCGATGGCGTGCGGAACGGCGCTTCGTCGAATGGCTTCACGGGAGTGAACGAAGTGAAGTTCCGCAGCGGACGAATCGCCCGGGAGGGCCTGAAGACCACGTTGAGCGAGCTTCGGCTGGCGAAGCGTCATCGCTCGGCGCGGGCGCGCTGGAATGTCAACGTTGGCGTTCCCTCGATCTTCGTCATATCGCGAGAGCGGGCTAAACTTGGCTACTTCTGGCGCCACGCCTACGGAACACCCCATTCGGGGCCGTTTCACGGAAGTATCGTGAATCCGGATACGGGCAAACCGATTCTGACGTCGGATGATCAACTACGCCGGGCGGACTTCCGAAAGGTAAAGCACTCGGAGCTGATTCTGCCGGACTCGGTGAAGGCAAGGCTTCCTTTCCATAGCGCTCTATGGCAAGCCGACAATGCGAAGATCCCGCGCATGGCGCCCATGGAGTTCGTCGGGCGGTATCTCGATGGATTCTTCGACTACGGAATCGCCGATGAAGTCCACGAGCTCAAGGGTGAAACGGCGCAAGGTAATGCCTTGGGAACGATGGCGTCCGCCTGCGACCGGACCGTGATTCTTACCGGCACATTACTGGGCGGCTACGCCGACGACGTTTTCAACATTCTCTACCGGGTCGAGCCCAAGCGGATGCGTGAGGAAGGATTCGATCACGGCGAGGCTGGCGTGCGGCAGTTCGCCAGCGTGTACGGCGTCCTCGAAAAGGTTACGACCATTGAGGCGGCTGATAACGCCTGCTCGAAGGCCAAGGTGACGACGACCGTGAAGCGTCGACCGGGTGCATCGCCGCTGCTCTTTGGCGGTTTCCTGATGAACTTGGCCGCGTTTGTCTCTCTGGAAGACATCTCTGATGCTCTTCCACCATACGAGGAAGAAGTAATCTCGGTCGAGTTGGACCCGGCGCTGAAAGAGGCATACCGACGGCTTGAGGATGACGTCCGGGAGGCGCTGCGAGAACATCACGGCAACGCCTCGGTGGTTAGTACGGCAATGAACGCGCTTCTACTGTATCCGGATCGGCCCTTTGGACTGGGAACGCTCTATGGGTTCGACCGGAGCCCTGAGACTGGGGAGCGCGAACGATTCGTCATTTCAGAGCCTGCGGATCTGGACCAGGAGTTCGTCTACGCGAAAGAGCGGCGACTGATCGAAGAGATCAAACGCGAGCTTGCGGTGGGCAGAAAGGTCCACGTTTTCGCCGTCTATACGAGGAAGCGGGACGTGACGCGGCGGCTCCAGCAGCTTCTCTTGAAGGAAGGGATCCGCGCCGAGATACTGACCGCAGAAGTGCCGCCAGCTGATCGCGAGGCTTGGTACGAGCGGCAGCTTCGGAACGGCATGCAGGTCTGCCTAGCGCACCCCAAGCTGTGCAGTGTCGGCCTCGATTTGCTGGACTTCCCGGTGCTACTGTTTTACGAAACCGGGTACTCCACATACACGCTCCGGCAAGCCAGCCGGCGTAGTTGGAGGATTGGACAGAAGCGCCCGATTCGCGTCGGATTCTTGACCTACTCAGAGACGGCGCAGGAGTCGTGCTTACGCCTGATGGGAAAGAAACTGATGGCGTCGCTGCCGATGGAAGGCAAGCTCCACGCTGATGGGCTTCAATCCATGGACGCGGACGACGACCTGCTTACTGCGATGGCGCGCGATCTCGTCACGCGGCAAGGCGTAGGCGAAGCCGCCGCGGATGTCTGGAAGAATCTGGTGGGTCGACACAGAGGACCAGTCGAGGTTGCGGACGCAGCCTTGCCGGCAGCGCTCGAACCACTGATCGTGATTCAGGAAACTGACCCCGCAGAGGCCGTGACCTGGATTCGACCGGCGGCACCGGCGGTTCAACTTTCTCTGTTTTGAAGTGGCGACTATTTCTGGAGGTGCCTCATGTCGGCATTGGCAATAGTGCCGGTTATGCCGGAAACGATCTCTGGCCTTTCGCGGCGACTGGCGGAGTTGCTCGAGCAGGGTGAGTCAGAGAGTGTCCAGGGCCAGCTTCCCGATGCCGCACGCGAACAGGCCACTGGCCTCGTGGAGGCGTTGCGCCGCCGCATAGTCCGTAAGCCCGACCGCGACCATCGATCACTCTTCGATCTCGACGACCGGCTGATTGAACTGATGGGGCTGGTCGAGGAAGCGGCGGACGCCGGAGGCGAGATTTCGACGGAACTGGCCCAAGAGATCGATACGTACCTGGAGGCCTACCGCCTCAAGGTGGATAGCATCGTCGGCTACTGGCGGTGGCAACAGTCGATTGCCGACATCAGTTCCAAGGAGGCCGAGAGACTGACAGCCAGAAAGAAGGCGGCCGAGAATCGGGTAACCAGGCTGAAGGGGTTTCTGTTTGCCTTCATGATTGCTCGCGGGATCAAAAAACTGGAAGGCGAGAAGAGCGATATCGGAATGCAGCGAAACAGCACAGCCTCGCTGGTTATCGACGATCCGCTCCAAATCGCAGAACACTTCTTCGAACGGAACGTCCGTGTCAACAAGACGGAATTGCAGGAGATTGTCTATCAGCTGACCGAAGGAGACGTGCGTCGGCGTTTGGAACTGGCCCTCAGGGACGGTTGGGAGGTGAACGGCGAAGCCATCCGCGCCGCGCTGATGAATCAAGAGGCGATTGCAGGCACGCGGCTGGTTACTGGCAGCCACGTCCGGGTTCGGTGAAAACACTAAGCATGAAAGAGTTAGAGCACCACGCGGGAGTCGGGCTGGCTATTCTCAAGTAGGGGGTCGGACATGCTCACTGCACAGGTTCATCCCCTTCAAATTGCCGGCATTGTGTTCACGATCGCTCTGCTGGCATTGGCGTTGGCAAGTCGAGGCCGGCTGAATTCCATGGGGTTCGAGTTTCTTCATTGGAACCGGACGAGCCCACGGGAGAACGCGGAGGCTCTGGGCTTCGGCGCGGTTTGCGGTCTTGCGGTGGCACTGCTTTTCCAAGCCCTGTACAAAGGCGCGCCGTTCAAATGGCAGGATGCCTGGGTCGGAATTACCCTCGGTCCGCTCATGGAAGAGGCCATATTTCGCGGGTACCTCTTCGGCTTGGTGGAGTTGGGGCTTCGAAAACGAGTTCCCCATCCGGGCTGGATTACGGGTATTGCGATAGCCGCCGTATTCGCGCTGTGTCACCTTCCGAAGGCCGGCATCACGGGTTTCCAGATCGGCGTCATTTTCGTGATGGGAGTCGTCTACGCCTGGCTGAGGATCAAGTCGAATTCGACGACCTCGCCATTTCTGGCGCACTCGGCGTACAACGCCATCATTTTTGTGGCAGCCGCGCTGATCGCGTGAAATAGATCCCAACACAATTTCAGAACCTCGGGAGCCTTAGGGCTCCCATTTTCGTTTTTCAGGAGAGAGATTCAATGATTCGATCCACGGAAGATTTCCGCATCCTGCTCAAGGCGGCTCGCCGGGCCGGCACTCCCTTACTTGCCGTCAGGACGGCAGATCCAGCCAGCGCGATGGCTCAAGTTTCGGCAAGCCTCTGCGGCAAAACGGAAGCTCCTGTATTCGCATGGGACATCATGGGCGGCATCGCCGCTCGCAACAAGGCAGCCAAAGAGGCTACTGCCCACGTGTTTGGTGAGAAGGCCGCTATTGCCGGTCCGGCGGATGTACTGTTGGCCCTCCACAGGGGTGCCGCAGTGAAACAGTTTGCGGACGCCATTGTGTTCTTCAATAACCCGCAACGCATCTGGGAACAGATCGACATCGTCCAGGGCGTCTGGAATCTCCGCGACGTATTCAAGGTTGGCGGCCAGATGCTCGTGTTGGTGACGACTCCCGGCTCGGTGCTCCCAGTTGAGTTGCAGAACGATGTAATGGTTATTGACGAGCCGCTTCCATCGGCGGACGACCTGCGCGAGATCATCCCCGGCATGTTTGAGTCCGCCGAACTGACTCCGCCTGACGGGTCCGTCGTGAATCAAGCTGTCGATGCCCTGGTGGGACTCGCGGCTTTTCCAGCGGAGCAAGCGTTGGCAATGTCGCTGTCGAAGAAGGGTTTGGATGTCGAGCGTCTATGGGAGCGAAAGCGCCAGGCCGTGGAACAGGCACCAGGCTTGACCATTTGGCGCGGCGGCGAAACCTTTGCAGACATCGGCGGTTGCGACAACATCAAGCGGTTTCTCAGCGCCGTGCTCACGGGCCAGGAATCTCCGCGTGTCGTGGTGTTTGTCGACGAGATCGAGAAGGCGTTCGCCGGCACCGGCACCGACACGTCCGGTGTGAAGACCGAGATGACCGGGACAATGCTCGGGTGGATGCAGGACCGCGGGGCGGACGGCATCATCGCGATAGGCCCTCCGGGAGCGGCGAAGTCGATGATCGCGAAAGCCGCGGGCAACACGGCCGGGATTCCCACCGTCGCGTTCGATCTTTCGGCGATGCAGAGTTCGCTGGTGGGCGGCTCAGGTGAGCGCCTCCGCGCAGCGCTTCAAGTCGTCGATGCGATTTCCCGGGGAAAGAGCCTGTGGATCGCAACCTGTAACTCGATCACGAGCCTGCCGCCGGAGTTGCGACGCCGGTTCACGCTGGGGACATTCTTCTTCGATCTGCCGTCAGCCGAAGAGCGGGCGGCGATCTGGAAGATCTACCTCGCGAAATGGAACCTTGATGGGGAACGGCCCAACGACGAGGGTTGGACTGGTGCCGAAATCAGAGAGTGCTGCCGCAAGGCGTGGCGGCTGAATCTTTCACTGAAAGAGTCCGCCGAGTACATCGTTCCGGTTTCGAGATCGGCGGTGGATCAAATCGAAGCACTGCGCCGACAGGCATCCGGGCGATTCCTGAGCGCGGCGCGACCGGGAGTATTTTCGACTGAATCAGACAGCCCCGCTGCGTCTGGCAGACGGGCATTTAGAGCAACGGAATAGGAGGCACCAATGAGCCAATATGAGGAACTCACCACAACAATGACTGACCAGCAATACCTGGTCGAGGCGCTGACGGAAATGGGCTATAAACCCGAAGTACAAACGGAGGGAACGGCCTTGCGAGGGTACGGCGGCGTCAGATGGAACAGACCAGTACAGGTCACAATCCCGAGGGAGCAACTTCGCGGTGCTTTGGCACCCGTCGGGTTCGGTCGGGATGAAACCGGAGTCTTCCAAGCCGTCATCGATGACCTGGACCGGAAATGCAGCGGGTTGGACGGAAGCTGGCTCGGCCGAGTCGCGCAGGCCTACAAAGAGCGGCAGACTATGGCGGTGGCCAAGACCAAAGGCTACGTGTTCCGCTGTCGCGAAATGGTTCAAACGCCGCAAGGACCAAAGGTGCAATTGCGTTTCGCTGTTCGCTAACGAAGGGGCGAGGAGAACATCATGCAGGAAAAACTCATCACTGTCGAAATAGACGAAAACGGAAACAGCTCCATTGACCTAGAAGGTTTTCACGGTCAGGGATGTGGCGATGTCGCGAAGGATTTCCGTGGCGGCGATTCCGTCACCCAGTCCAGCAAGAAAGGTGAATACTACGCGCAGACGGCTGTCGTGAAGCAGTCGCAGCGCCAAACGTAGTATGCAGACTGAGCCGAGGGAGAACATGTTATGGGAGATCGCGCGTACGTAGAGTTCGTGTGCCGTGAAGAAGACGAGCCGCTGTTTGAGGCTCTCGGATTCATGCAGGAGTTCCGTCATGCGTTGCCTGCCAACGTGGTGACGATGGTGGATGCAGAAGCATCCGAAGGGGCTACGATCGAGCTTCAGGCTCTCGCCGAGAAAGGCATCGTATTCCGTGGCTGGCACGACGCCGGTGGAAGTTATGACGGAGCTTGCTTCGCGAGTGCCGGCGGAAAGTACCACGAGGTGCCGCGGCTCAATCAGAGCGACCTGCCTTGTATCGAAGTTCACGTAGGCGGAACGGTCGATGCCGATCAATTGCTGGCTGCCTCTGAATACCTGAAAGCATCAGACCGCGTCGGTGAGCTCTTGGGCTTTCCTTCGGGAATCGAACAGGAGGACGAAGCGCCATGAAAACGGTTTTGCAGATCATCGAAGAGGCCGGCGGCCTTGGCAATTTCACCTGGACGCGGATCGAGAATCCGCCGTTCATGCTTCTTGTGATCGAGTCTCTTGGGGAGTCGGGTCCAAACGGCCACCCCGCATTGTCGATCGCCCACTACGGAGAGCAGAATGGCGACGCCATGAGGGATCCAGAGATCTGCGCCGAAATTGTCATGGAGAACGGAGCAGCAAAGCTCTGGCCGTACTACTTCCGCAATGACTACGCTGGCGTGGAACGTTGGAACCGTCAGCGGGAGGACGACGGGTCGATGACCTGCCAGCCGCGCGAGACACGCGACCTCGAAAGCTTCATGGAGATGTGGGACGCGAACATCAACGACCAGGGCTTCCTCGAAGCATTCCATCGGGCTGTGGGGCAGCAATGCTGATTCACGGGTTTGTCGCTCACAGCCGGGTGAACGGACCCGGCGTGCGCGCCGTCGTGTACTTTCAGGGATGCAATCTGGGTTGCGTAAGTTGCTGGAATCCGGCAACACACGCCTTCGTAGGTCCACCGCGCGAAGCCGCAGATGTCGCCGAGCAGATTGCATCCGCACACCAGACCCACTTCATTGAGGGCGTCACCTTTTCAGGTGGCGAGCCCATGCAGCAGGCCCTGGATTTACTGGCAGTAGTACGGCTGCTAAAGCGCGCGCGGCCTGAAATCAGCATCGGCATGTATTCCGGCTACACGCAGCACGAACTGGACAGCGGCCGCTTCTGGACCCGGTACGGCATTGCGCAGGCGGCAAGGTGCCGGATCTGGGAGGACATCAAACAACACCTCGACTTTGCCGTGCTTGGGCGATTCGTCGCTGTAAGGCCGAGTAAGCTCCCGCTGCGGACGAGCGCCAATCAGGTCTTACGGCTCTTCAGCGACCGCTACCGCGAAGAGCATTTCACTCCCCTGGAATTCGAGGTTCACATCGAAGCCCAAGGACTAACTCAGATTACCGGCTTCCCGCTCGTAGGCTTGCCGCTATAGCAACACTGGCTCTTTCAACTATTGCCGCCTGAGTTCGCGGGTGATCTGTTCCAACTTCAATCCAAATCAAAATTCAGGAGGTGGCCAGCAATGGCGACTCAAGTAACTCTTTTTCCGTTCAATAGCCTGTCGGTGACTGAGATGCCCATGGCACTCATGGCCGACACCGCACCGGCCAACGGCGACAATGGACGCCCGCCAGCCCAAGTTGTTGTACAGGACCCGGGCGTCGATCTGGCCAAGAAAACCGTTTGCATCAAGATGCGTCTGTCGACGATGGGCAACACCCGCAAAGTCTCGACCTCTCAGATCGAGGCGGATGCCGACAAGGACCTGTTGCGAGTATCGAAGCATCTGCTGGATTCAGCGGAGTTGAAGGCAATCGGCCGCTTCGACGGCGAGATCCGCCGATTTCTCTACAACATCTGTCTGCCCTTCGAAATCGGTATTCACCTCCTGCCTATCGCAGCGCTCGAGACTGTCGAGGACCGCTTGCAAAAGTTTGCCGAGGACCGTCAGGCTCTGGTGACGGCTTTCCTCTCCGTGTACCCCGGGCTGTGTCAGGACGCAGGCAAACGGTTGCGCGGTTTGTACAACCCTGCCGACTACCCTCCTGGAGACGAAGTCGCCCGCGAGTTCGGGCTGTCTTGGCAGTACGTGAGTTTCGGTGTGCCGGACCAACTCAAGGGCATTTCCCAGGAAGTGTGGGAGCAGGAGCGTGACAAGGCCGCCCAGCGGATGGCGGAGGCGTCGTCTGAGATCCAGCAAGTGTTGCGGCAATCCATGGCCGATCTGGTCGCGCACATGGCCGAGCGACTGAAGGATGGGGTAGACGGCAAGCCGCTGAAGTTCAAGCAATCGACGGTGTCGAATCTTGTCGAATTCCTATCGAACTTCTCGTTCCGTAACGTGACCGACGACCGGCAGTTGCAGGACTTGGTAGGCCGTGCCCGTGATCTGCTCCAGGGTGTGGCGGCGGACGACCTTCGGACCAGTGGCGACATGCGAATACGCGTGCGACAAGGAATGGCCGCGCTCGCGGCGGACCTTGACGGCATGCTGGTGAAGGCGGGCGGGCGCAAGATGCGACTCGCTGAAGAGGAATCCGTCTAGCCACGCGTAGCCGGCACTTTCTTTCCGTATGGCTTTGGCGACCAAGGTATGCTGAAGGCGGAGTGGAGTAGCAAAGCAGGACAAGCGATGAAGCCCAAAGTGTATGTCGAGACCACCATCTTGAGTTATCTGGCTGCGCCACCGAGCCGGCAGCCAGTGACGGCGGGACGGCAGGTGATCACGCGCCAGTGGTGGGAGACCGAGCGGAAGAAATACAACTTGGTGGTGTCGGAGGTGGTCGAGGCGGAATGCGGGCGTGGTGATGCGGAATCGGCTTCGCGCCGGCGGGAATTGCTGGGCGAGGTTTCGCTTTTCCCTTTGAACGGGAGGATACTGGAATTAGCGCGGCTGCTGGTGGTTCCGGGTGCGATCCCGGAGAAGGCAGGCCCAGATGCGGTGCATATCGCCGCAGCGGCAGTGGAAGAGTGTGAATTTCTACTTACCTGGAACTTCCGGCATATCGCGAACGTTCGTATTCGCCGGGAAGTGGAGAGGATTCTTTCGAACCATGGCTACACCAAAACGACTATCTGTACGCCGGAAGAGCTTATCTGAGCAGAAACCGTGGGAAGATGAAGTGCTCCAAGAGGTTTACGCGGTGCGGGACTCCTACGCGGCGGAGCACGGCTACAACCTGGATCAAATCTATGCAGACCTAAAACGCCGGGAGGCGAGCAGCGACCTCCGGCGGTCAGCCTCGCGCCCTCTGGCTAAGGCGTAACGACTGACGCGGCCACGTATACATCCTTCCTTAAGCGTAGCGTTCACCATCGCACCGATTTAGCTGTGCGGGGCAATGGAAACGGAATGACTTTTGCCCGATATTTGCCGCAGAGCAGATCGTGACCCGTCACGATGTTGGGAGGGTTCTCCTCCGCCAGCACGAGCCAGATGCCGTCTGGATGCTCGCGAATGATTGTTTCCTTGAGTTGGTCTGTCATTGGCTCCATGATGATCCTCCGGTCAATCAAATGCCTCGATGTAGTCTGCCCTCTCGCCTGCCTGCTTGAGCACGTCGGCCAGCCAGCGCTTCTTTCGCTTACCGCGGACCACGCGACCGACAAAGCCGAGCAAGGTCGCCAGATTTCCACGATTGTGTCGGATATCCTCACGCGTGAGTTTGGCGTAGCGGTCCAGGAAATCGTCCTGGTTCTCAGGCTTCGCGAAAAGGTACGTGGCGTGTCCCGGCTCCGGAATTTCCGCAATCAGCACGTTGCGCCACACGAATAAGTATTCGTTTCGAAACAGGAACCACGTTCGGCTGCGTTTGCGGAGTTGATCGAAGTAGTACGGCTCGTAATCTGGACACCACGTGACATGGTGAGGTTTCAGGTGCGCGGACGCGTTGACTAGATCGAACCAGCGCTCGACCTGCGTGTGCTCGATGGGGATCTTCTCGCACTGGATGCGAATATGCTGAACCAGATCGGCGTGCTCGCCAAGAAGGGCATGGATCGTCTGGGCGTGCTGAAGGTCCTCCGGAACGTTCGAAGGCGCGTGAACTTGAAGCCGGGATGGGAGCGCGGCCTGCCATTTTCGGAGAATCCACTCGCCGTTGTACAGACGGTATTTTCCGGCGTGAACGAAGGTCGCGTGGACCTCGATACGAGTCCGTAGCCAATGCTTCCAATGGTTCCATTTGAGATCCCAGCCCAGCCCTGGAAGGACATTCGAATCGAGCCAGACCTCCAGCTTCCGCCGGGGATCGCGGCAGACGACCCGATCCGCGAAAAACTCGCAACGGCGGAGCAGCAGGGTTACCTTGCGTGAGGTCATTTCCGGCTTATACGCCAGGATCCGGTCAGCGAAGAAAGCGTCTTCGTCCTCGGAGAGATGGCCGTCAACCAGGATCGAGCCGAACCCGCCGTACGGAAACAAGGGCGCGGCATCTTCGTTCTTGCAAAGCGCGTCGTAGCAATTTCTAAGATCGGAGTGTGCCAGAACGTTGAAGGCTCGTTCGACGCAGGGAAGGTCCCGGGCTTTCGAGTCGCTCACCTGGAGTTCGAGCGAACGCATCCGCCACGCGAAGCGGAGCTGATCGAGCGTTGCTGTATCCGGCACGCGGAGAAGTCGGTAAAGAGACTGCGGCTCATCCCCATCAAGCAGGTAGAAGTAGCGCCGGAGCGCTCCACCGGACAGGAATAAGGCTTTGGGCCCCTCCTTACAATCTGGGAGGTCCGCGCGGACAAAGGCGTCTCCGTTCTTTCCGGGTTTGGGAAGACCGACGTATCCGATGGTCGCGTGAAGAAGTTGTTGGTGTCGCCGACCCGTTGGGTGCTGGATCAGGATTTCGGTGCTCCCCCCTAGAAATCTGAGTTGGTCCCGACGCTGGAGGAACCGAGCAAGAATGCCGGGCACCTCAGCTGTGGCGCCGTCCTCAAAGCGGCATTGCAGAGACCCGGTGGAGGTCCCAACCTCCGCGATGCTGCGCAACTCAAGAGCGCCACCAATCACAGCAGCAGGATACTGCCGACGACCCGAAACACCAAACGAGTTTGGCTGACATCCGCATGATGTTGAAAAACAATTGGATATGGGCGGCGATGCCGCCCAACGAAAAGGAGAATTCAATCATGACCGCAGAACACACGGGCCTGTTCCAGGGACTGGCGCCTCTGCTCGTCAATCGGACGGTCATCATGACCGTTTCGGCGGACGGCAAGGGGCTCCTGACTCTCAACGTGATCCCGAAGAAAGTAAAAGACGACGAAAGCGACGCGCTGACCACGCCCTTGTGCATTACGGCGAGTCCTGAAGAGCTCGACCGCGACCTGGCCGCACAACTCCGCGAGTTCACGGATGTGCATGCGAAGGCCGCGACCAACATCCAGCAGGTCAAAGACGAACTGGCGGCCGCCGAGAAGGCCGAGCGCGAAGCTGCCGACGAGCGACGCGCAAAAAAGACGAAAGCCAAGGTCGTTCCACCTGCGGCAGGCGCGGGCATGAAACCGGAATCGGTGAAGTCGGCCGAGGCGGGACAGACGTCCCTCGGCCTGTTTGACCAAAGCGATCGCGAACCGGAGGAGAATTCGCCTGCGAGTGTCAGTGTCGCCGTGGAACAAGGCCAAGTCGCCGCCGAAGCGAACGATTATCCGGATTGAGGACCCATCGCCACGACCCCAGAAAACAGCCCAGACCAAGAAAGAGAGAGGAGGAATGTAGGTTGTCAGAGTAGATGACACGGTCCGAATTGATTAGAAAGAGTTTCTGGACTCCTCGTGCCACAGTTCGCGACAATTCGTGCCACGGTTTCTGGCAAGATCCTACATTTCTGTCACCATTCCTGGCACAAACCTACATGACGCTTCCGTTTCCGGGCCGCGCTGAGATCCGCTTCTCGGGCCCCCATCCGAAACAGCCGGCGAGCCCATGAGCAAACACAATGGTGCTCAGTGTTTGTCGCGCTGGCGGAAAGTGTTCTTTCCGAGCTCAACGTGGAGCCTGATTGAGGGAATCCACACTGGTCCGCGCTGCTGATTGTAGGCCGGATTGGAAACGCGCTGATCCCTCTCCAAAAGGTTGATCTCGGTTCGATTACGTTGTGACGGTCTGCGACAACGCGAGAGAGAGTTGTCCGGTGTCGTTCGGCAAAGCCACGCGGCTGCATCACAGCTTCAACGATCCGGCCGGCGTCGAGGGCGGGGAGGAAAAGCGGCTTGGCGAGTTTCGCCGCGTGCGGGACGAACTACGGTCGTACTTGAAGAGCTTTCCCCAACCCTAAGAGACCCCTTCCTGGCGAAAGTGGACCCCGCTAGTAGCCGATGTAACTCACTGAAGTCAGTATTTGATGATGCGTCTGCTGCTCGTCTTTTGTATGGAGCATCGCAGGCGATATCTGGATGCGAGACTTCATAAAGACCCTTTCGAGCGCTATGATGCGGCGCTGGCCAAGTGGGTTTAACCTGATCTCCGTTCCAACGTGAGACGAGCACCGAGCGAAATTGGTCGGGCGGGGCCGCGCGTTTCATCCGAGGCGTCTGCGGCCAAGTCCGCAGAAAGAGGCAGAAAGAGCCGGAAGATGCACCCCGCGGTAGTCGAGTCCAGTTCCAGGCGCCCGTCGTGGGCTTCGGCACCCCATTTGGCAAGCGCCAAGCCGAGGCCAGCGCCTCCGGCTTCACGCGAACGAGCTTCGTCGATCCGGTAAAAACGGTCAAAAACCTTGTCCTGGTGCTCGGGCGCAATGCCCGGCCCGCAATCCTCCACTTCGACGCAGGCGGTGCGAGAGTCACATCGGCGAACACGGACTGAAATATGACCCTTGCGAGGCGAATACTTTATGGCATTGTCCAGAAGATTAATGACGACTTGGCGCAGAATGACCGTATCCGCTTTCACATGAATCGAACTGTCTCCCTCAAACGAAACCGTCTGTCCTCTCTCTTCAGCGAGCACGTCGAGAAGAGACGAAGCCTCCTCAACCACCGGCACAAGAGCTATCGTCGCTTGTTGCAGTTGAATCTGACCGGAATCGGCGCGTGAAATCGTAAGGAGGCTTTCAACAAGACGGCTCAGCCTCTCTGTCTCCTCTAGCATGCTGCCGATGACTTCCCGGTAATGTTCGCGATCTCCATCCTGCTGAAGCCCAACCTCGCCGACGCTCCGCATTGCAGTGAGAGGCGTGCGGAGTTCATGAGAAGCGTCGGAGGTGAACCGCTTCAGTTGTTCGAAAGAAAGTTGCAGCCGAGAAAGTGTTTCGTTCAGAGCCTGGCCCAGTAGGCCGAGTTCGTCATGCGGGTTCTCGACGTCTATTCGGGCGTCAAGTTGTTCCGCGTTGATTTCACGGGCGCGGCGAGCCATCCGCTCGACGGGGCCAAGGGCGCGCCGCGCAAGGTGATATCCACCGATTCCTGCTAACCCCAGCGCCAACGGTAAGCCAACAACGAGCCCGATGACGAGTTGCCAAAAGCGTTGCCACATTGGTTCTTCGCTGAAACCCACGCGGATAAGTGCAGGATGCCCGTCAACCATGTACCGCCTGCTGATCAGCCGGATTCTCATGCCGTCCGCCAGTCGAATAGACCGTCGTGAGTAAAAGTCCACTCCTTCTCCGGGCTCCGGCTTTCCTCCAAGTACTCGTTCGGCAAGCCCCTCGTTCTTGTACAGGAGAGTCCCATCTTCCGCGCGAACCTCCAAGAATCGTTGCTGCGTCTCGGCCGTGTAAGGATGATAATGATAATCGTTGCGCAGCCCAAGCTTGCCATCGGAACCGAAGCTGAGAAAGCCCTCGACCGTCTCCAGGTCTTCGATCGCAAGGTGGTCCACCTGAGAGCGCAGTTGCAGGAGAACTATGGAACACGTGCTTGCTCCATAGATAAGTAGAACTCCCGCCAGTATTGCTACATACCAGAGCGTAAGCCGTGTGCGGACATGCTTGGGCCAAAAATGTTTCATCAGCAGGTCTCCGGCTTGAGTACGAATCCCACGCCGCGGACGGTGTGCAGAAGTTTGGCGGGAAATCCTTCATCGACCTTGCGGCGCAGGCGGACCATATGCACGTCGATGACGTTGTCCAACGGAGTATGCCGCACCTGTTCCTTCCAAATGTCGCGCGCGAGCATTTCGCGAGAAACAACCTCACCCTGGTGGCGTAGAAAGTAAACCAACAGATCAAACTCTCGCGCTGTGAGATCAATCATCTGGTTCCCACGCTTTACGGCTCGGCCGACCAGATCCACCTCGAGGTCCTGCATCCTTAACGTGGCCACCGATTCCGCCTTCCCACGGCGCAGGAGGGCTCGTATTCGAGCCAGCAGTTCGGGAAAAGCAAACGGTTTGACCAAATAGTCGTCCGCGCCGGCGTCCAATCCCAAAACACGGTCTTCGATGGAGTCTCTCGCGGTGAGCAGAAGCACGGGAGTTTTCCGTCCTTGCTTTCGTATGGCCGCCAGCACTTCGATCCCGCTTCGGCCCGGAAGCATCACGTCCAAAACGACCAGATCGAAATGTTGCGAGTTCGCCAAAAAGAAACCGTCCTCCCCCGTGTGGGCCACGCTGACCGAGTAGGAATTGCCTTCGAGCCCTTTTTTAATCGCCCCGGCAACCTTGCGCTCGTCTTCTACAATGAGCACCCTAGGCGCTGTCAGCTCTTCCTCACTAGGTCCAAGTAAGCTAGGGCTGGTTCTTTTTTCAGCGGTTTTTCTGGCTGATTCTGGAGACACACCCATACAAGACCTGCTTCGATTGTCGCGCTTTTCCTGCCATACGGCGCCGCTAACGCTTCGCCTGGCTTTGTAAGGGAGCACCCTCCCTGATTTCATCGTTCGCCCGGCGTACGATCATGTCACCGGCCTTCAAGTTACCGAGTACCTCGATGAGATCACCATCGGCAGCCCCTTTGCGGACATCTACCCATTCTGCATGGCCATCCTTGTTCCGAACAACGAAGGTCCGCTCGGTTGTAGTGACCACACTCGTCTTTGGCACGAAGAGGGAGGGCCGCGAGCGGCGGACCGGCCATTTCACCGTCGGATACATACCGGGAGCCAGCGATCCATCGCGATTCATCACGTCCATCTCGACGGCCATGGTGCGCGTTTTTGAGTCGAGTGCATGAGAAACGCGCTCGACCGCTCCCGAGTAAGTCCGTTCCGGCCAGGCGGGAACCTGAAAGGGAACATTCGCCCCGTTCATGATTCCGCTGACATACTCCTCTGGCACCGGCACCACGAGCCGAAGATGCGACACCTGCTGGATCATCAGCAGCGCAATGTCGTTCCCGGGTCCGACAAGCGCGCCGGGATGGACCATGCGTTCAGTCACCACGCCCTCAAAAGGCGCGGTGATTTTCAGATAACCCTGCAAGTCCTGGAGCGCCCGAACCGCCGACTCGGTCGCCCGGCTTGCTTGCAGGCGGGAATTCAGGAGAGCCTTCGCGGCGTCCACTTGTTTTTCCGCCTGGATCAATTCGTTACCCGCGATAGCGCCGGGTGTTTCAGCCGCCATTTTCGTGCGATCGTACGTGCTTTGCGCCGCCGAAAGCTGAGCTTCGGCTTGGAGGCGGTCCGCCTCGGCGGCTTGCACTTTTGACTGGGCCTCGGCAATCTGGGCCGTCATCTCGGGAGCGCTCATCTCGATGAGCAAATCACCTTGCTTGACGATACTGCCACGATCCACCAAGACGCGATCCACGTAGCTCGCAACCTTGGCATGAAGCGAGACGCTCAGGAACGGCAGAAATTCGCCGGGTAACTCAACGGTTCGCGACACAGCCTTGGACACCACCGGAGCCAGGTCGCCGGTTTGCGCCCAACCCGGTTGCGCGAGCAGTCCAAGAATACAAATCGGAAAGAAGAGGGTTCTAGTGTGCGTCATAGTATCGACTCGTGGGGTCCATCGGATTGAGCGACGGAGACGTCACGGACGCCTTCCGCTGGAGGATGGCATAGATCGAAGGAAGGATGGTCAAAGTAGCAAATGTGGATACCAGGAGGCCGCCGATGACGGCCCGCCCCAGCGGCGCCGATTGCGAGCCACCCTCGCCAAATCCGATCGCCATGGGCAGCATGCCGAAGATCATCGCAGCGGCCGTCATCAATATCGCCCGGAGCCGGCTGGAGGCGCCTTCGCGCGCTGCATCCATAACGGGCCTGTTTTCGTGGCGGAAGCGCTCGGCGAACGTGATCAGCAAAATTGAGTTCGCAACGGCAATGCCGATCGCCATAATCGCGCCCATGAAGGATTGAATATTCAGCGTCGTGCCGGTCGCCCGCAACATTAGCAGAACTCCGCAAAGCACTGCGGGAACCGTGAGGACGATCGCGAGTGCCAGCCGCATCGACTGGAAATTCGCACAGAGCAGCAGAAAGATCACCACGACGGCAAGCAGCAGACCAAGTCGCAAGCCGGAGATGGTCTGCTCCAGTGGTGTAATCTCGCCTTTCATGACGACTTTGGTCCCTCGGGGCGGCGTGCCGGCATCCGCCAGAGCCTGATTCAGCTTTTGCGTCGCTTCCCCAAGCGTGATCCCGTGAATGTTCGCAGTCAGGCTGATAATATGCTGACCGTTGAAGCGCTCAATCAGCCCGGGCATGGTTCCCAACTTCATCTCCGCGATATTCGTCAGTTCTGTGTCCCGTTGACCGTTTAGCATAACCGGGAGTTCCCCGACATCTTCGACACTTTGCATTCGGTTCTGCGGCAGCTCCACCTGGATCTGGAATGCGTTGCCTGAATTTGGATCGCGCCAGTAGTTCGGCTCGGTGAATCGCGAAGAGGACGTGGCGGGGACAACCGACCTGACCACGTCCGCCATTGTCAGTCCGAACTGGCCCGCCCGCTCACGGCTGATGTTGATATCCAGCGTCGGGTAATTGTACTCCTGGGCGAACTGCAAATCCCGCACGAAGCTCAGCTTCGCCAGTTGCGATTGAAGCTTCTGAGCGTATGCGTAGTCGTTTGCGAGACTCGCCCCTTGAACCGCCACTTCTATGGGTGTCGGCGATCCAAAGCTCATCACCTGGGAGACGATGTCGGCTGCTTCAAAAGAAACCCGGCAGTCGGGCAACTCCCGGCGCAAGTCCTCCCTGATGTGCTCTCGCAGGACCTCACCTCGCGGCGTGTCGGGTTTAACGGCAACCTGTATGATCGCTTCCTCGGGTCCGCTGGTGAACAGATGTATCAAGTCGACCGGATAACTAGAGGGCACGACGCCCATGAAATCGCTGGTGATTTGCACGTAGTCCTGACCCACGTCCTTTTGAATGACGTTGAGGGCGCGAAGGACAATGCGTTCGGTTTCCTCGATCCGGGTGCCTGCCGGTGCTCGCAGCCGCACGCGCAGCAGCGGAGCATTGGCATCCGGAAACAACTCGGTCCCCATGCGTGGCAGCAGTGCATAAAGGAGCCCGAACGCCACTACGAGATAACTCATCACCAGAGGCCAGCGAAAACGCAGCACGAGGCGCAGATAGCGCTCGTAAAAAGACCGCAGCTGTCCAAAGAATCCCTCGTGCTCTTGGCCGCGATGAGCCTCCCGCATGAGCCAAGTGGAGAACACCGGCACGAGGCTGCTTGAGAGCAGGTAAGAGGCGATCATCGAGAAGGCGACAGCCAGCGACAGTGGCACAAAGAGCTGCCGGCTCACACCGATCATGAAGAAGGAAGGAACGAATACCGCGAGGATGCAAAACATCGATAACAGGCGTGCAATCGCCGTGTTGCTGGCCGCCTGGACCACAGCCCGTGCCCGTGATACCCCCGGCAGCATGTGCGTGTGCGTGTTCTCGATGGATACCGTCGCCTCATCCACAAGAACACCGACTGCAAGGGCGAGCCCGCCGAGCGTCATGATGTTAATGGTCTGCCCGGTGGCCCACAACAGGATCACGGCGCTCAGTAACGCGAACGGGATATTCATGATAACGATTACGGCGCTGCGCCAATCGCGCAAGAAGATCAAAACCATCAAGCCCGTCAGACCGGCGCCGAGTAACCCTTCGGTGACCAAACCCCGAAGCGAGTTGGTGACGAATGGCGACTGGTCGAATTGCAGGCTCACTTCCACATCGTCCGGCACCACCTTCTTGAAATCAGGTATCGCCGCCTTCACGGCGCTGATGACGGCAAGCGTCGAAGCATCGGCGCGCTTGGTGACGGGGATGTAGACAGTTCTCTTGCCGTTGACATGAGCGTAGGCCGTAATGAGATCCGTGCCGTTCTCAATGGTTCCGATGTCTCTGAGGTAAATTGTTGTCCCGGACACCGGCCGGATTGGTGTACTCAACAGTTCCGCTAGGTCTCCCCCAAGCGCTGCGTTCGTCCTTGAAATGCGGTTGATCTTGTCGGTCCACATATTGCCGGACGGCATCACCAAACTCGCTTTGCTGACCGCCGAGATCGCCTCCTGCGGCGAGATCTTGTATTGCTGGAGTTTGTCGGGATCAAGCGTTATGACGATCGTTCTCTGGTTACCGCCGAACGGCGGCGGGGCGGAAACGCCTGGCAATGTCGCGAACAAGGGACGCACGCTGTTGAGTGCCAGATCCTGCAACTCGCCTTGCGTGTGTGTGGCGCTGCTGAAGACGAGTTGTCCAACCGCCACACTTCCCGCATCGAAACGGGTAACAAAAGGCGGTACGGTTCCAGGGGGCATGAAGGCGCGGGCGCGGTTGACATAACCGATCGTCTCCGCCATCGCGCTGGCCATGTCGGTACCTTCATGAAAGATCAGCTTCATCAAAGCCGCGCCCTGAATGCTCTTGCTTTCGATTCGATCAATACCGGTGATGTAGAGGAAATGATACTCGTAGTAGTAGGTAAGGTAGCCCTCCATCTGGGCTGGGTCCATGCCTCCGTAGGGCTGAGCCACGTAAATGGCTGGGTCGCCCACCTTTGGGAAGATGTCTACCGGCATCCGCTGCACAGCGAGATATGCAAAGAGTGCGATGGAGACCAATGCCACTACGACCGTGATCGGGCGGCTGAGAGCGGCTAGAACGAAACGCATGTTTCACCTCAAGCAATCATTGGCTTGCTTCGCCGATGAAGGGCTGAATGTCTCCTGCGGCAGTGGCGACTCCGAGTAGCCCGCGCCAAACACCGAGACGGGCTAGCGCATCATCAATCTCGGACTGGGTGAGCAGCCGCTGGGCTTCCGCCACCTCGTCGATATTGCCGAGGCCCGACTGATAACGAGCTGTCGCCTGCTCTGTCGTAGCGCGCGCGGCCGCTACCTGGATGGGAGTGTTGGCCGCCACATTCCTGGCCCCGCCCAACGTCGCGACCGCTCGATTCCACTGGGCCGTCAAGTCTGTTGCGATCTGTCGAAGGCGCGCTGTCTCTGCCCGAATCGCCGCGGATTGTCCCGACTCTCGGGCTCGAATCGCCGGGAGGTCGAACGCTGGGAAGGTCACAGTAAAGCCAAGGGCGGAGTTCTGAATCGTGGGAGCGAGGCCGTTGAGTCCGCCCAAGTTGTTTCCGTTGGTCTCCGCCCCTGTCCCGCGGGCATAGGTCGAAGCCTGCGCGAAAAAGCGCGGGAAATAGGAACGTTCCAGAATGCGAAGCTGCGCCTTGAGTTGCCCTATGAGCGCGTTCTGCTCGACGGAGATCGGATTTGTGGCGGCATCCAAGGGCATCACTGACCGCTCAGGCGGCAACTGGAGCAGCTTGGGCGCAGCAACCGTGATTTGTGCAGGGGGTAGACCCACAAACTGCGAGAGGTTTGCGCGCGCCACTTCAACGGTCTGCTGCGCTTGAATCAATTGGGTTCGGGCAGCTGCGAGTTCTGCGTCGGCCCGGGAAGCGTCAGCGCCAGGACGCAACTGCGCATTCACCAAGGCACGGATCGTCCGCGAGATGACCTCGGCGCGGTCCACTCCGGCTTGAGCCGCTCGGACGGTCTCCTGTGCCGCGACCAACGTGACGTAAGCGTCGGCCGCAGCGACGGCGACGTCGAACTGGGTTCTCTTGAGTGTGGCTTCGGACTGCGTGCGCGCTGCCGTCGCGGCGTTTACATTTGCCTGGCGCAAGCCAAAGTCAAAAGGCTCCCAGGTGACCAGAAATCCGAGAGCGCTGCCCCAAGCCGTTCCGAAGGTGTTGGTGCCCAGGACCGGACCGGAGATAGAGGGGATCACGCCCTGCGGCAGGAGCAGGCCAAAGACGTTGTTTCTAGTCGCTCGATTCACCTGCGCCAGCGCGTCAACTCTCGGCAGGTAGGCTGTTCGCGCAAGTTGAATCCCGGCCGCCGCCGCATTGATCTGTTCTTGTGAAACCTGGATCGAAGGATAGGCGCGCAGTGCTGCGTCCACTGCCTGAGCGATCGTCAACCCTGGTGAGGGGGCTGGTGCCTGGGCGTTTATGAGTCCGGCAATGCCGAGTGCAGCGGCAAGAGCTCCGAGGATGCAGCGGTATCCATGGGGACTTCGATCGTTCAACAAGTGCGTAGTTTTCCTTCGAATAATTCCCCAATGAACTCACCCACCCTGGACTTCGCGGCTGCCAGTGCTTTGCGACCGAGAGGAGTGGCTTGGTACATCTTGCGGAGAGACTTTCCATTCCGCTTTTCAGTTGAGCCCTTTTTTTCCAACCCGTGCAGCAACGGATAGAGAGTCCCAGGGCGGATTCGATATCCGTGCCGCGCCAATTCCTCGACCATCCCAAGCCCGAAGATTGGCCTCACAGCCGCATGGCAGGGGATATGTAAGCGCATCATTCGGGAATAGAGATCCCGGTCGTTTGCCGGTCACGATGATCCGCTTTCGTCTTCTTCATTCGATTACGAGAGTGTATTGGCAGAACTCTCCCTACTCGTTATACGGGCGGGAAGTCAGGTAGTCTACTGACGTTTTCCTGAATTCTTTCTGAACGATTCTTCAGGAATGGCCGCAGCCCTTCGCTGGAGCCAGGCACCCCGGAGGAACCCTTCTAAGCTAACCGGGCGACCGCTACGGGTTTCGCTTTTGCAGCTTGCCCAAAACGCACCGGAATAAGCCTGCAGAATGTTTTGCGTTGCCTGCGCGAGACTCGGGGCAAAAGTTGTTCCCAGACGCGGAGCGGCAGGAGTCGCGTCACTAGAACGTGATCATGGTCGCTGAGCAGGACGGCTCGCGCGAAGAAGCCGTCGCATGGGTTTACTAGAGGCGATTTCCTTGGCCAGTCTGTACTCCGCCCACTTCGTCTTTCGTGCGGCCTTCATGCGGCGCTGCGACTCCTCCCGCAGTTTCCTGCTAGTTGGAAGCCGCATCTGGGCCGCAACAGCCTTGCAGAGGAAATAGGCGTGACCCGTTCCTGCGTCAGGGTTAGCCAAGCAATGGATGACCATGATCAGTTCACAGACTTGTGCGACACGAGTGCAGCCAGCCATTCTCAGTTTGTTTCTGTTGCCAAAAGAGCGGGGCCAGTAGTAGATCTTCAAGTTCATCAAGTGCTACCCATCGCAGGTCATCGTGTTCGCGTGTGGCTCGATTATTGGGCGAGCCTGTCCAACTGGTTACCGTCCAAACCGTCATGCGAAAGCCCTCGCCGTCGACGACCCGAAAGGGACGGTTGGGCGGTCGGGCAACTTCGATTCCGACTTCTTCCCGCAACTCCCGCACCAACGCCTCCGCTTCCGTTTCTCCGCGTTCGACATGGCCACCCGGAATATCCCAAAGGTTGGGATACCATGCTCGATCTGCCCGACGATGCGTCAGGAGAATTCGTTGTCTTGAAACAAGGAGCGCACCAACCCAAATTCTTAGTGGCGGTCTCACTATCTCAACTAATACCGACCCCTGCCCTTGAGGAATCCAATCTCTCGGAGAGGACGAGCTTCGGGAGGAAGTGGAATCGAATTTTCGGTGTTATCGAGGCTCTGGCGAAAATCACCAAATCTCAATGGTCGTATAAGACATGACGCGCGTACTCCTTCTCAATTTCGGGGTCCTCCGCAAAGCTTTGATGGAGGATCCAAATTCCTTCAGGATTCGCTAGGAAAATCAGGCCGCGGCGTTCATCTCGGCTCATAACGGTCACGCCCGAAAATTCGCGGGCCACCTTCGGCTGCTTGGGATCCGAGAAATCCATGATCCGGATTGTCTGGGGAGTAGCCCCCGGCACGTTCGTGGCCTGATCGCTTATGAGCGCCGCGGTCCCAGCTACCGCAAACAGGCTCCCCGATCCACCGTTTGGCACTGACGGGATATCGGCCAGAACCACGGGCTGTGTGGTCTTCGAGACATCAATCAGGGTGACGCTCTTGCCGTCTCCGTGTTCAACGTATAGGTAATAGCTGCTGTAATGTTGCGTTGTAAGGAATCGCGCCACTGCCCCGCCTGTCGGCGGAATGTGGCCGACAACTTCAATCGCATCTTGCGGATCTTTTGGTGGCGGTTTCTTGTTCTTCCCTTTTCCCTCGACAGCTGGTGATAGTACAAGGACGATTATGCCAACCAGCAGCGTCAGCCGGCGTAGATTCATGATCCACCTTTCTTTCTTGCAGATGAGTTTCAGTTCGTTGCCGTAGGTAGCTATCATTGGACGTCGAAGTAGACATCGATCGCGCGGAATCGCCGAATTCTCCAGCCGTCATCCTCCGCATGGTCCGTAGTCTTCGCGCTAACTGTGCAGTTCCCAGTGGGCTTCACTCTCGGCCCCGAAAGGAAACGAGAGCGTCGCTCCTGTACAACCGCGCAAACCGTTTTCCGTCCATCGCGTTCATAGACGATGGCGTGAGTGGATGGCTCGTAGACCAGGCCTGGAATTTGGGCGTAGGTAGGCTCGGGAATGTGCCCGTCCTCTTCAGCGAACACCATCTGATCCCGATACATATAGTCGACGACCACCCGGGCCCGGGCGGTTTCCTCGTTCACTTCGAAGTAGTAGCCGGACATGGATACCGGTTCGGGTAGACCTGGACCAGAGTAGGGAGTGAACTCGGCCGGGACAGTCGCGATCTTGATGCTTGTGCTTGCGTATACTAACGGTACTGGCAAGAGGAACCCCAGCACGGCGAGAAACAGCTTGATCGAGTCATTCATGGCGGACATCAGTCCTCCTGCCATATGCGAAGCAAAACGCAGCGGGCACGATGAACACTGTGAATACGACCGACACCGAGAGGCCACCGATAAGAGCGCGAGCTAGAGGCGCATACGATTCGCTGCCCTCGCCGAGCTTAAATGCCATCGGCAAAAGCCCGATAACCGTGGCAAGCGATGTCATGAGCACGGGGCGGAGTCGAACGCGACATGCCGTTGCCACTGCTTCGCGGACATTCATGCCCTCCCGGCGCAGGTGGTGAGCAAACTCCACGATCAAAATGCTGTTCGACATCGTGATTCCTGCCAGCATCACCACGCCCATAAGCGACATTACGTTCAGCGTCGTCCCTGTGGACAACAGCGTGAAGAGAACACCGGTCAAACCAGGAGGGAATGCAAGCAGGATGATCAACGGATCGACAAAAGACCGGAATTGCGCGACCAGGATCAGATACAGCAACAGAACGGAAAGCGACAAGCCGAGGGCGAAGCTCTTAAACGAGGCGCGCATCCCTTCGACCATTCCTCTTACAGTCACGTCAATGCCCGCCGGAAGCTTCGAGCGAGCAATCAACGCGTTCACATCGTCCGCAATCGACCCAAGGCCCTCTTCAAGAGGACGAACGTAAATGTCGAGAACGCGTCGGATCTGGTAGTGATCGACTTCAGTAGGCGCCTCGAAACGGCTGATCGTGCTGACCATGTCGAGACGCGTCGGCCGCTTCAATCCCGCACCATGGAGCGGAATCGATCGTAGATCGAGCAGGTTCTTGATTTGCTGCTCGGGGTACTGGACATTCAAGAAATAGTTATTGTTGTTTTTCGGGTCGACCCAGACATTCGGGGCAACCATTTGGTTCGATGTGAGCGCGGTGATGACGTTCTGTACGACCTCCTTTTGACTTAGGCCGAGCTCACCCGCACGGGTCCGATCGATTTCGAGCCTCAGAGCTGGGTAGTCGAGGTCCTGCGGAATATAGGCATCGGCAACTCCGTGAATGCGCCGAATCTGTTGCGCCAAATCCAGCGTGGTTTGATAGCTCGCCTGGAGATCGGTTCCCCCAACCTGAATATCAATCGGCGCGGCAAGCCCGAGGTTCAAAACGGCATCGACCAGACTGCCTGATGAGAAGTACGCAGCCAGTTCTGGCATTTCCTCTTGCATGCGAGCTTTCACCCGCGACATGTACTCGAAGCTATCGATTCGATGACCGGTCTTGAGACCGACCTGTACGAACGCGGTGTGCATGGCAGCATTCGATGTATAGATCGCGGAGAAACCTGGATCGACGCCGATGTTTGAGACGATCATCCCCAAATCGCTCTCGGGAATGGTGCGGCGAATAAGGTCCTCCAAACGTGCTATTTCCGCCTCTGTTTCACTGAGCTTCGTCCCGGAGGGAGCCTTCACGTTGACGACAAACTGGCCGGCGTCGGTTCGGGGGAAAAACGCTAGTTCGAGCCGTGGAAACATGAGCAAGCTTGCTGCAAACCCGACAGTGCATACGACGAGGCAAGTAACCGGACGGCGCAGGACGATGCCGACGAGAATGTCGTATATGCCCAGAAATCCGGCGAACCCTCGATTGAACGCAGCATTGAAGCGCTGGCCGACGCCTTCTTTGGACCGCGAAAGCTCATGTTCAGGGCTAATTGCCGCGTGCTTCATGAATCTGGCGCAAAATAGAGGCACGACCGTCATCGCCACGAAGTATGAAGCGAACAGCGAGAGCACAACGGCCAGTGCGAGTGATGAGAACAGGAATTTGCTGACTCCATACAGGAGCGTGACCGGGAAGAAAACCACAACGGTCGTTAGCGTGGCCGCCAGGACAGGAAGTGCTACTTCCTTACCACCCTTTTCCGCCGCCACGGCCGGCGGATCGCCCATCTCCAGATGCCGATAAATGTTTTCCAGTACCACCACGGAGTTGTCAATCAGTCGTGAAAGAGCGAGAGCCAGACCGCCGAGCACCATCGTGTTCACTGAACTTCCGCCAATCTGCAACGCAATGAAGGTCGCCAGCGCCGATAGCGGGATGGAAAAAAACACGGCAATCGTTGCCCGCATGCTCCCGAGAAAGATGAGAATCATTAGCGAGGTCAACAGAAGCCCGATACCGCCTTCATCGAGTAGCGTGCGGATTGCGGTCTTCACGAATTGCGACTGATCGAAGACAACCCGGGTTGAAAGTGAGGCCGGAACATCGAACAGGCGCTTCAACTTTTCACGGACGCCATCGACAACGGCGATCGTGTTGGAGTCGCCACCCTGCTTCAGAACGGGCAGGTACACGGATCTCTGCCCGTCAACCCGCACCGCGTTGTATTGCAGGGAATATGCGTCCTTGGCTTCACCGATGTCGGAGACCCTGACCGGGTTGTCTCCCGAAAGCTTGATGGGTACGCGGTTGATGTCTTCGACTTTGCTGACCTGACTGTTGGCGTAAATGTTGTAGTCGTACTTGCCGATTTGAACGTCGCCGGCCGGCAGTACGAGGTTCGATTCGTTCATGGCGCGAACGACATCCATCAGGCTCATCTGGCGCGCTTCCAGCTTGGACGGATCGGCGTAAAGCATGATTTCGCGCCAGCGTCCGCCGAATGGTTGCGGAACGGCGGCTCCCGCAACGCTCGCCAACTGGTTGCGAAGGACGTTCTGGGCAAGGTCCTTGAGTTGCGTTTCGCTGAGATCCTCGCCGCGGAGCGTCACGAGGCACACTGGCAAGCTGGATGCGTCCATCTTCAGCACGAATGGCGGCAGCGTGCCGGGCGGCAGGTGGCTAATCTCCGCCATCGCCAGACTGGCGATCGTTGTTACGGCGGAGTCCGGATTTGTGCCCGGTTGAAAGTAGACCTTAATCAAACTGACGCCCGCGAGAGACCGCGATTCCATGTGATCGATTCCACTCGCGAGCGTGAAGAACCGTTCCAGGTGATAGGTGATGTTGCCTTCGATCTGCTCGGGCGGCATCCCGGAGTAGAACGTCGCGACCGCGACCACCGGGATGTTCATCGCGGGGAATAGGTCAACCGGCATTCTGATAACAGCAACCGTGCCCACGATCGTGATCACGAGACAAATCACAACGATCAAGTACGGCGTTCGAATCGCAAATCGTGACATGGCTAGTGGACCTGTGCTTCGAGCGGCCGAACCTGCACTTGTTGGCCTTCCTTTAATCCAGCGCGTCGGCCAACGACGACCGTGTCGCCGTCTTGCAAGCCTGATCGAACTTCGATGCGCTGATCGGTTTCGACACCGGTCGAAACGGGGAGGATGTGAATCATTCCAGTCCGATCGACCGAATACACGCGCGGAGATGGTCCGCTTCGATCCACTGCCTCGATGGGGACCACCAAAACATTGTTGCGCTCGTCGAGACGCAGGGTTACTTCCGCATACATGCCGGGAATGAGCGTGAATGTCGGGTTAGGAACATCGACTTCGGTATCCATCGTTCGCGTCGATTCCTGGATCTTGTCCGCGAAGCGGGCAACACGTCCGGGGAATGTTCTGCCGAGAGAGGACACCTTCACGTCCAAGGTCTCGCCGACACGAATTCGAGCAACCACCGATTCCGGCACGGGCAAAATCAAACGCAGCAGATTGTTTTGTGAAAGCTGCACAACGGGCATCGCTTGTGATTGAGAGGCTGTGCCTGCCTGGATCATCGATCCGGCATTCGCGTAGCGCTTGGTAACAACGCCCTCGTAGGGAGCAGAGATCGTCGTGTACTTGTGCAGAGTCTGAAGCCGGCCCTGTTCAGCGCGCGCGACACGCGTCCGCTGTTCCGCCGTCCGCAGATTGGACTTGGCCACGGAAACTTGCGCCTCGGCCACGAGGTCGCGCGACCGCGCTTCGTCCACTTCCTGTTGCGGAACCAAACCTGGCTCCTTCTTGATTACATCGCCGATTCTGGTGGAGGAAAGATGGGCCAGGTCGTGAGCGGCCTCGGCTCGTTTCAACTCGTCCTGAGCCGATGCGATTTCGGAGTCGGCTTGGTCGATCGAGGCAGCCGCCTTCGCGAGATCATCTTCCATCTCGGGGATTTCAAGAGTTGCCAGAAGCTGGCCCTCGCGCACGTGGTCTCCGATATCGACTGTGATCGATCGGACATAACCGGCGACCTTAGCCATCAAGTCGACCTGCTGAAACGGCTGGAACTCCGCGGTCAGGGCAAGATCGCTCTTGAGATCCGCGCGGGCTACCTTGGCAACGGGAACAACGGGCACGGCGTCGGCGGATGCGGTACTCTTCTCCGCTGCGGCGTCGGTTTTCGAGCAGGATGACAGGCATGACGCGCCCGCACAGATGAAAATCGTAAGCACCTGCCAACTGAACCCTCTGATCGTCATCGCAAAGCTCCCATCACAAACGCTAAGGCTGCGCGCCGGCTGAGATATTCGTATTTCGCGCCCGCAGCCGCAATTTCGGCGGAGACCTGGCTGACCTGCGCCTGGTTCAACTCGACAATGCTGCCCAGACCGTTGTCGTATCGAACCTGGGCTAACCTTAGGCTCTGTTCCACCTGCGCGACGAGCCGCGCCGTAACGTCCAGGCGCCGGAAAGCTGTGTTCGCCGCGAGCCAAGCCACACGCACTTGTTCGGAAACCTGTACCGTCAGATCGTCAACATCATGATCAATAGCCTCGGCACGCAATTGCGCTTCGGTTTGGCGGGCGGCATACAGTTTTCCGTTCAATACGGGAATGCTCACGTTCACTCCCGCGGCACTGTATGTCCCGTGAAGCCGCGGATCGGTCGCCGGAAGCCCTCCAGCGACGCCTATAAGCGTGATCGTGGGGCGACTCAGAGCCCGTTCCGCATCAGCCAACCGATGCGCCGCGTCACGATTCAATCGCAGCGCAACGAGATCCGGCCGTTCTTTGAGTGCCTGTGCAACGAGCAGCTCGGGATTTGGTTCGAGGCTGGCCGGCAAAGGCTCGTCGGTTACTTCGAATTCCCCGGCTTGGCCCTCACCAAGTGCCGCGGCAAGACGTGCGCGACTTGCCGCGACATCGTTTTCTGCTCTGACGAGCGCAAGTTCGGCATCGGAAGCAGCCACGTCCGCGAAACTGACGTCCAGAGTCGATTTGAGCGAACTCTGCACGAGCGTCCTGACCTGACGAAGTATTAGCTGACGATTCTGGACGACCGCCTGAGAAACCTTCAGAACCGTGTCGGCCGCAAGCGCCTGATAATAGGCTTGATCGACTTCGATCAGAACCACTGAGCGGGTATTCTCGACATTTTGTTGCTGCGCCGAAGCACGCAATTTAGCGGATTCCGCCAGGTTCGAAGTTCGGCCGAAATCGGTAATGAGCTGCCCAACGGTGATGCCAGCAGCTACACGGGTATACAGGCTCGAAGTCTGTACCGTGCCAGCAGCAAGCGTCGAATTGTGCTCGGCGCCGACAGTCGTGAAATTCCCAGCGACAAACGGGTAATAGGCGGATCGGGATTCAGTGACGACCGCCTTTGCTGCTTGGGCCACAAGATTGGCCGAACTGATGCGTGGATGATTGCGCAATGCGATCTGCTCTGCTTCGGATAACGAAAGTCTTCTTGGCACCTGAGCCTGCGCGACGGCTAAACGCGCGGCGGAGCCGGCAGCGAGCAAGGCTATCGCGACAAGGGAGCGTTTCTGCATCCTAGCTTCGTTCGTCTCGAACAGCCGCCTTGATGACCGTAGTCTCATGAGCCTCAATCAATCCGTCCGTGATGAGCTCACAGAGCGAGGGCAGGAGCGCATCCGCCGCCTCCTTCGTTTCGATGAACTCGATTCGTATGGGCAAATGTTCCTTTTCGGTCAGCCCGCCCTCGGTGGAGTGGGTTCGGTGGTGCGTACCAAATCCCGCCGCCGGCCGGATTAGCGTCGCGCCGGCGACGCCCCGCTCGCGCAGAAGCGTGAAGATTTCGTTGTATAAAAAATCGTGGCGAGCAGTCGTATCCTCGTTGAGATGAATCGTCACTTTCTTCGCTACACCAGCGGCCAGCATCCAGTTGCCTCCCCGAGCGCGGACGAGCAGTACTGCGCATCTTCAGTTCTTACCATCGAATGGCATGCGTTTTGCCTTATGAATCGCTGATCTTTTCCTGACAGCGGCGATCAGGAAAATATCAGGATGCCGTCAGTTGCGAAGGGAGCCGCTCTGCTCCTATAAAGGGAAACGTGCAGATCCTTGTGGTTGAGGACGAGCAGAAGATGGCCAAGGCCCTCCGGGAAGGGCTGGAGGCGGACGGGTATGCGGTTCGTGTTGCCCACACCGGCGAGGAGGGGTTCTATTTGATGAACGCCCAGCCTTTCGATCTGGCAGTGCTGGATGTGATGTTGCCCGGTCATGATGGCTTCGAAATCCTCTCAACGATCCGCAGGCGTGGCATCAAGACCCCGGTTCTGCTGCTCACGTCGCGAGATGCCGTGGAAGATCGCGTGAGGGGACTCGACATTGGCGCCGATGATTACCTCGTCAAACCGTTCGCGTTCCCGGAATTGTTGGCGCGGATTCGAGTGCTGTTGAGGAGAGGCAAAGCACCGGCTGTCGAGCGCTTCAAACTCGCCGACCTGGAACTGGACCAGGGGCGTCGTTCGGTGACACGCGCCGGTCAGGCAATCGAACTCACACCCCGAGAATTCGAATTGCTCGAATATCTTTTTCGCAATCGGGGCCGCGTCGTTTCACGCGAAATGCTCGCCCGTGATATCTGGAAGGAAACATCGCGCCAGACGCCGCTCGACAACGTAATCGACGCGCAGATGGTTAGGCTCCGGAAGAAAATTGATGGGCAGTTTGAACCCAAGCTGTTGCATACGGTGAGAGGCGTGGGGTTCGTTCTGCGAGAGGGAGATGAATCGTAAAGTGCGACTGCGCCCACGCCATCTCCGTACACGTCTGACGCTCTCGTACGTTTCAGGGCTGGCGATTCTGCTTGTGCTGGCATGGGCCGGCACGTGTGGCCTCCTCTTCTGGCAGTTGCGCAATCAACTTGGACATTTTTCGATTCAGGAGATCGAGACTGTAGAAGGGTTGCTCTACTTCACGCCTCAGGGACAACTGCGGTTGAAGGAGGATTACCATAATCATTCAGAATCGAAAGACGTCATCGAGCGGTATCTGGAAGTTCGTGATGCTGACGGCTCAGTGCTCTATCGAAACGAGCGACTTGGGGACCGCTCATTGGGAAATCCTCCGTTTCGGGGTGAGGGCGTCGGTGGCTATTCTGAGCGATCTGAGCGGCTCTCGGATGGAACCCGCATGCGAGTTGTTAGCCGCGTACATGTACTTGACGGACGACCACTCCTAATTCGGCTCGCACATAGCGAAGAGCCTTTGTACGAACGCCTTCGCGACCTGTCGCTGGCGTCCCTTGTCATCCTCCCAATCGTCCTGCTGATCGCGTGGTTCGCGGGGTACGGACTGGCGCGCCGCGCGCTGAGTCCGATCGAGAAGATGGCCCGCGAAGCACAGGAGATCACGCCCGAAAAGCTTCATGCCCGCTTGCGGGTTGATGACGCGGATGATGAGCTAGGGCAATTAGCAAGGGTGTTCAACGAAACCCTAGCGCGTCTTGAGCGGGCCTTCGAACAGCTTCGCCGATTTACATCCGACGCATCGCACGAGCTTCGGACACCACTGGCCATGATCAGGAGTGTCGGCGAGGTTGGACTACAAAAAGACGGAAGCCGAGCTGAATACCGGGACATCGTGGGAAGCATGCTTGAGGAGGTCAACCGACTGACTTCTTTGATCGACAACCTCCTGACGATTTCCCGTGCGGACTCGGGACATATCCAACTCCACCGAACGACGGTCCCGATGTTGGCCTTGGCGCGCGAAGCTGCGGCATTGTTTGAAATCTTGACAGAAGAGAAATCCCAGACGCTGGATGTCGGCGGAGACGAAACGGCCCAAGTCGAAGGCGATCCGATTTTTCTGCGGCAGGCGCTGGTAAACATCATTCACAACGCCGTCAAGTACTCGCCGATCGGCGAGAGGATCTCGGTTGCCGTCCGGAATGGCGACAGTGCTCGTGTCGTGATCGAGATCAAGGACAACGGCCCCGGTATACCGTCTGAGGACCAACCGAAAGTATTTGACCGATTCTACAGGGTTGACAAAGCGCGCTGGCGTGAATCCGGCGGAGCCGGTCTGGGGCTCTCGATAGCGAAATGGGCGGTCGAAGCCAATGGCGGCACCGTATCACTACAAAGTGAAGTAAACGAGGGTTGCACCTTCCGAATCACCTTGCCGCGAGCAGCGATGCCGTCAAAACACGCGAAACCAGCAAGTCCAGTGCCGGCGCCGGAACATGCATAAGAGATCGCGTCACGCATTCAAATCGGTAGCGAAATGGGTGCTTCTAGTGGCCGGGGTGGGCACTATCTTTGCGCAGAGCGAAAACAAGCTCTTCGATGCAGTCCGGAGCGGCGACCTGCGCAGAATCCGAGCCGTCCTGTCCCAAGGCGTCGAACCAAGCGCCACCAACAGTTCGGGGCAAACGGTCTTGATGCTGGCGGCAAACCTGGGCAGGGCTGAAATAATCCGAGTGCTACTTGAGCACCGCGCCCCGGTAAACGCAAAGGATCACAATGGCGCCACAGCTCTGATGGTAGCCAGTACGAGCGGGCACATCTCGGTCATAAAGGAGCTGCTCAAGAGGGGAGCAGACATCAATGGCCCGAACAACGCCGGCATGACTCCTCTGCTTGCAGCGATATTGAGTGACCAGGTTGGCGTTGCAGAATATCTGGCTTCCTCAGGTGCCAATCCCAACATTGGTGCGAACGGAACCACGCCCTTGATAGCGGCTATCGTGGAGGGCCGAACTAACATCGTGGCCATACTCCTCCGACGCGAGGCAGATCCGCAGTTGCGGGACAAGAACGGGCTTACACCATTGATCAGCGCCGTGGCGCGGAATCAAATCGAATCCGTGAAGCTCCTGTTGCGCGCCGGGGCGGATGTCAACGCAACAGATCCCCAAGGATTAACTCCGCTCCAAATCGCTACAGCTCAGCGGTATCCAAACATTGCAGATGTTTTGAAACAATACGCTTCGCGGTGACCGACGCCCCATGACGGCGGGTGTGATCGATGAAGGAATTGATTGCAACCACTTCAGATTCGGCGCGGGCGATAGTAGCGGCGGTGGTTGGTCGGCTTTCCACTACAAAGGCTTCGAGACGATTGAGTACGTCTTTGTGCTGGCGCAGCGTACGCTGAAAATCCAGAGAGCCATATACGCTCTTGACGCCATAGTGTCGACGATGCGTCAAAGGCTGTCCCGGGACACGGCTCGGCAGGGTTGCCTGCGACATCGGGCCCATCCCAACGGCCAATTTGCCGGCTGTCTTTCTAAGCCATTCCCACGAGCTAACCATTCGCGCGGACTCGTCGCATGGGTTTGCCCAAGGCGGCTTCCCTGGCTCGCCTGTACTCTGCCCACCGTTTCTTCCGGGCGGCCACGATGCGGCGTTGCGCCGCCTCCCTCATCATCCTGCGGCTGGGAAGCTGTATCCGAACTGCAAAATCCTTTTGGAGGAAAAACGCGTGACCCTTTCCCGCGTCGGGTATTGGAATCGCAAGTAGAGGTATGTTCGACTCGTTCAGGTAGCGAGCAAGGGAGCCGCTGTTCAGCTGGAATCGCTTGGCGAGGACCGATGTCGAAACGTGGTGTTCCGCAAATTGCTGAACCTCTTTGGCAGGTAGAAGCCTCGCAAAACCGTTACGAAAACCGTTGGAAGCCGTGAGCATCCCTTGATCTGTCAGCCCGCGAATAACATTGGTTCTGACCCCCAACAAGCCTGCCGCTTCCTTGAAACTAAGGAAGCCTTCCGGCGGCACCATAGCGCCGAGTGTCGGGCGGTATTTGCGCAGATCTTCAGACCGGAACAGATAGCCAGTGATTCCGCGATACCGGTTTGTGCGACCCGTCGGCACGAGACTACCATCAACTACGGCCCTGATGACACCGGCAAGACCTGAATCGCGGCCGAGGTAATTCTTCATCGCATGGCGTAGCGCGATAAACTCGCGCGGCTTCGAGTATTCCGTCACCGGCACAGAGTGCTTTTCGAAGGCCTGCTTGATCTTCATAACGTCTTCGCGAAGGAAGAAGAAACACCCCGCTGGGAAATTCCGCTCGGGGCCTTTCATATAGCGAATGGCTCCGGCGGCGGCGACTGTGGAAAGAGTGAAGTTCTTCAGGCCGAGCGCGGCTTCAGCCTCAGGGCGCGTCATGTACGGAGCGAGATCGGCGTCACGCGCCGCGACCCATCGGGCGAGTGATTCCCGCCGAATCCAGCATTCCGTGCGTGTCCCCCCTTGACGGACGTTCAGGAATATCGCATCGAGTTGGCCATTACGGGCATGATCCCAGATCCGCGTGCCACTTATGCGTGCGATCGTTTCCGCCTCGTTAGCTGTCACCCAATGGGAGTTCCGCCGGACCGCAGCGGAAAAATAACGGTGCTGACCACGGATGAAGCCCTTCCAATCTTTGATGACGAACTCCTCGAAAGCGTCGTGAAGGAATCCAAATTCCCGGCGGGGAAGAACGCGAAACAGGTGCCTATAGAAATTTCCAAAGATGTCGCTGAAGTTGAGCGTGGAAGGATTCGCTGATTGCGGGATCATTCGCTGTAACACTGCCTGCAACGGCCGCGACCAGTCGCGCAGCAGCGCGACCGCACCGCGGCAGATGGCCACGGCACCTGCAAGGTCCGTCGCGCGAAACGGCCGCTGCTTCCGTCGCAGGATGCTCCCATCGTTAATGGCCCCCACGAACAGGATGAACCTCAACAACGCACCGAGCTCTAACTGGAGCAGTTCCGGCGGAAAACCAAAGTCAGCCACCTCGACTCCAGCCGTTTCTGCCAGTGTGAACTTGGCCGCGCGGCAGACAATCGCGTTGATCGCCACCAAGCCAGGATCAGCAGGCTCCGAAGTCACTTGTCGAAAGTCGAGACCGCACCGGCATTTGTGTACGGCCGGACGCTCCCAGACGATTTTCCGTTTACAGGCCGGACACTGGTTGAGTAAGAAGCAGCGGTGTACAGGGCACGCGACGATGAGCCCGAGATCCCAAACAGCCCACCAAATCGGGTGGTCCCGAAGGCAGGCCGTGCAGAGGCGCGGTTTTCGGTAATTCAAATCATCGGCGCTAATCGTCTCACCATAGAATGATCGCTGCTTAAATCGATTCCGCCCCTTGACGTGGGTATAGCACATCGATCCCCACTCTTCCGGGTCAAGGCGCAACGTGTACGAAAGTTGCTTGATCGCTGCGTCCTGATCCAAGCCAGTGACCTTGCCAGTGCCGGATACCCAAAGCCCGGCAATTTGTGCGAGCGCGTTGGGACTACCATAGCCGTGGTCATGAGCCGTACGGCAAAGGTAGCCACGCGGACTCTCACCCGCCACCGGATCGACTCGAAACAGGAGCCGCCCGCTCACGCGTGTAGGTCCAGGCGGACAGCACGCGGCGTGAGCGTGCTGGGCGGGATACAGGCTGTTGCGCTTGGGAGCGCTATCGGCGGAGCCTTTTCACAATCAAACTTTTCACCAAATGGGTTCGGATCACTGAGGCGTTCCGACCATACGTGGTCCGCGTAGGATTGCGAAAAGGTCCGCATTGTGATTTGACGGCGCGGATGAGAAGATGCGATCCGGGCGGCGCCTCGAATGATCTTCATCGTATAGCCGATGAGGCCGTAGGAGGCATAGTGCATCCGAAAGGCTACGTCGAGATCAGCCAGATTCTGCATTTCGTATTCGGGAAGCTGCTCCTGAACCGCGCGCAGAAAGGCTCTGTAGGTTGTCCGATCTTCCTTGATGTCCCAGCGAAAGGCTCCCACTCGTAGCGTCGAGCCGAAACGGCGCCGGAGTTGTTCATTCTGCCGCAGGACCTCCAGACTGCGTTGCAGCCCTGAGACCACGATGGCGAGCCTGGCTTCCTCGACCTGCTCCTTCAACCAATCGGCGACGTCCGTTACGATGCTGGCCCGGCGAACATCCACGAAATGCTGGAATTCGTCGAGTGCAAGTAGGCGCACTCGGCACCGCTTGATCAGTTCTCTCAGGCGAATGCTCTTGCCCACCGTGTTGCCGCGAGACCACAGCGGGTCACCAAGTTGATACAGCAGCGTTTCCGCAAAGCTCTTGACTGTAGGCCGCGTCGGTACTTTTGCGACCAGTACGGGAACTTCTACACCAGACTTGTGGTCGACGCGCGGATGGAGGCTCGCAAAGTAGGAAATGATCGTGGTCTTCCCGCTACCACTCTCGCCGACAAGTGGGCAGCAGTCCGGTTCGGCCGTGGCGTCGTGACTATCGAAACACGCCTGGATTCGCGCGATGGCTGATTTGAAGAGTGGATATTTAACCAGGATCCGTTCACAACGATCCATCGATTGCGTCATTGTCGGCGCATCTCCGCAGGTTCGACCAACTTGACTGGCACCGTGGGCAAGTCGAGATTCGCCTCGAACACCGGAAGCACCTCATCATCCGAAAGAGTGTCAACGCGCGTTGGCTCCGGAGCAAGGTTGGGCTTCGCTTCCGCCGGCGCGTCCTCCACTATGCAGATCGCGTGAGAAGTGTTCACCGCGGATGTTGGATGGACGGAGATCGCAGGGGCCGGACTCCCGGTGTGATCCTCCAGAAAACGAGCATGCCTCTTTCGGCCATGCGTCGTTTTTCGATTGAAATCGCGCTCCACTAAGGCTCGGATCTCGGATTTGGCTCGCGCCAGCGCCACGATGTCGGTCCGCACATTCACCTGGCGCTGAGCATAGCGCCGGATTACTTTGTGCTGCCATAGAGAGAGTCCCTTGGCGTAAGCCTGATTGATCGCCAGGACCGGAATGTAGGCTCTCTTTTCCGGATCAAGCACATTAATGTGGCCGAGGTCGCCAGGATCGAATGTCAATTCGACCTTCATCCCAACGCCCAAACGTCGGCGCAGCTCTCCCAACTCTGGTCCGTTGTATTTCAGACCTTCAAGTTCGATGCCGTAGTGGAAGACCACTCGCTGAGCCGTCATGCCGAGCACGAGATCGAGATCGCGCGCAGTGGGCGGCAAAGGGGGCGGCAAAGCGCTCATATCGGTGTACCATCGGTGGGCCGGCGTGTCCTTGATGCCGCGATGGGGCGTTTGCAAATAGACATCGATGACCCATTTGTGTAGCATCTCGCGGAACGTGCTCAGCATTACGACAGCGTGCCGGGTGGGATCGTACTCGTCGCGCTCCAGAATATCGCTGAACGTAGTGCCGGGATTTCCGTGCACCAGATCGTGATTCATCGTTCCCTGGAATCTTTCGAGCTTTCCCTTGTACCAGGGAACGAGAACTTTCGCGTACTGGATATCCGTGCCGATTTGAAGGCACGCACGTTCGAAGTGGCTGGAGTGAAACTCCGGAGGGTTATCGACGACCACGAGCTCCGGCACGCCGTAGCATTCCCACGAATTCTTGATGGTGGGAAACTCGCGCGGCACGTATGTTTTCGGAAGAATCGCATGTTTGAGGCATCGCATCACGGACAGACAACTCGGCGGCTCGAAGCCGGTGTAAAAACCCATCGGGCAGCGCGTGTGCTCATCGAGCGCGGAGGTGATGGTGGGCCGCCCGAGCGGCAACATCGTGTTGTCGTCCACTACAATGATGTCGCTCGGCGTGTGATCCATCGACACTCTTTGGAGCGCGCGGGCTGTATCGGGGCCGATGCCGCTGACGCGGAATTCCATCTCGGCGCGCCGCTTACCGTACCTGGCCACCATCCGTTCATACGGCGACGTGCGCTCAATCGCACGATAGATTGCCCTTTGACTCGGAATTGGAAGTGGAGCCTCTGCCGGCCTGAACTGGTTCGCATCGGCAAGGCGACGAATGACTTCCAGGTGGACCTCTGGAACCCGCTTCCGTTCTTCAGTCATATACAATTCGGCGATAACCTGGTCGATGGCGGATTTGACCTCTGGGAGCAGGTGCGGAGCTCGACCGCCTCTATCGGAGTACCGCAAGATGATGGCTCGAACATCGCGGCCCGCATTCAGCCATTTGCGGTAGTCGCGAGCGAGTGTGCGCCAACCAGGCGGCTTCGTGTCGTTGATCCGCTCCGACACGGAGCATATGAGCGGTTCCATGGTTTTGGACGTGATAGCGATCGGCTGCTGCCGATCAATCTCCTTGAGATACTGGACGCGGGTTTGAACGGCTGTGACCAGTTCGGTCGGATAGGCGGAGAGGCTTCTGCCGAGCTGGGATGTGCCCTTGTCAGCCTGGCCCCTCTCAATGCTGCCGTCGAACGTCAGTTCATGGCGGGCAAATCGGTCCAGGAGATCTTCTTCGGCGAACCTGCACCACTCCCCGGTCGCAGTGTTTTCAAGTTGCCAGCTGGTTCTGTCGAGCTTTTTCAGGATCAGGAACCTTGCCGGCCCTATTCTGACGTACGCGCCTCTGCGCAACATATTCAATGACATGTGGTCTCCTCCGGAGGACAAGGCCATATCTGGCGGCCAAGGGGCGCGACGCTTACTCGCGAATCCAGGTCAAGCGGTTTCCACCAATCAATGTGGAGCGCGCCGGCGAGTACGAGGCGAAGCGCGCTTTGGACCGACACGTTCGAGATTTTGCAAAGCTCTCGTAGCGGGAGTTCAGGTGTCGAGTAAAAGACGCGTCGGATTCTCTCGCGTTCTGTAACGGAATCCGCTATGCAGCGATAGCGCAATATCAGATTGGAATTGGTGAGGCGTGGCTCAGCACAAATCTCAGATCTCCTCCATACCCGGAAGCTATAGCCATGCTCGGCGAGCAATTCTCTGATGAGGGCGAAGTGGCGTTGATTCTCAGGCAATTCGGCCTCGCGATCGTCTTTGATTTCCACGACCTCGCGTCGAGGACCCCAGGAGACCAGAAGATCTGGCGTATAGCGATGCTTTGTCTCCCCATCGCGGTATTCGAGGACGCACGGCTGCTCCTGCCATGCGTCAGCATGCGCGGTTGCCATCAAGACCTGAAACGCTCGTAGTTCATTTTGGGATTCGGCGTGGCGTGAGCGTCCGTGTATGACATCTGCCACTTTGCCTTGCACACCTGACTTCGAGCGGCTTACTGGTTTGCGGGCTCTCTGGAGTCGATCAAGCCGCAGTGGCTCAGCTACGGCCGCGTGGCCGACGAAAATCAGGTTGCTGCATCTCGGTTCTTGTTGCAGCATGGACGTGCGATCGTCAAGCGGAGGTAGCTTCACAGTCGTCGCTACTCCTTGTATAGGAGTGTATAGTCCTACAAAAGGAAGTATGCCACGAGCAGATTTTGCTGTCAACATAAAAAGGACAGTGATATCCTACAAAAGGAACCCATCTATAACAGCCATGCCTGACATCTATGAACAGGTTGGAAAGCAGATCCGGGAACTCAGGACCACACTCCGAGGCAGAGGGATCAGCCAGGAGGAACTGGCGCAAGCTATAAAGACCACTGCCAATACGGTCTCTCGTTGGGAAACTGCTATCTACAAGCCATCGATTTCTGACTTGGAGAGATTGGCCCAGTTCTTTGGCGTGCCGATCACAGTGTTTTTTCCCCAGGCAGAACCCAAGTCGCGGACGAATGGGCTTCTAACTGCGACGGCCGATCTCGACGACGCCGACTTGGAAGAGGTCATGCTGTACGCCCAGTTTAGAAAAGCGCGGCATCGCGCGCGAAGAAAGCGCTAGGTCCACATACTGCTGCTGTAATCGAGACTGTCGGCGTATCTGGCCCGTGTGTCTCGTCGGTAGGATCTTGCCACATTCTGTGTCGAGATTTGTCGCTTTCTACGTCAGAAATTGTCAGTAATTACGTCAACCTACAAGGAACTTTCGATATGGCCCTTACCGTCACGAAGATGACCAGAGTCTTCCAATTCAATGGGATTCGCTTGCCTGATCCCAACCCTGAGATGAGCGTCGATAACGTGAAGGCGCTGTACAGTGCCCAATACCTCGAACTGACCACGGCTGTCGTGAACGGTCCGGAAGCTGTCGGCGACAAGATGCGCTACACGTTTGACAGAGCGATTGGTAGCAAAGGTTGACCAGATGCCTCGCCGCGCGAAATCGCCACCGGGTGAAGTCCTGCGCGAGATCGAAACATTGGCGAAGGGAACGCACCCGAAACAACAGACTCCTTTGATGAGGTTTACTCAATGTCCGGATTGGCAGAATGCAGCAGTCTCAATTGTTCGGGCTCTCGATGCCTCGCTACATCGGCACCGGCGCGGGGCTCCGATCTCGCCGCCGCCCGGATGGCTTCCGCCGACTGTTTGATGGCTGCGGGATCGGGGCTGACCATACCTCGCCTCGACGGTGTTTCGCGCGAACACCAGTTGTGGCAAGGTGAGCAGGCCGCAGCGCGAACAGCCGCGGCATTCCTGAAAGTCGGATTGGCATTGGAAGAGGACTGGTATCGATCACAGCGCAACCCCTTCGATTTTGTGAAGATGACTTTGAATCGTTGGGTTGCTGCACACGGGGCCACTGAGATCCAGGAGGAATTCAGACTCCACCTTACGCTCTCGACGAGCCTGGACCGCTATTTCACGGACCAGGAACCCAGCGCCACGTCGGAACTCTATCTCACGATCGAGCCCGAATCGGCTGGATACGTTGTTCTGGGACCGACCCTGCGGATGCTCCAAACAATACACCCGCGGTTGCCGGTCACTTTCGCCCGCACCCTCCTCGACTCGCTGAATCGCTGGGTTCGGGTGTACGACTGGCGCGATGCACTGGAACGCGTGGACAGGCTCCGGGAGTGGTACGAGGTGGACCCGCCGGAAACCCCTGAGGATGTCCAACTGCCGGATATCGAATCGAGTATCCCGCATTGCATGAAACGGCAACCGCTCTCTCCGAAGACGCTGGGACGCATCGGCCCTACGATAAAGGACACAACGGCGAGGCATTTGGTGGAGAACCTTCTCGATATCGAGCGGGCCGCCACTCGCATCGTTCGTCCTGTCATCGACGAGGACACCGGCGCCATGCTGGCCGATTGCGGAGAACCGCTCCCGGCACTGTTGGCAGTCTTCGAAAAGCAAGATGCAATAGAGGGACAGTTTGATGAGGAGTCGCAAGGGATGCTCGAAGTCACACCTGAGCCGAACCTGATCATTCGTCTAAATGGAGAAGACCTGGAGAGTGTGCGGGATGCGTTCGATAGACTGGCAGCCTGCTGCGAGACGCTGGCCTGCGCGAGACGGTTGATAAAGATGATGCCGGGCAACGAACGCCCGGATTGAGGACGGAGTATGAACATCTACGTGGACGTTGGGGGAAGCGAGGCGCTCACGTTGAAAGGGGCGCTCCTCGTATACCAGGGCAAGAGCCGCAGTTTCGTAGCGTGGCACGAGGCGAGGAACGCGGAGCAAGGCGCTCCGTTTCTCGGTGAGGCGCAGCCGTTGACAACGGAATTCGTGCACGGTCTGGCTCAAGGCTTAGGGTCACGCATTCCAGTAGAGGTCCTCCCGGAGAATGTGCTTGTCCGCACGGCGGAAGCCGTAGTGTGGTGGACGCCGGCGGCACCACGAACGATGTTCTTCCGTTCGACCGTCGACGACACTCAGACGTTGAACGGCAAGAGGTTCCCGCATCCGCCACTCGTGTGGTGCGTGAGCGGCAGGGAACTGTGGGTGCGCGCAATGCTGGAGAATGCACGCCCCAAGCCTACGACGAAGCTGCGCGTGGCACCGTACCTCAACGTGAGCGGCGAGGATGGTCTGACCTGCCAAGGAACGATGCGATCGCCGGAAGATGCCGGAGTCGCGACGATTCCACTTTGGGAGCGGGCGTTCTTTCAAAGTGAATTCACGCATCAGACGGGCGCCCGGCGGCTCACCGTGCATCCCGACGGAGTCTTGGGACTCTGGGCGAGCCTGTCGGGAAGCCGAAAACCGTTTCCGGTGGAGCACCTGGCTCCAGCGAATCAGACGCTCTTGGAGTTCGTAATGCGCGAATCAAGGTAGGAGGGTAAACGATGCACACGCTCACCGCCGAACTGTTGCGGCGCGAGGTCCGAGTTCTAGTGGTCGGCTGCGGCGGGAATGGCACCGCGGTCGCTGCCGGATTGCCGTACCTGCATCAGGCGATGCTTGTAGCTGGGCACCCCGGTGGTTTGCGCGTAACGTTAATGGATGGGGACATCATTTCGCCGGCCAACTGCGTACGCCAGCCATTTACCTCTGCCGAAATCGGCCTTGCGAAAGCGATTGTCATGGTCAGCCGCCTAAATCTCTTCTGGGGGCTCAGTTGGACGGCCATTCCCGAGTTTCTTTCGGAGCAGAGCAAGATTGGCGACTTCGATGTCGTTATTAGTTGCGTGGATACGCGGGCGGCACGGATAACGATTGGCAAGCACGTCCAGGGATGGCGGAGTCGCGTCGGCTACTGGCTCGATCTCGGCAACTCGGCCGACAGCGGGCAATTCGTGCTTGGCCAACCGTTGAATGGCCGCAACCGGCGCTCGGTGGATCGTCTGCGCACTGCTCCTGAGGTCTTCCCTGAGCTCTCCGACGAGTCGCTTGATGCGACTGACGGCCCAAGTTGCAGCGCCGTAGAGGCACTGGAACGGCAGGAACCCTTTGTCAATCAGACGCTAGCGCAACACGCACTCGCCTTACTTACACGGCTGTTCCGATACGGTTGCATCGATCACCATGGCGCGTTCGTCAGCATCGGACAGAATCGCGTGCAGCCACTGGCGATCAGCCCGGAAGCGTGGAAGAAACTGCGTCGGCGCGGGCGCCGGTTTCTGCGGAAAGCCTCTGCGTAGCTTGATCGGCGCTGCCCAGGATCTATTGCATCTGGTCGCGTCGCAACACTCAGCCGTCGCACTTAGCCTCACGGACGACATCTCACGTGACGGGTCAGGTGAGATTCAGTTCGTTTACAAGCTTGGCGTTGCGGCGTAGTGAGGCTCCGACAATCCAGAAGCCATATTCGCGGTAGCAGACGGATTTCTTTCACTTCCTGACGCCTAGTCGAGCGTCAACGACCGTGGCTCCCAAGACCACCGCCAGTGAGATGCAGCACGACGAACACGACCACAATCGCACCGATGACGCCGAGGGCGATCTTGAGTCCTAAGCTGGGGCGGTCGCCGGTCGTCTCGATATCAACGTCGGGAGCGTCCTTGTCAGGATTGGACAAGGGCGTTTCCGGTAATGTCCGCAGTGATCTCGGGGGTTGGTATTGCCGGCGCCCATAGCGCGTCAGGCCCCATGGTTTGTACACCGACAGCGTCATGACCACGAGCAGGACCAGTATGCCGAGGCCAGAGGCGCGCACGAGCACGAACCCCACTCCGCCGAGTTCGGCCCTAGGCAATGTTCCTACCGCAGTCCCTGATACAAGCTTCGCCGCCTTCGCCACCGCCGTGAATTGGTGGAACAGTAAGACGGTGATGCAAAGCATGGTCAGCAGGAATTTGACCAGGACCCAATAGTGCCGGAACAAGCCCCATCGGGTACCTAGTGACTGGATCAGTCCGGTCACCAGCGCAGCCAGACTCAGCGGGACGATGATATACAGGCAGATCAGGTTCATCGCGAGATAGGCGCCGCGCACCATTTCAGCTTCTCGGGTGGTCAGGCCGGCGATGCTGAGAGCGAGGAAGGCGGCGACCGCGCCGATCCAGCCGACTGAGAAGGTGACATGCGTCGTGAGGACGAATTTGCGGAGGCTGGGGGTCATCGCTGGTGTCCCCTCATTCGCCGAGCGCCCTGTCGGCGTAACAGCCTGTACAAACTCGCAGCGAAGAGCGGGCCACCGCCGGGAACTTCGAGGATACAATTGGCTTTCACGTTCTACTGACTTTCTCGCTGGCGGGGGAGGTTGGCTGTCCGGCCACGCGAGTCCGGCCCATGGCGGAAATTGTCTCAGCGCGCAGCAGGGCCGCATGACGGTAGACAAGGTCTGTGGTGCGAGCCAGGAACTCGGCGATAGCGGTGAGCTGGTGGGCATCGAAACTTTCCAACAGCGTGGCCACGTCTTCTCGTAATGGGTCAATCACGCCCTGAATGTGCGCCCGCTCGAGTGCTAGGTGGAGAATCTGCTTGCGCCCGTCGTGTGGGTCCGGTTCACGACGCAGATATCCGGCCCGCTCCAGTCTCGCTACGACGCCAGTGATCGCACCACTAGTCAGGCCAGTGATCGCGCCTAGATCGCTGCCGGCCATCGCCCCGCGGTCGCGCAGCAAGTCGAGGCACTTGTGATCCGATGGGCCCAGCCCCAGGCGCTCCGCGACCGCGTGGTGAAACAGCACCACGGCAGTGCTGTGCTGGCGCGCCAGCCGCCCGACGATCTCCTCTGCCAGTTGGTGCTTGCCCTTGCGTGCTGCTCCCATCTTTGTCCCTTCGCGTATGTGTTTGATACTCGCTTAGTAGATAAGCTATCTAATAATGGACCTGCCCGTCAAGCCCGCATCGCAGATGGCGCAGACTCTCGGGGGCCAGCGTTGTCGCGATAAGAGTCGTGGCCTTTGGAACACGCTCCGAGAGACTATTCAGTCGCTCACGGCATACTTTCTTTCTTGAACTGTGCGGCCTTGCGCCCGCTTGCGCCTGACCGATTGCCCGCCTGGTATGGAGATTTCGACCTTGGCCGGAGTACGCCTTGCCAGACTTGGTGGAACAGCATGCTGTCGATTCAACGCTACTGAGACTCCTCATCAGTAGCACCCTCCCAAATCCCCGATAAATCTTGATCTCCACAGCGCTTGTGTGCGACCTGTGTGCCCGTTTCCGGGCAGGAGGTGTTCATATGGCCCGGAAAACAGGGCAACTCATTTCGCGCGGCTCGCGCACATGGCTCGTGCGCGTTTCACTTGGCCGCGATTCGGAAACAGGAACCCGCAAATACCACAACAAAACCGTTAGAGGCTCATTCCGCGAAGCGCAAACCTATCTGAACGGAAAGCTGCAAGAACGGGAGATCGGGCGTCTCCCTCGCGCGGCGGCGATCAGTCTTAATCAATACCTGGACCAGTGGCTGACAACGGCAGCTAAGCCGAGACTCCGCCCGAAGAGCTACATCGATTACGCAGCGCTGTTGCGTCTTCACATCCGCCCAATCCTCGGGACAAGGCCGCTCGGCGCAATCGTCCAGTTCGACATCCAGAGCATCTACTCTCAAATGTTCGAGCGCGGGTTGTCCGCGCGAACCATTGAATACACGAACGCGGTGCTGCAATCCGCACTGCGTCAGGCAGTGCGCTGGAAAATGTTGGGCGAGGATCCGTGCATTGGCGTGGACCTGCCGCGCATGAAGCGGCGAGAGATGGAGGCGCTCAGCGTTGAGGAGTACAGGCGGTTTCTTGCGGTCGCTAGAGAAACGGAATGGTTCGCGTTGTACGCGCTGGCGCTGACCACCGGAATGAGACCCAGCGAATACTTGGCCCTGAAGTGGAGCGACATCGATTGGCACCGCGGCGCGGCAAGTGTTTGTCGAACCATCCAGCATTCGAAGGCTGGCTTTCTCTTCGACGACACGAAGCGAAAACGCAGTCGCCGAGTGGTCAAGCTTCAGGACTTCGTACGGAAGGCTCTGGATTGCCTGCGGAATTCCCAACTGCTACCCACGGAAGGCGAATGCCAAGTGGAGCACGACTTGATCTTCCGCTCTGGAACGGGATCACCCCTAAAACAGAGACCCGTCAAGCGCGAATTCCGAAGGCTTTTGGAGACGGCCGGTATACGACCGATTCGATTGTACGATCTGCGCCACACCGCGGCGACGTTGGCCGTCGCAGCCGGCGTCTCAGTGAAGGTCATTTCCGACCAACTGGGTCATGCCAGCATCTCATTCACTCTGGAGCGCTATTCTCACGTACTTCCGAGCATTCAAGATGAGGCAGCCGTCAGAGTCGAACGGATGTTGATGGGGCCATTCCCCGATGCCTTGATGCCCGCCATAGACTGAGCTTCTTCGGCCAACCCCGGCGAATCGATTGTGCGAACAATGGACAGCTAGAGTGGCGTGTGGCAATCTAAGGTTCAATGCGATGCCTGCCGGCTAGCATCGGCGCGTTGCTCGCATAACCCCTATGGACGTCACGCGGCTGCCTGCTCGGCAGCTGCGTCGTGCCACATCGTGATTTGAGTCGATTCCTAAGTCAACGGGACTACATCTTAGGAGCCTTGAAATAATTAAGGTACATCGAGCCGACAACGACCTTGTGGACCGCGGTGAGGGATCTGCAAGATCACCGCCCGGAGCAACCTATCCGAAGATGTGGTATTTTGCGCCCATAAAAAGGTGGACATCGCGCTGAGCCTTGAGGTCGGTTAGCGCCCTCCCGTTTTCCAGTGGTACCTCAAAGCGCCAGCAGGATGGCGCGGGCGGGCACGTTCGTCGCCCGCTGCAGGGCAAGTGCGTAAAGCTGAACTTGGGTCCGATAGCGTGCCTCCGTCCGGCCTGTTTTGTAATCGATCACAGTCCAGGAATTGCCGTCAGACCATGCGAAGTCAATCACGCCCTCAACGATCTCTCCGCTGGCGAGAGTCACGGAAACCGGATACTCGCGGTGGACGGCGATGGGCCGCGCCGGATTGAGGAGGGGGTGTTGCATCGCGGCGCGGGCGAGAGCGACAGCGGCCGTGATTTCGCGCGCAGTGGCCCCGAGTCGGCGGCCGTGCAGCTTCGCGACGTGGTCCGTCGCGACCGAATCCCAGGTCTCAAGAAGGGTGTGCACAAGGCGGCCGAAAGCGCGTGTTGCGGGCCGCTGCCCTGCATATTCAACGGTGACGATCTGGAATGGAATCTCGTCCGCTTCCGACGTCAGGCGCGCCTGGCTGGCCAGCATGGTCTTGACGGTGGGTGCGCTTGCAGTGGCGATAAGGGCCGAGCGGCGGGTTACCCAGTCATTCCAGGAAGAGAGGCCGGCCTCCCGCTGGGACGGTGTGCCCGTCAGCATCTCGCCGCGATGGAGCCCCCGCAACGTCTCGCCGGCGCCCGGGAAGAGTTGGGGGTCGAACCAGAACACGCGATTGCCGGCGGCCGTCCGGTGCAATCCCGGACAAATCGACACGGCGTCCTGGTGCTCCGACGGAAAGTCGAGCACGGTCGCACGGCCTGTCGTTTTCAGGTGGGGATAGGATTGCGGTGAGGTCCACTGGTCTCGTTCGGGATAGAGGGCACCATACAGGGGTGTCAGCCAGCTTTCCTCCCACGGGCCCATGCCGGATGCGCTAACGACCAGCAGATCCCGGGCCCGGGTCGCCGCTACATAACCGATTCGCACCGATTCGGCGCGGTCCTCAGCTTCTTCCTGGGCTTCGTTCTCGCGTAACTCCCAGGGAGCCCACCCGCAGAGTTTCTGGGCGCAAAGCCGCGCGTCGGCGTTGACGTGACGCTCGCAGCCGCCGCGCCGTGTCGCGGCCGTCGTCATCTCGGCCAGGATCACAACCGGGAATTCTAGCCCTTTCGCTTTATGGACCGTCATCAGCTGCACGCCTCCGGCCTGCTGCTCCAAAACGGCAGCCTCAGATTGCTCACCGATTTCGTACTCGTTCTCCAGAAAAGCGACGAAGGAGCGGAAAGACCCCGGACGCACAGATTCAAAGGCGCGGGCGAGGTCGCAGAGGCGGTAGACATTGGCCAGGCGTCGTTCGCCGCCCGCATGAAAAGCCAAGCCGATATGGGCGCGCGCTGCGTCGAGGAGCCGGCGTATCGTCTCGGCCGGGGGAATATAGTTGCGCCCGCGGTGGAGCTTCTTCAGGAGGGCGAGCACCGTGACAATGGGCTCAAACGCGGGATCGATTTCGTCGGGTGGCTTGAAAAACGGCGTGAACCGCCCGTGCTGTTCGCGAAAGCCGAAAAGGTCCGCGTCGGAAATAAAGAACAGCGCGCCCCTGAGCACGGCATAGACGCTGAGTTCGTCGTCGGGCCATTCGACAGCCCGCAAGGCCGCCCGGATCGTTCCGATCTCCTCGCGGCGGTGGAAGGACTTGGATCCGACCAGGACGTGCTCGATATTGCGGGCCTCCAGGGCGCGTACATATCTCTGGGTCAGATCCTCGTCATAGCTGACCGTTTTACGAAACAGGATGCAGATATCGTCGACACGGATTGGGCGACGCGTATTGTCGCGCTCGTCCCGCACCGTCCACTTGCTGCTGTGCAGCAGCCACTCCACGAAAGCGGCGGTGGTTTCGGGGGCGTGCTGCGCGGCGACGCGCGGGGACTTGTTTTTCGAGCCGTGAAGATAGGGCATGGGCAGGGCGACGACCTCTGGTTGCGTCGCGGTAGACGGGGCACCTCCAGTGAGGGGCAGGGCGTCCGGAATGCCCGCGAAGGCCGCGTTGACGAACTCATGCAACGCGGCGGTGGAGCGCCGGCCCTCCTGCAAATAGCGGGGTTCAACGCCGCTCGCCAGCAGGTCCGTGCGGATACGCCTGTACTGGCGGGCGTCTGCGCGCCGGAATCGATAGATGGACTGCTTCGGGTCACCCACCACAAACAGCCTGCCTGCCTCTTGCTCGGCGCTGATCCCAGCGTGCCGGCAAAGCGAAAGCAGAATCTCGGCCTGAAGCGGATCGGTGTCCTGAAACTCATCTATGAAAATGCAGTCGTAGCGTCCCTGAAGATCCTGCCGCGCCTGCGGGTGGCGCAGAAGGTCGCGGGCGCTGATGAGAAGATCCTGAAAATCTAGACTGCCGGCGCGTCGCTTGGCCTGCTGGTAGCGGTCGATCACCTGCCAGAGCTCCTCCCGGAGCCGCGCGGCGAGGTCGGCGTCGGCGTCGACGCGAAACGCCTCGATGGCATCGTTCAGATCGCGCCAGCCGGCGATGACCTCCGCGCGCTGAATGCCCCCGCCCCAGTCCCCGTAACCCTGATTGCTTTCGAAATACTTGACGCGGAATTTGAGCGACAGAAGCTCGTTCTCAACATCGTCGGGATCGGCCGCGCCCGCCTCTCGGGCAATCCGGATGCGACGCCGCGATTCCTGCACCGGCTTTAGGCAGCGGGCGAGGGGGTCGCCGGGACGCCGGGCGACGCGGAGCATGGCTTCCAGTTTCTTGAGGCGCTCGAACAGGGCGAGCATGGCCGTGCGGCGGTCGATGTCGCGTACCTGCCAAACCGCGTCGTGATCGCGCCATTCGGCAAGCGCCCAAGCCGCCTCGCGGAGTTGCTCGACCGGACCCTCGGCCGACCGCTCCTCGCTCCAGGCGAGCCGGGCCAGCGCCCTGCGTAGCGCGGGCGCCGGCTCATTAAGTCTGGCGGCCAGCCATTCCCGGAAAACGTCATCGAAGAGAGCGCGCGCGTTCGGGTCGTCGAGTTCGCGGAAATCCGGATCGACAACCGCCTCGACCGGCCGCTGCCGGAGCAGGTGCGCACAGAAGGCATGGATGGTGCCGATGAAGGCGCGGTCGAGCGTCCTTAGTGCCTGCCCCTGGTTTTTTCGACGCTCCAGCTCCTGGCGAACGCGCACCTTCATGGCGCCGGCGGCGGCATGAGTGAAGGTGACGGCGGCAATCCTGTCGACCCGTACTCCACCTTCGATCGCCGCCGCAATCTCCGTGACGAGAGTGTGGGTCTTGCCGGTGCCGGCCGACGCCTCCACAAAACAGCCGTTCGCCGTGATCGGGGCCGTTTTCATTACGGCTGCCCCCGAAGCTCGACGAGTCTACGCAGGGGCGCCTGCTTTTTGCGCGCGATTCGTTCCTCCTCGTAGGGACCGCAGATCGGAACGAACTCGCAATGCGCGCAGGCGTCCTTGCGCGGCGCCGCCGGGAACACCCCGTTGCGGAGAGCATTGTTGATCTGCCGGAGGACGGCTTCGGCGCTTTCGCGGGTTTCGGCCGTCAGGCGAATGGGGAACTCAACATAGTTGCCCCGCACCGTCGCGTAAAAGAGCCGTGCCTCGGCCACCGGCTGCTGCAGGGCCGCCGTCACCGCCATCGCATAGAGGGCGGGCTGCAGCGATTCGCCGCCGCCGATCCGCATGGGCACGCGATCCGGTGGTGTGCCGGTCTTGTGGTCGGTGACACGAAGAGAACCGCTGGTGTGTCGCTCGATGAGATCGACGCGGCCCTGGACCAGCAGATCGCCGGCAACCGCAACATCGCGAAATCCATATTCAAAGTGAATCGGCGTCCAGTCGTTTTCGTGGGCGGAGACATGGCGCAGCCAGGCGCGCAGATCACCCCGGATGCGCTCCATATCGGTCTGCCAGACGACGGGAATCGCCGGGAGATAGCGATCCGCAAACTCGGCTTCCACCTCGCGCAGGATAGATTCCAGCCTGACCAGAGCGGGCTCGACGTCGCGGACGGGCAGTTGCTCGTCTTCCTGCAGCGCCACGTAGAAACGCGACTGGACCGCATGATAGAGCTCGCCGCGAATCGCAGGGGCCATGCGTTGAATCGCGGCAGGTTGTTCCGGGGCCCGGAGGCCGAGGACGGATTGCAGGTGGAAGCGGTAAGGGCAGCGGGCATATTGCTCCAGCCGCGTCGGGGCGTAGGAACGAAGGGAAAGCGCGTAATGTTTTTCCATCGCCAGGCCGACGTGGACGTTGGTGTCCAGCAATCCGTCGGCCCACGTCCACGCGGGTTCCCAGCGGAACCCCCGGGCAATCAGCGAACGATAGACATGCGGGTTCGCGGCGGCGAGCCATGAGGCTTCGCCGGGCCGGGGCTGGTCCCAGTGCGGACGCAAGAAAGCGAGATCATATTCGGCCGCATCGACGGCATCGTCAGGATCGAGCGGAGCCGGCCAGCCGAGCCGGGCCTCGCTGAGGCTGCGGGCATCGCGGGCAAAGGCCTGCACGTCAAGTTCGCCGGAGCCGGCGGACTCAGCAACCTCGAAAGCATAGAAGGAGGGCACGCGCTCGCGGCCCGTAGCCAGATCGATGCGCGACCAGGAGCATGTGATCTGTTGCCGCGCAGCGGCGACGGCCGAACGCAGCAGCCACGTGTCGTCTTCGCTGGCCGCCATGCCGAGCGGTGCGCGCTGCGAATCGAGCAGCAACGGGTCCTCGCGGACCGTCTTGGGGAAAATGCCTTCATTGAGTCCGGGAACAAAGACGGCCTGGAAGCACATGCCGGCCGCCTCTGCCAGGGACCCGACAAAGACAGCGCCATAGCGGGCGGAATCCTCCTCAAGGCGGCGGCTGGAAAGCTCCGGTTCCAGGGTGGCTAGAACATCGGCGAGCGATACAGTGCCGGCGCCTCTCAGCGGTTGTAGTTCGTCGAGGATGGCGTGAACCGAAGCGGGGCGATCGAGAGCATGGAGCGCCAGTTCGCCGAGGGCGTCGAGCCAGATCTCCCAATCGGCCCTGTCCGGCAGAGCCGCCAGCCTGTGGATAATCGGCAACGCAAAGTCCCGGAGATTTTCAAGAGCCTCGCGCTCGGCGGCCTGCTCGTCAGTCAACTCATTGCCATAAGCTTGCAAGCGGCTCTCCCAACGCGGCAGACCGCTGATCACGCAGGCGCGCGACAGGAGGCGTTCCCACCGCGACGTCAAGGGCCGGGCATCGCCTTCACCAGCAGGCAGTTGACCGAAGGACAGATATTCGGCGAAGCGCGCCGCGCTCAGATCCGCGGCGGCACAGCGGAGCAGGGTCAGAAAGGCTCGTCCGCTGATGTCCGGGCGTCGCGCACCCTGGCTGTACCAGGCCGGAATTCCAGCCCGCGCGAAGGCCTCCTCCAGTAGCGGCTGGTGTCGTTCAGCGCTGCGCACGAAGACGGCCATCTCATCGAAGCGCATTCCGTCAAGGGCAAGGCGAAGAATACGGCGGGCGATCTCGACGCATTCCAGGGCTTCACCCGATGCGGAGAAGATCCGGACCGAATCGTCGGCCGCGCGTCGCGGGGCGGGCTCCCCGGTCAGCACGTGCCGTTGCAGGGAATCGAGCCGCGAAACCGCCGGGCCCGGCTGAGGTGCGAGGCAAAGATCCAGCCAGGCCGGAGCCGCTTCCTTGAGGGCTTCAGCGAGACGCTGCTCTAGGCGGGTGCGCATGCGGAGATCGACAAGCAGCAGATGACGCGGTTCTATGGCTTCCATGGCCAGGGTGCAACGCGCGGCGTGGTCGGCAAAGCCATGGTCGTGCAAGGCCTCTTCATAAGCCCCCAGTAGGAGGGCGAGATCGGGACCAGACCGGCCCGCGGAGCGCAGTTCATCGACGGAAATATCGTCGAGGCGGACGGCCTCCAGCGTTCGGGCGAGGGCGCGTGCGAATCCGGGAAACGCGGATACCGGAGCCAGATAGGTGAGCTTCGCGCGCAACCGCGCCGTGATCTCGGCCGCCATCGCTTCGCGGGCAACACGACGCACCGGCGCGAGGCCGCGCCTGAGCATGGGCACAGAGCTCAGGGCCAGCACGAGATCGCGCAGAGTGTGGCGGTATAGGCCGGCAGAGGCGCCGCCCGGAACACCGGTTCTCGCGAGATCGTCCACGGCTTCGCGTGTGCCGCCGATGACCAGAACGGGCGCGCGGCCTCGGAGAAATTCCGTACCGCGCTCCAACAGTGCGTGACTGGAATGCGCTGTGAACTGCATAGGCATGATCCGTCCGGCGGCGGAGAGCCGCGGACGCAAACGGCCCGTATCTGAATCAGGTAGCAAGGCCATTGTTCCATATCCGGCATCCCTGCTTCACAAAGCTGGGCTTCACCAACCCGGTGGAATTCGGGGTCAGACTTGCTCGGGCGGCCACAAGGGCAGTTCTAATTCTGCTGGCGGACCGCCCGGTAGAATATCGCCTCCAGGGGCCTCTTCTTCCGGCGCGACGTTCCCGTCATCATCGTCTTCGTCAAGATCGACGGTCTCGTCATCACCATCCGTGTAATCCGAATATCCGTCTTCCCAGGTATCGCCGGCATCGTAAAACCTGACGTCACTATTAGACAGAATCGAGAAAAACGGATCGGCCGACAGGAACTCGTTGCCGTCCGATGGCGCAAGCCATCCTTGGGCGCAGGCTTCGTAGGCGAGCAGCCAATGCTCGGAATACAGGTGCTCCTTCGCCATCCGGGAGGCCCATAAGCGGGAATTCGTTGGCGGCAGCAGGTTCTGCTGCTCAAGATCGAGGGCGACGAGCGCGACGATATCGTCGTCCATGTTCCTTACGGTGGCACTGACGGACTCCGGCAGAGCGATTGACAGCGTCCGGGCCATCCATAGGCTCCATGCGACCTCGAATCCGTGCTGAAGCGGGGCGTGGGAGACGCAGAGTTCGACAAGCACATCCCTCAGGCCGTCGCGATCACAGGCTTTGTCATTCTTTCCGAACAGTTCGAGCAGTGCCGGGAGCATTGTAGGCTCTGCTATAGCGAAACGAAGCAGCGATGAGCGCACCACTTCCCACTCCGTGTCTTTGAGCCTGTCCGCCCGGTGAGCGATTTTCCGGACGGCGTAGGTCAGCACGCTGTCGCCGGGAAACTTCTGTGCCAGGGACGCTGCCCTGTCGAAGAAGGCCTTTACGCCCGTGGCGCGGCCGTCGCTCAGAATGCGGATGAGCCGCAGCTCCGTCTTCCACTCCGGCTCAATCGGCTCGGGAATCTCGATGATTTCTGTTTTCGGCCCGTTGATCTGGAGCTCGAACGATTGCGTGACGACGTGCAGCGCGGCCAGAGCTTTTTCGGCCTCGGCCCGGGTCCTGAAGTAGAGATGGTAGTCGTCAATATAGCGGACGCCACGAAGCTTTTGTTTCATGAGCTTCTCCAGCATCACATCCATGCGGGAGGCGATGACCTCCGCCACCAGAAATGACGTATCGGGCCCGATGGGAATACCGCCTGTCTGCCGGTCCTGCGTCTCCCGCATCAATGTGTCGAGCTGATTCCCGTACCAACTCCTCGCTCGTTTCGACCTCGCCACTTCCTTGCCGTGGATCGCCCAGGGAATGGAGTGTGTGTAGATACTCGGGTAGAAGGAGGCGATGTCGGCCTTGAGCATGAAGCGCCGGCCGATCGAGGTATGCGAACGCTGAACGCCTTCGACCCTTCGGCTGTGCTCCGAGGCTACCGCTCTGCGCGATGATGGGATTGGACGGCTGAGGGCGACGGACGATTTTTTGCACAGCTCATCGAGCCGGTTCCAATTCTCCGCCACCGCGATGCACAACATTGACTGGCTATACGGATTCGGAATCCCAAAGTGCCGCCTGAGGTGCTTCATTTTCGGCACGGAGTGTCGGACTAACCGCGTGCGACGCCGGACGTCGGATTTTTTATTCATTTCTGCCCGCGCGAACGTCAGCAGATCATCCATCACCCATAAGAGTTTGAGCGAGCTAATCGGCGGTACTATGCGGTCGTGAAAGAGGCCGCGGGCGAGCAGATCGCCGGCACTCGGGCTAGGCATTGCTTGATTCTAATGGAACGTCCAATGACGTGAAGGGTTTCGCCGCGCGCCAGCGGTGTTGATAGCCGAGCACCGCGGAGCCACGAACGGGTTCCGTCTGAGAAAAATCAAGTCAATTAGAGCGGCCGCGCGCGTAGTCGAATATTGAGTTGCGAGCACCCTTTCGAGAGTTACACCTTCGACACATGATTTCTGCGTTCGCGCGGGAGGTAAGGCCCCCGTTTCTCAACGCGACAATGTGATCGATCGTCAGCTCCGTATATTGAACTCGCTTTGCGCAGTGAGGGCAGCGGGAACCATACGAAGCTATATGGTCCTCCCGCATCTCGTCGCGGAACCATTGCGGAAATTCGCCTTCTCCAAAGTCCTCATCAAGTGTAGCCTGGAGGCCCTTGTATACGACGAAGCCCAACGCTGCATATCCCAATATTTTCGCCACAACCTCTCCGAATCCTGGCGTCTGGGCAATCGGATGTGGATTCGGGAAAGGTGGGATGAAAAGAATTGTCAACGTCTGGTAGCAGCCAGGGCACTGTACCACCGAGCCGTGCAGGGCGTTGACCACAGAGAAAGCTGCGCCGCACATTGCACAGTGAAAGTTTGTGGCCATAGGCGAGTTATGACGTTGGCAGTTGACAATGAGGCGCAACGTCCAATTTTGATCCTTTAGCGAAGTCCTGCCTTCGGCAGCAGCGGCTCGAGTTCTGAGCGATTCTTTAACACAACCTGTTGGGCTTCCGGCGTCGTTTCTGGCTGATCTAACCGAAGCTGCCGCAGTGCATAAAACAGCAGTGCCTCCCGACACTCGAAATTGCAGTTTCCCCCTACCATCCCGTAGTCAAGTTCGATCACACGACGCTGCGCTTCAGACAAACCAGGATGAGGTGAGAGGACTAGGGTTACCATGTGATTCCACTCAGAATCCTCCGTCGCGCGTTCGCGGTCCGATTCCGTCCCCTCGATGTCCAAAATCCTTGATATGAGAAAGTCTCGAAAATCCTGCCGCGTGTGACAGTAGGCGCGCACGTGCCAGCGCTGCCCGTCGTGGGCCAGTGCGTGTGGTGTTAGCTTCCGCGAGAAGGGCGTTGATCTCGAAAGGGATTGATAAACCAGCTTCAAGGCGCGATTTGAGTGAATGGCTTCAATGAGGGCTGCGACAATTCGAGAATCGAGATGCCTCCACGGCCTTGGCGTAGCCGCCACACAAGGACGCCATCCGAGGAAGGTTTCGCCCGCCGGCTCAACTCCGTAAGCATCGAGCAGCAGATCGTTCAGGTACCGCTCGTGGTTCGTGCCCTGAAAAAGCGGCTCGAACCCGTCCGCTAGTACGTACGTTCGAGTGCTCCGATCATAAGTCAAATTTCCGGGTGCGCGACGCGTGTATTCCGCTAGATCGAGAGATGCCTGCGGGACCGAGATGCCAAAGAAATGCGTGAGGTCACTGCGGTTGAGATGACCAGCCCATCGCAGTCTGTACTCAATGAACTCCAGTCGCCGGTCCTGGCCCCAACGAGCAACCCGCGCAGGGTTTGCTGGAGTCTCCAATTCCTCTCTTTTGTCTTCAGTGAGCACGTACCTTTATTGTTGCATCCGTATAAAAACTATGCAAGCATAAAAACTATGCTAGTATAAAAATAAGACGTATGCTGATCGCAAGTCCTAAAGCCGTGATACCGACACCCAAGCCTCCTTTTCCATGTGTTGAGGTTCAGTGCACCGCATTGCAAGATCAGGAATTCGCGGCGGAATTGAAGCGCCAAATGGCCGGAGGCCGCACGCGTTGGCACGTGATTGCCAACGCATTCTCTGTTAGAGTCTTGGCGGCCCAACCCGAAGAAAGCCAATGGGTCGACGTCGGCTTCGGCGATATTGGCAGCGAGACAGAGATCCAACTCAAACTTGTCGCTAAGGCCTCAGAACTCAGTTGGACAGATGTCGATATTGCGAATCTGACACAGGTATCAGCCGATCTGTCCAATCCGACGCTGGTGCCCGTCGCCAAGTTGAAGGAGTGGATCAAACATAGGGACAGAGTCACGACAGGACGTCAGGGGGAGATCACGGAATCCGTGAAGGCCGAAGTATCCTCGCTTGCAGCATGGCGGTGCCAGTTCGAGGGTTGCGGCGAAAATCTCCGGGAGCATCTCATGCCTGGTGTACGGGGCAATTTTTCGTACTTCGCGCACATTGTCGCGGCCTCCTCGGATGGCCCCCGTGGCGATCAGGTTTTGTCTTCGCAGCTCGCGAACGATCCCACGAACATACTTCTGCTTTGCGACAAATGTCATCGCACAATTGATCGGGTAGCTTCCCACCTCTACTCCCGACAAAGACTCCAGGAGATGCGAGCACGAAACCTCGCTAGTGTGAAGCGTTGCCTTGATTCACTGCGCTATCCCGTGGCGCGCCTCCTCGTGCTTAGTGGAAACGTCCAGGGCCAGTCCGCAGCATTTGACGAGTCCCTAGCTCAGGAAGCCATGTGGCTTCAAAAACTCCGGTGCGACAACGCGCGCCCCGATTGGTTCGCGCGCAACGCCGGCCACCTCGGAGATACACACTCACCAGCATTCTGGTCAAGCCTGTTCACTCTACTCAAGAAAGACATTCCCCGCCTGCAATCAATCTTAGAGGGAACTGCGCACGATTCTGTTCACGGAATGCCGCTTGCTGTATTTCCCGCGCCGCACGCTACTTCCGTTCTAGTTTTGACGGGGCGGCTCCTCGGCGAGTCACGGACAATTCATCTGTTTCAATTCCACCGCGATCAGGTGGGTGGGAACCTCGGTGGTCAGTGGGCTTGGGTGGGAACGCCACCAGCGAAAGACAAGTACAAAATGAGGGTGTTGCGTTCGGCCGAACCTGAAGAAAACGAGGCAACGCTCCTAGTACACCTCACTGACTCCATTCCTCCTACTGAGCTGCCAGTGAGCTTCTACGAAAATGGCCGGTGGGCGCGCCCCACCATCGAGGTGGGCGTTGAGCAGCCCAGCCGTCGGATCATCGGCCACCCAGAAGATCTGGAGCTCTTTGGACTGGCGGTGGATAATGCACTCCATAAGCTACAAGATCAATGGCGCGTTTCGAGGGTTCACCTGCTGGTAATCGCACCGATCACCGCATGTGTCCGAATCGGGCAAAAGATGCAGGCACGGTGCCAGCCCGACTTTGTACTCTACGAGCGCAAAACGTCTGGCCAGACAGCGGAGCTTGACTCGTTCATTTCAACCATTCGAATCACGCCCCAAGACGTAATTCACCTCCAAACGGGGGGAACCTGCCCGCTGTGCTAGGCACAACAACGGAGATTATGATGACTAACAAAACCTTTTCTAAACGCATCCAGGAATCCCTCAACCTGACCAAGTCCACGGAGCGATGGGAACAGCTCATGGTGTCGTTGTTGCGCCGTCTGGAGCTTGATCCAGGCGCTCGTAAGGATGCGGAGCGGGAGTATATGGCCTTGGCCGACCGGATCGCCGATCACCTCGACATCCCGCGTCACTCCGTCGATGTCGTTCCGCAGGGCTCGATGCGCACTCAGACCACAATCCGTCCACCTGGACGAACAAACTTCGATTTGGATGTGGTGGTTGTGCTCTCGGGACCCCGTTACGCGAATCCCGATCCCGAGCTATTCTTCGAAGAATTCGGCGCGGCATTGCAAGGAAATGAGGCCGTAACTGGCGCGCCGACCGCTAAAAATCGGTGCTGGCGTTTGCCGTTTCCGAATAAGCCGTACTATTTTGACGTGACGCCCGCCGTACCTGATCCGATCCACGCCTATGGGGCTGCACTGCGCGTGCGAGACCCAGAAACGGCCTGGAGTCCCTCGAATCCAACGGAATTTGCTCAATGGTTCTGCGACCGCGCCGATCTTCAGTTTTCCTTCCAATCAGCAACGGGTTTGGGAAGCCTGATCGAAGCCCGCAAGAGCGTAGAGCCGTTGCCAAGCGATCCGGTTCGAATTGATGACATGCTGCGCCGCACGGTCCAGTTGGTTAAGCTCCATCGTGACAACGCCTACTTCCACGAGAGCGACGTGCGCAAACAGGGCTGCCCGATCTCTGTGATTATCGTCACGCTGGCCGGTCTTGCCTTTGAAAGCATTTGGCTGACGCGACGCAATTCGTTCACGTCGCCCATCGAGGTCGTTCTTGCCGTAATTGAGGAAATGCCGAACTGGATCGAACGCGACGCGGCAGGCAACTACTTTGTACGCAACCCCGCACTCAAGAAAGAAAACTTCGCCGAGAGATGGAACACAGATCAAGGGCTTCGTGCGGGCGAGTTCTTTCGTTGGCATCAGCGGCTCGAGGACGACATTGAAGCTCTGCTGACTGATGAATACTCCAAGAGTAACGAGAGAAAACTCAAGGCAATCTTTGGCCAGGTTGGCATCGATGCGTGGATGGCGAGCCTCGAAGAGATCGAGCAGAGTGCGCCACTCCTTAAGGGTTTGGTCGCATCTTCAGGTATCGAGGTCAGCAACCCCCGGGTCGCAACGCCCGTAAGTCGCAATACTAGGACCCTCGCCTAGGGCGGTCAGCGTGTCGAACTCGCCCCTTGATCAGAGTGCGATCGATAGGGTGCGCTCATGGCTCGATGCCTCCGATACTGTCGCTGCAGTGGGTTTGAGTGTCGCCCAACGTGCGCAGCATATCGCCGCGTGGCAACTGAAGGAGGACTATCCGCATCTCGGTGGCGTCCGACCGCGGATCTTCTTGTCACGGGATTTCCCTTTCAGCCCCTTACGCATTGAACTCGAACCAAGCTGTTGCCTCCGCCTGCCTCACATTGAGGCGAACGGTAACTTCTGTCATGGCGTCGTGGCCGCTCCCAACGACCTCGATGATCCGGTGAAGGCAGCCGGTAGAGTTCTCGAACAGTTTCTTGATTATGTGCGGCGCTCTGCCGATCCGGAATGGGTCGAGGAAGAATTCCATCGTGAATCCCACGACTACTGGCTCAGGTATGTGGATGCTTCTAGTCCCCCGAAGGGCTACCGCACGGATGAAATCCTTTTAGAGATCGATCCTGATGCGAAGAAACCTCAACGCGCTGGAGCGCTTCATCTCGGAAGTCGTGCACGCGCAATTGTGTCATCTCGGGACGGCGGTCCCAAAGCGGCGGCTGAAGCAATTGGCTGGTCCTTGGGAACGATTGTACACGGCAGTGCGCTCATCGCACGGCTGCCCGAAGATCGTCGCTGGACACCTAGTACTTGGCCAAAGTCATTCGAAAGCCTCTCTGCCTTGCTAGATGAAATCACGGATACAACCGGAATCCTTACGGCATGGTACGGCTCACGGCAATGGCCCAACGAAGCGCCGTTGTTTGTCGTTCTTTTGCAGGGTTCCGTAGGGTTCGGATGGCGTGTCATCCCTTACAGCACCCGCGCATCAAGTCAGCCACGTGTTGCTCCCGTTAAGGTGAGTCGAATCGATCGTCGGTGGACCTTGGCTAGAGATCACCAGAGCGAACAACTCGACGTGTTGACGCACAAACGCGTTGTGGTGTTTGGCTGTGGATCAGTGGGTGCGCCAATGATAGAGCTCCTCGCCCGCGCCGGCGTCGGCTCGTTCGAAGTGATAGACCCAGACCTCATGCGGCCAGAAAACATCTCTCGCCATCCTCTCGGAATTCAATCAAACGGCGGGTACAAAGCCACCGAGTTTTGTCAGCGCCTCAAAAACAGTGTGCCAGGCGTCAAGATTACCTCGCACACCATGACCGCGCAGAGCTGGCTGGCAGGAGGCCATCCACCGCCGGACCTCATCCTTGACTGCACTGGAGATCGAGCCGTCAGAATGGCGACAGCTCATGCGCGCGCCCTCGGCTTTGGTCCCGTGCCGAATATGATGATCTGGATGGAGCCCTTTGGCGCCGCTGCACACGTTGTCACAATAGTAGGTAGCGATCAATGGCCGGGTTCCGATCCGGCGGAGACGGCAATCAACGTGGCGTATTGGCCCGACGACGTCGAGGTAAGACACCCTGGATGCGGCCAAGGCTTCCATCTTTACGGCATGGCAGACGCATGGGAGACGGCCGCTGTTGCCACGCGTCGGGCGATTGCCCTGTTGCGAGAAGATGATACCCGTTCTGATGTTGTGTCCTTGATTCAATCACGTGGCTATTTCGAGAGAGTGTGGCCGGGCATAACCTTTCACCGCCAAATTCTCATCCCTTCCGGCGCTGAATCCGTTGTGGAACGCCGCAGTTTGGCGGAGGCGCTGGGTGGATTCTGAGGCCGCACCGCATTTCATCCTTCCAGGAGCATCGTGGACCCTCCGGTTTTCGGTGCAAGCGGCATCCTCTATGTGCAGTCACCGCCAGAAGCGGTGGCACCAACGAGAAACTGTTGGCCAGCTCTTCAGTCCGGATCTCACTAGCCCAACCATCCACATCTCGGAGGCGTCTGTCCTCACCCGCGTAAAGGCATCCAGGGCATCCGTGACATTCGATCCCGAAGAGGTCACCGAACAACGAACGTTGAAGCTTGAGGGCGGCCTGCATTGTGTCGGCATTTGGCATACGCACCCTGAGACTAACCCTACACCGTCCGGAACTGACGAACGGCTTGCTGCCGACCACGCGAGCGCGGCGCGTTCCGTCCTAAATGGACTGTGTTTCGTCATCATCGGAACGGGCATTTCACCGGGAAGCTGGTATGTGGGAGTCCATGACGGAAAGGTATTTCATGCGGCCCGGCGAGTCTGACCTCCCGGTTTTGATCCAGCTCTTCAAAGATGTACTCGTGCTTTGCACGAGCAGATCAATTCTAGGCCAGCTCCCCTGACAATCGAATTTGCCAAGACTAATGATCAGGAGGCACACGCCGAAAGGGTCCACCTGCTATCTGAAACGGCGATTGGGCTTGTCCGTCGAGTGAGGAGCAGATTCCCAGGTTGTTGGAAAGACTGAGAAAACGTGAAACGGAATGGACGGTTTGGAAGGGAACTTCGCGCGCCCCAGACATGTGCGCTCCGCATCTCGCGGTGGAAAAACGTCTGCAAGGGTTAACATGCTGGGCTGGCACATCTAATGACCCCGCGCACACATCCTGCACACAAATCCCGATTGATCTCTCGGCAGGCGAAACAAAACACGGGCTGGAAGAGCAGTAAGCGCTGATCAACGCGAATCAGTGACACGCGCTACGAGAACGCTCAGGGAGAAGGAACGGGTCCAGCGCCGGATAGCGTTGGGACACGCATCGTTCCCGGTTGATTTACCTAGTCAAGACAAGCGGGTCCTCGAGAGCCTCTAAATATCAGGGCCGGCACCGCGAGTGCAAGAATAACCAGCGCGGTCCACTGCCCGTTTTTCAGACCGAACAGCACTTCAGGCACGTTTCCTCGCACGAAGAACAGGAAGAAACGGAGTATGCTGAAGAGCACGAGATAGAGGAAGAACGGGGCGCCTTCGGGCAGTTTGCGCCGGATCTTGATCAGGACGGCCGCGATGATCATGTCGCCAAGAAGCTCGTAGAACTGATCCGGATGGCGGCTGACCCCGTCAATCGGCGCGAAGCTGTTCTGATTTTCATAGACAACACCCCAGGACACCGATGTCGGCGTACCGTAGTCCATTCCATCGAGCCCACAGCTGACCCGCCCGATAGCCCCGCCGATAGGGATAGCCGGTGCAAATAGGTCCCCGAGACGCAAGAACGAGAGGCCGTTTTTCCGGGCGTACAGGTACGCGGCCAGGATCCCTCCGGCAAGCCCGCCAAAGAACGCCAAACCTCCTTCCCAGACCGCCGCGATTCTCCAGGGATGGCTCAGATAGTCGACGAAATCGTTCTGCACCACAAAATAGATCCGGGCGCCGATGATCGTTCCAACCAGAATCCAGGCCCACAGGCTCTCGATTTGTATCTTCGAAAACCCCCAGCGTGGCGCCCACTTGCGAACAAGAAGTCCGCTGAGGACGAAGGCGACTAGAAAATTGAGTCCATACCAATTGATAGGAACCGGGCCAAGATACGGCGTCGGGTCCCAGTTGATGTGGATCATTTAGTACTTAGTCTGTCACGCCTACCGCGCCGGATAGCGCGCGTAGACAGAAGCTTGGCCGCTCTCATCGAAAACGAAGACGGAATAGGCATCGCTGTGGGCCGCCTCCATTCCAGGAGATCCAACAGGCATGCCAGGCACCGCCAGTCCGACCGCCTTCGGCCGTTCACTCAGGAGGCGTTTGATCTCCGCGGCCGGAACATGTCCCTCTATTGTGTAGCCATTCACGACCGCAGTGTGGCAGGACACCATGCTTCGCGGAACACGGTACTGTTTTTCATAAGCTGAGGTGTCATTCACTTCCTGGACTTTGACGGTGAAGCCGTTGGCTTTGAGATGTTCCACCCATTTGCCACAGCACCCACAGGTAGGGTTCTTGAAGACGGTCACCAACGGGCCGGCTGATTGCGAAGGTGAGGATATCGCCAGAACGACAAGACTGGTGATCGCCACGAGGATGTTTCTACGTTTCACGGTTTGGTCTCCTTAATATGTTCTGTTTAGGGCGTTGTTTCGTCGCAGGATCAAGAGCGATGCGCGGACACGGGGCATCGCCCTATCCCACTTCATTTCGTTGACTTCTGCTTATCAGCCTTGTCCGACGGCATGGTCATCTTGCTTGGCGGCATGGTCATAACGTTGTGGAGGGTCATGTCGCCCTCGTACACGGTAGCCATGATTTGGTCGCCCACTTTCACCATCTTCAACGCGTCAGGTTTGTCGACGGGATAGGTCATCGTCATGGCGTCCATCCAGCCTTCCACCTTCTCACCGTTGACCGTCAATCCCTTCTCGGTCACCGCCGTGACCTTTCCGTGGAAGGTGTACGATTTGGCTTTCCCCTTGGCCTTGTCCTGGCCAAAGCTGTTGACGGCAAATAGGCACGCAAGTGCCAGCACCGCTGCAAGAATACTTCTTCTCGGGTTCATTAGTTTTACCTTTCTTGAAATTGAGATTTAGACCGCCTTGTTCCTCACCGCTGCGTACACCGCTACTGTTTCATTTGCCGCTCCTTTCGAGGTGGTAGATTCTGCTCCAGGCAAGCTCGTACGCCGCTTCCGGGAGGTCCTCTTTGAGTTCAAGAACGTAGGTCTCGCGGTTCGTCGTCACCCGGAAGCGGAACGAATCCGGCCTTCCAATGGTTTCGATGTCCCGATAGAGCCAGGTTCGGGAATCGGCCGGTTTATCGCTCACAAATTGAATCGATTCTGGGCCGATTCTGAGAAGTCCACTCGTACCCGCACGCACGCGTCGATGGTATGCGGCGGCTTGGAATTGGGATTCTTCCGGGTAATGCCCCACGACCGTCCGGTGAATGTGAGCTGTAAGAAAGTTCCCCAGTTCCTCGACCGAAGTGTCGGGCGGCGTGCGAAACGTGTACTCAACGCGCTCCACCGGCTTCCACTTTTGAACCTCATATGTTCCGAAGCGAAGCGCGTGCGGATCAGCAACGCTGACGTCACGCAAATCCTTCATCGCGATGGTGATGCTAGTCTTGCCATCGGCGGACCGAAACGCGATGCCTTGGGCATCGACATGAAGATCGCCGGGCTGGTCGCGCAACGTTCGCACGCGGGTGACCTTTAGATCGAACACACTATTCTCGGGAGCAGCCATCGTGAACAGCGGCATCAATGCTGTCAAAGCAAAGACTCTAACGAGCGTCATACGGCCTCCTTGGCCAGCTTCCGAACTTCAAATCCCTTCCAGATTTGGTACACGGCTGGGTAGACGATGAGTTCAAGCAGGAACGATGTGAAGATACCGCCGACCATGGGGGCAGCGATACGCCGCATCACGTCTGAACCGGCCCCGTGCGACCACATGATCGGCACCAGTCCCAGAAACATCACAGCGACGGTCATTACCTTGGGCCGGAGGCGCTTCACCGCGCCATCTTCGATTGCGGCGCGGAGATCGTCCATGTTTCGCATGAGGCCAGACCGCTTTCGCTGTTCGTAGGCAAGCTCCAGATAGAGCAACATGAACACGCCCGTTTCCGCGTCCACACCGAGGAGAGCGATCAGACCCACCCATACGGCGACGCTCATGTTGTAGCCGAGCAAATAGAGCAGCCAAATCGCACCCACCGCCGAAAACGGCACGGCCAAAAGGATGATGAGTGTCTTTGCGAACGAACCGGTATTGAAGTAAAGGAGCAGTAGAACAATTAGCAACGTTACGGGAACCACCACCTGCAGGCGCTCGGTCGCGCGCTGGAGATACTCGAACTGGCCGCTCCAGACGAGCTGGTATCCGGGCGGAAGCTGAACGTTCTTTGCCACCATCTGTTGCGCGGCCCGAACGTAGGTGCCCAAGTCGACTCCCTTGGTATCGACGTAGACGAACCCAGCCAGGAATCCTTCTTCGTTCTTGATCATCGGGGCGCCGCTGCGCACGGTCAGGCTGGCCAACTGGGAAATCGGAACCTGCGCTCCGTCCGAAGTCGGGATCATGACCCGGCGGAGTTTCGACAAATCATCGCGGAGACCGCGAGCATATCGAACGCTGACTGGATACCGCTCGCGTCCCTCAACCGTCGTTGTAACTTCCTCACCGCCCACGGCAGCTTCGAGGATCTGGTTCACTTGGGCAACGCTCAGGTTGTAGCGAGCGGCTTCTTCACGATTCACTTGGTAGTCAATGTAGTAGCCTCCGGTGACGCGTTCGAAGAAAGCGCTGCGCGTTCCCTGTACACCTTGCAGCGCCTTTTCTACTTGCAAACCTATATCCTCAATCGTTTCGAGCTTTGGTCCCATCACCTTCACCCCGACGGGCGTCCGGATCCCTGTCGTGATCATGTCGATGCGGGTCCGGATGGGAAAGAGCCACGCGTTGGAAAACGATGGAATCTGGACAGCGCGATCAAGTTGCTCGATGAGCGCTTCCCACGTAATGGGTCGGTCCTCCGGCCAATACCGCGCAAGCCGCGGCTTGAGCCACGATGGCGCCCAGCTGGAATACCAGCGCGCCGTATGCTCGGTCCGCCACGCAGTCTCCGGCTTGAGCACGACAGTCGTTTCCACCATGCTCATGGGAGCCGGGTCGGTGGCCGTGTCCGATTTCCCGATTTTTCCATAGACGCTCTGGACTTCCGGGAATTGGTGCAGCAGCTTGTCCTGGATCTGCAAATACTTACCGGCTTCGGTAACTCCAATCCCCGGCAGCGTGATCGGCATGTAAAGGATCGAGCCTTCGTTCAGCGGCGGCATGAACTCGGAACCAAGACGTTGGTAGACCGGGACCGTAATCACAACGATTGCAATGGCGAGGATGATGACTACCCATCGCAACTTCAGAGCTGCGCGCACGACAGGGTGATAGAGCTTCATCAGAGGCCGGCTGATTGGGTGCTTCTCCTCGCTGTGAATCTTTCCTACTAATACGGCGTTGGTGATGCGAGCGAGCCACCTTGGGCGGAACTCGAATTCGCGGATGCGCAAGAACAGAAGCATAATCGCCGGGACCAAGGTAATTGCCAACACGGCCGCAATCATCATCGAGAAGTTCTTCGTGAAGGCAAGCGGCTTGAACAGACGGCCTTCCTGGTATTGCAGGGCGAAGATGGGCATGAAGGAGACAGCAATCACGAGGAGAGAGAAGAAACTGGGCCCACCAACCTCCTTCACCGCGTCGATGATCACTTGCTTCGCAGGACCTGGACGGCCCTCCGCCTGCCAATGCTCCAATTTCTTGTGCGTTTGTTCCACGACCACGATCGCCGCATCCACCATCGCTCCGATAGCGATGGCGATCCCACCCAGCGACATGATGTTCGCTGTCAAGCCGATCGCCTGCATTGGAATGAATGCCAGGACGACCGCGATCGGGATAGTGAGAATCGGTATGATCGCGCTCGGCGGGTGCCAAAGAAAGATGAGAATGACGATACTGACGATGAGCAACTCCTCGAGCAGCGTGTGGCGTAAGGTGTCAATAGATCGGTCAATCAGGTCCGAGCGGTCGTACGTCGACACCACTTCGACTCCGGGCGGCAGGCTGGACTTTACCTCTTCCAACTTTCGCTTTGCTTGCTCGATCACATCGCGCACGTTCTGACCGTACCGGACAATGACCGTTCCGCCCGTTACCTCGCCTTCGCCGTTCAATTCCACAATGCCGCGTCGCATGTCGGGGCCAAGTTCGACGCGCGCGACATCGCGTACGCGGATCGGCGTACCGTTGTCGCCGGTTGCGACGGCGAGATTTTGGATATCGGATAAAGACTGGATGTAGCCGCGTCCTCGTACCAGGTATTCCTTGCCTGTCATTTCGAGGCTACGCGCGCCCACTTCGTTGTTGCCGTTGCGCACCGCGTCCATGACCTGCATCAGCGGAACTCTGTAGGCGAGCAGGCGATTGGGATCGACGTTGACCTGATATTGCTTCACGAATCCGCCAATCGTGGCGACTTCCGCTACTCCAGGTACGCTTTGCAGCCAGTAGCGCAAGTACCAGTCGTTAAAGGAGCGCAACTGCTGGAGATTGTTTTGGCCAGTCTTATCGACCAGGGCGTACTGAAAAGCCCACCCAACGCCGGTTGCGTCAGGCCCGAGTTTCGGCGCGACACCTTCGGGAAGTTTCCCGCCAATCTTGCTCATGTATTCGAGCACTCGCGTTCGGCCCCAGTAAATGTCGGTGCCTTCGTCAAACACTACGTAGACATACGAGAATCCGTAGTCCGAACTACCCCGCACGGTGCTCACGTGTGGCGCGGCGAGCATCGCCGATACAATCGGATACGTAATTTGGTCCTCAATGAGGTCGGGGCTGCGGCCGGGCCACTCCGTGTAGATGATGACCTGGGGATCGGAAAGGTCCGGAATCGCGTCGAGCGGAATGTTGCGCATCGACCAGACGCCATAGAGCGTCAGGCAGATCGTCAGGACAACGATCAACATTCGGTTCCGGGCCGAGAATTCAATGATGTGGTTGATCATCTGGTGCGTCTCGCTATCGGGCCGTGATGTTCGTCTGCGCCACACCGATCACATTCCCGTTTTTCCGCACGGTGACTGTCGTCTGCCACGTCCATGCCATCAGAACTTCAATCTCACCGGCGTACACGCCGTTGCCGATCTCGCTGAGTGTCCCTTTAGAGCTCATAGGAGCCATCGCGCCCATTTGCGGCATGAATAATCCGACTTCTACCTGCGCTCCGGTGATCGGTTTGCCGGATGCCTCCTTGACGACTAGTCGGATAGCATTCATTCCGGTTTTCCCAGTCTTGGGCTCCAGGATCTCCACGGAGATCGATTGCGTTGCCGCCGCTGCGCTTGCTGGAGCTTGCGAGGGAGCGCCCATCCCGGCAAATGCCCCCTTCAGACGGCTTTCCGAATCGACGATGAAATTGGCGCCGGTTACAACTCTTTCGCCCGGCTTCAGACCTTCTTGAATGCCGACCTTGTCCCCGGCCTCCGTGCTGGCCTTCACCTTACGCGGTTGAACGTAGCCGTCGCCCTTATCGACGAACACGTATTGTTCGGTACCGGTATCCATCAGAGCGTCCTGCGGAATCAGCACCTGCCTGCCAAGGGCAGCGGACATGGTGATATTCGTGAACATTTCCGGTTTCAAAGAGAGATCGGGGTTTGCGAACTCCATTCGCACTTGCACGGTGCGTGTCTTCGGATCGAGAAAGGGATAAATGAATTCGACACGGCCGTTGATCTTTCGCCCGCCACCTGAGTAAGGGAGCTCGACCTGAGCCGACTGTCCAATTCGGACGAGGGGGAGGTCGGTTTCGTACACTTCACCCAAAATCCAAACGTGAGAGAGATCCACAATCGTAAACAGGTCCTTGGTTGGATCGACGAACGTCCCATGGTGATAGGCGGCTCGCTCCATCACGATGCCGGTCACCGGCGAATAAACGGCTATCGCCCGCTTGACCTTGCCTTCCGTTTCTAGAGTCTGGATCTCTTGATCTGACACGTCCCATAAGCGGAGTCGTTCTCGCGCAGCGGCGATCAGGTTCTCCGAACCCATTGCAGCGGATGCCACAGTGCTATTCCGCAACAGATCACGGGACTTCAATGCGAGAAGAAAGTCCTGTTGGGTCGCCAGCAGATCCGGACTATAGATTGTGAATAGGGGATCGCCGGCATGAACCGGCTTGCCAACTGAATCTGCAAAGACCTCTTCGATGTACCCCGAAACCTTGCTGTGAATGTGTGTAAGGTGGGTTTCGTCATAGGTGACTTTGCCGACAATTCGAATCTCCTTGGTGAGCGTTCCCATCTCCGCGGGGACGGAGCGCATGCCGATCAATTGCTGTTTCTCGGGAGGCACGAAGATCGCGCCATCCTGCGCGGTTGCACCCGGAGCTGGTGTGGGAGGAGCGGCCGGAGACGAACCGGCTTTGGCCATTTCGGTCATCGTGGTTTGGGCCATGACTGTTCCTTGTGGTGGCCCCTGCCGGATCAAGCCGAAGTACGTTAGCGCGCCGACAGTAAGGACTGCCACACTTACCAGCGAAAGTTTGCCAACTCGGTTCATTTGCTTACCTCCATAAAAGGGACCAGTTCTTTGCCCACGATAGGTTCAAGCCGCGCGAGGGCTTCCTCGTGCCGAGCGACCTCGTCGTAATACTGGCGCTCCAGGCTGATCAAGTTCGTAAGATTCGTCACCAAACTCAGGAAGTCGATGTTGCCGACCTCGTACGCGGACGCGGCTGAGTCCACTGTTAATTGGGCTTGAGGCAGCAGCGTCGTCTTGTACAAGTTCAAAATACGTTCGCTGCTTTGGATCGCAAGGTACTGGTCCTTAACCTGGAAGATTGCCTGTTGTTGCGCGGATCGGTAATTCTGCTTGGCCTCGTTGAGACGCGAATAAGACTCTTCGAGAGCGTAGCGCTGTTTCCGCGCGTAGTAGATCGGGATCTTCACCTCGACTGTCGCCATGTAGTAGTCCGGGAAATTGCCGCCGGTGTGCTGCCACTGGAGATTGACGCCGAAGTCGGGCCGGAAATCCTTCAGGCTGCGATTGATCCCCACTGCCCGGGCGTCCACCATCTTTTGTTCGGCGCGTATACTGGGAGCTTCGTTCGTTGCCTTAACCAACTCATCGAGCGACATCGAGAATCTGCTCGTTTGAATCTCGGCCGGAGCGCGGAGGCTGATACTGGGCACCGCCAGGAGGGCCGCGATTTCGGCCTCGGCCCGCTGGCGCTTCTCATCGAGCATGGCGATCTCCCGTTCCAGGCTGGAGACTTCGAGCTGGGCCTTGAGCACATCCTGTTGGAGTCCCTTTCCAACGGTGTAGCGATTTCGGGCAATCTCCTCGAAGCGGCTGAGCAGGTCACTGTTTTGGTGCGTCAGTTCGATGGCTTTCTGGACGGTGAGCCATTCGTAATAAGCGACCTTCAACCGGGCCGTCAAGTCGAAGACTACCGATCGGTACTTCTGCTGCTCGCTCTCCGCCTCACGTTTGGCTTCCTCAGACGCAAGCCCGAGCTTTCCTGGGAAGGGAAGCTCTTGCGAGACACCGAAGCCCTGGTAGGAGAATTCGCTCGCGTTCAGGCGCGAGAACGGATGGCCCACCCCAAGGTTCGTGTAACTTGCCGTGGGCTCCGGAAGTGTGCCAGCCTGCGAGGGTCGCTTCGTAGCCGCCTCAAAGCGGAAACGCGCTGCCTGAATCTCCGGGTTGTTCTGGATCAGGCCATTTAACAAATCCTGTGGCCCGAATGGCTTTTCTTCCGCATGCAAGGCCGCTGTAGCGACCAGGAACATGCAGAAGCCAAGCCTGCGTGTGTTCGCAGGCATACTACCTCCTAATAGTCTTGGACCTTAAATTGAGAACAGGTAGTTGAGATGACGTGTCGACAGACACGTTTCTTAGGAGAGGGCTAGATCAGGAGCGGGAGATTGAGGCGGAAGTCGGGTGGAGAGCCGGGAGGCGAGTGGACCGCCACAGCAAGAAATGAGACCAGCGGGTTCGATGTCGTGTTCGGAACATCTGCCGCCAGCAGATCAAGAACAGGCGACGGAGGGTCGGGGGCCTTGGACGTTACAAGCTGGTTTCCGCCTGGCACCGTAGCCTTGCAGCACTCGTCGGAATTCGACGGAGAGCACTTGCCCTTTTTACAGCAATCCGCGGCCTTCTGATCGAACTTTCCACCAGCGAAGCAGTCGAAAGGACGTACGAGCAGCAGAACTGCTAAGACGGCAACGGCGATGTGCATCGAACGGCGCATCTTTACGAAGGATAGCAGATCGGGCAATGTTCGAAACATCGGCATGAGGGGCGCGTTCCTTGAGCCCGTCATGCCGGGTTTCGTAGAGTTGCATCGACTGGCCGGTTGCTGTTTAGGTCCACAGTTACCTTACCTGAGCCTTCTGACCGGCCTCTTCCTGCGGAGATGGTCGTCCGTATTTCGCACGATACCACTGGTTGAGCCAAGTGTTAGTGGGTGTTGCAACCTGGCGAGTTTCAGGAGCGGTCTCCTCACGAAATGCTGTATTTGCCGCCTCGGCCCGCTGACGAGCTTCGGTCGCCGGCGATCTGCGCCCGAATTTCGCGCGATACCACTGGTCGAGCCAAGTGTTGGCCGGTGTTGCAACCAGGCGAGTTGCAGGAGCCGTTTCCTCCCGAAACGCGGTATTCGCTGCCTCGGCCCGCTGACGAGCTTCCGTCGTCGGCGAACTGCGCCCGAGTTTCGCCCGATACCATTGATCGAGCCAACTGTCGCTAGCCTGTCCGGCCATCAAACCATTGGCGCCCATCACCAGAACGCCAGTAAACAGAATGCCTTTCGCGAACGCTTTCATAACCCTCTCCTTTGCTTGCGGTTGTGCTTCTTGAACGATCTGTTTCAGCATCATCGCTTCTAATCGCTCCTATGGGTGAGTTCGCAATAAACGCTAGCTCGGTTACATCGCTATTACTGGAAGTCCACGCCGAAGACGAGGCTAGTTGAGAACTGGCGTCGTCGAGCCTCGTCCAAACGCGGATCCAAGTCGGGATCGTTCGAGTCCCCGCCAATTGGATTCTGTCCAGCTTTTGAGCAGCGGCGCTCTTCCGGTGGGAGCCCAGGCACAGGGTCCGAGGGTGGATTCTGAGCAGGTAGTTGTATAAGCCCTTCAATATCAACCGTTTCGATCCCACGAAATTCTTTATGAACAGCATTACGCCTTTCGATTTGGGAGAGCGCAAGCCTGCCCGTATACTCCCTCATGAATTCACCGTCCAAAACATGCCTGACGGGTCTGTGCGCCGTCACCATTTGTCTCGTCTTTGCGCTGTGTACGTTAGGTTCAGCTCTCGCGCAGACAACAATAGTGGACCTTGAGCCGGGAACGATGCGAGACACGCCGAAGGCGAGTCTGACTGAAGTGGGCGATCCTTGTGCTGCGACCTCCAAAGGCCCAGGGAAGCTATCAGTGCGGCGCTCTGGGCAGGGACACAATCACTCCGGCTGTGATCGACCAGTCTCCTCCGTCGAGCGGTAAACCGGGTCAACGCACGCAGCAGTTCCTTGATGAAAGGTTGACTGCCCGGTGCCGACGCCTGAATCTGAACGAATGACGGATCTCGGTCAATATGACCCATCGCAGCGACTTGAAGCCGAAAACGCTCGGCGGGATACGCTGGGATAAGGGCAAGAAGAGCGCCGTCATTTGGGTGTTGGATCCGTCCGATTGTCGACTTCCGTTTCCCGAGATGATGAACGACAGGGAGTTGACTATCGTCGATTCACCTCGCACTCGCCTCACTACCGCGCAGAGAGGCCAGCCGCAGCAGCGAAGAGCACCCGGTTAACGGCATCGCGGAGGCGCTGTTGGCGCTCGATCGCAAGAAACAGTAGAGGCTTCTGAGATAGAGCAGCCTTTCACGCAGTCCTTTCGGACGTTTCTATCAAAAGCTACTCCCTCTCATTAACGTTGCTGCCGAGGCCAATTACCACCGCAGCAACCGTGGTCCGAGCGCCGCCCCAAGCAACGCACACAACGCCACCATCCCTCCGTACCAGAGCGCAATAAAAGGTATCGAGTCATCGGGACAGTGAAAGGCGTAGGCCACGGCCCCCAACGCTCCTGCGACGAGTCCTGCAACCGCTCCCGTGCGTCTCAAGTTGGTGGGCGCTCCTCTGCGCAATGCCCAGATCAGGCCTGCAAACGGAACAATGGCAAACAGCGGTATGCAAAGGGCGCAGATCGCCCATTGCGACCCCATCATCATCTGGTCCCGCGCAGCCGGCGGCCCGAGCGCGAGTGCGCAAACGCCAGCCGATCCAATAGCCAGAAACGCCAGCAAAATGACCGTGTAGAGCTTGCGTCCATCCTGGCCGGGGCTGACCAGTTTGGCGAGCAGCGCCGCCCCCGCGCAAATCAAGATCAACATGAACAGCAGCTTCAGGAGAAGATAGCCTGAGAGAAACCAGGCTCCGCCGGGCCGCAAGCCCACAGTCGCTAGCATCAAACACACAGCAGCCAGCCCACCAGCGAGGATTGTCCATATCAACGTCTTCTTTGTCTCTCCGCGCTTCACCGGCTCCAGATTGGTGCTGAGCAAGTTGATGAGTTGGTCCGTTTTCATGATCGATTCTCCCGGATGAGACGAGCCATAGCTTTCAAGCCTCGATGGATCGTCACTTTTACGTTCGACTCCGACATTTCACACTGCGCTGCAGCTTCGGTAACGCTCAACCCATCGAGCTTCACGGCCTGAATAGCCTGTCTCACCTTGGGCGTCAGTCCGGCCATCAGCCTCTCTAAATCCAGGCTGCTTTCCACTTGGCTGCTACTATCTGAAGTCGCTAGTTCTTTGGTATCTTCTATCGGGAGGTTCCGCATAGACGCCTTCTCCCGACGCAAATAGTCCACAAATTTATACCGCGCAATCGCATACACCCATGGGGTGAACAACTGCGCCGGATCGTAGGTGTGCCGACGCGTATGGATGGCCATTAGCGCCTCTTGCACCAGATCCTCTGCCTCCACTGGTCCGCGCCCTATCCGGTTCAATTGACCCGTGAAATAGCCGCGCAACCGGCTGCTCAAGTTCTCTAGCAGCGTCCGGTGCGCAGCCGCATCCCCATCCAACCCCGAGATCATCAGGGCGCGAAGTTCCAGCTCGCTAGTCGACACGTTCATGAGTTCGCAAACTTCGCCTTTGCCGTTACAAACAAGGCTCGTAAAATTATTCTTCGTGGACAGTGTAACCAAACTCGCCCGCCTTGCGAACTCAGATAGGAGCGCGTTGGGTGCAATGATCGCGAATCCAACGAGGGCTTCAGTTTGAGCAAACGCACTTCAATCACAAACAGGAGAGACTAAAGTGAAACGAATCTTCGCAGTTGGAATACTTTCTGCCCTAACAGGATTATCGATTTGGGCCGCTCCCCAAACGTTGACCGGGCAGATCAGCGATAGCATGTGCGGCAAGAGTCACGCCGGCATGGGAGAAATGGGCAAGAACGCCAAGGAATGCACATTGGGATGTGTCAAGGCCGGCGGCAAGTATGTCTTCGTGAGCGGCGACAAAGTTTACGATATCAAGAATCAGAACTTTGCGGCACTCGTAGCGAACGCCGGCGCGAGCGTCCAATTGACGGGCGATGTCGCCACGGACGGGAAAACGATTACGGTAACCAAGATCGCACCCGTTGGCAAGTAGATTGTATGACTTAGCGTGGGACGGTGCTTCTTCGCTGTACCGTCCTCACGAGGCACGGAGTCAAGGGGAATCAGGGAAACATTTTGAAGCGTCCAATTGGAGAGCGGTTTGTGCAAGCGGCGGTCCCCATCAATCTGAGCGATCGCTCGTCCCAGCGTTGTTCCGAGGATGCAGGTAAAGATGTGGCATGCTAAGATCCAAGTTGAGCATGTACTCCAGCTGGATTCGCGCATTCGCGTTGGTTGCTGTCGCCGCGCTCTTCGCGAACGCCCAGTGTTCCATTACTTGCCCTATCACCGCTCGCGATTCTGCTCAGACTCCGTCCAACGACTGTCACCACCACAAGTCTTCCCATGAAGATAGTTCCGGTTGTCAACACCAGCATTCCGAGTTCAGCAGTCCAGAATCTGGGATCGTGAAGGTAAGTGTCGCGCCAGTGGTGTCGATTCTGGCGGTGCTCGCGGAGGGCTCCGCGGAGGTTTTGATTGAGCCTCTGCTTCAGTCAAGTCCTGATACCGGCTCGCCGCCCAGTGGCCAAGTCTCTCCCGCCATTTCTGTTCTTCGCATCTAGGCTCTCTCCTTTCTACTTGTCGGTTTAGTCCATTTCTGCGTCTTCTTTCCCGATGCGGCCCTGCGACTCCTTGTCGCACGCCGAGGCATCCCAGGCGACGCTGAAACTCGGGCTAGTTCAGTAAAGGAGAAGAATCATGAATCCTCGACGAAGCTTTTTCAGAAGCGTATTTGGACTGGGCGCTGGCGTCGCAGCCGCCGCAGGAGCAGCGAGAGCGCAGCAGATACGGTCCGGACCGGCAACGACTCAGCCGGTTCTGACACCGGACATCGCCGACCTGCCGTTCACGATGGACAACGGCGTGAAAGTTTTTCATCTGATTGCCGAGCCGGTGAAACAGGTGATTATTCCAGGCCGGACTTTCGATCTCTGGGGCTTCAACGGGAGTGCGCCGGGGCCAACCATTCAGGCGAATGAGGGTGATCGGGTCCGCATCGTTTTCGAGAATCATCTGCCGGAACCCACTGGCATCCACTGGCACGGTCTCGAGCTTCCTATTGAAATGGATGGCGTGCCAGGCATCGGTCAGAAACCTGTCATGCCCGGCGAACGCTTCGTCTACGAGTTTCCACTGCAGCAAAACGGCACCTTTTTCTACCACCCGCACATGGCTATGCAAGAGATGGTGGGAATGCTCGGCGGCTTCATCATCCACCCGAAGACACCCTATTCTCCACGAGTCGACAAGGACTTCCTGATCGCGCTGCAGGAGTATGCAGTTCTTCCCAGCAGCACGATCCCTAACAGCATGAGCATGGAATTCAACTGGCTCACCTTCAACGGTAAGGCCGGACCTGCATCGACGCCGCTGATCATTCGTCATGGGGAACGCGTCCGCATCCGGATTATCAATCTGGGTATGGACCACCATCCAATGCATCTTCATGGGTTCACGTTCTGGGAAACGGGACGCGAGGGCGCACGGCAGCCCGAGGCGATCTGGCCCAGGGGAAACACGACTTTAGTTGGTGTGGCGCAGGCGCGTGACATAGAGTTCGTGGCGGACCGCCTCGGCGACTGGATGTTTCATTGTCACCTTCCCCACCACATGATGAACCAGATGTCCTCAAATGTAGGACCGATGACCCGCCTCGGGCAGGGTATGCAGGGCGGAGCAAGCATGGCGGAAGGGATGGGAATTCCGCGGGACGGTCATGCCACGTCAGAAAACAAGGCTCCCAGCCTTGGCCGAGGTCTTGGGGTTGGATCCACGACAGACATGCTACGTGCTAACGGGCCGTTGTCTCAGACCGAGGCGGACAAGGCGATGGCCAACATGCCGGGAATGGATCACTCGAAGTTGAGCATGCCCGAACTGCCGAAGAACGCAAACCAAGTGCCGCTCTTTCCTCAGGACGCCTACATGGAAGGGCCGATGATGGCGATCGACAAGGATGTCGAAAAACCCGAAACCTATGGCTTGCCAGCGGGCTGGAGTGGATTTGTTGGAGGGATGATGACTCTGGTTCGAGTTCTGCCCCCCGAACAATACGAAAAGATCATGGATCTCAAAACGAAACAGAGAGCGCCAGGACGACCGGAGACTAGCGCCCAGTGAAACACATCGTCATGAGTACTAAGTTTTACCGCGTGCCGATTCTCAGCCTTCTTGCGTTGGCCCTCGCGGTGTCTGTGGTCGTTGCAGATGCACAGCCGGCGGCTAAGAAGGAGTATTTGTTTCACGGCAAGGTCGAGCAGGTGGACCCCGCCACAAAACGGCTCACCGTCCATAGCGAACCAATCGAGGGCTGGATGGGTGCAATGACGATGGGATTCGCCGTCGACAACGACGCCGTGTTCGATCGCGTTAAAGCTGGAGATCAGATTACGGCGAAGGTCTACGAGGGGGACCTCACACTGCACGACGTGCAGGTGATTCCTGGGAATAGTGCCGCAGCGCCGGGCGCAGCAAGCCAAAGTGCGATGCGACTGGAGGAGATAGAGCAGGTGGCCTTGGCGAACAATCCGACCGTGGCTCAGGTCCAAGCCAACCTCCGTGTGGCAACGGGACTCGCCAGGCAGGCGGGTCTCTATCCCAATCCCACGGTGGGTTACTACGGTGATGAAATTCGCGGTGGATATCTGGGTGGCGGCAAACAGGGCGGATTCGTCAGCCAGACGATCGTGCTCGGGGGTAAACTCGGTGCCGCGCGCCGCGTAGCCGATCTGCAAGCGAGTCAGGTAGAGACAAGTGGACAGATTCAGCGGCTGCGCATCCTGAATAACGTCCGGGCGTTATTCTACCAGGTGCTTGCTGCGCAGAGATTGGTGGAAGTAAGGCAGAACCTCGCGACTCTTGCTGGAGACGCCACTCAGACTTCCTACCAACTGGGAAACGTCGGCCAGGCCGATCGCCCAGATATTCTTCAGGCCGAGGTGGAGCAACAACAGGCAAATGTAAGCCTCAGAATTGCTCAGCAGAGTCTACAGGCTTCGTGGAGGGTGTTGGCCGCGGTGATCGGGAAACCGGGTCTGCCGCTTGCCCGTTTGGAAGGTGACCTTGAGGCGATTCCAGACCTCAACTACGAAGAATCGGTCGCCACCACATTACGGGAAAGTCCTGAAGTAAAACTGGCACAACAAGGGGTGGAGACCGCAGAGGCTTCTCTCGGACAAGCGAAAAAAGCACCCATACCGGATTTGCAGGTCACTGGAATTCTCGCGCAGAACTACGAGCCGCTCGAGACAACGCGAAGGCCTATTGGGTTGCAGGGTGGCGCGCAGGTCGGTGTTCAAATCCCGATCTTCAATCGAAACCAGGGTAACGTTGCAGCCGCTAAGGGCGAAATCGAGAGCGCGAAGCAGGAACTAGCCCGTCTGAAACTTCAACTGGAGCGCGACTTGGCGGCTATGTTCCGCGACTACGATTCTGCCCGCGTTATCGTCCAGCAGTACAAGACGGAGATGCTGCCGAGAGCGGAGCAAGCTTACAAGTTGTACCAAACGACGTACCAGAGAATGGCGGCCGCTTATCCGCAGGTCCTCATCTCTCAGCGAACGCTGTTCCAGTTGGAAGCCGATTACATCCAGGCGCTCGATAACGCTTGGCAGAGTTCGTTAGTCATTCGGGGGTTTGGATTGATGGATGGCCTTTCTCAGCCTGTAACTGGGCCAGGCCGGTCAGGAAGTTTTGGAACAGGAGTGTCCACATCGCGACCGGCAGCACTGCAATAGCCGACCTAAGCGGGAGAAGCATACTATGCGGAATCTAATTTGGTTCGTCGCCGGCGCGATCGCACTGGCCGTCGTGGTCGGTGCTGGTGGCGTCATTGTTCTAAAGACGGGCGCGAACGGATTCAGCGCTCGGGCGCAGCCCAGCGTGCTCGAACGTTTCGCCGCACGACAGGCTCGCGCCATGGCATTGCCTGCCGACGCGAAAAAGCGCACAAATCCGGTTGCAGGTTCGCCGGAAGTTCTGGCGGACGCACGCGCACACTGGGCGGACCATTGCGCTGGTTGTCACTCGAACAATGGCAGCGGCAGTGCCGAAATGGGAAAGCACATGTATCCGCCTGCTCCCGACATGCGCCAGGCGAACACACAAGATCTGACCGATGGCGAGTTGTTCTACATCATCCAAAACGGCGTCCGCCTAACGGGGATGCCCTCTTGGGGAAGTGGCACGGCCCACGATGAGCAAGACTCCTGGAAGCTGGTCCTGTTCATTCGCTATTTACCGAAGCTTACGGCCGAAGAGGAGCGAGAAATGGAAACGCTCAATCCAAAGAGTCCGGAAGAACTGAAAGAAGAAGAGGAAGAGAGAAAGTTTTTGAATGGAGAACAATCAGATGAACACGCACAGCATGAACACCACCACTAGGCTCAAGATCCAGGTCGCGCTCCTCGCGATCGTGTCTCTTGCGCTCCTACCCACAATCGCTACGGCGCACGGCGGCGAAGAGCACGTGACCGGCACGGTGAGCAAGATTTCGGACACATCCGTCACGGTCAAGACAACGGCCGGAAAGACCGTTGAAGTCGGCTTTGACGCGAAGATGACCACTTACGAACGTGCCAAGCAACCGATCCAGAAGACCGATATCAAGGTTGGAGACAAGATCGTCATCCACGCCATGGAGGTCAACGAGAAGCTTGTTGCCCATAGCGTCGAGCTTGGGGCGGCGGCTGCGGCAAAACAAACGGCGAAGCATTAGGACGGACCAACACGATTCCGATTACCGCGAGGCGGTCACTTGAACGATCGCCTCGTGGAAAACAGAGTCTGACCGGTGGAGTCGAAGTCTCGGGCGGGAGGCGCAATGGACAATTCTCTTCCGAGGCCGATGATCCGGATAGGGCAATCGGCGGCGCGTCCGAACAGAACTAGGAGATCGAAATGAAACGATTAAAATCTTGCCTGTTTACATCATGTCTGTTGGCAGCGGCAGTTCCAGGATTTGGACAGGCGCTCAAGGCAGAGCCGATAGCAAATCCGTCCGGCGCAACTAGCTTGCAAGCGCACTGGGGCACGGCGCAGGACGGCAGCCCGCTATTAAGCTGGGTCGAAACACTCAAGGACGGCTCTCATACGCTGCGCTATGCGATTCGCCGCAGCACCCAGTGGTCCGAGCCGCGCACGATTGCGACGAATCGCCACCTTTTCCGACAGCCTGCGGAGTCTCCTTCGGTGATTTCCTTTGCCGACGGGTCATTACTCGCGGAATGGGTTGAGATACCGCCAGCTTCGAGCGAGGCCGAGTACATATATGTCTCGGCATCGAAGGACGGCGTCAAATGGACGTCACCAGCCATGGCGCATCAGGATCGTAGTCCTGTTCAGCATGCGCTCGTTTCCATGGCCGCTAGCGGCGATAGGGAAGCCTCTCTTGTTTGGCTGGAGGCGTTGAAGGGTGAAGATGCGCCCTCGGTTTTGAAGCGGACCATCGTCAGTAGCGACGGCAGGGTCGTGAAGGAAGAGAGCTTGGATTCTGACGTCTGCACTTGCTGTCCCACAAGTATTGTGAAAACCACGAAGGGGTTGCTGGTTGCCTACCGAGACCACACTCCGCAAGATATTCGCGATATCGCTGTCATTCGATTCGAGAACGGCCGCTGGCTGCCATCGAAGATCTTAAACCCCGACAAATGGGAGATCAATGCATGCCCCGTGAATGGCGCTTCTGCGGTGGCAAAGGATAACCGGGTCGCAATCGCCTGGTATACGGAAGCGCAAGACTCTCCACGGACGCAGCTTGTCTTCTCCATAGATGCTGGTGCGACGTTTAGCAAGCCTATCCGCGTCAGCACCGGGAATTCCTTTGGCCACGTCTCGGCAGCTTTGGACGACCAGGGCGGTGCGCTCGTGTCCTGGCTTGAAGAAGGCAAAGGCGCGGATGGGGTCCGGCTCCTGGTGCGTCAAGTTACCGGCGCCGGTGTTGCTGGTGCTGTAACGCAAGTTGCCCAGGGTTCGAGGTCGAGCATAGGCTATCCGCGGATCCTGCACGCCGGAAATGAGACATGGATTGCCTGGGGGAATTCGGGAGCCGCAAAGATACAAACGGCTCGTCTTTCAAAGTGAGGTGCCCTTGAAACGTGGTGAGAATCGGGAGGCCGACTCCTTGGACGAGCAAATATCTGGGCAATGCTGATGAGATTGCAGACACTGAATGGATAACAACTGGTACCGTGAACTCTTCGAAGTGGCGCCTGACGCGATCCTTGAGGTGGATCACGAGGGAGCAATCAGGCTCGTGAACGAGGAGGCGGAACGACTCTTCGGCTGGCCGCGTTCGAAGCTGATCGGGAAGCGGGTGGAAGAACTCTTGCCAGAGCGGCATAGACAGGGGCATCTCACACACAGGGAGCATTATCATGCTCATCCTACGAAGCGCCGCATGGGCTCGGGCCTCGATCTTTGGGCACTCAAGGCCGATGGGACAGAATTCCCGGTGGATATCAAGCTGAGCCCGATTCAGACGGATGACGGTTTACGAACCATGTGCGTGGTTCGGGACGTCACCGAGCGGCGGCGAACTGAGGCGCAAATCCGGTCTCTCAATGAGAACTTGGAGCGGCGAAACCGGGAGGTTGAGCGCGCCAACCAGCTCAAGAGCGAGTTCCTTGCAAGCATGAGCCACGAACTTCGGACGCCACTAAACGCGATCATCGGTTTCTCAGACCTTCTGCACGAGCAAAGCGCCGGGGGAGTGAATGAGAAGCAGCAGCGATATCTGAACCACATCTCGCACGGCGCTCGCCATCTTCTGACGCTCATCAACGACATTCTCGATCTTTCAAAGATAGAAGCCGGTCGGTTGGATCTCCGACTTGAGAAGCTGACTCTGCCTGAGGATATCGAGGAGGTGTTCACCTCGATGAGACAGGCGGCCACCGCAAAAGGCCTGCGTCTCGATATTCATGTGCGTAGCGGGCTTGAGTTTCACGCCGACAAGACCCGGTTCAGACAGATCATCTACAACCTCCTCAGCAACGCAGTCAAGTTCACGCCGGCCGAAGGAAATATCACTGTAGAGGCCCATGCCGAGGGTAGTCTGTTGCGGCTCGTTGTCAGTGATACAGGCATAGGCATACCGCCTAGCGAGATCGAGACCATCTTTGGAGCTTTCCACCAGGCCGCTGAGACGACCAAAGGAGTCCGGGAGGGCACAGGATTGGGTTTGGCCATCACGAAGCGCCTGGTCGAGCTGCATCGGGGGCGTATCTGGGTGGAGAGTGAGGTTGGCCGGGGGAGCCGGTTCTACGTTGAGATTCCGCCGCCTTCCGAAATGGAGAGGCAGGAGCTCAAGATCTCGGTTGGCGGAGCCGGTTTGCGGGGAGAGAACACTCTCGTCCTGATTGTGGAAGACGAGGACTCAGCTCGCGAGTTGTTAACACACTATCTCGAGCCCGAAGGATACGACGTGGCGTGGGTTGGCTCAGGATCTGACGCTCTGATACGCGCACGTGAACTCAAGCCCGATGCGATCACGCTTGACATACGCCTCGGAGACGGCAGCGGTTGGGAAATTCTTCACCGGCTTAAGCAGGATCCCGAAACAGCCCACATTCCTGTCGTGGTGATCTCGATTCTCGACGAACCGGAAACTGGCTTTACTTTCGGCGCATCCGACTACCTCGTAAAGCCTGTTGAGAAGGAAACTTTGCTTGCGGCCCTTCGCGCACACGTTCCTCTTTCTTCAAAAGGTGCAGCCAGGCTGCTTGTCGTCGATGACGATACAGAGACGCGCTATCTGCTCTCCGAGATGCTGGAGGCTGAGGGTTACATGACGTTGCTCGCCGCCAGCGGAAGCCAGGCTTTCGATATTTTAAGCCGCGTATCTCCCGCCGCGATCCTACTCGACCTGATAATGCCCGAGGTGGACGGTTTCGAGGTTCTCCGGCGGATCAGGGAAGACCGCATGTCGCGAGACATCCCTGTTTTCATTCTGACTGCAAAGGACCTTACCGAGCGGGATCTTGATTACCTTGCTGGGAAGACGCACGCTCTATTCCTTAAAGGAGAAGCGTGGAGAGAGGCCCTCGTCGCGCAGCTTCGGCTAGCTTTGCGGGAGGACTTGACGCCGTGATCACAATACTGATTGCCGACGACAATGCCGCCAGCTTGGAGATGCTGAGCGCCGCACTCGCAGTCCTGGGCCACAGGATTATTGAAGCATCTAATGGACACGACGCTTTGTTGAAAGTCACGATTGAACGACCGGATATCGCGCTGATCGACATCCAGATGCCGGGTTTGGACGGCTTTGCAGTGCTTCGCGCAATCCGGGCTCTTGAGCCACCGGTCCCGTGCCGTGTTCTAGCACTCACAGCCTTTGCTATGGATGGCGATCGCGAGCGAATGATTGCTTCCGGTTTCGATGGTTACATCGCCAAACCAGTGTCGATCTCGCATGTTCGGGAGCAGGTGCGGTGGATTCTCAATTCTGCGTATAAGTCGGCCAGTCATGAACTTTAAGATTCTGGCCATTGACGATGATGCTCCGAGTCTGGAACTCGTGATGTCCGCGCTCGAGCAGGACGGCGTCGAGATCCTCGGTGCTCCCGATCCCCAGGAAGGACTCACTCTGTTCCAGAAGGAGCAACCCGACGTTGTGCTGGTCGATCTGATGATGCCGAAAATGAATGGCATTGAGGTCCTCAAACGGATCGTGGGCAGCCAAGGGGGCTCCCGCGAGGACAGAGCCATCGTTATCATGCTGACGGCGTTCGGAACGGTCGAAACAGCCGTTGAGGCAATGAAGGCTGGGGCGTACGATTACTTGACGAAACCGATCCAGATTTCTGAACTCCGCCTGGTCGTGGAACGTGCGCTGGAGCACTTGGGGTTGCGCGCCGAGGTGCGGCGGTTACGGCGCGTTCTTGATGCCAAGTACGGATTTGAATCCATCGTCGGCCGTTCCAAGCGTTTGCTGGAGGTTTTGGATATGGCCGGGCGCGCAGCCCAGAGCACGTCGACCGTGCTGGTTCGAGGCGAAACTGGCACTGGAAAAGAACTGCTGGCGAAGGCAATTCACTTTAACAGCTCTCGCAAGGAGCGGCCCTTCGTAACGATCAATTGTGGGGCGATCCCGAAGGACCTGCTTGAATCCGAACTATTCGGTCATGTCAAGGGATCTTTTACCGGGGCCGTAGCCCACAAAACCGGAAAGGTGGAAGCGGCTCATCGAGGGACGCTGTTCTTGGATGAGATTGGCGATATGGCTCTCGAGCTCCAGGTGAAGTTGCTCCGGCTCATTCAGCAAGGGGAGGTCGAGAAGATCGGCGCAACCGAGCCGATGAAAGTCGATGTGCGGATCATCGCTGCCACGCATCGGAACCTCCAGGCCATGATCGACGATCAGACGTTTCGTGAGGACTTGTACTACCGTCTTTCCGTCATCCCGTTGGAGTTGCCACCATTGCGCGAGCGGTCCGATGACATTCCGGAACTCGTTCGCATCTTCTTCCAACGAGGCCGCGAGAAACATGGCCGGCCAAGCCTTCAGTTGCCAGAAACGTTGATGTCGTATTTCGAGGAATACCGCTGGCCGGGAAACGTCCGCGAACTGGAGAATATCATCGAGCGGATCATCGTGCTTTCGGATGGTGATCTGGTGCGTTCGGCGGATCTTCCCGCCTCCTTGCGAGTCGAACCCGACAGGAAGAATCTGCTGCAACTAAAACTGCCACCCGAGGGGATAAGCCTTGAGGCCGTCGAAAAGGAACTGATTCTGACGGCCTTGCGGAAGTTTGACTGGAATCAGTCTCGTGCTGCACAATTTCTCGACATGAGCCGTAAGACTCTCATCTACCGAATGGAGAAGTTCGGGCTGCGGCGCGAACAGAACGGCGAACATACGTCCGGGAAGTAGCGGTTGCCGGCTTTCGAGTCGAACAATGGATTCCCGCAGCCCATCAGAGGGCGTGTGGAAACGGAATCAAGATCAACCGGAGAATGGCGAAGGTAGAAAACCCGGAAGGAGGCAGGCAACGCAACTAGGGTGCCGTCTAGAATCTCTCACATCTGGGCCACTAAGAATGTTTCAATGCTTGGACGAGGGGAGTCTTGCCCGTTAATGACTGCTGGAGTTTTTCTACAACGCGAACTTGCACAACAGTATCCTGTGCCCCTTGTTCGCGCAAGCGCGATCTTATTTGGTTCGTAATATGACTTTCGTCATAGCCTACCTGCGGACCGATGATCGAGACGGTTATGCGAGTCGGGTTCTCCTGCATGACCTGCCATCCGTCCACGGGTGCAGGTTCCAGGACTTCGTGAAACATGTCGGGCTTGATGGCTACCGGCGCACCGCCGGTACCCTCCAAGAACAAAGTGTCCTCCACTCTCCCCTGGATTCCCGCCAACACGGCGAAGTGTTTGCCGCATGCGCACGGGGCTGCCAGATCGGCGAGCGTCACCCGGTCGCTCAACTCGTACCGGATAAGCGGAACCGTCCGACTGAAGAGCACAGAAACGAGCACTTTTTCTCCACAGGAGCCGACCGGCACTGGCCGGTTGTCGCGGTCGACCACCTCCACGATAATCAGATCCTCAGCAAGATGCAGGCGGTGGTGCGTACAATCGGCTGCGATAAGCGCCGTCTCCGTGGCGGCATAGGCGTTGAACGGTTCCCGGCTCCAAGCCCTTCGGATACGCTCCCGGGCGCTTTCCGTGAAAACCTCCGAGGAGGCGAACACCATCCGCGGTGAGATCCGCAACGCTCCGGCAAGCTGCCGGAGCGCGAGCGCGCTCGCCGTTTCAGCATAGGCGACCAATATGTCCGGCTGGAATGCATTCAGCCGCTCAACGATCACATGAAGCGGTTCTGTGGAATCCAAACGCAGCGTGGGCAAGATGGAGGTGTCCACAGATGCGCCGACGAGCAAGGATTTGCACCAGGGCTTCGTGGAGCTCACAACGGCCATCCGCGCGCGATCCAGGGGTCCGATACGCGCCCCCGCCCATCCAATCGCGCGACCGTGGGAAGCGACACTCCAAAGCCACTCGTCGCGATTGAATGCGAAGATACCCTTCAGACCCGTGCTCCCAGAAGTCGTCGAGGCGACGTATTGGTCTCGGAAAAGCCGAGGCACATTGAGACTCTCGATGAATTCCCGAAGCTCGTTGAGCTTTAAGGTGCGATCGGTTACAACCTCGTTCCAGTTCTCCATCAGTTCCTTTTTTGTGAGCACTGGCAGATCTTGTAGCGGCTTGTCGAAAAGGTCTGAATGGAAACGTTGATAGAAGGGGGAATTTGCATAAGCATGCGCACGAAGTACGCTCAGTGCGTTTGTCTGATGGTGGACCAGTTCATTTCGCGTCCAACGATCACGCTTGGCCAATTCGCGGCGGATCCAAATTAGGCGAGCTAAGCGTCCGAAAGAAAACGCAATGGTCGGTTGCTTCAACATTATAGAAACTCAAAGCTATCAATCACGCCAAACGCACCCTTCTACCGGCCTTGACCCACCGGTCCAAATCGCAGAGTCTTCCGTTAGACCTTTACTCAGACATGAGAACTAGGGGCGCGACCCCTCGACTGCTTCAGGGGGAGGCCGCGTTGCGCTTTCTCCAGAGTCATCAGGAAACCAAAGGCGGGATCCTTGAAGTCGGCATGGTGTAGGACATCCCAGTTTTCGCTCAGGTAGTTCCGAAGGAACTGGATGACATGACCGAGTGCAATGACGGTATACCGATGTGACCCGCCAGGCAACGTCGAACCGAAGGCGATCATGCGTAAGGTGTGCCCAGCAGGCGTCTTTGTCCGTCCGTGGCGCAATACAGAATCGACCAAATGATCAATGTGATCGGGTGGGCAACAACCAAACCGAGTCAACGCGGCTCGCAGCACAGCCGGATCAGTAGCGGCCTGATTCAGTTCTGCAACACCCTCTTTGACCTCGCCGATCAGCATGTCGGCGGCGCTATAATCGACGCCAAGTGCGGGATCGAGAGGGTTAGCTGGCGAATCCTGCCCAGCAGCGTGGCTGACTTCGGGCGCCGCCTGTCTAGAACCCGGAAACCGGAATGCCAATATGTCGAGATCGGTTGCTTCACGGTAGCCGCCACCGCGGATGGCCTCGATTACCGGATACTCGGCTACGGTGAAGTATCCGTTGACACGCAGATATGCCTGCACGAGCGCCACAGCATTATCCATGAAGGGCGACTCTCCTTTCCGTTCGGATACCCTAACCTCGACGGCTAGCCCCACCGGCAAACACGTTGTAGAGCGGAACCCAGATGAGAGTGAAATACCATCCGTAACCGTAGCTCTCGACCAAGCCCAGAAGAAAGCTCTTCCAACTGATCCATTCGAACCCGGGCAATAGCTTCTGCCAAGCTTGATACATCGCGTGAGACGGAAATACAAAATCGAAGGCAACACATACGGCAAACGTGATCGCCAGGAACAAGCTGCTTGCGTGTCCGACGGCGGAGAACGAGATCGCATGTTTCATCGTGCACCTCCCTTCGCGTAGCGCCGTGGTTCCAGCTCAAACTTATCAAGGCACTGTCTGCTGCAGAACCTATACTCGCGGCCTTCGTGCATCTTGGCGTAGCCTTGTCCAGGTGGCACCTCCATACCGCAGACCGGATCTGTGGCGGTGCCAGCGCCGCCGCCATGGCCTTCATGTCCGCCGTGGTGCCCATGCACCATGTGGGCGCCACAACCGAATCGCATCATGAAATAGAAGAATGCTGCAAATAGCAACAACGACACCAAGCCCTGCACACTGCCTCCTTCCGACCGGGCATCCGAGCGACGCCCGGTCTGCGGCTAAAGACGTACTCTCCGTAGCCGCAAAGCATTTCCCACCACCGACACAGAACTGAAACTCATCGCGGCTGCCGCAATCATCGGGCTCAAGAGAAGGCCGAAGAACGGGTAGAGCACGCCGGCCGCGATTGGCACACCCAGTGCGTTGTAAACGAACGCAAAGAACAGATTCTCCTTGATATTCTTCATGGTTTCCCGACTTAGTCGCCGCGCGCGCACGATCCCGCGGAGATCGCCTTTGACCAGCGTCACCCCCGCACTCTCCATAGCCACGTCCGTTCCCGTCCCCATGGCCACACCAACTTGCGCCTGCGCCAACGCCGGCGCGTCATTGATCCCGTCGCCAGCCATTGCGACGAACCGCCCCTGCTCCTGAAGCCGCTTGATCTGGTTGCTCTTGTCCTCCGGCAGGACCTCGGCGACCACATCGTCGATCCCGAGCTTCCGCGCCACGGCCGCTGCCGTCGTGCGGCTGTCTCCAGTGAGCATGACAATCCGGATTCCTTCTTTGTGTAGTTGCTGGATAGCCTCTGACGTAGTCTCCTTAATCGGATCGGCTACGCCAATCAGCCCGGCTGCCTTGCCCTCGACCGCGACGAACATAACCGTCTGGCCGTCGGCTCGCCCGGATTCGGCGGCGTCTGCGAGCGGCTCGACGCCTATCTGTGCGTCTTCCATGAGTTTTCGATTGCCGAGAAGGACCACTGCACCGTCGACCCGAGCCTTAACGCCCTTGCCCGTCACTGATTCGAAGGCCTCAGCCGGTGAAAGCTGGATGTTACGCGCTTCGGCTCCGGCGACTATCGCAGCTGCCAGGGGGTGTTCGCTGGCTCGTTCCAGGCTAGCCGCGAGCCGCAATAGCCGTGCTTCATCGAAACCGGCCACGGGCCAGACACTGACTAGCTTCGGCTTCCCCTCGGTTAGAGTCCCCGTCTTGTCGACGACGAGGGTGTCAACTTTCCGCATGAACTCGATGGCTTCGGCATTCTTAAACAACACGCCCATAGTGGCGCCTTTGCCCATCGCGACCATGATCGACATCGGCGTCGCCAACCCGAGCGCGCAAGGGCAAGCGATAATCAATACCGCGACAGCATTGATCAGAGCGTGCGCCATTCGGGGCGAGGGCCCGGCCGCCGCCCAAACGATGAATGTTAGAGCTGCGATTCCGACGACCGTCGGCACAAAGTAGCCTGCGACGACATCTGCTAGTTTCTGAATCGGCGCACGGCTACGCTGCGCTTCGGAAACCATATGAACGATTTGGGCCAACAATGTGTCAGCGCCTACGCGCTTTGCCTGCATGATCAACGAACCAGTGCCGTTCACCGTCGCTCCGGTAACCCGATCCCCGGCTCCCTTCTCGACCGGAATTGGCTCCCCGGTAATCATCGACTCATCCACACTACTGGAGCCCTCGGTGACTATGCCGTCGACAGGGATCTTTTCGCCGGGTCGCACCCGCAGCCGGAATCCAACCTGGACTTGGTCCAGCGGCACGTCGGCCTCGGAACCGTCGTCACGCAGCATGCGAGCGGTCTTCGGAGCCAACCCCAGGAGAGCCCTGATCGCGGCGCCGGTCTGGCTGCGCGCCTTCAATTCGAGCACTTGTCCTAACAACACGAGGGTGACGATCACGGCCGCCGCTTCGAAATAGACCGCGACCTCGCCTGCCTCATCGCGGAACGAAGCGGGGAATACTCCGGGGAATAGCGCAGCGATGAGGCTGTACAGGTAAGCGACACCCACACCTAGCCCGATCAGCGTAAACATATTCAGACTGCGATTCACGATGGACTGCCAGCCACGTACGAAGAACGGCCAGCCGCCCCAGGCAATGACAGGTGTTGCCAGAATTAGTTCAAACCAGGTCCAGAAGCGGGGCGTGGCTAATTGTTCAAGCGGACGTCCTGGAATGTACTCTGCCATCGCGGATACCAGAACGGGAATCGTCAGAGCAACTCCCACCCAGAACCGACGCGTCATGTCCGTGAGTTCAGGGTTTTCTTCTGGCTCCTCGGAAATCGTCCGAGGCTCAAGAGCCATTCCACAAATAGGGCAACTGCCCGGATCGCTGCGAACGATCTGGGGATGCATGGGGCAGACGTATTCGGCTCGGGAGTCTGTCTGCACGCCCAGAGGCCCCGTGGCCAAGGGGACACTTCCTCTCTGTTCTGGCGGGGGTAAGACTTGCGCCGACTTTACGTACTTAGAAGGATCGGCTTTGAACTTCTCAAGACAACGCTGGCTGCAAAAGAAGTAGGTTTGTCCGGCATGTTCGAGGCTGCCCGCGGCAGACTCAGGCGCCACGTTCATTCCGCAAACTGGATCGATTGCTGTTAGGGTCTCCACAGTTACCATTGCGACACCAAATGCGGTCGGCGGCAACCGACGTTGCCGATCGGGTGTACGAACGTCAGGAGTTCTTCCTCACGCAGCGGTGCTCGCCTTCGCTTCAGCTGCACCAGGGACCTCGATCACGCGGTTCATGGTACCGAAGGGGTTGGGAACGCAGTTGGCGCACTCCTCATCCGGACGCCCTGGCTCACAACACCAAGCGCCATCCACGATGAATTTGTACTCGAACCGGCCCGGAGCCAGTTCCAGTTCAGCCTTCCATGAGCCATCGTCCTGGCGTTCCATCGGTGTGCGAGTGGGATCCCAATCGTTGAACGTGCCCGCGAGGAAAACATCTTGCGCTCCTTTGCTCGGGCAGATAAAACTAGTCTTGTCAAAAGCCATAGGATGCGTCTTTCCATTTTTTGCCATCTTCTTCTCCTTCCAAAAGTCAACACCAGCGGAGGCGAATCTCATGTGGCCCTCCGCGGCGGTTCATAGTCATTGCTTCAGCCGGCAGTTTCCGCTAGCGGAAAACCTACTTCACACTCTTCGCCATTGCCTGGTGGTCCTCGGCGAGTTGCCGGGCCTGCTTTGCGGCGTCGCGGAGACTCCGCGCCATGGACTCGCAATGACTGGCGGTCTGCGGGCTGCCCGGATGCTTCATCTCGTGCATGTTCGGATTGGCCTTATACTTGGCGGCCTCCTCTGCGTGCTCCGTAGCCTCGGCCTCGAACTGCTCTGCCTTGGCGGCGTAGTGGTCTGCGATGCGCTGGTGATCCTGGGCTGTCTTCGCATTTGAGATAAGGTTCTTCAGTTCGTCCTTCTTGAGGATCTTGGAGTCTTCCGCCGAAACGGGTAGAGAAATAACCCCCATTAGCATCGCCATCACAGCGGTCAACAACGCCGTTCTGAATGTTTGGAATTTCGTTGCGTGTGTCATGATCTTGTCCCCATTCGCTCTCGCAAGAGCGCTTTACTTGGCCTCCTTGGCCATCCCCCTGTGTTCGGCTGCCAGTTGACGGGCATCTTCGGCAGCGTTCCGAAGTTGGCTTCCAATCCCGTTGCAGTGTTCTGCATTGCGCACGCTCGCAGTGGCGGCGGCCTTGTAAGGAACAGTGCTGCTCCTCGCGTATGCCTGATAAGAAACGGCGAGTTCGCCATGGTCCTTCGACTCCGCTTCGTATTTGGCTGCCTCAGAGTCGAAGTGTTGGGCGATCCGCTCATGGTCGGCTGCGGTCTTCGCATTCGCGATCAGGCCCTTGAGTTCACTCTGACTCAAGGTTTTGGCCTTGGCCGCTCCGGCAGGGACGGAAACCACAGCTGCCAGAATCGCCATCGCAACCGCGAAGACCGCCAATTTGAGTGTCCGTGCATTGATCAAACGGTCCAACATGTTCGTCTACCTTCCTATTAGATTTCTGCTGACTGCACATTTGCGTCCTTGGGGCCTCATCCGAAGCCTCCCGTCGTCGAAGACCGCTAGTGAACTGCTAGCACGCCGACAGAGGTCAATTGTGACCCCACGCCGGCGGCCGCAGTTAGGTGTCCAGTCGTCTTGATTCGTGCTGTACTCGAAAGCACATTATTTCTTTGCTTCCTTCTCCATCCCTCTGTGCTCAGCCGCCAATTGACGGGCATCTTCCGCAGCCTTCTGGAGACTCTTGGAAAGAGAGTCGCAATGCTCGAATGCGCGCGGGCTCCCCGGATGCTTCGAGATGGTCGGGTCGGGGTTTCGCTGGTAAAACGGCGCGAGTTCGCCGTGGTCCTTCGCCTCAGCCTCGTACCTCGCTGCTTCGGCTTCGAAGTACTTCGCAATACGCTCATGGTCGGCCTTCGTCTCTGCGTTGTTAATCAGGTTCTTGAGTTCACTCTTACTCAAGGGCTTGTCCGCGGCTCCGGCGGGGACAGAAACCATGGCCGTCAGCATCCCAACCGCTACCGCGAAGACCGCCGTCCTGAGCGTCCTTGTATTCATCAAATGGTTCAACATCTTCTTTACCTTTCCTTTCGAATTTGAATTCGTGGCGCGAGCGGTCACGACGTGGTTTCCAGCCATCAGGTCGGGGATGGGTGAACTTCCTGTTCGCGTCATTCACCTTATGCAAAGCACGCAGCGTGCCGTTCGTATCCCTCACACTCTGTGCGGCTTAGGTGCTTTCGGTTCGAATGAGCTGCCTGACAGCAGGCATCCGGTGCCTCAAATGATCCACGGGGGGAAAGCGGGTGTCTTTAGCTCTGAGTCGGAGCTTGGTGGATCGGGAAGCTAAGCGTGAACGTCATGCCCTTGTCTGGGTTGCGTTCCACCGCGATTCCGCCGCCGTGCTGGGTGAGGATCTGATAAGAGATGGCGAGTCCTAGTCCGGTGCCGCCCTCTTTTGTCGTATAAAACGGATCGAAGATCTTATCTAACTCCGCCTCGGCGATTCCGCCACCTTCGTCGCCGACCCGCAGGAGAATCATGCTGTCTCTTCTATGCGCCGAGATCGAGATTTGGCCTCCGGCTGGGCTGGCTTGGATTGCATTCAGGGTAACGTTCAGCAGGACTTGAATAATCTGCTCGGAATCGCATTCGACTTGCGGCAGGTCCGGCGCGATATCAAGCTTTAGCTCGATGTTTTGTTGCTGCGCGTTGTGGGACGTGAGATCAACCACCGCGCGAACAATTGCGTCCACTTGGGTTTGTCGAATCTGAGGAGTTCGAGGGCGCGCAAAATCAAGCAGGTTTGTGAGAAGGCCGTTCAGTCGTCTCGTTTCCTTTTTGATGATCCCGAGAAACTCGCGCCGCCTATCGTCGTCGGCCGTTCTTCCCACGATATCTATGGCGCCTTCGATGCTACCCAGCGGATTGCGGATCTCATGCGCAAGGCTGGCGGCAAGCTGACCCACGGCGGAAAGCCTGTCCGCACGCCTTAACTGCTGGAAACTGTTCTGCAATTGCCGGTTTGTCTCGCTCAACTGGTCCGTCGCCCGTTGAAGCTGGCGACGGCGCTTCCGCTCGCGGTCGGACAGGGTGCCGGTGAGCACTCCGACCGCGAGGAAGACAGCGATCTCTGCGTATCTTCCCGCCATGATTTGGGGAGAATCATGCGAGGCCATGAAAACGAAAGGTACGTAGCAAAGGCCCGCACACCCAGCGGCCATGAGCCCTCCCGCCCAGCCAAAACAACACGCTGCGATGACGATCGGCAGATAGTACAGCCGCTCCAGAATCTCGTGTGATAGGTAGAGCTGAGGCGGGGTTAGGTAATGAGCAATCGTGATGAGAAGCATCCCGCCGAAGATGGAGGATGATCGCTTGACGCGTGATGTCACTTGCAACCGCCTCCTTCAACCAGCTTTTGAGTCGTCGCCGACCTCCGGCTCGCCTCGGAGCCCATACTTCTCCATGCGATAAATGAGCGTTTTTCGACTGAGGTCCAGATACCGGGCCGCTTGCGTTTGGTTCCCTTGGAACCGGCTTAACGCTTGGGCGATCAACTCCTTTTCCACGGCCTCCAAGCTGATGCCGTGCGCCGGAAGTTCCATTTGCAGCGTGTCCAGTGCCGGCCGCTGCCTGCGGAGTGTCTCTGGTAGGTCCTCGAAGATGATTTCATCGCCGGCCGCGAGCACCACGAGCCGTTCGATCACGTTCTCGAGTTCCCGAACGTTGCCTGGCCAGCGATACGCAGAGAAGTACGGCAGCAAAGACATGGGCAATTTCAAATTGGGCCGGCCCTGTTTGTCTCGGGCTATTTCGAAAAAGCGCTGCACCAACTCCGGGATGTCCCCAGTGCGCTCACGCAGAGGCGGCAGCTCTATAGGAACGACATTCAAGCGATAGTACAGATCTTCTCGGAAGCCTCCATCCGCCACCATTGCGAGCAGGTTTCGATGCGTAGCGGCAATGATCCGGACGTCTACCTGTATCCGTCCCGTCTCGCCAACCTTTTCGATCTCGTGTTCCTGAATCAAGCGGAGCAGCTTAATCTGGAGTTCCGGCGGTAACTCGCCAATCTCGTCCAGAAATATCGTTCCGCCCTCTGCTGATTCAATCTTGCCCTTCTTGTGAGTGGCCGCACCGGTAAAGGCGCCCTTAACGTGGCCGAACAATTCCGACTCCAGGAGGTCCTTGGGGATGGCACCGCAGTTGATGGTGACAAATGGCTTGCTTTTGCGGCGGCTGCTGCAGTGGATTCCGCGGGCTACGAGTTCCTTGCCCGTTCCGGTATCGCCGCGAATCAATACAGTGACGTCCGATTGCGCGGCGCGGGCGGCCATGTCGAGTGCATACGTGAGAGCATCGGAACGCCCAACGATGTTCTGAAAACCCGGTCTCTGATCCAGAGCCCGGCGCAACGTCTGAACTTCCTCCCGAAGTGAGAGATGTTCCAAAGCGCGGGCGACTACCATACGCAAGCTTTCCGGATTGACAGGCTTTGTAATGTAATCGTATGCTCCGAGCTTCATCGCCTCGACAGCTGTTTCTACCGAGCCGAACGCCGTGATCAACACGACCACCGTGTCGGGATATTCCGAACGGATGTGTCTCAGCAGTTCGACTCCGGAGATCCCCGGCATGCTGAGATCCGTAATCACCAAGTCCTGAGGTTTGCGCGCGAGAATGACTTTGGCTTCTTCACCGCTGACAGCCACCATCACCGTGTAGCCCTCGTCCTCAAGCTGCACCTGCGTGACTCGACGCAGACTGGCGTCGTCGTCAACAACCAGAATCCGGCGGCTGCTCATCTCCTATCCATCCAAGACGAGGTAAGCAAGCAAGCGGCCACGCCCTTCAATCAACTCGATCAAGGCTTTCCGTAGAGAGCCGTGGATTGCCGCCAAGTTCGGTGCCCGAAATGAGGCAATGCACTCCTCAGATCAGGCAGATCCGCGGGCTTAAGGGCCGAACCCTCACGCATATTCTCGATCCGAACGAGGGAAGCTGACTGGTGCCCGAAGTGCAGAAGACAATGCGCAGAAATGAATTCCGCCATGAGCATGAAGTTGATCGAGCACGCTGCATTCAGAACGAGCTTGATTTTGTTCGCTGCATTGTCAGCGGCCGGACAGGAATTGCGTCTAAACGAACTTGTCGCCGAGGTACTCGTCAACAACCCGGATATTCAAGCCGCACAGAAACGCTATGAGGCTTCCCGCCAGCGGCCCAGCCAGGCCAGCAGTTTGCCCGACCCGATGTTTTCACCCGGCTGGACGAGCAACGGCAATCCGTTACCGGGCGCCCAGCTTGGCGTGAGCCCGACGTCCTCTATAGGGTTCATGGTCACTCAAGAGTTCCCGTATCCCGGGAAACGAAAACTTCGCGGGGAGATCTCGGTAAAGGACGCAGAAGCCGAGTTTCAAACCTATCAGGCCACGCAGCTCCAAGTACTGTCCCGGTTGAAACAGGCGTTTTACAAGCTGTCCTACGATTACTCGGCCATAGCGGTGCTGGAACGTAACCGAACCCTGCTGGATAGGCTGCTCAAAATCACCGAGGCCCGTTACTCGGTCGGACGCGCTGCGCAGCAGGACGTGTTCAAAACCCAAACCCAGATCTCGGTTCTGGAGAGCAGAGTGATTCAGTTGCGGCGCGACAAAGCTGCCCGAGAGGCTGAGTTGAACGCGCTGCTAAATCGGCGCCCTCGCCAGCCGATCGGCCAGCCTCCGGAACTGCAAGCGAAGCAGTCCGTCCGGTCGCTGGACGAGTTGTTTGCTCTCGCCTCCAAGCAAGCGCCCATGCTTACGCGGGATCAACGGATGATCGAACGCTCTGAATTGGCGGTCAACCTCGCTCACAAGGACTACTTTCCGGACTTTGCAGTTTCTGGCGGCTACTTCAACCAGGGATCGATGTCACCGATGTACCAGGGACGCCTCGACATCACCATTCCGGTATATTACCGACGCAAACAGAGTGCGGCTTTGAACGAGCAGACACAAATGCTCACCCAAGCCCGGCGATCGTATGAAGCAACCAATCAGAACCTGCATTTCCAGATTCAAGATGAGTTTCTCGCCGCTCAGGCGTCCTGGGACCTCCTACAACTCTATTCCAGTACAACTGTGCCTCAAGCAAGCCTTGCATTAGAGTCGTCGATGTCGTCCTACGAAACCGGCACGGTTGATTTCCTGTCCGTCCTCACAAATTACATGTCGGTCCTGGATTTCGAAATCAACTACTACGAGGAACTGCAGAACTATTACATGTCCTTAAGCCGGATCGAAGAAATGATTGGAGCTCCGGTCGTCCCATGAGGGTGCAACCATGAAAGCTCTTCGTGTCTTACTCTTCTTAGCCGCGATGGCGGCCGTGTTCGTCGCCGGTTACGGGTACCGCCGCTGGTATGCGGTGCCCGGCACAGCACAAGCATCAGTGGAAAAGCCATCCGGTGTTCCAGCCCAAACAGCTACTCCGCCCGAACTCCCAATGGGAACAATCCAGATCAGCCCCAAGAAGCAGCAATTGATCGGGGTCAAATATGGTATTCCCTCGATCGGCTCGTCCGTCAAAACGATCCGGGCTGTTGGAAAGATCGCGCCGGACGAGCAGCGCATCGCCCATGTGCACACTCGCGTGGAGGGCTGGATCGACAAGGTCTTTGTAGATTTCACAGGTAAGGTCGTAGAAAGAGATCAACCCCTGCTCACGCTGTACAGCCCCGACCTGCTGTCCACACAAGAAGAGTTTTTGCTGGCCCTCAAAAGCCAGGGCCTGATGAAGGCCAGCACTCTGAGAGGTGCGCTGGCGCAGAGCGATTCTCTTCTGGCGGCAACGCGGCGCCGCCTAATACTGTGGGACCTCACCGACGATCAGATCGACGAAATCGCCCGCACGGGCAAGCCTGTAACGAACATTACTGTCTACTCACCAGCGAGCGGGTACATCACGGCACGCAACGCTTTCCCCAAACAGCGGATCACTCCGGATACAGAGCTGTACACAATCACGGACCTCAGCCGGGTTTGGATCATGGCCGACGTATTTGAGGCAGAAGCGTCTTTGGTGCGGTTGAACCAACCCGTGAATATCACCTCATCCTACGGCCCGTCCGCTGTGCTCAGAGGGAGGGTGGATTACATCCAGCCTCAGGTGGATCCAACCACGCGAACTCTGAAGGTCCGCATTGATGCGGAGAACCCTCGCATGACCCTCAGGCCGGACATGTTTGTCGAGGTGAATTTCAGTATCGCACTGGCACAGCAAATAACTGTGCCGACGGACGCAGTGTTGGATTCCGGCCTGAAGAAGACAGTGTTCGTGGACCGCGGCAACGGCTACCTGGAGCCCCGTGAAGTGCAGATCGGAGAGCATCTCGGCGACCGCATCGAAATCCTGCGGGGCCTGAAGCCGGACGAGCGCATCGTTATCTCCGGAACGTTCTTGATTGATTCCGAGAGCCAGATGAAATCTGCGGCTTCCGGTATGGGAGGCATGCCGGGAATGCCCGGGATGTCGGCGCCTAAGTCTTCCGGGGGTAACTCCCCGCCGCCAACTCCCTTGAAACAGGAGCCCCCACCCGTCAAATCTCAACCCAGCAAATCTGAACCGGGCAAGCAGGATATGAAAGACATGCCTGGCATGGCGAAACCACGATGATCAACCGCATCATTGAAATCTGCGGCAAGAACAAGGTCATGGTCCTCATCCTGGCCGCATGCGCGGTCGCGGTTGGCGTCTGGGCCATGAGGAATATTCCGCTGGATGCACTTCCGGACCTTAGCGACACGCAGGTCATCGTGTATTCCCGTTGGGACCGCAGTCCCGACATCATGGAGGACCAGGTCACTTATCCCATCGTGACGGCGATGCTGGGCGCTCCGAAAGTCAAGGACATCCGAGGTTTCTCGGACTTCGGCTATTCCTACGTCTACATCATTTTTCAGGAAGGAACTGACATCTACTGGGCGCGGTCACGCACGCTCGAATACTTGTCATCTGTGCTCCCACGTCTGCCGCAGGGGGTGACCACCGAACTCGGGCCGGACGCCACCGGTGTGGGATGGGTTTTCCAATATGCAGTGGTCGATAAGAGCGGGACGCACAGCTTGGCTGAACTGCGCTCCGTTCAGGATTGGTTCCTACGGTACCAGCTACGAGCGGTCCCAGGTGTGGCGGAAGTGGCACCGATTGGCGGATTCGTCCGCCAGTACCAAGTCAACGTTGACCCCAATCGCCTGCAGGCGTACAACGTGCCCATCATGAAGGTCGTGGAGGCGGTTCGCGGAGGAAACAACGACGTCGGCGGTCGGCTCGTCGAGTTCAGCGGTGCTGAATACATGGTGCGAGGCCGCGGCTACGCGCGATCTGAGGAGGACATCGGAAAGATCGTGGTGAGCTCGATGAACGGCGTACCGATTCGGGTTCAGGACCTCGGAACCGTTACACTCGGCCCGGATATTCGCCGCGGGCTCGCAGACTTAAATGGCACGGGAGACACCGTTGCGGGCATTGTCGTGATGCGCCAGGGCGAAAATGCGTTGCAGGTGATCGAGCGCGTGAAGGCCAAGCTGAAGGATATCGAGCCGGGTCTGCCAAAGGGCGTGGAAATCGTCAGTACCTACGACCGGTCGGATCTGATCCTGCGCTCCATCGAAAATCTGAAAGAGACGCTCATCGAAGAGATGATCATCGTGGCGGTGGTGATCTTCATTTTCCTCCTGCACGCTCCTAGCGCGTTGGTTCCCATAGTCACGATCCCCGTAGCGGTCGCGATTGCGTTTATTCCCATGCAGATGATGGGACTGACCTCCAATGTCATGTCGCTGGGCGGCATTGCCATTGCAATCGGCGCGATGGTGGATGCCTCCATTGTTGTCGTCGAGCAAACGCATAAGAAACTTGAAGCCTGGGAACATGAGGGCGAAAAGCGGGACTATCACGCAGTCGTCATTGAGGCCGCGAAAGAAGTGGCGGGCCCGAGCTTCTTCGCCCTCCTTGTGATCGCGGTCTCCTTCATTCCGGTTCTAACGCTGGAAGCACAAGAAGGACGTCTGTTCAAGCCCTTGGCTTACATGAAGACTTTTACGATGATTGTGGCCGCCGCGCTTGCTATTACCCTGGGGCCGGTGATGTTGCTGCTCGTGGGCCACATGAAACAGTTCCGATTCCGGCCGCGCTGGCTCAGTAGTCTACTCAACGCCGTGATCGTCGGCAAGATTCATTCGGAAGAGAAGCACCCCATTAGCCGGGTGCTCATCCGCCTCTACGGACCTATATGCGCCTGGAGCCTGCGCTGGAAGTGGCTGGTGATTGCTGCGGCGGTTGCGTTGGTTGCAATCACAGTGCCGGTTTATGACAGGCTCGGTTCTGAGTTTATGCCGCCTCTGGACGAAGGCACGTTGATGTATATGCCCTCGACGCTGCCTGGAATCTCGGTCACAGAGGCCCAGAAGCTCCTCCAAGCGCAAGACCAGATTATCCGGCAGTTCCCGGAAGTGCAGAGCGTTATGGGGAAGTCCGGCCGGGCCGAGACATCCACCGATCCGGCGCCCTTCTCGATGATGGAAATAGTCATCGGTCTCAAGCCCCAGTCGGAGTGGCCGAAGATCGAGACCTGGTACTCGTCCTGGCCGCCCTGGACAAGATCAATTCTTAGCCGTTTCATGCCGGATCACCTCACTACCGAACAACTGGTCGATCAAATGAACGAGGCACTGCAGTTGCCGGGTGTCGCCAATGCCTGGACGATGCCTATCAAAGCGCGCATCGACATGCTCACGACTGGTGTGCGAACGCCGATCGGAATCAAAATCTACGGATCCGACCTGAACGAGATTCAGCGCCTGGGCACGCAAATCGAAGGCATGATGCCGCAGATCGCCGGCACCCGAAGCGTATTTGCGGAGCGGACTGGAGGGGGATACTTCCTCGACTTCAAGTGGAATCGCGATGCCATTGCGCGTTATGGGCTTTCGATCGACGACGTGCAGTCCGTAGTGATGAATGCTATCGGCGGGGAGAACGTCACGACCACCATTGAGGGCCGAGAGCGCTATCCAGTCAATGTCCGGTATCTTCGCGACCTTCGCAGCGACATGAACAAACTGGAGCGGGTGCTGGTTCCGGTCATGGGCGGCCAGACGCAGATCCCGGTCTCGCAACTCGCCTCCGTTGAACTCGCTGCGGGACCTTCGATGATCCGCGATGAAAACGGATTGCTGAATGGTTATGTCTACGTGGACATTACGGGCCGGGATGTGGGCGGATATGTCCAGGAAGCCAAGAAGCTACTCCGCGAAAAGCTGACCCTGCCGCCTGGATACACGCTGACCTGGAGTGGCCAATACGAAGCCATGGAGCGCGTCCGGCAGCGCCTCATCATTGTGCTGCCAGTGACGCTAGCGGTCATTGTGATGCTGCTCTATTTCAACACCAGATCCTTCGCCAAAACTTTGATCATCCTCCTGGCCGTTCCTTTCTCCGCAGTGGGCGCGATCTGGTTTTTGCATGCCTTGGGATACAACATGAGTATAGGCGTCTGGGTGGGACTCATTGCGCTTATGGGAGTGGACGCCGAAACGGGCGTCTTCATGCTCTTGTATCTCGATTTGGCGTTTGACCAGGCGAAGAAGGAAGGACGCTTGGGCAGCCTCGCGGGTCTGCAGGAAGCGATCATGCATGGCGCGGTAAAAAGAATCCGGCCGAAAGTGATGACGGTTGCTGTCATGTTTCTTGGGTTGGTTCCGATCATGTGGTCCACCGGCGCAGGCGCAGACGTGATGAAGCGGATTGCGGCGCCCATGATCGGCGGTATCTTCACTTCTTTCATCCTGGAACTGGTCGTCTATCCGGCAATTTATGAGGTATGGAAATGGCACTTCGAAGTAAAGCGAAATCTCTCACCGGTCTGAGCCTTGCCGGCCTCCTGCTCTGCGGCGTAACCCCGCCAATAGCGGCGCAGACCTACACGTTCGAGGTGCGTCATCAGCATTGGCGCAAGGGCGCAATGGGAACGTTACGGATTTCTCCAGAAGAGATTTCGTTTGAGGAGCACGGGAAGAAGGGCAAAACCGACTCGCGAAGCTGGCGCTATGAAGAGATCCAACAGCTTACGGTCAGCCCGGCCGGACTTCGCATTCTCACTTATGAGGACTCGAAGTGGAAACTCGGACGAGACCGGGAGTTCATTTTCGATCGCGTGCCGAAAGACCTAGCGGTCGAGGCGTACCCTCTATGGACAAGCAAGCTGGATCAGCGATTCATTGCCGCGGTTCCCGCGCCAGAGCCAGCTCCAGAGTGGAAGGTCGGAGCCAAGCTCGACCACGGTCTGTCGGGAACATTGGGAACACTGATGATCGGGAGAGAGCAGATTGCATTTGACGCCGGAGAACACGGCGGTTCCAGATCCTGGCGTCTGATCGATATCGAGAACGTCAGCAGCTCGGGTCCGCTGGACCTTACCGTCACCACGACCGAGAAATCGGGACTGTTTCGGGGCAGCGGTCGACAATTTCATTTCCAGTTACAACAGCCGTTGAAAGAGGATCAATACGGCGCTCTATGGCGAAGCGTCAACCGGTCCAAGGGTCTGACGTTTCTGGATTCGCAACGTCGAGGAGAACAATGAGAGCCTGCGCATGTAGAGAACCTCACGAGCCGCGCCACGTGGTGCTGACAGGAGGTCCAGGAGCCGGTAAAACCGCCATCTTAGAACTCATCCGCCAGTCATTCTGCCAGCACGTGAAGGTGCTTCCAGAAGCAGCCGGCATTGTGTTCGGCGGAGGGTTCCCGCGTGGTGAGAGTGTCGGTCTACGCCAAGCGGCTCAACGGGCAATCTTCTACGTGCAGCGCGAGCTCGAAACGGCAGCGGACGGGGAAGATCCGGCCGTCATTCTGTGTGACCGAGGGACCATAGATGGCGCCGCTTACTGGCCGAACCAGGACGACTTATGGTCTTCGGTCGGCACCACGCTTGAGGAGCAACTTAAGCGCTATGACGCTGTTATTCACTTGCGGACGCCGACCATCGACAATGGCTACAACCGTACGAACCCACTCCGGATCGAATCGGCAGCCGACGCAACCGACATTGATGGCCGGATCGAACGGCTCTGGCAAGGGCATCCAAGACGCTTCATCGTTGAAGCTACGCCGGATTTTATGGGAAAGGCAAGCCGTGCGATAGAGATCCTACGGGCCGAAATGCCAGAGTGTTGTCGGCGGCATGTCATTCCATTCCTCGGAGAGCGTAAGAGGGATGCATCTAAAGATGAAGCAGTAGGAAACTTCCGTGGTTGAAACAAGAGTGTCTGAGTCCGCCCCGGAATCGGAGGCTAGTCTTCGCAGGGTTGGCTATTTCTCCATGGAGATAGCGCTCGAGCCTGACATGCCGACCTATAGCGGCGGCCTCGGTGTACTCGCAGGCGACACTCTTCGATCCGCCGCCGACCTCGGCGTCCCGATGGTAGCGATAACGTTGGCTCACCGGAAAGGCTATTTCCGGCAGGTACTGGACCAGTCTGGTAAGCAGATGGAGGCGTGCAGTCCTTGGGATCCCAGCAGTCGTCTTGAGCTTATGGATGGAACTGCATCCGTTGTGATCGAAGGAAGGCACGTGCAGGTTCGCGCGTGGCGGTACCGCATTAGAGGCGTCGGCGGTGCCAGCGTTCCTGTCTATCTCCTCGATACGGATAGCCCAGAGAACAGCGGTTGGGACCGGACATTGACGGACTTTCTGTATGGCGGAGATCGACACTACCGGCTCTGCCAGGAAGTCGTTCTTGGAATCGGTGGCGTCAAGATTCTCCGCCGCCTCGGGTATGAGGATGTGACAGTCTTCCATATGAACGAGGGTCACGCTTCTCTGCTGGCGCTCGCACTGCTCGAAGAACGTCTGGGAGACGCCAATTTTGCGGCGGCCACCGAAACGGATATCCGCGAGGTGCGGCGGCAGTGCGTCTTCACGACTCATACGCCTGTACCCGCTGGGTTCGATCAGTTCTCGCGCGACTTGATGGCGCAGGTTCTCGGAGCGGATCGTGCGGGTGTTCTCGATGCGACACACTGCTGCCCCGAAGCTCTCCTCAACATGACCTACCTTGGATTGCGCTTTTCACATTACATCAACGGTGTTGCGATGCATCACGGCGCGGTGTCCCAAGGCATGTTTCCACAATATCCGATACGCGCGATTACGAATGGCGTTCATGCGGTCACGTGGACAAGCCCTGCTTTTCGGAATCTCTACGACACACACATTCCGGAGTGGCGGCGCGACAATGTCTACCTCAGGTACGCGATAAGTATATCTCTTGAAGAGATCCGGGCGACGCACCAGCTCGCGAAGGCGGCGCTGCTGGAAGCAATAAAGACCAGGACCGGCCTCGCTCTAGACGAAAAACTCCTGACCATCGGATTCGCCAGGCGAGCAGCCACCTATAAACGCTTCGATTTGCTGTTCGCTCAACCGGATCGATTGCGCAAGATCAGCGAGAACAACGGCGCATTGCAGATTGTCTACGCGGGCAAAGCGCATCCTCAGGATGAACCAGGCAAGGAACAGATTCAGCGTGTGTTCGCGTTCGCGGCAAAGTTGGGGAGTCCTCGGCTAAAGGTCGCGTATTTGGAAGACTACGACATGCGCTGGGGGCATCTGCTCACGAGCGGCGTAGACTTGTGGTTAAACACTCCACAGCGGCCCTTCGAGGCGTCCGGAACGAGCGGGATGAAAGCTGCGCTGAACGGGGTTCCAAGCCTCAGCATTTTGGACGGCTGGTGGATTGAAGGATGTCTCGAAGGCACAACAGGCTGGGCGATTGGCAAGGACAGCGACATTCAAGAAGCAACCACCGACGAGGCGGATTCGCTATACGACAAGCTGGCGGCCATCACCTCAATGTTTTATGAGCGGCCGGCGGATTACGAAACAATCATGCGGTCGGCCATTGCGATCAATGGATCGTTTTTCAACTCCAACCGCATGCTATCGCAGTATGTCACGAACGCCTACGCCCTAGTTGACTCCCCGACAGGTGTGACCACAGAACTCGGAGCAAAAGAACCCAGCGTTGAAGCGACTTTCCTCCGTCAGCGCCCTGGTTGAACCCGCTTTGCTTTGGGCAGGTGTGGCAGGGTTAGAAACTGAGTGCGAATCAAGCGAGGCAAGAACGCCGTGAGCTCAAGTGCGGAAGCCATGTGGCAGAACTCAATAGAAGAAGGGTCTTGCTGCCCGCTCGGGGTGACGTGGATCGCATCCCGCCAAGCTTACAATTTCGCACTCTACTCTCGATGGGCATACGCAGTAAGCCTCCTGCTCTTTCGAGATCGGAACGATAGTAGACCGGTGCTCACTGTTCCGCTGGTTCATCCGGGTCATAAGACAGGGCGCGTGTGGCACTGCCTTCTGCCTGAAACCTGCCTGGACGGCGCTCGTTATTACGCGTACCAAGTAGATGGACCATCTGGTCCTGGGCACTGCTTCGATCTCAACAAGGTCCTCCTCGATCCCTATGCCAGGGCTGTCGTCTTTCCCGATGATTTCCGCCGTGAGGCAGCCGGTGGATCAGATTCAACAGCCGCCCGTGCACCCCTGGGAGTGCTCGGGCTAGATCGAGTGGCGTTCGACTGGTCCGGCGACCGTCGGCCGCGCCACGGCCCTGATCTGGTTGTCTACGAAATGCACGTGCGCGGGTTCACGCGGCGCACAAGCTCGGGTGTGATGGCTGCCCACCAGGGCACGTTCCGCGGAGTGATCCAAAAAATCCCATATTTGCAGCAACTGGGGGTTACCGCCGTAGAGCTTCAGCCTATATTCCAGTACGATCCGGACGAGGGAAACTATTGGGGGTACATGCCCTTGAGCTTTTTCGCCGTGCACAGCGACTACGCGGCGAGCGGAGAACCATCCGACCAGGTAAACGAATTCCGCGAGATGGTCAAGGCGTTACACGCGGCCGATATCGAAGTGATTCTCGACGTGGTCTTCAATCATACGGCCGAGGGCGATGAACACGGTCCGACCTACTCGTATCGAGGCATTGATAATTCGTCATATTACTTGCTGGATCAGGGCGGTCGAGGCTATCGCAACGATTCGGGCACGGGGAATGTCTTAAACACCGCGCAACCCGCAGTCCGAAAGCTTGTTCTGGACAGCTTGCGGTATTGGACGACGGAGATGCACGTTGACGGTTTCCGGTTCGACCTCGCATCGATCTTTACCCGCAATGCCGACGGCAGTCTCAACCTGGATGATCCCCCGATCATTGCGGAGATCACTTCGGATCCTGCACTCATGCACAAACGGCTCATCGCCGAGGCATGGGACCCGGCGGTCTACGAACTCGGCCGTAATTTCCCCGGGATCACATGGCTGCAATGGAACGGCCGGTTTCGGGATGATGTACGATCCTTTATCCGGGGTGACAACGGTCTGGTGAACCCGCTCATGGCGCGGCTCTATGGGAGCGATGACTTGTTCCCTGACACTCTCGAAGAAGCCTACCGACCCTTCCAGAGCGTCAACTACGTAACCTCTCATGACGGCTTCTGCCTTTACGATATGGTGGCTTACAACCACAAGCACAATGAGGCCAACGGACACGGCAACAACGATGGCTCGGACGACAACCGCAGTTGGAATTGCGGATGGGAGGGCGACGCAAGTGTGCCGGCCGAAGTGTTGAACCTGCGCCAGCGGCAGGCGAAGAACTTCTGCAGTCTGTTGTTTCTCGCCAATGGGACGCCCATGTGGTTGGCAGGCGATGAGTTCCTCAATACGCAACGTGGCAACAATAATCCATACAATCAGGACAACGACACGGCTTGGCTTGATTGGACCCGACAAAGAAGCAATGCCGAATTCCATCGTTTCTTTCTGCTTATGCTCGCTCTCCGGCGGCAGCACCCTCAACTGGGAAGCTCACGGTTCTGGCGAGATCGCACTACCTGGTACGGCGTCGACGCCGAACCCGATCGTTCCTACAACTCACACACGCTGGCGTTCCGGCTTTCGGAGGAAGAAGGCCGATATCTTTACGTCATGATCAATGCATACTGGGAAGACCTCAGTTTTCACATTCCTGGCAACGCCTCCTGGCGATGCGTCGTCGACACTGCGGCACCGAGTCCTGAGGACATCTGTAATGAACGGGCAGGGGAGAATCTTCGGCTGGTTAGCGATACGTATTTAGTAAGTGCGCGGTCGATCGTCGTCCTCGTGGGAGCAAGCGGTAGTACGACGAGTCCAACTCACCTCTGAGCCCCCGCAGGCTGGGTCGGAATCAAGCATCCGGAGGCCCGCCGAACATCACCGTTGCCTCAATGCCCCCACGCTTAGCATGATGATCTCAATTTCTTCCGTGATTTCCTCCTGGCGTAGGACATTTCGGCGTAGCACGAGTTCCTCGGACGTCCGTTCAAGCCGCCGCACTGCGGAATCCATGTGCTGCATACGGCGCTGGTTCTCCGCCAAGAGCGAACTGTACAGCAGTTCTTGCAGCGCGGCGAAAAGATACATTTCGACCAAGCCTCTTAGGAAAGACTGAGGGTCGAGGTTCAGCATCGGCGCATAGGCAAAACGCGTCTTATCCGTCCTGGCCTTCTTGAATGGCCGCAATACAGAGAGTGTTACGCCTTCCGCTTCCGAGGTATGATGCAGCACAGTCAGGCGCAAGGGACGTACACCAGCACGAGTCGCCTTCATGGTGCTGAGTGTATCGGTCAACTTCACCAAGACCTGCTCCACTTCTTCCACAACGTTGGCGCCATCCAGAGAAGCTCCAATCCTGCGATCGCCCGCCAACTTGGACGTGAGCTTGCTTCCGATTACAATCACGACGCCATCTTGGACCGAGTCAAAGTCGCGATCCAAAGCTCGCACGAGCGACTCGTTGAAGTCGCCGCAGAAGCCTCGTTCGGCTCCCGCCAGGAGATATAGGTCGTAGTACTCGTCCTCGTTCGGAAGTCCCTGCGGCCAGAAAGCGAGGAAATCGTCGGCGGCCGACTCGATGCTGGTCACGACCCTGCGTTGCGTCTCGATAAAACGCGACAGCCGGTGCGACTCCATCAAAGAGAGATTCTTCATGGCGTTCATGATCTCCCCGATGTCGTTCAGGCTACGGACCTGCCTCTCGATCTCTCGGCGCTTGCTCACTGATGCTCTTCCGTGTTCGTTGGGCGCACAAGCCAGCCTTGGAGTGCGCGCTTCCAGTCCTCATGCTTGTCTTCAAGCCTCAACCCGCCACTCTTTACCTCCTCCGCCAGCCGTTTCAAAACAGCTGGGATCTCCTGAAGAGGAGTTCCATCAACAATTCCTTCGTGGAAGGCGACAAGCCAAGCCATGTGAAATTCAACAGGCAGCGGAGAGAGGCGATCTTGCTTCAGGATTTCGCGTAGGATCCGCCCACGCTTGATCTTTGCTTCACTTGATGCTTCCAGGCGCGCGCCGAAGCGGGTGAACACTTCGAGCTCCAGGAACTGGAGGTAGTCTAGTTTTGTACGCCCAGCCTCCCGGGCGATGATTGGATGCTGCGCCTTTCCCCCAATGCGTGAGACTGATTTCGATACATCGATCGCTGGCAAGAAGCCGCCGGCAAACAAGCTGGCATCGAAATAGATCTGCCCATCAGTGATGGAAATTAGGTTGGTGGGAATGTACGCGGCGATCTCACCTTCATTGGTTTCGACGATCGGCAAAGCTGTCATACTGCCGCCGCCTTGAGCCGCCGCCAGACGTGTGGAGCGTTCGAGGAGACGGGAATGGAGGTAAAAAATGTCGCCGGGGTACGCCTCGCGACCCGGCGCCCGCCGCAGGAGCAAGGATAACTCGCGATAGGCGTGAGCATGCGTCGTGAGGTCGTCATAGACCACGAGCGTGTCGCGGCCCTCGGCCATCCAGGCCTCCGCCACCGCGCATCCAGCGAAAGGTGCCAAGTATTTGAGACCTGGGGTCGCGGTGGCTTCGGCCGCGACGATTGTCGTGTGTTCCATGGCGCCGGCTGCGCGCAACGTCGCCACTGTACTAACGACGCTCGAGCGCTTTTGCCCGATGAGGACGTAAACACAGAGGACATTCTTGTCGCGCTGGTTGATCACTGTGTCGATGGCGAACGAACTCTTACCTAGACCGTTATCGCCAATCACCAGTTGGCGCTGGCCTTTTCCGATGGGAATCAGTGTGTCTACAATTTTGTTTCCTGTATAGAGCGGCTGATTCACAAATTCGCGGGCGATAATCGGCGGTGACAGCGTTTCGAGGTCGCGTCGGATGGTGCAGTCCGGGACGGCTCTGCCATCGAGCGGAAGGCCCAAAGGATTGATGACACGGCCTAGAAGGGCGTCTCCCACGGGAATGCTGAGCCGCTGGCCGGACAGGCAGGCGACTGTGCCCGCGGTCAGAGTCTCGCCCTGCTCCAGGAGAATCGCACTGAGCGTGTCAGGTTCCAAGGAGAACACCACGGCGCGGCTGCCCTCGTCTAAGTGCAGGATCTCCTCCATCGCCGCGGAAGGAAGACCTCGAATCCGGGCGACGCCATCACCAATCGAGACGACCGTTCCTTGTTCGGTTACGCGCAGGCCGAAGCGATAGTCTTTGAGCCAGTCTTGGGCCGCGCTACGAGCATGAACGCTGACTGTTTCAGGAACCATGAGGCACCATATCGGCAAAGGACCCTAACTCGTCCTGAAGGTTGGCACGCAGCACCCAGGGTCCGATTCCGATGCGTAGTCCTGCCAGCAGAAGTCTATCTTCCGCAAATTCCACCGATAAACGGGTTTTCGTCATTTCCACGAGCTTCTCTGTGATGACTTCCCGCCCAGGCTCGCGAAGCGGAAAACAGGTGATCACTTTGGCCCGGCAATCTGTTTTTTCGCAAGCCGCACGGATCGCTTCTAACTGTTCACGTGGCTGGATCGCAAGATCTTCCAACGCCAGATCTACAAGCCGTGATTCAAGCTCAGGAGAGGCGAGCCGCGTCAAAAGATGCGCCGTGAATTTCAGTCCCGTCGCCATTCCCTCTATCTCGGCTTTGTCTTGAAGCTCCCTCAGCCGCCGTTCTTCCAGCACGCGCGCCCGTTCGCGTTCCTTCGCTAAAGAAGTCTCGAGCGCAGCCATCGCTTGCGCGCGCTGCTGGCTGACTTCTTCGAGGAAGGCGGTTCGGAGCCCTTCCTTCTCGTGCTCCCACTCGGCAAGGCGATTCTGGAATTGCTTTTCGAGTGCTTGAGCATCGCCTTGCCTCGCCTGGGCGTCGGAAAGCGTCTTATCGATCGCGGCCTTCCGCTGGGCAATTGCCGCCAGCACAGGCTTATAGAGGAACCGCTTCAGGATCCACACCAGGATCAAGAAGTTGACCGCCTCAAGTACAAAGGTTGTCCAGTTAAGTTCCACTTGAGGCCTCTACTTCAGCAGGTAGGTCAGTAACGGGTTTCTGAACAGGATGATCAACACGATCACCAGGACATAGATCGCCAGCGACTCGATCATTGCCAAGCCGATGAAGAGAGTTCGTGTAATCGACTTCTCTGCCTCAGGCTGACGGGCCAGCGCTTCGAGCGCCTGTACGATCGCTCGGCCCATGGCGATGGCTGGAGCCACCGCGCCCAAAGCAATGGCCAGAGCGGCAGCTACGGTAGAGGCAAGGGTGAACCAAGTCATGTCACGCATTTAAGACTCCTTTTGTGTTTCCGATTTCGGCTCCAGGGACTGGATGCCGCCGGCGATATAGATCAGCGCCAGCATTCCGAAGATGTACGCCTGTACCAGAGCCTCTACGACATGCAACAGCAGAACCGGCACGGGCACAAGAAAACCGGCAACCAGCAGAACCAATAAGGCCGCCATCTCCAGACTGAAGATGTTTCCGAACAGCCGCACTGCCAAGGCAATCGTGCGGGAGATCTCGCTGATGATGTGGAACGGAAGCAACACTGGACTTGGCTCCATATAATGGCGCAGATACCGTCCAAGACCATGTGCCCGAATCCCAAACCAGTGCACGGACAGAAATACCAGGATCGCCAGCGCGGCCGTGGTCGATAAATCTGCTGTGGGGCCGTGAAGGCCGGGAATCACGCCGACCACATTTGCAATGACTGCGAAGATCCAAAGTGTACCGATGAACGGCAGAATATTTAGCGATTGCCCAGGTGAAACCGCCTCGATCGCATCTTGGATTGCAGAAACGATTCCTTCGAGTGCAACCTGCCGGGGACCAGGCTCTAGGCTGAGCCGGCGGGTGAACAACCGAGAGAGTAGGAACAGAAACAGCATAATCCCCCACGTCGTAGCCACTGTCTCGCTAACGGGAAGAGGGCCGATTCGGAATAGCGCGGCGGGGTTCACGAGTGTCCCTTCCGGACGAACAAATACACGTTGACAACACCGACAAAAAGCCCTAAGAGTATCAGGCAGACGGTCCAATGCCATTCGTAGTGCTCTGCCCGCCCATCCAACCACAGGCCGAGGTACGCGCCACCAATAAGTGGCAGCACGAACATGAAACCGATGGTCCCCAAGTAGATTGATTGCTGGAGCAACGTCGGGCGGTCCTTCTCGGCCTGCTTCATTCGCCGGACCTGCTTTTGAACGTTCTTTTGAAGCTCCTGCTGACGGGAGTGCATATCGCCGGGCGTATTCGTCATAGTGCTTCTCCGGTACGCTTGAGTTTCCACAACCGCTTGAACATTTCTTCTTCGAGGCGGTGCAGGCTCTGTTTGATCACCTGCAAGTTGTCTTCCTCGACGAGCAGCTCTTGTTGGAGCGCAGTGCTGATGCCGTCGTAGTCCTTGCTCCGGAAGTAATGCCTCGTGCTGAGATAGAGCTCGCCATCAAGGAAGTAGGCGAGAGCTCCTGGGAGGGCCAGGTATTCCCAATCCTCGCCGAGCCTGCGGAATCGCGCTAGTCCAAATCTGAGTAAGGTCATCATGCGGGCGTGCCCTGCGAGCACTCCGAAGCTACCCGACTCGTCTTCTCCGATGAAGCTGGTCACGTGCTCAACCCGCTCATACTGGGTCGTGCTTTGGAGGTTCATGTGAAAGGTGTTCACAGCCGCACCCCCTGCATACTGCCCCGCATATAGCACCGATCTTCAGGAAGGTCGTCGTAGTCCCCATTGAGGAAGGCCTCGCAATCCCGCAAGGTCTCGGCGAGCGGCAGAGACACGCCTGGAATGCCGGTGTGCTCCGCGACCACGTTGAATGGCTGCGTTAGGTAACGCTGCAATTTGCGCGCACGCAGGACGACGCTGCGATCGTTTTGAGACAACTCCTCGATGCCGAGCATTGTGATGATGTCTTCGAGTTCGTGATAACGTGATAAGTGCTCTCGAACTTTGGCTGCGACACTGTAATGCCGATCCCCGAGTACATGACGGTCCATGAGCTTGCTGGAGGACCGGAGCGGATCGACTGCGGGATAGATGCCCTTGGCCGCTTGAGTTCGTGAAAGGATGACGGTGGTGTCGAGGTGATTGAGGATCGCACTGACGGCCGGATCCGTCATGTCGTCAGCCGGCACGTAAACGGCCTGAACGGAAGTGATATCGCCACTGGCAGTGGACATGATGCGATCTTCCAGTTCTGCCACCTCGGTCAGAAGCGTCGGCTGATAGCCGACTGTTGCTGGCATGCGGCCGAGCAGGCCCGAAATCTCGCTTCCGGCCTGAACGAACCGGTAAACGTTATCCATCAAGAACAGCACTTCCTTGCCCAACGTGTCGCGAAGATACTCCGCGTACGTCAGGGCTGTCATGCCAATACGGAAGCGCACGCCTGGCGATTCATCCATCTGGCCGAAAACCATCAGAGCATGCGGCATCACGCCGGCACCCTGCATTTCGCGCCATAGTTCATGGCCTTCGCGAATCCGCTCGCCCACTCCTGCAAATACAGAAACACCCTTGTGGATTTTCGCGACAGCGTGCATGAACTCCATAATCAACACGGTTTTCCCCACGCCGGCGCCGCCGAAAAGCCCTGTCTTCCCACCCTTGATGAACGGGCACAAGAGGTCGATTACCTTGATGCCGGTCTCCAGGACCTCGGTCGCAGCCCTGGCTTCATGCAACGGTCCGGGCCTCGTGAGAATGCTCCGATAGCTTTGCCCGTCTGGCGCAGGCGCTCCGTCTAGTGGCTCGCCAAACAGATTGAGCAAACGGCCGAGGCATTCCGGCGACACAGGCACATCGAGCGAAGAGCCGGTGTCGAAGACCGGCATGCCCCGGCGTAGTCCGGCCGTCCGGTGAAGCGTGATCGCACGGGCATGCTGTTCATCCAAGTGCTGGTGGACCTCGAACGTATAGGTTTCATGGTCGAGTTTGCTAACTAGAGCCTGATGCAAGGCTGGCAGGACCGTGCACGTGATGTCCACGACAGGTCCATCGACTTGCGCGATGGTGCCGATCTGCTTCAGACTCTCAACTGCCGTGTTCATGAAGTGGAGATTAGAGCACCCCGATTGCCAAGATGCTGCATGCCGCAACGCGTTAGTTCAACTACTGATTCGGGTGCCGGTGTGGATCATGTGGGGAACCGCTGCCGTGAATCAGCCACATCTTCACTGAGCAGTCTTGCGCCGCTGTACGAACCGCCTCACCGAATCTCTGAGCTCGACACTTACTTCTCGCGCCCGATGAGGCTCGTGTTGTGCATCCAAACCATGTACCCGCCGAAGATCCACGCGAACACAAAGACGTAAACGGCCCCGAGTAACATGCTCGACGGCTGGCCCCAGACGAAGCCTGGGAGCGTTTCAAACAGTGTGTGGTGCAGTTCGGTCGCTCTTGCGCTTCGAAGCGGCAAATAGCCACCGAGCAGGCAAATAACATACGCCACCTCTCCTCCAAGGACGCACAGCCAACCATATCGCCTGAGTGAAAGCATCTCGCACCTCCGTCGTGATGCAGTTGAATGCACATCGGTAGCCAAAGATTGCGTAGCGTGCAGAGCGCGGTGATCGCATGACCAGCCTTTTCGCGTTGGCTCTCGGCTACTGAATCGCCCGGCGGGTTCGCCCGGTATGAGGCAGGATGTGGCTCAAATAAGGCAGCCGGGACATTGGCTCATGACCAGGCCCCCGCATTCTGCCGCTCTTCGCAACGAAAGTTAGGAGAGGACAATGACTTACGAACCTTACATGTTTGGCTGGAGAAGTGCTTTTGCTATTGCGAAAGAGAACAGACGATGAACAGTCCAACCAATCCGCGTAGCCCAGACCAGCCGACGTCCTGGCGCCTGCCGCTGTGGCTTGCGTTCTGCATGTTTCTCGCGATTGCCGTGTTCTTCCTGTGGGAGGAACATCGAGCGCATATTTTGGGTGTACTTCCCTATGCGGTACTGTTGCTTTGCCCGCTTATCCATATCTTCATGCACCGCGGACACAAACACCATGACGACAGCCACGAGGGACATCCGGGGAACAGTCATCGAAATCCTGGAGAAGGAGGCCTCTCATGAATCACGGAAATGATGTTCCAGCCTACGGGCTCTGGTCGCTTGTCATCATTAACTCGGCGATCTTCATCATTTTCGCTTTCAGCTTCTTCAAGCCAAAGACGAAGCGCGATTGGCGAACGTTCAGTGGTTTCTCGGCCTTTATCGTGGCACTCTTCGTGGAGATGTACGGGTTTCCTCTCACAATCTATTTGCTGTCAGGATGGCTCGCTCGCAGGTTTCCCGGCGCGGATCCGCTTGGCCATGACTTCGGCCATCTCTGGTACACACTTTTGGGATTCAAGGGCGACCCACATTCAAACCCCATTCATCTTGCGAGCAATCTCTTCATCATTGCGGGCTTTTTCCTTTTGTCCGCATCCTGGAGTGTGCTGTACAAGGCGCAGCGCGGAGGGACTTTGGCCACAACTGGGCCCTATAAATATGTGCGCCATCCCCAGTACATCGGATTCATAGCGATCATGTTCGGCTTCTTGGTCCAATGGCCTACGCTCGTCACCCTTGTGATGTTCCCTATCCTCGTCGCAGTTTATGTCCGGCTGGCAAAGCGAGAAGAGCAAGAGGTCAAGGCCGAATTCGGAAAGCAGTGGGACGACTATGCGGCCCGCACCCCAGGGTTCCTTCCTTGGCCGCGACCCCGCGTCAACCCACCACCAACGGGTTTGGAACAGGACGCCCATGCGTGATCGTTGGTCCTTGTTCCGGGGCCTCCTCAGGTCATGGACCCGCCTAGTCGCTCGACGAGTCATCGTCGGGCGGCAACTGGTTTCTGATCCAGGAAGCGGCCGGTTCACACAGTTGGATGTCGATCGCGTCGTAGGCAGGGCATGGGTTGTCTTCGCAGATCTTTCGGCGGATTTGCCCGGCCATCCCATGGTGGGATCTCGGTTGAACGCCCACTTGGCTTGCTTAACACTCGCTTTCTTCCGGGCACTCACGGAATACGGAGTCGCTCGCGCCGGCGCAATTGAACTCACAGCCGATCTGACGTGGAGTTTTTACGGAAAATGGGGAGTCCTTCAACGATTTGTCGAGAGAGGAGATTCGCAGGGACGTCTCGCTGTGGGAGATATAGTGCCGCTCTCGTTTCCATTCAATCCAACGGGCTACCTGGAGTTCTTGTCTCCAACTTTGGAACCACGGCTCGAACGTGAGGATCGTCATGCGTTCCACTCGGCACCCGTGCGCTCTTCGAGATAGCCGCGGAAGGACGCCTCGGTGGATCTGATCATCCATACGGCTGGCTCCGCCTCGCCAGGAACTCTTGATGTTGAGGTGGTTGAGCGCAAGGGCCTTGGCCATCCTGACACGATCTGCGACGCCCTGGCGGAATGCATCAGTGTTCAACTCTGCCGGTACTACCTTGAAAGGTTCGGCACCATCCTGCACCACAACGTCGACAAGATCCTTCTCTGCGGAGGCTCAGCGCGAGCAGCATTCGGCGGCGGTGAAGTTTTGGAACCTCTGGAATTGTATTTGGCAGGACGTGCGACTAGCGAGCACCAAGGCGAGAGAATTCCGGTTGCCGAGCTTGCCACCGAGGCATGCCGCACGTGGCTTCGATCGCACCTGCCCGCGCTAGACGTTGACCGGCACGTGAAGATCATCTCGCGAATTCGCCCGGGTTCCGGCGATTTGATCCGCATCTATACAAAGGGCCACGAGAGAACTCCGCTGTCTAACGACACTTCCTGTGGGGTTGGATTTGCGCCGGTCACTCCTCTAGAAAGTGTCGTATTAGCCGTGGAGCATACTCTGAACAGCACCGAAACGAAACGCGCCCATCCGGCGATCGGCCACGACATCAAGGTTATGGGCGTTCGCCGAGGTTCTCGCATCAGTTTGACCATCGCGTGCGCGATGGTTGGCCGACACCTGGGCAACATTGAGGACTATATCGAAGCAAAAGTCGTTGCCCGGCAAGTGGCTCTTACCGCCGCCCACGAATTGACGACCATGGAAGTTGACGCGGTTGTTAACGCCGCGGACGACCTTGCCCAAGGAGCTGTCTTTCTGACTGTTACCGGGACATCGGCCGAAGCTGGTGATGATGGCGAAGTGGGCCGAGGTAACCGTACTTCGGGCCTGATCACGCCGTATCGGCCCATGACACTCGAAGCGGCGGCGGGGAAGAATCCGGTTAGCCATGTCGGCAAGCTATACAACCTTGCTGCGGCTGCTATTGCCGCAAAGGCAACAAATGAGATTTCAGGAGTTCGGGAGGCGGCTTGCGTGCTCGTGAGTAGGATCGGGCACGCGATCAACGATCCGCAAATCGTTGACGTGGCTGTCCGACTCGAAGCAGGACAAGACATCAAGTCTACTGCAGGACCGCTGCGAGCCCTCGTAGATCGCGAACTGCAGTGCTTCCCGGCGCTACAATCCGAGATTCTCAATGGACGCGTTATTGTGTTCTGAGAATCGACGATGTTTTGAGTTCGAGTCGATAAGACGATGGAACACCGTGGGGGCTACCTGGCCACCCCAGGCAGCTCATTCCCCGTGCGGCCGCCATTCGATGCTCTTTCCGTGTCTCGCTACTGCACAGTCAGATGTGGGGCCGAAGCTAGGCACGAGAGACTCGTCCAGTAGACCGATTCTTTCACTAGTCACTGCAATCGACTTTTTAGCGAACGAGAAGGCTTGTCCCTCGGTCACTTGCGACGCCCACCCGGCTCCCAAGACAGAAGCAAGTACGTGATCGGCGCGAAGGTCGGCAAATCGGCGGTCCGAACCTCGCAGGATCTCCTTCAAAACAAGAGTTCCGTAGGCCCGGAGTCTGTCCTGCGATCTGTTATGAATGGTTGCACGAATCTTAGGTTTATCAGCGTTCGTATATTGCAACTCGAGGTCGTACAGATCGATGCTTTTTGGACCGTGGAAAAAGATCAGCGCCCGAAAGAAAGTTGGTTTACCTTCGTGCCACTGGGTTGGAGGCCGTTCCGAAGGATGCTTCGAAAGGACGTAACTCCGGAATGCCTCCTCAGTTCGCTGGGCAAGCTGGTCGAACTCCACGAATCCGGCTTTGCCCAAGTGCTCCCCAAGCAGACGATCGGCATCGAAGACTCGAACGCCATCAGAGCGTTCGAGTATAGGCACGCCCGCCGTGACAAAACCTCCAATTTGGTTGACAAGCGTGATCTTCACGTCGTCATCACGGTAGTTCCCCGTCGGCAGACCCGGTCCGTCGAGATGGCTTCTCTTATCCGCACAGACCACCAACCCCTCGCGGAATCGCACAGCAACTACCATCGTGCCGCTTACAGCCACGTCCGTCTCGCCTAGAACGGCAGCTTGCGTCGCCAAAACGAGAATGAGGCCTCTCACGAAGGCTGTGCGAGGCGTGCACCTCATTGCACTGTTCCCGCGAAGTTTACCGCCCCCCGCCCGGCAGGTCCATCCCACTCAAGGGCTATCCGCCATCCTCCGGCCATATCAAGGTTGGTGTTAGCGGTGTATCTTCCTGCGGCTTTCCCCGGGCGCACCTCGATGCTTCCGAGCATCGGCATTCCGGGCATCGGCATGCTAGCGTTGGCGCGCACGGTGCCCACGTCCAGGAGAGTCCCACCTGCACTCGATCGGAATTCGATGGTGAACGAATCCTTCTGGTGGAGAACACCATCTTGCGAGAGAAGCACGATTTCTATGTCACCCGATCTGACCCGCTGTACCTCAGTCAACTTGGTCTCCGGCCGGCATCCCACGCACGCTGCTACAAGGATGACGAAAAACGCCGCGACCCCATGGGCCAAGCTACTCCGTAGAAACATGAACTTTTTCAGTCTCCCTCTTCCACGGCAACGGCAGGTGAAAACGTTTCAACCGGGACAGAACGCCGGATCGGCGCAGATCCTCTCCGATGACAACCAGGCACGGAGTCATGAATAGAACATGGATGCTTGAGCTAATCATTCCCCCGATACTGGGAGCGGCGATCGGCTTGAGGATCTCCATCCCCGTTCCTTTGGAAAGAAGAACCGGTAGCAGTGAAAACACGATAGCCGCGACGGTCATCAACTTCGGCCGCAGACGGGCCGCGGAACCATCCACAACAGCATCAATAAATGACTGGCCTTCTGGCTTGTGGGCCAAGGCCTCATTAATGAAAATGATCATTATGATGCCGGTTTGCACCGCGACCGCAAACAGAGAGATGTAGCCGACGATCACGGCTGTAGTCATTGAGTAACCGAGCATCCATTGGAGAAATACCCCGCCCACCATGGCGAAAGGCACAGACAACATGATCACGAAGCTTTCGGCGACCGATTTGAACGCCACAACCAGCAAGCCAAAGATGATAAGGAGCGTCAGCGGCACGACGATTCTCTGCCGGATACGCGCCGCGGTCGTGTATTGATACAGCCCAGTCCATTCGATGGAATAGCCTGTCGGCAACGCTACGTTCTTAGCGAGAAAGGCACGTGCATTGTCCACGTAGTCGGGGCCCGTCACGCTGGGAAGAAGATCGACATAAATATACCCTGCTAGACCGCCATTATCATTCCGGATCATCTCGGGCATCTTTCGCACGCCAACATCCGCGATCTCGCTTAGAGGAATCGACCGCCCGTCCGTGGTCACAACCGGGGCTTTTCTGATCTTTTCCAGTGTGTCCATGTACTCGGGCGAATACTGCATGTCGAGAGGAATGATTGTGCCATCGGGCTGCTTGACGCTAACCACGTTATCCCCACCGATCGCATATCGTACGGTCAACATGGCCTCATCCACTGTCACGCCGTGTTCCGCCATCCGTTCAAGATCGTTTCGCACGTCTATGTAATAGCCTTCCGAGATGCGCTCGGCGAGGACAGACTTTGTGCCCGGCAAGGTCCGAAGTAAGCCCTCAACTTGTTCCGAGAGCTCTTCGACCACCGAAATCTCTGGACCCTTGACTTTCACGCCGACCGGCGTCTGGATCCCTGTGCTTTGCATCATGAAGCGGGCTCGGATCGGCTGGACCCAGGTATTCACGTAACCGATGGTTTGCAAAGACTTGTCCATTTCGGCGACAAGTTTGTCTTTGGTCATGCCGCGCCGCCACGCGGATTTGGGCTTCAGCAAGATAGTCGTCTCGATCATCGTCAGAGGAGCGGGGTCCGTTGAAGTGTCGGCCCTGCCAATTTTCCCAAAGACCCGTTCGACTTCCGGAAACTGCTTCAACCTCTTGTCCATCTGCTGCACGATCCATCCGGCTTCCTTGTTAGGCAAACCAGGCAACGTTGTGGGCATGTACAGGATCGACCCTTCATCCGTTTCCGGCATGAAGTCTCTCTGAAAGCCACCGAGCAGCACAGCGGCCGGGATCAACACAAGAAGGCCGGCTCCAGTAAATGCGTAGCGGTAGCGAATCACCGCATATAGGGCCGACCGGTACATTCGGATGGGCTTGCTCTCTTGAAAGTTTCGTGGTCCTGCGGCTTGGTGCTTGAAAATCCAGACCACGATCACGGGAAGCAGAAAGATGGTCAAGAGCGTGGAGAACGCCATGGCAAAAGTCTTGCTGTAGGCCAAGGGATCGAAGAGGCGTGCTTCACGCACGTCAAAGAAGAAGACCGGCAGAAAAGAGACCAGAATGATCAACAGCGAAAACAGCAGGGGTTTCGTGACCTTGGCCATCGAATGAATCAGGATCTCCTGCTTTTCACGGAAGCTGGGATTCACGTGCATCGCGAGCTCCGCAGTGCAGTTCTCCACGATAACGATGGTGGCGTCGGCGATCTCGCCGATTGCGATGCACAGCCCCGCAAGGGAAAACAGATTGATTGTCTGTCTGAAGAGGACCAACGGCAGAACTGTAAACAAGGTACTCAGCAGGAGAATCGTGATCGGTCCAATAGAAGTGCGAAAGTTCCTAAGGAACACCAGGGTCACAACGATAAGGACGATGAGTTCGATCCCTAGAGTCTTGAAAAACTCCTTAAGAGTTGCCCAGATCCATAGAGAACGATCATATGTGGTGACGACTTCAACGCCTTTTGGCAGAGTGACGCTGAGCTCGCGAAGCTTTCGTTCGAGGGATCGCGTAATGGCCAGGACATTCTGATCCTGCTCCATGATCGCGATGCCGCCCACGACCTCCCCGGTCCCGTCCAGGTCGACGGTGCTGCGGCGCTGGTCGTAGCCGACCTGCATATAGCCGATATCTTTCAGATAGACGGGCCTTTCATCTTTCGTCCGCCCGACAACCAGAGAGTCCAGATTGGAGATGTCCTCGCTGTTGATGACTCCGCGTAGTTGATAATCCCTGTTGGTGACTTCGATCGTCCGTCCGCCCGTTTGCTGAAAGACGACCTGGAGAGTCGTAATCAGCTGGCGCAGAGTAATGCCCGTCTTGGCCAGTAACGGTGGAAAGATCTTCAGCTGGTATTGTTTTTCAAGGCCGCCCACGGAAGCCACTTCAGCGACACCCGGAACGGTTTGCAGCGCTGTCTTAATCTGACTCTCATTTATCAGGCGCAATTCACGCAGGTCGTGGTTCCCCTGCCGATCCACGAGCGCGTATTGGTAGATCCAGCCCACGCTGCTCGCATTGGGTCCCAGCGTGATGGAAGCATCCGAAGGAAGCTGCGGCCGTATGACGTTAATCCGGTCAAGAACCGATTGCTGCACCTTCTCACGCCCGACCGAGTTGTCCAGGACCACATAGATGAACGAGTAACCCATGTGGGAGATGCCCCTTAGTGACTGCACTCCGGTGGAACCGACCAAGGCTCTGATCAGGGGCTCGGTGACCTCGGTCTCCAGAAGCTGAGGGCTTCTTGGCCACTTCGTGTAGATTACGATCTGGGGATCGGAAATATCGGGGATGGCATCGAGCGACGCCGTCCGAATCGAATAGGCGCTAAGTAGGATGCCCGCCAGGACTAAAATCCAGACGACCATTCTGAATCGAATAACGGTCCTGATGATAGTGGTGATCATGGCCGGTGAGGTGGCTCACCAGCCATTGGAGTTTGCTCGGTCCCCTTCAACTTGTACTCCGAGTCGATGAAGAAGCTTCCGAATGTGACTACTTGGTCCCCCTCCTTCAGCCCTTTTGACACCTGAGTGTACAATTCTCCCTGTATGCCCATTTCAATCTCGTGCGGGGTGTACTGACCGGGCCCCTGCTGGACGTAGACGATATGCTTTTCGCCCTCCTCAATGATCGCCTCGTTGGGGATCGAAAGGAACTCACCTCGATCAACCACGATTTCCATCACATAGTAGCGGCTGCCTGCGAGTCCGCTTGCGGACAGCGTCGCTTCGACCATCACACGGCCGGCCTGGGGGACAACACGCGTTACCCCAGCTTGGTACATGGATGATTTCGATGCAGGTGGAAAGGAGCGCACCCGTTGTCCAACCTTTAGCAATCCGGCGTCGGGCGGATCGACGTATGCAGTTAATACCTTTAAGTTTTTGTCGATCGTACCGCCTGTGCGCACCCACATTTGAATTGGCCGCACAGTCGTTTGACTCAGCGTCAGAGTGAGATCAACGGCCTGGGCGTCGGAGACCTTCGTGCCGCTGTTCTTTGGCCGAGTATGACTGCGAATGTCCTCGGCGTGGGAGGTGTGAACGAGCGCCAAAAGCAAGAGTAGATTACGAATACTGCCCGGCATAAAAGTTCAAAATCCCACTGAGCCTACGGCCGCAGCCGACCGTAGGAACGCCTCCGATGTCCCTTAGTGGCAGTAATTATCCTTGCTATCCATGATGTGCGTGCCCCATGGGAACAGACCGACATTGAATATCTTCTCGACCGCTTCGGTCTTGGCGTCGATGATCACTACGGCATTCTCGGTTGAGTCGGCGAGGTAAAGCTTTTGGTCGGCCGTATCCGTCGTGGCGGTTTCAAGGTTGACGTTCGTTCCGATTTTAATGCGGCCGGCCGGTCTGAGCGTTTCCATGTTGTAAACATACACAAAGCCGGTGCTATGACTGATTACAAATGCCTTGCCTCCGGCAAAATTGACTCCGACCATGTCTGGGCCCGCTTCCAGAGTCGCCGCGACTTTGTTCGCTTTGAGATCGATGATGGAGATGGTCTGATCTCCGTTATTCGGAGTAACCGCGTACTTGCCGTCATGGCCCATGTAGATGCGCCATGGTGCTTTACCTACACGCATGACCTTGATCACTTTGTCCTCACGGGGATCGATTACGCTGACCACATCCAGGTCGCCGTCAGCGGCGTATAGATACTTGCCGTCAGGGGAGAACATGGCAACGTTGACACCCTTGATGTCAGCGTAGTAACGATCCGGATCCAGTTTGGCGAAAGCGGGCGTGTCAGCAAGTTGAATTTTCTTCATGAGTTCGTGGCGGCGCACGTCGACGACGCCGAGCCAGTGCGCACCGTAATTACCTACATAGGCCTTCGACCCATCCGGCGTGAACGTTACGTTGAGAGGCTCCTTGAAGCCCGAGATAGTCTTGACTTTTGAGAGCGAGACCATATCGATCACGGTTATGGAGTCCCCTTCAGGATTGCCTTGATAGTACCAGCGCCCGTCAGGAGAGAAGGCCAGATGCTCTGGCGCGAAATCAACGGGGATCACCTTCACCAACTGCAAGGTAGCGGTATCGATGATGTAGGCCTTATTGGCGCGTGTTCCGCCCGTGACAACGTAACGCCCGTCAGGCGACATCATCACCATGTGCGGATTGACGTTGTTTCCCAAGAATACCTTGCCGACCATGTTATGGCTCTTGATATCCATGAAGCCGATCTCGTTCGAGTCCCGACTAACGATCATGACGACGGAACGGGGGTCGCTGATCTTGATTTCGGCCTTGGCGGCGAATGCCGCGCGAGACCCGATGGTGGCCACGGCCAAGCCGCCCAGGACAACGCAACCGAACGCGACGAATTTAGCATGGAACATTGCTTTTCTCCTTGCACCCTAAGCTTAACTAAAAGGCAACCTGGAAACGGACGCCAGGCACGAAATAACCGACCGGTTTCGCACCAGCCATCCGCTCTGTATCATGAGCAAGGTGGAACGATAGCCGTAGTCTCTCTGAAAGGCGAAAGTTGTAGTAACCTTCCACCAGGTTCTGGCTGCCGACCGTGGGAATGTTGGATTTTGCGTATCCGAATGCCCACGTGTCCCCAGGATTCACCACAAACCGCTTCTGCACCTGAAATCCTGCGCTAGAGAAGTTCATCCTGCCGACATCAACCCGCCCGTATCCATAGCGGCCAAACACCGTAAACTGATCTGTGAGCTTTTGGTCGATGCTCACTCCACCAGCGTAGCCGTTCGCTTGCGGACGATCTATCAGTGGATTCGCTCCTGCGTTGGCGCGCCGGCCCCAGATCCGATAATTTCCTTCTGGCAAGGAAAAGGGCCTCGCGACGTAGTCAACTTCCGCCAAAGCGAAGAGCGACTGGGACAGATTCGTTATCTCAAGGTTACTCTGCTGAATTCCAGCCTTGAACGCCCAGCCGTTCTTTGGATCGATGACCCCTACCGCACCGACGCCATTGACCACCAGCCCCAAAGCTTCATTGTTGACCAGAGCGTCGCTCAAAAACTGCGTGAATTCATCGTTGGCAACCGTGTTCCGGTCGAAATAGTTGGTCAAATCGATTCGACCGGCAGTAAGGGCAATCCTCTGCTTGTAGAGCTCCGTCCTAACCCAGGCTTCCCGCAGGTCCAGTGAGTTTTGGTGGACCAGGCGAGAGTTGAAGCTGTTGAGAAGTTCCAGTCCATTAACTTCGTGATCGATCGGTGGCCCGGTGATACCCACCAGATCCGCAAAGAATAGCGTGTTTTGCGCGACTTTGGCCGTGAAGGTCACGTCTGCCGACGCAAGCATATAATTGTGACCGTTGGCGATCGTGTCGGGGCCCTCATGTTGAATGGCTGACTGCGCTGAAGTAGCTGCGGAGACGCCCACTGAAACGCTCTTGGCTTTATCATCATCCAGGGCCTCCTGGATCTTGTCTGCAATGTTTTGCCGACGGTACACTCTTTCCCGTTGATACTGGACGGCCTTCTTAGCGCCGGGAGTCGGCTGGTCGTATTGGGTCCCGTTCTTATCCACGTAGACTGTGATTTTCTTGGTCTGCGTTTGAGGTTCGGACAGGACGGTGGTGGATTCGAGATCCTTTACCTTCTTCTCAAGGTCTGAAATGCGGGCAAGGAGCGCCTGCGGGTCGGTTGCCGCCTGGGCGGCTGTAGCCTCCTGGCCGGGAAGATCAAGAGCCGCGAGCGTCACCGCGAAGGTCTGGGAGCTCGGAACCGTGATCTGTTGCGTAAATCGCTCGAATCCGGGCGCGTCCACCTGCAATATGAACTGACCAGCGGGAACTTGGGTCAACGAAAATGTGCCATCCGCCCCCGAAGTCCCCGTCTTCACCGGTGCCGGCGTTGCCGGCATCGGCATATTGGGCATGTTCGGCATAGGCGCCGCGGGAAGGTTCATTAACGACACGTCCGCGTCGGCGACAACGCCCCCTTTTGTATTGACGATGCGGCCATTCAACGTGGAGGTCTGGCCGGAAACGGCCGTAGCAATCAACAGGAGGCTGAACGCGCAGCTCCCTTTTCGGAATCTTTGCATGCTAAAGGTCTACTCCTAATCCGGCGATCCATGCCTCTGGTGAGCCGGTTAAATTTGTTACTTGCATCGGTCTGCGAGATTAGGTTTCTCGCGATATTTATCGTGGCAGTTCGCACACGCCTCGGTTATCGTGCCGGCCGCTTCCACAATGTTGTCCTGGTTCTTGGATTGTGCCGCCTTGTAGGCAGCCATGCCCGCGTCGCGGAGTCCTTGAACGAACTTCGCCCAATCCGCGTTCTGCAGTGGAACAGCCCGGCCGTTCGCACACTTACGCCCCGGAATCGTCAAGAGCGTCGCGGCCTCCGCGATCGCCAAGCCGCTATTCTCGACGGCCGTCCATTTTCCATACGCACTGGCCAGAGGGTCCGTTGCTGTGGCCGGATCTTTGGCGGGCGGCACCTTGTCTGGGTTCTGGTCCTGGGCGGCAAAGATCACATTCGAACTTGGGTACAAGGTCCCCCTCATCAACTGCGCAAGGTTCGCCTCTACCGGGACTGAGCGTGCCGTAGTGGCTACCTTCGCCGGTGCGGGAGCGGGTCCTCGCGCTGGTGATTGCGCGTCCGCGACTTCGAAGAGCACACCAGGTATCGCGGTTCCGATGAACAATCCGAGGAGGACTCCGCGAATCCGCGTCTTGCGGCAGAGTTCTAGCATGAGCCCCTTTCTCCCACTCTCTTAGTCGAGGTTTGGATGTCGAGCGAGTCTAGCATGAGGGATCCCTAAACGAGCCAGCAGGACGGTCAACTCTAGGTAGAAGCGCGGTCAGTGACCGACCCTGATCACGCCCTAAGGCTATGACTTCAGACCCCGTATTTGGCCAGAGCTTCTGCAGGAAACCGGCACGCAGATCGAGGCAACATGCAGACGAACATAGGGTCAACCTCAGGAACATTTTGACAGGGCTTTGCTCTCCCAAGATTGACAGAGGGCCGAGCGGCTATCTAGTTATCTTTTGGCCATATTTCAAAATGGGCGCGGCCCGCGTGACCGTTCGCAGTGTAGAATCAAGGTGGACCTAAGTCTATGATCCGCCGAGTCTTGCAGTGGAGCCCGCGCCGAGCGCTGACATACGCTGCTGTTCTCGTTGGGATAATCGCAATCACCGATGCGCGAGTTGAGTTCAACGCAACTCTCGGCTTCCTCTACATCTTCCCGCTAGTTTTGTTAGGGACAGTCCTGAACTGGTGGCAACTAGTTCTTGCGGCGCTATTTTGCACCTTGCTTTCCGATCGATTCGATCCCTTCCCGATGGATATGGAGGTCCCCCGTGACCTCCTGATTTTCTTAACGCTCGCGACGACCGGCCTTCTGTCGCTCGCTGTTACAAAGAGCTATCGCCGGGAGAAGGAAAGCCTTGCCGCCCAGCGAGCCGCAGAAGAGCAGTTGGCATTCTTAATCGAGACCAGCCCTGCCGCCGTACTCACGATGAATGCAGACGGAGAGATTCTTCTGGCCAATCCTGCGGCTCATAGGCTGCTTGGCGTAGCGAAGGGTCTTCTCCCCGGAAAGAGCATTGCGCGCTATGTTCCAGCACTCGGCTCGATTCCTTCGGTCGATGATACAGCGAAGATCTTTCGGACCGAGATGCAAACGCGCGGGCAAAGGGAGAGTGGCGAGATCTTTCTCGCCGATGTCTTCTTTTCCACCTACAGTACTCCTCTAGGGCCGCGCCTTGCGGCTTTGCTGGTGGACACCTCCGAACATCTCCGCGAGCGTGAGGAAGCCAGCCTCCAGCAGCTACTTGCTGGCTCACGCATCCTGGTCGCGGCGGTATCCCACGAAGTCAGAAATGTCTGCGGCGCCATCGGAATGATGCATGAAAACCTCGCTCGCGGTGGCTCCCTTAGGGGCAATCAGGATTTCGAAGCGCTCGGATCCTTAGTTGAGACGCTGAGCAAGATAGCATCCCTCGAGCTCAAGCAGAGCGCCAACATTTCAGAACCCAGCAGCGTGGATCTCAGCGAGGTCCTCAGTGATCTGCGCATCGTGCTTGAGCCGATTTGCGAGGAGTCAGACATCAAACTCAACTGGAGCATCCCTCACACGTTGCCGCTAGTGCAGGCAGATCGCCACAGTCTGTTACAGGTCCTCTTGAATTTGACGAAGAACAGCCAGCGAGCGTTGGAGTCGTCGAATCGACGTTCAATTGATATTTCGGCTTCCGTGAAACCTGGCGGAGTTTCGGTCCGCTTCACAGATAGCGGACCGGGCATTCCTGCCGGACAGAAGATTTTTCAACCACTGCAAAAAGGCGCGGACGCCACAGGGCTCGGACTCTACCTGTCTCGCGCTTTCATGCGATCATTTCGCGGCGACCTGCGGCACGATCCGCAGCATGCCGGATGTTCGTTTGTCTTAGAGTTGGCGACTGTGGTGGAACCAGCGGGCCAAAGCACGTCAGCTATCGAAAATGCAGCGCATACGACTCTTACTGCTTGACGATCACATTCTGTTTCGGGAAGGTCTGCGGCGACTGCTCGTTTCTGAGGCCGATTTCGAGGCCGTAGCGGAGTGCGGTACGCCGGCGGAGGCTCTCGAAGCTCTTTCGCGGTGTACTGTCGACGTTGTCCTTCTCGATTTTGACCTGGAGGATCACACTGGTACGCGTTTCATCGCTTCCGCTAAAGGTGCAGGTTATGAAGGCAAAATTCTGATGGTCACGGCGGGCATGAGCCCTCTGGACGTTTCGGTTGCGAGAAAGCTCGGCATATCGGGCATTTTTCTCAAGCACAATCCACCGAATTCACTCCTTGAAGCCATTCGAACGGTAGCTGAGGGTGGCCTCTGGATGGATCCAAAGATGACACTTGCGGGAACAGGTGGTGGCACTGTGGAATCCAGCACCTCAACCGCACGCCTCACGCCTCGTGAGCAAAAGGTTCTCCGGTGCGTCTTTGAGGGGCTTACGAACAAGGAGATGGCGTACGACCTCGGGGTTTCGCAAAGTTCTATCAAGGCCACGCTGCAACACTTGTTCGACAAAATGGGCGTACGGACGCGCGGCCAACTGGTCCGGATCGCGATCGAGCGCTCCCTTGAGGACGCACGCCAAACTTGAAAAACTCTCACGCCGGTCAGGCGTTCGGAGTTGGATAGCATAAACGCGGGAGGTCAACGTGAGAAGAATTCGCGTGTGGGCAGCAGTACTTGTTTTGCTGAGTGCACTAGCAGCGGCAGCCGGCCAACTTGATCAGAATGAGTCTGCCCAGGCCGACGTGCTGGCGCTGGTAGGCAAGCCGGCACCCGTTCTTGAAGGGTCCGTCTGGTTTGGACCGAAGCCTCCGTCGCTTGCAAGCCTGCGCGGCAAAGCCGTGCTGTTGTTCTTCTGGGCGCACTGGTGTCCAAATTGTAAGACGGAAGTTTTCGTCATTGCCAATCTGATGAAGAAATACGGTCCCAAAGGGCTGGCGCTAATCGGGCCCACGCGGTATTACGGCTATGCCGTCAGAGGCGAAGCTGCACCACCAGAAGTCGAGAAGCCGTATATCGACGTGATTCGACGGGAATACTATACTCTGCTCGCCAGTATGCCTGTTCCGCTCAGCAACGCAAACTTTGCCAATTACGGCGCCGATTCCTCCACACCGACTCTGGTTCTGTTGGACCGCCAAGGGATCGTGCGGTGGTATCATCCCGGCTCCGCCACAGAGCAGGAACTGTCCGCGCACATCGATGCCATCCTCAAGTAAACGTACTCTGGGTCACAAACGGGCTACTCGGTTACTCACCGAACCATGGTTCTGGGTTGGTCGGATTCTGCCCCAGTTTTGTTTACGATACTCCTCCGCTCTGGCAGTCACTTTTGATCTAGGATCAATTCGATCCTAGATACGACCGTTCGGCTCCAGATGCAATCTATTTGCTGAAATACTGTCGCGATAGCTAAGAGTTATGGATAGTCTGTCTACGTTATGCAACTTGGTTGCAAATCAAGCTGCCCTAGGCAGCGGAAGGGACAAGTGTGTTGAAATCAATTTCAAAGGGACCGTGGCGATGTGCATTGCGAATGCTGATGCTCACCGGAATCTGTACGTGCGGTCCGTTTATTTCGGGAGCCGAAGGCCCATTTCTCATAACCTACACCCACCAAATGGAGGAGCCGGGCAACTTGGAGATTACCACCAAGGGCGTGACCGGCAAACCCGCGGGCGGGAATCGATTCCTTGGCTCCGCCCTTGAACTTGAGTACGGCGTGAAGGGGTGGTGGACCACCGAAGTGTACGTCGATGGGCAAACCACGGCACAGGACGGCACGCTCTTTACCGGGTACCGCTGGGAGAATCGCTTTCGGGTTCTTCCGCGCGAGCATTGGATCAATCCGGTGGTCTACATGGAATTTGAAAACATCAATGGGGCGGACAAGAGCTTGCTCGAAGTCGTCGATAACGATGGCGAAGGCGACCTGACCGCTCCAAACTCCGAGAGCCGAGCTGAGAAGAAGCGGGAGTTTGAGGCCAAACTAATCTTGGGAAGTTACTTCAAGGGTTGGACGTTGGCGGAGAATTTTATTGCAGAAAAGAACGTCCGACACGCGCCCTTTGAGTTCGGCTACGCGGTGGGCTTTAGCCGGCCCCTGGCACTGGCCGCACGGCCCGACCGCTGCAATTTCTGTCCGGAGAACTTTCAAGCTGGCGTCGAAATGTATGGTGGACTTGGAACTCACGAGCACTTCGGCCTACAAGAGACTTCGCACTACGTAGCACCGACAGTAGCTTGGACGGTTGCAAATGGCACGCGATTCACCGTCTCTCCTACTTTCGGAGTAACGGAGGCAAGTGCGAGATTTCTGCTGCGCTTCGCAGTTTCCTATGAACTCGACCAGTTCGGACGCGCCGCGCGCCAGCTGTTTCGCAATAACGGAGGTAGGCAGTGAAGGGACTTCGAGTTCTAGTCTTCAGTGCTCTGGTTCCCCTCGTGGCAGCCGTAGCCTGGGCTCGGGTGGGGACGCTCGTCCAGCAGGCACCACCAAGAGCCAAGACGCCAAGCAATCCTTTTGAAGGACAGCAGCGGGCGCAACGCGCAGGAGCGAAACTGTTTGCTCGTGAGTGCGCGGCTTGCCACGGACCAGAGGGTGTAGGAATGCGGAAGGCCCCACCGCTCAACCAAGCCGACGTGCAGGAGGCGCCCCCTGGCGCACTGTTCTGGGTTTTGCGAAATGGATCCCTTAAACGCGGCATGCCGTCGTTCGCGCATCTCCCCGAGCCTCAGCGCTGGCAAATTGTTACATACCTTAAGACATTGACGGAACGCTGACCGAACATTTCCAGGATGTAAGGCGGAATGTTTTCGTCATTGCCAATCTGATGAACAAGTACAGCCCGGAGGCTGGCGCTGATCGGACCCCCGCCCGTATTAGGAGCTCGGCCGTCATAGGTGAGGCTGCACCACCGGGAGTCGAAAAGCCGTACATCGACGTGATTCGACAGAAATACTATACTCCCGCTCGCCAGCATGCCTGTTCCGCTCAGCAACGCAAATTTTGCCAATTACGGTGCCGATTCCTCCACACCGACTCTGGTTCTGTTAGACCGCCAAGGGATCGTGCGCTGGTATCATCCCGAGCGGCCACCGAGCAGGAACTGGCGGTGCACATCGAAGCCGTCCTCAAGTGATCGCAGCTTCCTACCGGCTAAGCGCGAACCACGAACAGCTGATGTCTTTCTTTGCAGGTTTCCAAGTTGTCCAGCACTCGGGTTATGCGAACATGGAGGAGTAGTCATGAGCAGCTGGCCGACAATTGTGCGCTCGATTGCTGTGGTCTTTCTTCTGATGACCGCAGCCGAGGTCTTTGGCTGCGAACTACTCTCATCGCCTTCGTGCGAGCTAAGCAATCCGTTGGGCGATTCCGGGCGAGGCGGGAATCCTTCGGGCGACGAGTGTTTCTGCTGCTGCCATCATATTGTTCTGGGTCCACCTCCGATCTCGCTGGCACCGCTTGGGCCAGTCGCATTGGTAGTTCCCACCGCTACAGATTCTGTACTCCAACTTTTCATACCAGCAATAGATCAACCCCCTCGCGCCTAACCCTCTCTTCCCACCACACAGTTAGCAAAGTTTGAAGGAGGTTTGACCATGACGTGGATACGTCTAGTATCCGCGGCTGGAGCGATCATCTGCGTTCTCTCCGCTCCAGCCCAGGAAAACTCTGCAAGGCAGAGTGTTGATCGTCTCGTCGATCTGGCGATCGAACGAAATAGAGACTTACTCGCGACACGAGAGCGGATTCAGGAAGCCCAGGCGCTACTGCGCCAAGCCGGCGTGCGGCCAGCGCCCACTCTTGAGGTTGAAGGCGCGACAGGTCGCCCTCTTGGGACCAAGGGTGAGGAGGAGTACAGCGCGGGTTACTTCTTTCCGATCGAGAGATCCGGCAAGCGCGAGAAACGTATGCAAGTCGCCCAGCAGTCTGTGGCGCTCGCCGAGGCAGAGTATCAGGAACGGCTCCGAGGCCTCAAACTCGAAATCCGGACGCACCAAATCGACGCAATTGTCGAGCATGAGAAGCTGGCTGCCTTCGACCGCATTTCCAGAGTGAATCAAGAGGCATACCGGCTGACAGAGGCGAGGGTCCAGAGGGGCGACGCCGCAGTTCTCGATCAGCAGCTCTTGAGTGTCGAGAACAATCGCACCGAAGCGCAACGGGTCGGAACCGAGGGACGCTCCGAGACTGCGATGTTCGAGCTTCGCCGTGTCGTTGGATTGAAGGCAGACGACTCAGCGCCGGTGGAGGGCTCTCTCGCCATTGCCAGTACCGATCTGGATCTCAATCGCTTGAAACAACTCGGGCTCGAAAAAAGACCGGATCTGCAAATCAATCGGCTGCTCGAAAAGCTTGGTGACGCGGAAATCTCTCTCACGGAGGCTCTAGGCAAGGCGGACATCACTCTCTCTGCCCGCTACACCCTGCGCAACTCCGCGTTCGACAATCAGTTTGGAGTGGATCCCGCCGGCTTGCGGGTTCCCCTGCGCGACCGGGACAACGTTGTGAGCGTGGGCGTTTCTATTCCCTTATTGAGTCGTCAGCGGAATCAGGGCAATCTCGATGCCGCTATCTCCCGCGAGAGAAGCGCGCGCTTGCGCCGTGAATATTTAGAAGCAGCCGTACCGCTCGAAATCGAAGCAGCATACCGGCGTTGGCATGCCGCTCAAATCGCGCTCTCGGTGCTGAACCGGGGCGTCGTAGAACAGTCGGCAAAGAATCTTGAGGTAATTCGGCAGGCGTATCAACTCGGCCAGTTGCGATTACTCGATGTCTTGAACGAACAGCGGCGGCTGCTCGACACCGAACTTAGCTACATCGACGCGAAAGCCGAGCTCGCGCGGGCGGAAGCGGAGCTAGAGCGCGCAGTAGGAGGGAATTTGCCGTGACCATGACTATTCGCTATTTACTTCTTGTAGTTCTGATAGGCCTTGCCGCGTGTTCGCGGGGCCAGCGAGGCGCAACTCCCGAAGTGGAGACCAAGAAAGAAACAAACTTGGTCGAGATGAAAGCCGAAGCCCAGGAGCATGTAGGTCTCCGTGTCGAACTGGCCAAGATCAGAGAGCTAAACGAGTACCTTCAAGTCACTGGAACTGTCCAGGCGATCGATACCCGAGTCGGTCAGGTTCGGCCCCTAGCTCGAGGCCGCATTCAACAGGTGCTAGTGAGGGTCGGGGATCGCGTGAACGCAGGACAGACGCTTGCTTCTTTCGACAATATCGAGGCCGGTGAATTGCTGGCACAGCTAGACTCAGCACGGGCGGACCTGCAGCGTTTGCGGGTGCAGCTTGCCACTCAGGCAAAGCAGATCGAGCGCAGCCGCCAGCTCGTCGAGATCGGGGCTGCGCCCCAGAAGGACTATGAAGCGGGCCAGGGGGAATCAGAAGCTCTTAAGGAGAGCATTCGCTCGCAAGAGAGTACTGTGGCAGGAATCACTGCTCGCCTCAGACGTTACGGCGTAGAACCGGAAGCCGTCCGCGGGCCTGTAACAACCACGCTTCGCTCACCTTTTGCTGGTGTCGTGACCAAAGCCGTGACGGCTCCGGGCGACATGGTCGACGAAAGCAAGGAGCTTTTTACGATCGCCGACCTGTCTGAAGTATGGGTTCAAGCGGAAGTCTACGAAAAGGACCTCGGGAGACTTCGCCTTGGACAGGGCGCGGTCATAGCCGTGGATACGTATCCGGGCGAACGCTTCAGCGGCCGGGTCACCTACATCAGCGACCTTCTCGACCCTCAGACCCGGACGGCGAGGGTTCGTTGCGAAGTATCCAACCCTGGCATTCGGCTCAAGCTGGACATGTTTGCCACGGTTCAGCTTCCTACGACATTCAGTCGGCGCGCAATGGCCGTTCCGATCTCGGCGCTCCAGCAGGTCGAGGATCAGAATGTTGTTTTCATCCGCAAGGCAGCCACAACTTTCGAGGTGCGCCCCGTCGAAGTTGGAAAAACGGTGAACGGATTGGTTGAAATCGCATCTGGCCTACGCGAAGGCGAGCAGCTCGTCACGCAGGGTGCTTTTCATCTCAAGTCGATTCTCGCCGGCAAAGAACTGGGAGGGGAGTGAAACCATGCAGGCTCTGGTCTCGCTAGCTTTGCGGTTTCGCTTCCTCGTACTGCTTGCCACGCTGCTCTTGGCAGCGTTCGGGATGCTTTCCCTTCGTCGACTTCCCATCGACGCAGTGCCTGACATTACTCCGAACCAGGTATTGGTGCTCACGCGGGCTCCCAGCCTTTCCCCCCTTGAGGTCGAACAGATTCTCACGTTCCCTATCGAAACAGCGATGAGCGGACTGCCCGGCATCGAGCGTGTTCAGTCTGTTTCCAAGTACGGCCTTTCCTATGTTGCGATCTACTTTGAGGAAAGCATGGACCCCTACTTCTGCCGCAGACTCGTGCTGGAACGATTACCGCAGGCAAAGGAAGCAATTCCCGCGGGTATGGGCGAGCCAGAGATGGGGCCGATTTCCACCGGGCTCGGCGAAATCTATCAATTCAAGGTGACCGGGCCGGGCCGTTCGCTAATGGATCTTCGATCGATACTCGACTGGGAGGTTGCACCAAAGCTGCGCACCGTCCCAGGCATTGTAGAGGTCAACACGCATGGTGGCGAACTGAAAACCTATGAAGTTTCTTTGGACAACGATAAGCTCACCGCCTATCACGTCACTCTTGACAAGGTGTTTCATGCGCTCCAGCGGAACAATGCCAACGCCGGCGGAGCCTACCTGGAACGGTCTGAACAGCAATCTCTAATTCGAGGCGAGGGGCTAATCGGAAGTCTTTCGGATATCGAGAACATCGTGGTAGGAGCTTCTCCCACCGGCACCCCAATCTTGATCCGCAACATCGCAGAAGTTCGGTATGCTCCGATGGTTCGCCAAGGACTCGCGACCCAGGACGGAAAAGGAGAAATCGTGATTGGCATCGCGATGATGTTGATCGGCGAGAACTCTCGCGTCGTGGTTGAGCGGGTAAAAGACAAGCTGGACAGCATTCAAAGGTCTCTGCCAAGGGGAGTTCGTATCGAGCCACTTTACGATCGAACGGATCTGGTCCAGCGGACGATCCAAACAGTCAGTCGAAATCTGGTTGAAGGTGGACTGCTGGTGGTCGCGGTGCTGCTCCTGCTGCTCGGGTCCTGGCGCGGAGGACTGATTGTCGCCTTGGCCATTCCCCTTTCCATGCTGGCCGCCTTTGCAGGAATGGTGCAGGCGGGAATCTCCGGCAACCTGATGAGCCTTGGCGCAATCGACTTTGGTTTGATTGTGGACGGCTCGGTCGTAATGGTGGAAAACATTCTGCGACGGCTTAGTCAACGTGAACCGAAGGAAGACGTCTTGAACACAATCCTCGCGGCGAGCAAGGAAGTCGCACGACCCATATTCTTTGGCGTCGCGATCATCTTCTTGGTTTACGTGCCAATTCTCAGCCTCGGCGGAGTGGAGGGTAAGATGTTCCGGCCCATGGCGGCTACCGTTCTATTCGCTCTATCCGCTTCGTTGGTCCTCGCCCTAACGCTCATGCCTGTGCTGGCTTCGTACGCTTTCCGAAAGCGGGTCAGCGAGAAGCACACTTGGTTGATGCGGACCCTTGATCGCGGCTATCAGCCCTTGCTGCGGCGCGTGCTGCGCCATCCGGTCCTGACGGCCGGGATCGCCGCCGTTGTCTTCGCCGGTTCTCTCGCCTTCGTGCCGTTTCTTGGCGCCGAGTTCATTCCCACCTTGGATGAAGGCTCAATCCTGGTCATGATGTATCGCGTGCCCGGCATCTCCATGGAGGAATCTCTGCACGGCAATGAAATCATCGAGACCGTTCTACGGGAATTCCCGGAGGTTGAGCGAGTAGTTTGCCGGACTGGCAGACCCGAAGTTGCGACGGATCCTATGGCAATCGACCAGAGTGACGTATACGTAACGCTCAAGCCGCCATCGCAATGGCCGAAGATGCGGACAAAAGAGGACCTCATTGCAGAGATGAAGGAGCGGCTCGAATCGCATGCACCCGGCGCGGCATACAGCTTCTCTCAGCCTATACAAATGCGAATGCAGGAGCTTACCGAAGCCGGAGTGCGCTCTGACATCGCTGTCAAAATATACGGCGCTGACCTCGACATACTAAAGGAGAAAGCCGACCAGATTGCGTCGGTCATTCGCAAGATACCTGGAGCAGCGGACGTGCGTCCCGAGCGGGTGGCTGGATTGCCCTACTTGCGAATTAAGATACGCCGTGAAGCGATAGCCCGGCACGGCCTCGATGCATCGGACGTGCTCGATACGATCGAAGCCATCGGGGGCAAGGTAGCAGGCCAGGTTGTCGAGCAGAACAAGCGTTTCTCCTTGCAAGTCCGCTTTGAGCCCGGGCAGAGATCTACGTCCGATGAGATTCGTAATCTCAAAATCGGAGACAGCGATGGGCATTTCATTCCGCTCGCTCAACTAGCGGATATCGAGGACGTCCAGGGACCCGCACAGATCAGCAGAGAGAACGCCCAACGTCGCATCACTGTCGAAGTGAACGTCCGTGGAAGGGACATCGCAAGCTTTGTGAGAGAGGCACAGCAAGCAGTAGGTGCAAAGATAACTCTTCCGGAGGGCTATTTGCTCGAATGGGGCGGCCAGTTTCAGCAACTGGAAAGCGCTAGCCGCCGCCTCGCCGTGGCTGTTCCCTTGGCGTTATTGCTCATCTTTGTGCTTCTCTACTTAGCGTTTCGGGCGGCATTGCCGGCACTCCTGATCTTCATGAATATTCCTCTGGCCGCGACGGGCGGAATCGTTGCCCTTGTGATCCGCGGGATGCCGTTCAGCATCTCCGCAGGGGTTGGGTTCATCGCCCTGTTTGGGATCGCTGTTTTGAACGGCATCGTTTTGTTGACCTACGTTCTTGAAGGTCACCGGGATGATGAAGATTTACGCGCAACGGTCGAGCGCGGCGCACGAACTCGGCTTCGACCCGTGGTGATGACTGCTCTGGTGGCCGGCCTGGGCTTCCTCCCGATGGCTTTGTCGCACGGTGCCGGCGCGGAAGTCCAGCGGCCGCTTGCCACGGTAGTCATTGGAGGCTTGATTACGTCGACTCTGTTGACGCTGCTGGTCTTGCCGAGCGTGTATCTGTGGGTGGCCGGACGCAGGACTCGCACTCGCGGGCAAATAGGGCCTCCGATATGAAACAGCCTTCGGTTTCGTTTCGAATTCATGGACTGGACTGCGCTGAGGAGGTCACTATTCTCAAGCGTGAAATCGGGTCCCTTGTGGGAGGCGAAGATAACCTCGTCTTTGACATCATGAGCGGCAAGATGACGCTTACCGCTGCCGCGAATAACGTCCCTGTGCACGAACTTCTTTCGCGCATCGGTGCGACTGGAATGCGCGCTGAGATTTGGAGGGAAGAAGCTGGCAGGGCCGAGAGCTGGTGGGAGCGTCACAGCCGGGCGACGTTGACAATCTCCAGCGGCCTCTCGGTGGCGGCCGGAGTAATAGTGCACGCCGTTCTCGTTGGAGGATTTACAAGAGCATTTGGTTCAGAGGGCGTCGGAATCCACCATGAGGTGCCTCTGGCGGCGCGAACCATTTACGTTCTGGCCATCCTGTGCGGCGTAAGATTCGTACTGCCCAAGGCGTGGTTTGCGCTGCGCCGCCTGCGGCCGGACATGAACCTTCTGATGACCGTGGCAGTCGTTGGGGCGGTTCTGATTGGAGAGTGGTTTGAGGCCGCAACGGTCTCGTTTCTATTCGCACTCTCATTGACTTTGGAGTCATGGAGCGTCGGCCGGGCGCGCAAGGCAGTGGAGAGCTTACTCAGCCTCACGCCACCGACCGTCCGCTTGGTCGAAGCTGCTGCACAGTTCCGCGAAGTGGCTCCCGAGACTGTCGCCATCGGCGCGCGCTTCCTGGTAAAGCCCGGCGAGCGAATCCCACTCGACGGAGAAGTTGTGAGTGGGAACAGTCAGGTGAACCAGGCGCCCATCACCGGCGAGAGCATACCTGTGGAGAAGACCGCTAGCGACCCTGTCTACGCGGGAACTGTGAATGGGTCGGGAGCACTGGAAGTCCGATCCACGAAGCCTGCTGGGGACACAACGCTGGCTCACATTATCCGTATGGTTGGCGAGGCTCATCAGCGGCGCGCTCCATCTGAGCGGTGGGTGGATCGCTTTGCCCGCATCTACACCCCCTCTGTCATGGTTCTCGCCATCTGTGTTTTGCTCGTTCCGCCGATGTTTCTGCAACAACCATTCAGCGACTGGATTTATAGGTCGCTTGTACTACTGGTGATTGCGTGCCCCTGTGCGCTCGTGATCTCCACACCTGTTAGCGTTGTTGCGGCTCTGGCCGCGGCAGCGAAGAACGGCGTGCTAATCAAGGGTGGACAGTTTGTAGAAGCTCCCGTCCGACTGAAGGCGCTCGCGTTTGACAAGACCGGTACTCTTACGGAGGGTCGCTTATCTGTTGCGGAGGTTGTCCCTATCGGTGAGCATTCGGAGGCCCGCATTGTGGAGGTTGCAGCCGCTCTCGAGTCTCAAAGCGACCATCCACTTGCGGCGGCCATACTTGAATACGCCCGGAAGGAGGACGCGAAGCGGCTTGAGGTGAAAAACCTACAAAATATCGCAGGGAAGGGTGTGACCGCCGAAATTGGCGGGGCATCATACTGGGTGGGTTCTCACCGCTATCTGGAGGAACGTGCCCAGGAGACCGAAGAGATCCACAACCTTCTCGTGAACAAGGCCCACGAAGGCAGGACCGTCGTGATCGTCGGGAGCGACCATCAAGTGATGGGTCTCCTGGCTTTGGCTGATCGTGTACGCCCCAACGCCGCCCGAGCGATCGCGGACCTTCGTGCGTGCGGCGTGGAACACGTCTTGATGGTGACGGGCGACAACCGGGCTACGGCCGAAGCGATCGCTCGCGCTACCGGAATAACAGAGTTTCAGGCGGAACTGCTGCCGTCAGACAAGGTCTTGTTCATCGAATCTCTGATCGAGCGCTACGAGACTGTGGGTATGGTGGGAGACGGCATCAACGACGCTCCCGCGATGGGACGGGCTTCCATCGGGATCGCCATGGGAGCTATCGGAAGTGACACCGCAATCGAGACCGCTGATATCGCACTTATGTCGGATGATCTCTCGAAACTACCCTGGCTCATCCGCCATTCTCGCCGGACACTGGCGATCATACGCCAGAATATTGTTGCGTCCCTGGCCGTGAAGGCTGTCTTCGTAATCCTGACACTTCTGGGACACGCCTCCCTTTGGGCTGCGATCGCCGCGGACATGGGAGTGTCGCTGTTAGTGATCTTTAACGCACTGAGGTTACTGCATCAGCAGACGCCATAGAGCACCTTAGTCCGTGCCCGTCCGATTGTCGTTCTCGAGCCTCACGGCACTTGAGCGCTAGCGAAGCGAAGATCGCACCAATCACGTGATTTCCAGCCTGCCCATCATCCCCAGGTCTTCGTGATCTAGGATGTGGCAGTGATACATCGCGGCTCCCGTAAAATCCCGAAATGCGGTTCTCACGCGGACCCAGTCGCCGGCGCGGACCAGAACCATATCCTTCCAGGAGCGGGCCGCTCCCCCGTGAGTATCCACGACCTGAAACGGATTTGTGTGAATGTGCATGGGATGATCCATCATCGAGAGGTTCACAAATTCCCATTCCTCGACGGTGTTCAGCGCCGCTCTCGTATCGATCCGATCCGGATCGAAGGTGCGTCCGTTGATGGTGAAGTTCATCATGCCGCCCCTCATCATGCCCATTCCCATTCCGCCCCCGAGTTGGAAAGTGCGGTAGACGGTAGGTTCCGGCAGTGGGTCGATGCGGACCAGTTGCTGAGGCAGGTTCCATGTCTCGGCAGCCTGTCCTTCGTAGTGGAAGGTCGCCAGAACCAGCGGGCCGGACGACAAACCCGGGGCGCGGCCCATCATGCCCATTCCCATGCCCATCATGCGACCGCGATCGTAGGGGTGGCTAAGCAAACGGTATTGGCCTGCGGGACGATTCCCTCGAACCATCACCTCGACTCGCTCGCCGGGCAGAAGCAAAATCTCATCCCGTTCTTCCGGCGCGGCCTGCGCTCCGCCATCCGTCGCGATCACATGCAGCGAATGCTCCTCCAATTGAATTCGGTGGAAGCGGGAACTCGATGCGTTGAGGATCCGCAGCCGCAGCCAGCCATCGCGCTGAATGGGAAGGGCGGGGTTGATCTCGCCGTTGGCAGTGACCAGGCCACCCTCGCGGCCTATCATTCGTTCCATCATGTTGGGTTCGAGCGGATCGCCGCGGCTGCTGAGGCTGAAATCCTGCAAGACAAGCACGGCCTCCGGTGCAGAGGCGATTTCGGGGATCTGGTCCAGTTCACCGCGAACGATGAAGACTCCGGCCAAGCCGCGCGAAACCTGACGCGCGACCGATTCATGCACGTGAGGGTGATACCAGAACGTGCCGCCGCGGTGGTTCGCAGGTAGGTCGAATTCGTAGGTGAGCGACTCGCCCGGCGGTATGCGTAGCATCACGTTGTCGGCATAGCCCGAAGGCGAAACGTGCAGGCCGTGATAGTGAATGTTAGTCGTTTCGGCAAGCCCATTGCGGAATCGCACGCGCACGTGGTCGCCGGGACGGGCCTCGATCATCGGCCCAGGGACTTGCCCGTTATAGCCGTAGAGGTCAGCGGTCCGGCCGGCGAAGCGCATCCAGCCTTGCCGGGCTTCGAGATCGACGTCCACCATTGGGGGTGTCGAGGAAAGTTTGCCAAGCGCGAAAGGCAGGCTAAGGCCGACCTTCAGGAAAGTGCGCCGATCACTGCTGCCCACCTTGATCATCGGTTTCATACGTACCTCTTCTCAAAAGCAACTCTCAATCGAATCGCGAGGACCCCAGGCCCGCTAATTTCGGTTAGGCTCGAGTTGCGTGAATTCCGCCCAGGTCCGGGCCCGAAGAATCCTTCACGCCCAACTTGCGAAGGATCGCCATCATCGGACACCAATTCGTAAACCCGGATTGGAACAGGTTGAGTCCCACGAATCCTGTAAAGAGATACCAATAGGGACTGACCCAATAGCCGAGCGCGAGGCTCAGCACCACAAACGCGCCGGCAATCAGGCGCAATAGACGTTCGACAGTCATACCAACTTCCTCCTTCGTTTGTTGAATAGATAGAACAGAACCGGCACGGTCATGCGCGAAAGCAAGAGAGAAGCAATCTCCCCGGCCATCAGCGCAATCGCCAGACCCTGAAAAATGGGATCGAACAGAATGACGGACGAGCCGACGACCACAGCCGCGGCCGTCAGCATCATCGGACGGAAGCGCACCGCTCCCGCATCGATCACGGCTTCGGCCAACGGCATGCCTTCGCTCAGTCGCAGCTCAATGAAGTCAACCAGAATGATCGAGTTCCGCACTACGATTCCTGCGCCCGCAATGAAGCCGATCATCGAAGTCGCGGTGAAGAACGCATGCAGCAAGCCGTGTGCTGGCAGGATGCCAACCAGCGAAAACGGGATCGCCGCCATGATGATCAAGGGCGTCAGGAACGACTGGAACCAGCCAACTACCAAGCCGTAAATCAAGATCAGGACGGCGGCAAAGGCGATACCGAGGTCGCGAAACACTTCATACGTGATGTGCCATTCCCCGTCCCACTTCATTGAATAGCGGTCCGGATCGGAGGGAAGCGCCGCCATGTGCTGCTCGATCTGGTAACCCTCGGGAATCTTGATTTTGTCGATTTCAGGCCCAAGCTTGAGGACTGCATAGACCGGGCTCTCGATCTCGCCCGCAATGTCAGCGGTGACATAGGTAACCGGCAGCAGGTTCTTGTGATAAATACTCTTGTCCTCGATCGTTTTTTCGGCATGCACTAGTTCGCCCAGCGGAACCAGTCGCCCATTGCGCCCCGCGATCTTCAGGCTCTGGATGCGCTCCAGATCGGACCGAGTCGCGCGATCGAGTTGCACGGTCAGAGAGACATCTTCCTTCTCTGCGTCCTGATGCAATAGCCCGGCTTGAGAACCGCCGGAAGCCACCTGCATCGCGCGGGCGACATCGTCTTCTGAGATGCCGTTAAGCGAGGCCTTCTCCTGGTCCACCAGCAAGCGGTACTTGGTTTGATCGTCTTCAACGTACCAATCGACATCGACAACGCCTTTGGTCTGCTTGAATAGATCACGGATCTGCCGCGCCAGCGCAATCCGCGCGTTCATCGCCGGCCCGTATACTTCCGCGACCAATGTCTCCAGCACGGGGGGCCCGGGCGGCACTTCGGCGACCTTGATCCGTGCGCCATAGCGCTCGGCGATTGGTGCGAGACGCAGGCGCACCTGCTTGGCAATCTCGTGACTTTGCAGATCGCGCGCACCTTTTGGCAAGAGATTCACCTGGATGTCGGCCACATTGGGTCCGCGACGCATGTAGTAATGGCGTACCAGGCCGTTGAAGTTGTAGGGCGAAGCCGTTCCCGCGTAGGTCTGGATGTTCACCACCTCACGCTGCTTCTGCGTTTCCTCGGCGAGCAACTGCACGACCCGCCCCGTTTGTTCGAGCGTGGTGCCGTTCGGCATGTCGACAATCACCTGAAACTCGCTTTTGTTATCGAACGGCAGCATCTTGACCTTGACGAACCCGGTGTAGAACAGCCCGCAGGAGGCCAACAGCAGGACCACGACGCCTCCGATGAAGCCCCACCGGAACAGAGGCCGATGTAGGAGATTTCCCATAACCCGCCGGTAGAGCCGGGTCAAAAAGGCCTCTCGCTCGTCGGCGTGGTGCGCGCCACCAGACTTGAGAATTCGCACGGCGGCCCACGGTGTAACGATGAAAGCGACCAGCAAGGAAAAGAGCATCGCGGCGCTGGCGCCGATGGGAATGGGCCGCATGTACGGCCCCATCAGACCACCGACGAAAGCCATGGGCAGGATGGCCGCTACAACCGCGAGCGTGGCGAGGATGGTTGGATTGCCAACTTCGTCCACCGCCTCGACCGCGACCTCGAAGGGCGGCCTGGTCTCGTTGCCCGGCATTCGCCAGTGACGGACGATGTTCTCCACCACCACGATCGCGTCGTCCACTAAGATGCCAATGGAGAAGATCAGTGCGAAAAGCGTAATGCGGTTCAGCGTGTAACCGTAGAGATAGAAGACGGTGAGCGTCAGCGCCAGGGTCACCGGGATCGCCGTGAATACGATCAGTGATTCGCGTAACCCCAAGGTAATCGCAATCAGGATGCTCACAGAAATCACGGCGATCAGCATGTGGTAGAGCAGCTCGTTGGATTTCTCCTTGGCTGTGTCACCGTAGTTTCGTGTGACCGTCATTTCGACGTCTGAGGGAATAACGGTCCCACGCAACCGCTCCAGGCGGCCGAGGACGTTGTCGGCAACGGTGACAGCGTTGGTGCCCTTGCGCTTGGAGATGGCGATCGTGACAGCGGGGAACGAGCCTTTGCCATCCGAATAGCGCACATATTGCGAGGGCTCCTCACCACCGTCGGTCACTTCCGCGACATCGCGGACGAATATGGTCTTCTCGTTGGCAACTCCGGCGACGACATTGCGAACATCGTCGGCGGTGCACAGGAACTGCCCGGTCTCGAGGAGAAACTGTTGGTTGCCGCTCGCGAATTGACCGGACGGCAGACGGCGATTGGAAAGACCCAGCGCTCCCACGACCTGAACTGGCGACAGATTGTAGGCCGCAAGGCGCGCCTGATTCAAAGTAATGCGAATCTCGCGGCGCTGGCCGCCGATCAACGCCACGGCCGAGACGTCCGGGGTCTGTTTGATGGTGTCATCCACTTGCGCCGCGATGCGGCGTAGCTCGAAATCACCGTAGCGTTTGCTCCAGAACGTCAGCGCAAGTATGGGAACGTCGTCGATCGAGCGGGGTTTGACCAGCGGCTGCGACGCGCCGGGCGGGATTAGGTCCAGGTTGGCAGCCAGCTTTTGGTTCAGCCGGACGATGGCCTTCTCTTCGTCCTGCCCGACCAGGAAACGAACGATGGCCGTTGACATACCGGGGCTGGAAGTCGAGTAGATGTACTCCACTCCGGGGATCTCCCAGAGCAGCTTTTCCATTGGCTTGGTGACGCGTTCTTCCACTTCGCGCGCCGAAGCGCCCGGCATTTGGACAAAGACGTCCACCATGGGCACAATGATTTGCGGTTCTTCCTCGCGCGGCAATTTCCAAACGGCAAACGCGCCAAGCAGCAATGAACCGGCGATCACGAGAGGTGTGAGCTTCGAATCGATCCAGGCGCGCGCAAATGTCCCCGCCGGGCCGAGCTTTCCGGTCCGGTTCATTGGCGAGCCTCTATCGGCACGCCATCGGCCAGGCCGGTGGGGATCGGAACGATCACGCGGTCGCCTTGGTTGAGGCCAGAGAGTACTTCAACTTTGTCTTTCACCCTTGTGCCAAGTGTCACTAGGCGCGCATGAGCGATGTTGTTCTCCGCGATGTAGACGGACTGCAGTTGTCCTCGTTCCATGACGCCTGCACTTGGGACAGTCAGAACCTTGCGCCCGCCGGTGTCAAAGAGCGCTCTTCCAAACAACCCGGAGCGCAACTCGGGAAGCGAGGGCAAGTCGATCTTCACCGTTCCGGTTCTTGCTGACGCATCCACTGAGGGAACGACCTCGGCAACTCGCGCTGGAAACGTTCGATCAATCCCGTCGATCGTGACCAACACCGTTTTCCCAACCCGCGCCAGGGAAAGTCGCGACTCTTCCACGGATGCCTCTAGCCGGAACACGCCATCGCGCTCAATGGTGAACAACGGTGCGCCGGGTACCGCCAAAGTGCCGGGCTCGATGGACTTGGTAATGATGGTCCCGGAGAAGGGGGCGACGATTTCCGAGTAGCCACGCTGAATCCCGGCAGAGCGGACCTCCTGTTCAATTTGCGTCATCTTCGCGTCTAACTGAGTGCGCTTAGCGCGCGCCATGTCGAGCGCGGCTTGCGCAGTTTTCAAGCGCGCCGAGGTTTCATCGTATTCCTGGTTGGTTATCGACCTCTTGTTTAACAAATCCTGCATGCGATTGAAGGTCACTTGCGCCAAATCTAGTTGAGATCTGGCCGAAGCGATGGCGCTCTCTGCCTCAGGAATGGCGCTTTTCACTTCCTCCCGCCCGGCTTCTGCCCGAACCACCGACGTTTCCAGGTCGCGAGCGTCCAGCACGACCAGCGGCTGTCCCTCGCGCACACGGTCTCCAATTTGCGCTCGTACTTCTCGTGCGTATCCCATGAGTTTCGACGCGATGGTGGCTGTAGTCCTGGCGCGGACAGTGCCCGTCGCCTCATAGCTGGACGGCCAGTCGGTTTCAGTGACGGCAACTGTTTCAACGCGAATCGGAGCCGGGGGCGTGCTCGTGGCCTTGTGCACGGGCTCGCTTCCGCATCCGGTCAAAAAGAGCAATGATGCAAATGCATAGTATGGGCGCATTAGTTGAGAACCTCCGAATCGGGACTCAACGTGCCTGCGGCGAACTCCAACATCGCTGCAGCGATTCGCTGGTCGTGTACAGCCGCCAAATAACGAGTCTGCGTTTCGAGTAAAGCGGTTTCGGTCCGGAGCAGATCGGTTACGGTACTCAGTCCCGCGGCAAAGCGGTTTTGGGAGATACGAAGGCTTTCCTGGGCCTCGGCCACGGATGCCTGTGCGGATTCAATTCTCTGTTGCGCGGCCTTCAAATTCGCCCACGCTTGACGAACCTGCAGCCGGATCCCAGATTCCGCACGAGCCTGCTCAGCAGCGGTACGGCGGATCGTGGCTTCGCTCTCCGCGATCTTTGCCTTATCCGCGCCTCCGTTGAAGAGGTTCCAGCGGAGACCGATCGAAACCAGCCAATTCGCGCCGCCGCGATAGACGAAGCGCTGGCGGTCGGCTTCGAAGGCTCCGTGCAGTGTTACTTGCGGCAAATAGTTGCTGCGCGCATCAGCCGCCTGAACCCCTGCGATCTCTGCAGCAAGCCGGGTTTGGCGTGCTTCCGGTCTGCCATCGAGCGCATTCTTCTCATAGCCGTTCAGTTCAGTTTGTGCGACTGGCAAGGGGGCCAAAGGAGTGGTGAGGGAATGTACGGAGTCCAGCGGCAACCCCATGCCATCGTTCATGGCTGCGCGAGCCACTTCTAGATCTGCCGTCCGCCGAATCTGCTCTTCACGGACTCCGGCCAGATGGACTCGAATGGAAAGCACGTCAGCATCCGTAGCCATTCCGCTCGCACGCCGCGCCTCCGAGCGTTCCAGGTCCGCTTCGGCCGACCGCATCGCCTGCGTAGTGACTTTGATCTGCTCCGCTCCGAGCTGCGTGTCATAGTAGAAACGCACTACTTGCGCGATCACCTCCAGTTGACTGCGACGGCTGTCTTCGCGGGATAAACCCCCACCAAGCTCCGCTGTACGGACGGCGCGTTTGGTCTTTCCCGCGTCATACAGGGGTTGGTCTGCGGTTACTAGCGATTGAAAGTTATTGAGAAAATCCGGCCGGTTCAAACTCGCGATGCCGAAGTTCGACTCGCTAAACTGCCCCTGCGTGAGCAGTGACGAGAAGACGAATACCGGATTGTCACTCCGAACCCACGATTCCGAGTAGTTCACTCTGGGCAATAGCCCACCTTTCGCCGCAGTGACACGTGCACTCGCTGCGTCATTTGACGCACCGGACGCCTCAATGACCTTGCTCCGCTCCATCGCCTGGCGAACTGCTTCCTTTAGTGAAATGGCATCCTGTCCGTGCGCAAAAATAGCCAGAGCAAATATGAAGGTTAACTTTTTCATTCAGCTTCGATAGCGAAGACGCACTTGGACTGCCAAAGTGACAAGCTGTCACTTCTTTTCTCCCAGTGCGTCTCTAGCAACAAGACCCAGGCAACGACGTATACTCCCGCTACAATCAAGGGCGAGGTATCCCTGGTGGACCGCGAACTGGAGATCGAGTTAGCCCGGCGGCTGTTGGCTGGAGAGGAGGGCGCTTTTGAGCGCTTTGTCGAACATTTTCGGGCCAAGATCTTCCAGTACAGCTGGCTGATGTGCGGGCAACGGGAAGATGCCGAGGAGGTAGCACAGGAAACGATGCTCAAGCTTTTCGAGAGCTTTAATCAGCTTCGAGACCCCGAGCGAGTGCGCCCATGGGTTTTCCGCATCGCGAAGAATGTCTGCCTGACCAAGCGCAGAAAAAGTATCTTCGCCCCCACCCCGGCCCAGGAAATCTCGCTCGACGAACTGATGCCAACGAGACACTCTCATGAGGGGAGCATGAAGCTGGAAATCGCGGATTGGTCAAATGTGCCCGAAGACCGATTGCTTAGAACCGAGTAGAAGACTGAGTTAGCGGCCGCGATTCGAAAGCTTCCCGAAATTTACCGTTCCGTGATCCTGTTGAGGGATGTGGAGGAGCTGTCAACAACGGAGGCAGCCCAGATCCTGGACGTTACCGAGGACGTGGTGAAGACCCGGCTGCATCGCGCGCGGCTAGCGGTTCGCAAGCAGTTAGACGAGCGCTTGCGAACAGTAAGGAGGGAGGTGACGTTGTGAACATGCAAGAGCCCAGCGAGCGATGCAAAGAGATTTTCGCCGTCTTGTCCGAATACCTAGATATGGAATTGGCACCGGCTTCCTGCCAGGAACTGGAATCGCATCTTGAGGGCTGCCGCCCCTGCATCGAGTTTGTGGAGAGCTTGCGCAAGAGCATCGGCCTGTGTCGCGAGTACTCGCCCACCGAGCTACCAAGGCCATTAAACAAAGAGGCTCATCGCGAACTGCGGGAAGCTTACGAAAAAATGCTTTCTGACAGGAAAGGCCACCACTAAAAGCACCGGCGGACCTTCGGAACGAAGCTCTTCACAGATTCTTTCTGATTGCCAGGACGTTGTCACCTTTTCGAGGGTTTTGCATCTCCCAATTTGTGAGGCGATATAACAATGTTTCCTGAATGGTTGAAGCTGGTTCTATTTCTCCTTGGATATGTCGTTCTGATGCGGTGGGTGTTACCGGCGGTCGGGATACGCACGTGTTTGTCGGGAGCATGCCGGATCCCTGGACCTCGGCAACCGCGCGCAGAGATCAAAAGGACGGCTCACGAACACGGGGCTGACAATTCGTCGCGTCTGGGGTAAATGTCATGGGAGAACCAATGTTATTTCAGGTGAGAACTACGAAACCGATCGATGAGATCGAGCTCGGTCTTCAGGAATCGGCGGCGCGGCATCAGTTCGGGATCATCGCCATCCACGATTTGAAAGAGACTCTGGCGAAGAAGGGAGTGGACCTTGCCCAGCAATGCCGTGTCTACGAGGTCTGCAATCCAAAGCAAGCCAAGAAGGTCCTGGATGCGGATGGCGCAATCTCCACGGCCCTGCCTTGCCGCATTTCGGTTTATGGGATGCCGAACCAGTACACTCTTGCGACTATGCGCCCAACGGAGATGATGAAGGCTTTCCCTATCCCCGGCATCGAGACGGTAGCGCAAGAAGTCGAAGACGTCATTCTCCAGATGATGCGGGATGCCGCCGGCTGAGTCGGGGAGAAAGCTGGACACGCAATGTTGAGGTAATCGTGCAAACAACTCTTCTCATACTTTTGGGTATGGCCGCTGGCGTGGCAAGCGGACTGGTTGGAATCGGCGGCGGTGTAATCTTAGTACCCGCTCTCGTCTTCCTGTTTGGCCTCACCCAACATCAGGCGCAGGGCACCACGCTGGCCCTGATGGTGCCACCGATTGGAATCATTGCGGCTTGGTCTTATTGGCGCGAAGGGTTCGTCGATCTTCGCATCGCCGGGCTGATTTGCGTTGGATTTCTGATCGGTAGCCTTCTGGGCGCGCGTTTTTCGATCAGTTTGTCAAACGCCAGCCTGCAGAAGGCGTTTGGTGTATTTCTGTTGCTGCTTTCCCTCAAGATGATCTTCGGCAAGGCCCAGTAGTCAAGATGGTCTCGCGCCGTCGAAGGTGCATACGACTGCCAGGCCTGCTCCGCGAATCGCGCACTCCATGAAATCGGCAACAGGTCCGAATGCACTCTCGGCTGCCGGCCGTCTTCGAGCGCAAGTCCTAGAGCACTGATGGTCGGGGACTTGGTTGAGAGGAAAAGCGAATGAAAACTGACGTACCCGTCAAGGGGCGGATAAGATGTCGCAACGCAACCGATGTGTTCGTCGGCGTCCGCTTACGCTTCCGAAACTGCAATATGTATCACTCTCAAGGGTGCTACCTCGGTCGGCGTCCTCCCGAATTGATATCGTCGCTAGCGGGCTTCTTCAGTTCCCTTTTGGGATGTGACGACAATTGCCCTGTAACAAGGTACGGGGTTCACGAACGGAACCCCGTACCTTTGGTTTCGGATTCTAAGTGCAGAGTCAACGCCACAGTCGTCTGCGCGACGTTGCCCGATGTTCACTTACTTGTTCTCCGTTGGATATGGACGCCCAAACTTGGCTTTCCAGAAATCATCACGCCAGGTGTTGGCGGGCTTGGCAGCCTTCGGAGTCGCTTCCTCGCGATAGACCGTGTTGGCTCTCTCCGCACGCAGCCGGGCTTCTTCGGTCGGGGAGCTTCTTCCATATTTCGCCCGATAGAAATCTTCGAACCATGTGTTGGCGGGCATTACCGCCTTCGGAGTCGCTTCCTCGCGGTAAACGGTGTTAGCCTGCTCCGCGTGTTGCCTGGCCTCGGCGAAGGGCGCCCTGCCCGTCTTTGCCTTCATGAGTTGATCCACCCAGTCGTTGCTCGCTTGCCCTGCGAACAAGCCAGTTGCTCCGATGACGAACGCGCCGGCAACCAAAATATTTTTCACTATGCGTTTCATGACATTTCTCCTTTTCAATTCAAGTTCAGAAAACACGAACTGCCGAATCAAACCGATCTGAGACACCGCAAACGCGGCGGATTTAGATCAGGAGAGAATGAGTTTGCAGGAAAATCTGGGCGCAGTGGCCAGGGGGTGATCTATCATCCCGCGGCTCGGGCTCAGCGATTAGCGCTGAAGTCCAGAGGGTCGCAGGAGGAACCATCGCTGCAGGGATGACTCTGAGGATTGGCGCATCTGCGCGAACCTGCGGCGCTGCTACGTAGAAGGAAAACGGACACTGAGCCAAACTGCCCTGGCTCTGAGAGCAAGGCATTGTGTCGTTATGCGCGTTTGTCAAGATTGGACACGCGACGGCACTTGTGACGAAAAATCCCGCCATGGCCACGATGAAGATCGGGAAGTGCGACCAGGTCATCCATTTCCCGGTCCGTCCTGGCTTCAATTTGATCGTGCGTTCCATTAGCCGACTCTCGCTTTTCTAATGGGCAATTCAGCTACCACGAGGGACCTCTCATGTGGTGAAGGACCAAGGTGGTGTTTTGGTTCTGATCGCGATCTCGCAGTTTTACTGCAAGTCTAGTTGATTCAATGACTTGCGCGATAGAAATCCCTTATCGGCACCATTACGCCTTTCGATCTGGAGGAAGGCCACTTGGAGGCTATACTCATACTGTCGTTCGAAGGCTGCGGGTTATCGCGCACCCGGAGGTTACATGACCCATTCCAACTCCGTCCGTCTAGGCTTCTTGGTTTTCACGGCGCTCGTTTCCGCAAATGCGCAGTCGGCCGACTCGGCGAGCCGAGAGGCTCCGCTACCAGCCACGCAGCGGGGACTCGCGGTTGTTAGCTCCGACGAGCAGCGTCAGATCGCGGCAAGCTTTGTTCAAGAGAGGCTTGCAGTCTGGCAAGATCGCCTAAAACTGAAGGACTGGCAGATCTCCATAGTCATGGCGCGCCGGAGTGATTTGAAGCCTAAGACGCTCGGTGCAACGCACTGGGACAAAGACAAGAAGTGCGCCAGCATATCGGTCCTCGACCCCGGCGATTACAATCTTCCCTTCCGCGATATTCTGAACGACCTTGAGCTGACGGTTGTCCACGAACTCGTGCATCTGGATCTTGCTGCGCTCCCGCGTAGCGAGGCAAGCCGCAGCAACGAGGAGCACGCGGTCAATAGACTTGCGGACGCACTCTTAGCCCTCGATCGGCAGAGATAGAGTGGCTTTGGGGACTCATCAGTAGCCACCTAGGCTCCGACCCGCACGCAAGTGTCCAGTGGCAAATTGCGGTTCACTGTTTTTCTGGCATAAGCACCGTATCAAAACCCTATCTTCAACAGCTGTCGGAGATGCTGATCGAGCGAAGAGCAGATTCCCCAAATTGTTGAAAGTAATAAGAACAGGGTAGAAATCTGGGAGCCAAAAGAAGCCTGCTACTCGCTTCACACGCAGGAGGTCGCAGGTTCCTCGGCACTACGGACGGGTTGGAAATCGGAAATGGGGATTGAGGAAAATCCAGACAGTGTCTGGAAAAATTGATTTGGGCTCCAAGCTGTCGGGATGGTTACTAATCCGCCTGCGCCCAAGGCAGGTGCGCTACCTCCGCTTCGAGAACACTTGCTTGGGGTGCAAGAGGTCCCGGGTTCAAATCCCGGCGGCCCGACCGATCTACAAAAGCCGGAGCGAGCACAAGCCGTCCCCCGGAACGCATACTGGGCATATGGCGGTCCTCGCAGTTGATCGTAAGCAGCTGGTTCAGCGCGGCCGCGCCCTGGAGTATTTCACTGTTGCATACAACGCCGCCGAAGGTCTACTCTCGATCGCCGCGGGAATGATAGCAGGGTCCGTGTCTCTTGTTGGCTTTGGGCTAGACAGTCTGATAGAGATCACTTCCGGCGCGGCGTTGTTGTGGCGCCTTCACAACGACACCGACGAATCTCGGCGTGACGCCGTTGAGCAACTGACGCTGCGGATTGTCGGCTGGTGTTTCGTGACCCTCGCCATCTACGTGACGTTCGACTCAATCTTGACGCTCCTGCATCGAGCGATGCCGGAACGCAGCATCGCCGGTATCATCGTCGCCGCCGTCTCTCTCGTCGTCATGCCGGTGTTGGCGCGCGCCAAGCGGCGGGTGGCCGCCGGTCTGGAGAGCGCCGCCATGAAGGCGGACTCAAGGCAGACGGACTTCTGCACTTATCTCTCGGCCATTCTCCTCGGCGGATTGCTGCTCAACGCGCTGTTGGGTTGGTGGTGGGCTGACCCTGTTGCCGGACTTGTGATGGTGCCGATCATCGCCAAGGAGGGACTCGACTCAATCCGAGGAAAAAGTTGTCTGGGTGGCACCTGCGAGTGGCAGGAAAGAGACGCGTGGGCGTCGGCAAGTTGCCGCTCGCAGACGCGTCTCAAGCCAGAGCCGATGTAACGCACTAGGCCTCCGTTTCCGCGGCTGGGAACTCGTTGACTCTTTCCGTCGAGAGCTAAATGATTCATGCACCGTCCGTGTCATTTCCATATTCGTAGCGAACCTTATGCTCGGCTGCCTGAAACGCCTCCGCAACTGTCAACAGAAACGCGCCATCGTGGTGTTGCGCCCAACCTCGTCCCGCGTCACCATCCCTGAAGAAGAACACCCTATGGCAGAAGTTCGTGAGTATTTGCCGAGTCCAGTCTGCGCCTTCGGGAAAAACAAACGACACGACTATCGTCTCGGGGTGAGGAGATGTCCGACCCGCAGCGAGATTTCCTCTCCTGTCGCCTCGCACGCAGATCGGACTTCCACTAGTTCGCCGAGGATCAGCGGAATGAACAGAGTGTCCCAAGCGCACCACGTATAAGCCGTCCGTCCGGCAATGATTAGCCGGTGCTTCATCGGGTGGAACGTAAGGCCCCAGAAGCCTTCGACGCAACCTTGGCTGTCGCGGAAAACGTCCGGCCAGCGCGCCAACTGATCTTCAACGACCACTTCGGCCATCCCCGCGTGCCGGGCCAACTCACTCACAGGGACAAGCCGGCCCCTTGTAAGCAATCGGTACAGACTACGGGCGATGCGTCTTTCGCGGTCGGAAAGTTTCCAAAACAACTCGCCGAGGCGCCAAACGCTGTCAACCGTCCTGGTAATTGTCTTCATGAAATCAAACACTCGCCTGGGTGCCCATCACCCGGAACAAGCGCCCCGCTACAAAGCGCCGCTCCTTATTTCTTCGGTTTGGTGGCCAGGATCTTATTGATCTCGGGGTTGAGGCCTACGGCGAACCAGCTTTCCGCCAGCGCGAGTTCGGCAGGTGACAGCCCTACTTTTGCTTTAGCGTCTGCCAGAAACTGCTTCGAAGCGGCCTCGACAGCCTTGTTGTAGCTATCGAGGGCTTGTCCATACTGCTCCTTCTGAGCTGCGCTGAGCTTGAACATCTGCGCGTTGCCGGGGCAAAGCTGGCCTGTGCCCTTGTGCGAGCAGAAGATCTCGGGCGCGTCAGATTTGGCCTGTGTTTGTTTCGCGGCGTGGTCTCCGTGCTCTTGGGCATAACAGGTCCCAACTGCAAACAGAGCTGCAAACGCGACGAAGGGAACTACTTTCAAATCTCTCATGGCATGGTCTCCTTATACCGTTCGATCCTTAATCGATTCCACATCGACTAGCGCTTTCACAGTCGTGATTCCGAGGCAATGTGAAAGCCGGCCTCGCTGATGATTCGCCTCAGTTTGGGAACATCCTGAGCGGCTGGATCGTAAGTCACGACGGCTTTGCGACTGTCAACATCCAGCTTCGCTTCCGCGACGCCCGGCAGCCGCCGGAAAGTAGTCGAAAGACTGACCGCGCAGGCTGCGCAATCCATATCGGGGATCTGAAAAGTGACTGTGGCAAGAGCGGTGGACGCCGCAGCGCCGTTTGAAGGTGGCTCCCCGATGAGCGCTCGCGCCACAGCGCCAGAATAGTACGGAAACGCAGCCACACCGGCAGCCAAAACCCCGACCGCGCAGAGCGAAATGAGGCTCCAACGGGTCACTGGCCGAGTGGCGCACACACTTCCCGGTGCACATGCCTTCCTGCGGTCGCGATACACCAGAAGGAATCCTGCACCCAGCAGTGACACGGTTGCAGCCAGCAAGTACGGTCGCCATCGTTCGAACATTGCGCCCGTGGCGAGAACGCCCACGCCGGTAACGGCTGTCAGGATGGGCAGAATGCAGCACAGCGAGGCGCCAATCGCGGCGGTGACTGAGGCTCCTAGCACCCATTTCCGCTGCTGAACGGCAGGTTCTGTCTGTGCCGTGGCGACTACCGGAACTTCGCAACAGTCTTGTGGCGATCGGGCTTGCGCGGTTTCCCGGACGGCGTTGCGGATCAACTCCCGCGGCGGAAGGCCGACTCGCCTCCCTGTATCCAAGTAGGTCCGGCACATCATTCCGAACTGATTTAGCGTGCGTGCCTCCGGCTCCACATCGAGCCCGTTGATACGGAGGCTCGGCGATCCCAAAAACCGTGCTGCTTGCGCAGCGGGATCATCCTGTATGTTCAGCTCTGAAACCTCGGCGAAAATACCCTCCTCTTTCAACACGTCTCGAACTCGATCTAGCATCAGCTCATGATTGGGACAACCGTCAAAGTACAGAATTTCAATTTTCATGATTCGGTATTTCCCAGGTCTCCCGACGCTCGGCCGATTTCTTCCAGGACGGGGCAGGCGTCATGGGAAGACCCGGTTCTTTTAAGTCCGCGGACGCACTTCCGCAGAGCACCCTTAAGGCCGTGCTCAAGCGTCCGCAATTCTTCGATCTTTTGCTCAACGTCGATCAGCTTGCGCTCGAGCAGTTCCTTCACATGAGAGCACGCAGGAACATGCTCGTTCCGAAGAATGAGCAGTTCACGAATTTCGCTCAGCGAGAAACCCAGTTCCTGGGACTTGCGAATGAATTTCAGCGCCTGAATCTCGCTAGGTCCGAACAGGCGAAAGCCGCCTTCTGTCCGGGTCGAGTGCTTCAACAACCGCTCCTTTTCATAGAAGCGAATCGTGTCGATGCTGAGGCCCGTCTGTTTCGCTGCTTCACCGATTCTGGCTGCCTGCTGCATGACTCTCTTTGTACCCATGCCTAGAGTACACTCTGGAGTAAACTCCAGAGTCAAGGTTTTTTCCGCGAGCCTTGCGAACACTCGAAGAATCAGCAATATCTGGGGTTCAGGCCAGCGCAACGAATCTTCAGTTCTTCACCTGGTACACAAAACCATGGCAGGATCGACAGCCACCGCGCGAGGGACCGTTCACACGAGCGATGTCTCACTGGTCGAATCCTGTAGGATGTTTTCAGTATTGGCACTCGGCCAGCCGTACACGCCATAAAGCGGGTCGACTACGACAGAATCGCGCATGACTACGACGAGCGGCAACGGGACCACGTCGTCGATGAGCATCTGCTTGCTTTCCTAAACCACCGAGGGGATACGCTTGCGTCCTCAAGGCGTATCCTGGACATCGGCTGTGGCACAGGGAAACAACTAGCAGCCAATCGTCAGCATCTCCCCGGTCTCGCCATGGTCGGCGTCGACCGGTTCGAAGGCATGCTACGGATCGCCCGAAAACGGTATCCCGAGTTGGCTTGGATCCAGGCGGATGGCGCCGCTCTACCGCTGTTGTCGCAAATTTGTGACTACGCCACGAGTCAATTCTCGTACCCGCATGTTCGGAATCCGCATCGGTTGTTGGAGGAAGTGTTCCGGGTTCTCAAGCCCCGTGGCCGCTTCGTTATGACCAACATCGATCCGTGGTCGATGCTGGGCTGGGCAATCTACCGGTACTTCCCTGAGGCTTTGACGCTGGATCAGCAGGACTTTCTCCCCGTCGAACGATTCGTGGGGCTGATGCAAGACACGGGCTTCCGGGATGTGGGCGCCCGGCGAGAGAGTCGGCCGAGCCGGGAGAACCTACACGAGTTTCTAGAGTTCGCATCTGCGCGCCATCGTGCGTCGCAACTGATGGCCATTTCTGATCAAGCGTACGCCGCTGGCCTGCGCAGGCTGGAGGAGGACATCGCCAAAGATCCGCCCGGCGCATCCACTCCGCTGGCGTCCGAGTTCGTGCTGGTGACCGTCACGGGAGATAAGGCACCGCTCTGACCGAACGATCGCCCGAAAGACTATCCGGGCAACATCAGAGGTTCCAAGCGAGCGCAAGTAATCTCGCTTCTTCACTCGGTGCGCAAAGCGATGGCGGGATCGACAGCCGCCGCGCGCCGGGCTGGCGCGTATGCCGACACGATGGCCGTCGCGATGATCACCACCAGTGTCCCCACGTAGATCCAGGGATCGGATGGACCAACTCCAAACAGAGAGGCGGACAGCAAGCGGGCGACTATCAAGGAGGCCGGCACGCCGATCGCCGTCGCGATCAGAGCGAGCGTAAGGCTTTCGCGAACGACGCTCCGCAACACGTCCCGCGGCTCAGCCCCTAAGGCCATTCGCACACCAATTTCCTGCGTGCGCTGGCCGACCGTATACGACATGACGCCGTACACACCCGCGAGCGCCAGAACGAGCGCCATACCGGCGAAGCCGGCGAGCAGCAACATCTGGAAGCGTCGCTCCGCAACCGACGCAGAAATCAGCTCGTCCATCGTCCGAACGTTATAAATAGGTTGCTCGGAATCGAGGTCGCGTACTGCGGCGCGGATTGCGGGCACCAAAGCACGCGGAGCTGAGGTTGACGTGCGGACGACGACCGTCATGAAGTTGTATGCCAGCTGCTCACTGGGTACGTAGATGATTGGCGGAACTGCGGCGTCGAATCCCTTGTTGCGCACGTCCCGTACAACCCCGACGACCTCGGCTTCAAGCTCGAAGCCCACCTTGAATCGGCCTCCGATAGCGCGGCTTCCCGACCAGCGCCGCGCCGCGGTTTCATTCACGATTGCGACTCTAGGGGCCTGCTTGCCGTCCCGCTCCGTGAAACGGCGTCCGGCGATTAGCGGAATCCCGAGTGTCCGGAAGTACTCTGGCCCGACCAGCTGGACATCAGCCGCTGGTGCCGATGGGTCGTTCAATTCGCCGACGACTGAAAAACTGGTAGTAAAGTCCCGCTCGCCAAGCGGTGGCGAGTTGACCATCGTTATAGAACGTACCTCCGGAAACCGCTGAACCCGCTGCAGCAACTCATCGAAAAATGTCGTCCGTTGCTCTTGTTTCGTGTACTTCGTACCCATGGGAAGCTCGATCTGAAGTGTGAGCAACCGCTCCGGTTCAAAACCGGGATCCACCCCCAGCAGTTCCTTAAAGCTGCGCATGAGCAGGCCGGCACCCACGAGAAGCACGAACGTAAGCGTGAGCTCCGAAAGTACGAGCGCCTGGCGCAAACGACGTCCCGGGGCAACACCCCGGCCGCGCGAGCCGTGCCGTAACCCGCTTATCAGGTCAACCGAGGATGCGTTGAGGACAGGCGCCAGGCCGAACAGAAATCCAGCCGTAACAGAAACGAGAAAAGCGAACAATAACACTGGCGTATCGACTACGATCTCGTCGAGCCTTGGGAGCCGGCTCGGCGCAAGCCACACGAGGAGCTTGATTCCGCCGTGGGCCAGCAGCACTCCGGCAATTCCTCCGATAGTGGCCAGAAGCACGCTCTCGGTCAGGATCGGCCCCACAATCGCTCGGCGGGGTGCGCCTAACGCGCGACGGACAGCTACTTCGCCACGACGGTCGCTCGCGCGGGCGAGCAACATGTTCGCCACGTTGGTACACGCGATGAGTAGCACAAGCGTGACCGCACCCAACAGCACGAGCAAAGCGGGACGCGACTGACGCACAACCTGCTCACGCAGAGGAATAAGGTTAACGCTCCAACCCTTATTCGTATCAGGATATGTCTGCTCCATGCCTGAAGTGATCGTCAGCAACTCCTGTCGCGCGGTTTCGACGGACACACCGGGTTTCAAGCGCCCCACGACTCGCAGATTTCGGGACCCTCGCCCACCTGTTTGGTTATCGTCGGGCACGAGCGGGCGCCAGAGATCGACACGTTCACCAAACGCTAACATCCCGGGTGCCCGGAACTCTGAAGCGAGGATTCCAACGACGGTGTACGGAAAGCCGTTTACCTGCACCGCGCGACCGACGAGCGATGGGTCGCCTCCAAAACGCCGCTGCCAAAGCGCGTGACTTAGGATGGCGACACGATGTTTGCCCGCGATGTTTTCCTCGGGCAAGAAACTGCGGCCGTGCGCGAGTCGCACTCCCATGACCTCGAAGAATCCAGATGTCACGCGCGCGACCGGTACACGCTCCGGCTCCGCGCCGCCCGTCAGGTTTACATCTCCATTGGGGAATGCCCAAAACGCAGCGAGAGTCTCGAAGGACTTTGAGGCTTCACGCCAGTCCCGAAAGTCCGGGTACGAGACACGTGTCTCACTGATCCCTCGCGTTGCATCTTTGCCCCAGATCATTACGAGGCGCTCGGGGCTCGGGTAAGGTAAGGGGCGCAGCAGGACCGTGTTGACGACGCTGAAGATTGCGGTATTCGCGCCAATCCCAAGCGCGAGTGTTCCCACGACGACTAGAGCGAAACCCGGACGCCGTGCGAGCCGGCGAAACGTCAAGCGCACTTCGCGAAGAAAGTCCGTCACACGATCCACCACGGCTCAACTTGGCCTTCAGAGACGGTCCCCATGCCTAAGGTGATCATACAGTCTGGAGTCAACTCTAGAGTCAAGAGGGCTCTGGATGATTCGATTATGCCAGCAATTTCACTACTGCCACACGTCTTTTATCACGCGCTACGTCCAGGGCGGTGTGACCGTGACGATCTTTCACTCGGGGGTCGGCTCCCCGCTTGAGCAGAGCTGCAACGATGCTGACAACTCCTCGCGAGGCTGCCTGATGAAGCGGCGTCCATCCGTCCTTCTCGCTGGCAGTGTTCGAATCGGCACCCTTTTCCAGAAGCCACTCGGCGGAGCTGAGGCGACCCCAATGAATGGCAACATGGAGCAGCGTCTCACCGCCCCACATGACCGGATTCAGTTCCGCTCCCCGTGTCAAGAGCGCTTCGGCAAAGCTGTAGTTGCAGCCGGTGAGAAGCACATCCCGGAACATATCGTTCGGATCAGCGCCGTGATCAAGTAGAAGCTCGGCCACGGGTTGGTTTCGCGTTGCGAGTTTGATTGGCGTAACTGCGTGTCCGAGCTTGGATGCCTTCGCATTTGGATCGGCGCTATCAGCGACAAGCCGGGCAGCGATCTTGACGAGTTCGGGCCTGCCGAGAGCTGAACCGGCGCAGTAGTGGAGCGTCGTCAAACTGTTTGTGTCGATTCCCGTTGTTGCCCTTGCGGTCTTTCCAATCGCCGCAGCCGCGAAACGGTCAACTTTTGCCCCGTGCCGAACTAGCGTTTCAACGACCTGCGGGCGCCCGGAGAATGCAGCCCTCACCAATGGCGTTATCTGGAGCCATGTGCCCCGAGCCTCGACGTCCCGCACCCGAGCGGATCAGTACTTCGATTACCTCGTGGTGCCCCTGTTCCACCGCGCGATGAAGCGGCCGGTTCTGCTCGCTGCTAGACATCGCGTTAACGTCCGCTCCGTGCTTAATGAGCACTTCCACGACTTGCCCGAAGCCCTTGTAACTTGCGTCCATGATCGGCCGCCAGTCCCGAGCTGCGTCTGGCGAGTTTCGCAGGATTACGCGTACAGTGCTGAGATCGCCCATCGCACTTGCGCAGACCAACATCCGAACTGCTTCCGGAGTCTTCGCCATCGCTAGCCGTCTGATCCTTCCTGCACACCGCATCCGCGGGTTTCGTTCGGAATCATTTTCTCAGGCGATCTGCCAGTGAGGCAGCATCTTCTTTCTCAATGCGCAGAAGCTGGTGCTGAATTCCCTCCTCCACGAAATCTCTGACGTAGCTGAATCCTGCGGCTTTGGACGCACCGAGTGCACGATGATTCAGGCTGTCGTGGGCGATCCAGCATATTTTCTCTTCGGGAAAGAGTGAAAACGCGACGTCAAGGAGAAATTTCGGGAGGATGAGAGGGCCCCATCCCTTTCCGATGTATGCGGCTTCCCCGATGAACAGATCGACGCTAATGCCGGCACGCTCGCCGATCGTTGCCGCGTACTCCGGCCAGTCCATAACCCGATAGGTCTGGATGCATCCAATAGGATCACCCGACGCGACCAAGAAACACTTGGTCGGTGAATCCGGCCTTAGTCGTGGAATGTACTTGTCTCGCACGCCCTCCCAAGTCGGTCGCTTACGTTGGTAGAACTCTCGCACGTGCGGCTCGCTCCGCCATCTGTAAAGGATCGCAAGGTCGCTTTCCTTAAGTGGTTCGAAGCTCAGGCTACGATAGCGAATCGACTCCATCGCCTCATCCTACCTTGCAACGTCCATCTGAAGCAGGGTTACACCCCACCGAATCCAGCAAATAACTTCGCTCGACGCCTACCGGTCGAGCTTTATGGCTCTGCGATACTGGCTACGTGAATTCCGGCAATTCCGCGGCGTGCCTCTTTCACGTCAGCGAAGAATCAAACCTGTGTGTTTTTCAGCCACGTCGCCTGGAGGGTGGCTCAGTCAACGATCCTGTTGTGTGGGCGATTGATGAGCCACATCTGGTCAATTATTTGCTTCCACGTGACTGTCCCAGAGTTACATTCGCCCCTGGCGTGCAAACTTCGGAAACTGATCTGGCGCGCTTTTTTCCGGCTGGCCTTCGGCGGGTCATCGCGATCGAGGCAGAATGGCTTTCCCGAGCCATGGACGTTGTGCTGTACGTTTACAACATGCCAGCGCAGACCTTCGAGCTCTTTGACGCAGGCGCCGGCTACTGGTTATCGCGGGAACCTGTGGCGCCGGAACGCGGTACGGAAATGCACTCCCCGATACGCGAAATCTCTCGTCGGGGCGCCGAAGTGCGCGTCTTAGATAGTCTTTGGGCACTGCACGAAGCTGTGGCCGACTCGACACTGGAATTCTCTATGATTCGGATGCGGAACGCGAAGAGATAAACGAGCGTAAGCCGTGTCGTAAGAGTGGGGAGGGTCACCCACCGAGACGGCGCCTGGTGAGCCCCTCAGAGTTGTTTTCTGAAACAGATGATGCGAGTGATCTCGTGAAAACCGAGCGACTCATGAGCTACGGCCTTTCCGGTATTGCCTATCTCGGTATCCGATGCGATTTCCGTACAACCCCTGGGCTCGGGCCCACTCCTCTGCTGCCCCTACAAGAGCGGCTCCGATTCCTGTTCCCCGTGCAAAATCCTCCACAAACCAACCCTCAAGGTATGCAACCCGGCCAGAGTAGCACCCTTCCGCGTATGGACGGATTGAAAGTTCAGCGAAGCCGAGAGAGCGCCCCGAGTCTTCGCTCGCGATAAGTACCTCGGCCTGGTTGCGACGCTGCTCATGGAAGTAAAGTTCAATCTCCGCAACGTGCTCGTCCGGAGATGATGGCCAAAGCGTTTGGCGCATGCGCGCCCAATCTGAGGCATCATTCGGCCGAACGGAGCGGATTAGCATGTTGTTATCGGTCGGACTCTCCCGTTGGAAGCAACTGCCTTAGCCGATGCCATGCTGCCTCCTGCTGGCCCTCCAGCGCCCGACCGGCTCCGTCCAGGATCGTGCCGATTTGGTCCACAATCGAGAAGTACTGGAGCTTACGCCCAAGCAGTTCGAGATCTTCATGCCCGTATTTCCGCCCCACTTCTTGCGCAAACCCGGGGCCGAAGTCCAAGGACAGATACATGAAGTCGTAGTCGGGATCGCCCCAGTTTACGTCCCCAAAGTCGAGTACAGCGACAACCACGTCGTCTTCCACGAGGATATGATCGCACGAGAGATCGGCATGAAGAACGACAGGCCGGAACGAGAAGTTGCCCGGTGTGCGGAGACGCATTTCCAACTCTCGGCGTAAGGCGGTTCCTTCTAAGAAGGGAAGTTTCGGAATGATCTCGTGGGCTGCGCGAGATAGGTACTCTTCCGCGACCGTGCGCTCATCCTCGCGCGGCAAGCGCGACGCGAGATCGCCACTCGGCTGGAGCGTGTGAAGCGCCTTTAAGAACCGGGCGATGTCGGCCGCCGCGGTTGCTCGCTTCTCGCTGTTCAGGACCTTGAGGTCCAAAGCGTGACCGGGGAGATATTGGTAAACAGCGTATCCGTGTGGGGCGGCTGTTGAATCCGGAGCGACGCTGCGATATCGAGGTACCGCGAGAGGCAGATCGGGTGCCGCGGACCCAAGAAATGCGATCTCACGGTTGAGTTCCTCCCAGTTCTCCCGGCGCTTTGGGAACCGGAAGACCAATTCGTCATTGACCAGGAACACGCGCGAGTTCCAGCCTTCGCCGAGACGACGCACAGATCGGATGGAGAGGCCCGGGTTCTCGACTTCGATGCTTATCCAATCCACAATCACAGATTCCCCGTGAACCTCTTCGCAGCCTGCAACCATGGACGAACCACTTCTCCCGTAGTACGCCTCGCAGGTGGTCCTCGGACTTGCCGTGTACACTCGATTGTACCGTCGGGCTCGCGAAACATCTAAGGATCAAGCACTTGTGATAGCATCGTTTTAATACGGATGTTGCGCCAGCACAAAAGCGCGTTGCTGATGGCGTGTGCCATTCTGCTAGCAGTACTGCCTCTCATTGAACTCGTAGATCATTGGGAAACCTATGGGTCCGACCCCGAATTCGTTTCGGTTTGTACCGTCGTAGGGATTGCCTTTGGCTTTGCTTTGCTATTCCGCCGCACTATCCTCTACCTCTCTAGCGGACTTCTGGCAGGACGTTGCTCGTTCAGCGGATCGACAGTAGCCATCCAATTCTTCCCTGACGTGGTTCCTACCGTCTCTCCCCCCGTCCGAGCGCCGATCCGGATCTAGACACAACCCTTATCCTTGAGCACACCGGTGGGACGGGTGCGCTTACGCTCGTGTGTCAACGGGCTGAGCTGTCTCTTTCCACCCAAGTTTATTGGTCAGAAGACGGTCGGTAGTGGAGCGTTCGTCGCCAACTCCCTGACCGCCGAGAGGATTGGGTTGACATGGATCTTCAAAGACACTATGCACCTGTGAGCAAAGCGCTGCTGGCACTTTTTTTGCCGGCAACCGGCTGCTACCATTACCGCCCGCAAGCGATCCTGCCGCCTGCGCTTGAACAGCAGTATCGAACCAGGAGTCTTGCCGACCCGGGATTGAAAGATTTCGTCAACGCGCAGCCGATCGAGAAACCCGCGTCGTGGCCACCGACCGAACTAAGTCTCGAAACCCTGACAGCAGTGGCGTTCTATTTTCACCCAGATCTTGACACCGCACGGGCGCGTCTGGCGACTTCGAGTGGAGGTGTCATCACTGCTTCCACTCGTCCTAACCCGAGTATTAGCGCCGGGGCGGGATACACGGACGCCGAAGGCAAACCGTATGCGCTGGCTTTCGCCTTGGATTGGCCGATTGAGACGGCTCGCAAGCGCAACTATCGCACGCAAGTCGCGCAGAATGTCGCGGAGGTGGCGAGAATCTCGTTGGGCGAAACGGCTTGGCAAGTGCGCTCCCGCGTCCGAGCTGCGTTACTCGATCATCTTCTTGCATTGCGCGATTTGGAGACTCTCCAGCAGGAGGAACGCACACGAAGGGAAGCCGTCGATGTTTTCGAAAAGCGTCTTGCCTTAGGCGATGTTTCGCGGCCCGATGTCGACGTTGCCAGGACCTCGCTCATGCTCGTGCAACTCAGTATTGAGCGCGCCAGCGGAAGCATGAAGGAAACGCGCGTAGCTCTTGAGGGAGCGCTTGGCTTGGCGCCCGCCGCATTGCAGACGGTAGCTCTGACGTGGCGATCTCTCGAAAACCCGCCAACCGAAGAGAGTCTCGCATTGCCCACCGTGCAGCGAGCGGGATTGCTGAATCGTCTGGATGTCCAGCGCCTTCTGGTTGAGTATGCTTCGAGCGAGAGGGCGCTGCAACTCGAAGCGGCAAAGCAGTACCCGGACGTTCATATCGCACCCGGCTACTCTTTCGGTGAAGGATCGATCAATACCTACACAATCGGTCCCTCCCTCTTGCTTCCCCTCTTCGATCGCAACAAGGGGCCGATCGCAGAAGCCGAAGGCCGCAGAAAGGAAGCGGCAGCGCGCTTTCTGGGGCAGCAGGCCAAGGCGATTGACGAAATGGAGCGAGCGCTGGCTCTCTACCGGTCTGCCGTCGCGGAATTCCGCGATGCCGATTCAAGGCTTAGAACCTTGCTCAACGATCGCGTGCGGGCGGTCCAGCGGCAGATAGACGCGGGCGATGCTGACCGGCTGACGCTGGTCGGAGTAAGGCTCGAAGAAGCCGCGGCCGCCCGCGCGCGCTTGAGCGCGCTTCGCGCCGCCCAGAATGCGCTTGGCGCGCTCGAGGATGCAGTGCAGCGGCCGCTCGAATCCGGAATTCCGTTGCCGCCGATCCCGGTGATAAATCCACGTGAAAGAGCCAGCGGAGGAGTAATCCAATGAAGCGCTGGCTGAAGTGGACTCTCGCTCTGGTCGGAGGCGCCGCGTTGGTCGTGGTCCTGGTTTTTGCCTTTCAGGCAGGCCGGAAAGAAATCACGCAGGAACGCGAGCGAGAGAAGCCGATCAAAACGCCGGCGCGAATCTCGCGTGACGCCAACGGCAACGTGATCGTTACCCTTGATCGCGAAACTCAGGGACGGATTGGCCTGAAGACCGAACCTGCGGCAGCGGAGACGGTATATCCCGAGATTGCCGCCTATGGCCGGCTCCAAGAAGATCCTGGAGGAGCCTTCGTGGTGCGGGCGCCGGTAGCAGGAGTGTTGCGGCGCGCTGATTCCGCAAACTGGCCAGCGTTAGGCGAATCGCTGGCGGAAGGTGCGCGGTTTGGAGCAGTCGAACCGCGTCTCGCGCCGTTTGAGCATGTGGACTTGGACACGCGAATCACAAATGCCACTGCGGATGTCGAGGCTAACCAGGCGACGCTCGACGCAGCCAAGTCGGCATATGATCGCGCCAGAAACCTTAATGCGGACAACAAGATCGTGTCGGACCGCGCTGTGGAAGAAGCGGAAGCCGTAGTCAAGGCGAGCGAAGCCAAACTCGCTGGCGCCCGCAAGAATGTGGCGCAACTTGAATCCGCCGCGAAGGCCCAGGCCGGCGGGGCCGGTCCTATCGAACTGATCGGGCGCGCAGGCGAAGTGGTCGAGATTTTGGCCCGGTCTGGCGAGTCAGTCGAGAGCGGTCAGGCGATCCTGCGCGTGGCGCGGTTCGATTCCATGCTGGCTCGCGTCGACGTGCCCGCCGGAGAGGTCCTCGACCAGAGGATCTCCAGCGCGCGAATCGCTCCTGTTGGACATGAAGAACAGCAAGTGCGCGGCGAGCGTGTTAGTCTCGCCTCCACGGTGGATCCCAAAACGCTCGGAGAAGGATTTGTGTTCCGAGTTGCCGGATTGGACGCGATGCTGCGTCCTGGCGCCGCAGTCACCGCCTACCTTCAGGTTCCGGGCAAGGCATCGAGGGGGGTCTTGATTCCCTACACCGCGGTAGTGCGGTTCGGCGGGAAGGCGTGGACGTACAGGCAGGTGGCGGACGATAAATTCTCGCGGCAAGAACTCGTTCTCGACAGAAGCAATTCGCGGGGCTGGCTCATAACTCAGGGAATCGCCGCCGGAGATCGCATCGTAACTGCGGGGGCACAGATACTGCTCTCTGAGGAGCAGAAGTCGCAAATCCAGGTTCTCGAGGAAGCGGAGGGCCAGTGAGCCGATGCTCAAACATGTAGTCGAATTCTCACTTCGTTTCAGGGGCGTCGTGATCGCCCTGGCCTGCCTGGTCGTGGGTTACGGCATCCACACTGCGGCCCGAGCCAAGCTCGATGTGTTCCCTGAATTCGCGCCGCCGCAGGTTGTAATCCAGACCGAGGCCGTCGGACTGTCGTCGGAACAGGTGGAACAGCTAGCGACGCGTCCGATCGAGATGGCGGTGAACGGCGTCGCGAATCTGGAGTCGATCCGCTCTCAATCGATACAAGGCTTATCTGTTATTACGGCTGTTTTCAAGGATGGCACTGATATTTATCGAGCCCGGCAGATGGTCAGTGAGCGACTGGTTCAGGCCGCTTCGCAGCTTCCGCAAGGAGTTCGCGCCCCCGCTATGGCGCCGCTAACGTCGGCCACCAGCATGGTGCTCGATGTTGGCCTTACATCGGGCACTCGCTCTCTCATGGAGCTGCGCACGTTCGCCGACTGGACGCTGCGGCCGCGCCTGTTGGCGGTGCCCGGCGTGGCGAATGTAGCGATCTTCGGCGGCGAAGTGCGTCAGCTTCAGATTCAGGTGCGGCCGGAAAGACTGATGAGCTACGGCGTCTCCATTGAAGAAGTGCTCACGGCGGCGCGTTCGGCAACCGGCGTCCGCGGCGCCGGACTCGTAGATACGCCAAACCAACGCATTGTCCTTCGCAGCGATGGCCAGCAGATCACGACCGATCAGTTGGGAGCGGTCGTGCTTCGGCATAAAGATGGGTCGAGCGTCCGATTGCGCGATGTCGCTCAGGTGGTGGATGGTCCCGAGCCCATGGTCGGCGCTGCCGCAATCGAAGGGAAGCCCGGAGTGATTCTTGTACTTTCCAGCCAGTACGGGGCGAATACTCTGGAAGTAACGAAAGCGGCGGAACGGGCGCTGGACGAAATGGCCCCAGCGGCCAAAGCGGAAGGAATCACCGTACATCCCCGGTTGTTCCGGCCCGCGAATTTCATCGAGATCGCGATTGGGAACATCGGAGTCTCTTTACTGATCGGCGGCGTTCTGGTTTCCGCAGTGCTGTTTCTATTTCTGCTCGACGCCAGAACGTCCTTCATTTCGCTCACGGCGATTCCACTATCTTTGTTGACCGCGGTGATCGTCCTCGATTGGTTCGGAGCCACGCTGAACACGTTAACGATAGGCGGGCTGGCCATAGCCATCGGCGAAGTGGTCGATGACGCAATCATCGATGTCGAGAATATCATCCGCCGGCTTCGAGAGAATCGCGCGCGGCCCGATCCGCTGCCAGTGTTCCGAGTGGTACTCGACGCGTCGCTCGAAATTCGCAACTCAGTGGTGTATGCGACCTTCGTGGTGGCTCTCGTTTTCCTGCCGGTGCTTACGATGTCAGGAGTCGAAGGCAGGATCTTCGCTCCGCTGGGGATTGCGTACATACTGGCGATTGTTGCCTCGCTTATCGTCGCCCTGACAGTGACTCCCGCTCTATCGCTCGCGTTGCTTCCAGGCCGCGCCGAGGCCATCCGCGAGCCTCGCTACATTGGGTGGCTCAAAGCGCGTTATCGGAGGATGCTTGAGGGTGTCGCACGCAAGCCCCGGTTGATCCTGGGACTCGTCGCAGGATTGTGCGTGGTGGTGGCGGGCATGCTGCCCTTCTTTGGCGGAGCCTTTCTCCCCGAACTGCGCGAGGGGCACTTCATTGTCCACATGTCCGCGATACCTGGTACTTCGCTCGATGAGTCGCTTCGGTTGGGCGCCCAGGTTTCGCAAGAGCTGCGGAAGAATCCGCATATTCGCTCCGTATCTCAACGCGTGGGACGCGCGGAACTGGCCGACGATACTTGGGGAACTCACTATAGTGAGTTCAATGTGGATCTCGTTCCGCTGACCGGCGAAGAGGGAGAAACCGTCCAGTCCGAAATCCGGGATGCACTGGCAAAGTTTCCGGGCGTCTACTTCGCCATCAAACCATTCCTGACGGAACGCATCGAGGAGATCATTACTGGCGTGTCCGGTCAGGTAGTCGTCAAGATCTTCGGCAACAATCTGGACCAGATCGATCGAAGCGCGCAGGATGTTGCGCGAGCGTTGTCCAGCGTTCCCGGCGCCGCCGACGTTCAGGTGGAATCTCAACCCGGCATGCCTGAGCTGGTCGTACATCTCCAGCCCGAGCGTCTTCTTCAATTTGGATTTCAGCCCGTGTCCGTGATGGAAGCAGTCCAGACTGCGTATCAAGGAACGATCGTTTCACAAGCCTATGAAGGCGATCGCGTCTTTGACGTAAACGTGATCCTGAATTCCGCGACGCGCAGGAGCCCGGAGGATGCCGGAAAACTGATGTTGTACAACAGCGATTCGACCCGCATTCCGCTGCACGAGATGGCCGATATTTACCAGACGACCGGACGTTACGTGGTGCTTCACGAAGCAACTCGACGGCGTCAGGCTGTTTCGTGCAACGTGGGCGGGCGTGACGTTGCATCTTTCGTCGCGGATGCACGGAAAAAGATCGATGTCGACGTTCGCTTTCCTTCCGGAGTCTATGCGATCTTTTCGGGAGAAGCTGAGGCCGCGGCGAGCGCACGGCGCGAGATCATGCTGACTTCTCTCGTTGCTGGAGTTGGCATCATCCTCCTGCTGGCGATTGCTTTCCACAATTTTCGGAACCTGGTTCTCGTTCTTGCCAACCTACCATTCGCTTTGGCTGGCGGCGTCCTCGCGATTTTCCTCTCCGGGGCCTGGCTGACTCTGGGCTCGCTGGTCGGGTTAGTGACGCTGTTCGGAATCAGCATGCGTAACTCGATCATGATGATCTCCCATTACGAGCATCTCGTGAACGTCGAAAACCAGGCGTGGGGATTGGAAACCGCATTGCGCGGTGCGACCGAACGTCTCGTACCAATTCTTATGACGGCTTTGGTTGCCGGGCTCGGGCTCCTGCCCATCGCTATCGGCAGCGGAGATCCGGGGCGCGAAATCGAAGGTCCCATGGCAATCGTGATTCTGGGCGGCCTGGCGACATCGACGGTGCTCAACCTCTTGGTCCTCCCAACATTGGCTTTACGATATGGTCGGTTTGTGGACTCAAGTCAGCCTTAGAGATGCGCCTATGAATGTCACATTGCTTAAAGCACTCATCGCCCTGGTACCAGCGACCATGCTGCTTTCCGGTTCAATTGTCCTGTTCTTCAGGCGCAAAGCGGCGTACTCTCTCTTGCAACTGCTCGGGTCCGGAGGCTTGGTGGTGGTCGTTTTTACTCATATCTGCGAAGCGCTTCAGCTTTTCCCTTGGATGCAATGGGGGCTTGAGCGCAGCGTTGGTCATTATCTCGATCTATCGAGTGCTCTCCTGGGCCTCACGTTGTTTCCGGTAGGATATTTGCTTCACGCGCTGAGGGAGCGTCATGCCTGAGAGCAGCCGTAAGTTGAATCAATCAAACGCATTGCTGCGCGTGGAGGGTGTCACCAAAAGTTTTGGGCGGCTACGCGCTCTCAGTGACGTGTCGTTTTCCGTTCGGCGTGGGGAAATCCTGGGTCTCATCGGCCCCAACGGCGCCGGCAAGACAACCTTGTTCGAATGTCTTGCAGGTGTGCTACCCGCCGATGGCGGGGCGCTCTCTAGCGTGGAGCGTCAAGTCAATCCAAGCGAGCGCTCCTCGCTCCTTTTCTACATGCCGGACGGAATTGCGCCCTGGCCGTCTCAATCCGTTCGGTGGGCGCTTGATTTTACGGTTGGCTTCTTCGGTGGTTCGGCCGAGCTTCGGGAGGAAGTGATTCACAGTCTGGATCTCCTGTCACTTTTGAACTCGCCGATAGGCACGTTGTCGAAGGGTCAGCGAAAGCGTGCCCTTCTCGCGATCGCCCTCCTCACTCCACAACCGGTATTGCTTGCCGATGAGCCGTTCGACGGGCTCGATCTCCGTCAAACGCGGGATGTGGCGCAGGTGCTCCGAAAGCACGCGGCGGCGGGCCGGACGCTTTTTCTGTCGATCCACCAGATTGCGGACGCCGCACGGATCTGCGATCGATTTGTCCTGTTGAGTGGCGGCCGAGTTTGCGGGGAGGGAACAATCGAGGAGCTGAGCGCCTCAGCTGGAGGCAAGACATCGGGTCTGGAAGAGGTGTTTCTTGCGCTCACCTAAACCAAAGCCAGCGTGGTTGTGGCTCGTCGAAAAGGAATGGCGCGAGCTCCTGGTCTCGCGCGCTTGGTGGGTATTGCTCATTGCCATTGGTCCACTGGTGGGAGTTTCGTTCATCAGCGCTGTCCGCACATATGCCGAAGTCAGCGGCTTGGGCGGCACGGCGGCGGGCGTCGGTGAGGCCCTCTCCCCGCTAGTAGGAGTTTGGGCACCGACCTTCAGCGCATGCGAACTGGCGGCCGTTTTTCTGTTGCCGTTCGTGGGCATTCGCTTGGTGGGAGGTGATCGTCAGAGCGGTGCACTCAAGCTCGAAGCCCAACACCAGATGCCGGCAGTCGCTCGTGTCGCAGCGAAAGCTCTGGTCCTGCTTGCAGGTTGGGTGGTCGCCTTAATTGCACCGATTGTGGCCGTCTCTTTGTGGAAGATTTATGGCGGCAACCTGTACGCCCCGGAGCTCGTTAGTGTCGCCATCGGGCACCTGCTCAACGCGGGGCTCACGATTGCGCTCGCGGCCACAGCAGCGTCGATGACCGAACACCCATCCACCGCCGCTATCGTGACCCTCAGCGTGACTGTCGGCACCTGGATCATCAGCTTCGTCGCTGCGGTCCAGGGCGGAATCTGGGAGCGCATGGCAAATTATACGCCGACGGCAATGGTTGCTGAATTTCAGCACGGCTTGCTGCGGCTGGATATGATGCTAATCGCGCTGACGCTGATCGCGGGCGGCCTTGCTTTGTCGGCTGCTTGGATGCGCATTGGTGTTGCAGTCCGTCGTCGGGTTGGCGAATCGCTCGCACTTGGCGCGCTTGCGGTGCTTGTCGCTGCGGCATGTAGCCGGGTGAACACGACTTGGGATCTCTCGGAGAACCGGATGAACTCTTTCTCCGAAGCGGATGAGCAGGCCCTCCGGAAGATTCAAGCGCACCTGCGGATCGAAGCACACTTAGCCCCGGAGGATCCGCGGCGGGCTGATCTCGAACGCCAGGCTCTCTCAAAGCTACGTCGCGTGATGCCGGACGTGCAGGTCGAGTATGCATCTGCTACATCGATCGGGCTCTTCGAGCAAACGAGCCCTCATTACGGCGAGGTCTGGTACGATCTCGGCGGCAAGAAGGAGATGAGCCGAATCACCACTGCTGAGGGTGTGCTTGAAACCATCTATTCGTTATCCGGTATCCCGCCGCCCGCTGAGAATGATGAATCGGTTTTTCGCGGACATCCGCTTGCTGTGCGCCCGAAGGGTGCCGCGATCCTGTTCTATGGCATATGGCCGGCATTCGTAATGATTGCCGTAATTCTGATACGAAGGAGTGTTGCATGATTCCGTTTACACGATGCGTAGCAATTCTGTTTGTGGCAGGTCTCCTCTTGGCGCCGCTTTCAGCGGCCGACACAAGCGTCGATCTGGGCAAGGAGCAAGTTGGTAAGGCGCCGGTCACCTTCGAGCCCATGGTGGGAACCTGGGTAGTGGCGCAGGACGGCCGGGACAAGGTCATTATGGTCGATGGCCGTCCCTGGGTTGCCAACAAGGACAATCCCACCAAGCTCCTCATTCAATCCGCCCGCAAGTTGTACGGCACGTCCAACGAGGAACTGATGGACAACGCGAAGCAATTCGCTTATTATCCTGTCGCCGTCCTCAAGGGCGTCGACAACTTCTCGAACGGCACGATCAGTATGAAGTTTAAGACCATTTCCGGCGACTCGGACCGGTGCTCAGGAATTCTGTTCAACGTCAAACCGAACGGCGACTGGCTGGCCGTCCGCTACAACGACACCGAGAACAACGTCGCGCTCTGGGAGTTCCACAACGGCATCCGTCGCAACATAAAGTTCAGCGATCGGTCGAAGCCGTTCCCCCTCGACCGCACTGCCTGGCACGAGCTCAAGATGACGGTCAATGGAACCGATTTCAAGGCGTGGCTTGACGGAACCCTAGCGCTCGAATACACGCTCGGTGCGGAGCCGTCTTCCGCTAGAGGCACTCCGAATCCTGATTTGTCTCCTGCGAATAATCCGGTACTTCGCCCACCGGTTGCTGGAAAAATCGGGCTCTGGTCTAAGACCGACAGTACGAGCTACTTCAAAGATTTCCTCGTCATGCCAGCGAAGTAGCTTGGACCTATAGAGCTGGTCATCTTCGACAATCCCCCGGTCTGTTAACTCCAAGGCACGCCCAACGGGTAGCTCCACGGGCCTCAAGCCGACGTGAGCTGCCGCTAAAATGCCAGCCTGAGCGCAAGCTGAAGCTGGCGGGAGTCCTGTGCGCTCGAAATGCTACCGAAGTTTGCAGTGAACGCCGTCCGGTTCGGAATGTTGAAATTGGGGTGGTTGAAAAGGTTGTATGCCTCGGCGCGGAACAGAAGTTTAGAGCTCTCGGTTAGCCGTATGTCTTTCTGAAGCGAGAGATCGAACTCCTGCAGTCCCGGCCCGATGACAGCATTCCGAGGCGCATTTCCGAACGTATATAGCGCCGGCAACGAAAAGAACGACGTGCTGAACCATTGCTGGGGTGTTTTGGGTCCATCGTTTGGATTGGCCGAAATGTTGGGCCGTTGAGCTGGGCCAGCGCCGATATTGGCCTGATCGCTGGATATATTCACGGTAAACGGCGCGCCCGACTGGGCGGTGAAATTCCCTCCAGCCTGCCATTGTCCGAACACTGCGTGCACCCAAGCTGGCGAATCTTTAGCCAGCGGAACCTGGTAGATGAAGCTCACCACAACACGGTGCCGATGATCGAAGCTGGAACTTGCCTTCTCTGCGCCGAGATCATAGACGTTCTGCGCAAGATTTGTCTCGTTCAGCGTAGCGCCCGGATCGGAAGCATCGTCGATGGAATGAGACCACGTCCAGTTCGCATCAAACATCAGCCCCTTGGCGAAGCGCCGCTTGGCGGCCAATGTCAACGCGTGGTACGTCGCCCATCCGTTCCAGCGAATGTCACCGATTTGGCTTAATTGCGGAATCGGCCGCCGCGCCGCAATCGCTCCCGCGCCGGGGAGGGGAACGTTCAAAACCGTTCCACTATCCGCATGCACAGTCCGCGAACCCATGTAGGCTGCCGAGAGCACAGTGCCGGAGCTCAGCTCGCGCTCCAGGTTGAAGTTCCACACTTCGTTGTACTCAATTTTAAAATTGTGATCCAGGTTGTTGCCGCCCACCGTTCCGACGGTATTGGCGGTCAGCGCGTTTTCGGTAGTGAAGGACGGCGAGAAGGAAGTCGCAGTTGAGTTGACTGTCTTGGTCACAAAGAACGGGAGGTTCTGAGCGAGGTTGGTGACGATGCTGTAGGCTGCCTGATTGGGGTAGATACCGAAGCCGGTGCGAACCACGGTTTTCAGGCCGGGGATGCTCCACGCAAGCCCAGCGCGGGGCGCCAATCGGAGCGACCTCGGCACAAGAAGGCTGTTGTTCCAGCCCGCCGCTGAAGATTTGACGTACGGAATCGGGAGGAACGGAAGCAGAGCGTTCGCCGCCGCCGAAATGCCCCCGGAGCCATCGCTAGCGACCACAAACCGGCCACCCGGAACGGAAGTGTCGATCGCCGCAATCTGATTGTTAGCGTCGGTCATGTTCTGGTTGTACTCGTAGCGAATCCCCACATCGATCTTCAGGTTTGGAGTGATTTGCCAGTTGTCCTGAAGGTAGAAATGCCCCCAATTCGTAGTCGCGTCCAAGGCAGCCCGGCCCAAGCCAACCTGCGCCGTCGTCGGATAGCCCAACAAGAAGTCGGCAAACGCGCTGCCGTCCGCGAGACCCGGTGCTGACGACGTCCACCGGGGAGTAAACGAAAAGATTCCGCGGGCTCCATTTGGATTCACGGGGCGAAGGTTGTAATGCATGGCGTACGCGCCGAACTTGATCGTGTGCCGGCCCTTATGCCAAATCGCGTTGTCGTAGAATTCAAGGTCACGGTTCTTGCGAAACGTGAATAACGCCGGGTCGCCCATGGTCGTGAACTGGCCGCCGAAGGAGACCTGCGGATATCCAATGTCCAGCGGATTCGTAGTCACGCCCTGTAGCGCGGTTTGAGTCGCGAAGCTATTCCCGGCATTGGGACTCGCTTGCCCGCCCGCAACCGTGAGGAACCCAAACCGGGCTTCGTTCAGGATATTGGCGTTGAATGTATGCGTCCAACCTGCCACTCCGTTGATTGCGTGCGTGCTCAAATTGCGGCCGAAACCGGGCAGCAAGCTTTCCTGCAAGACGCCAGAGCCGAACGGATCGGCTTCTCTCGCATCAAAAAGAGACGCACGGAGGTAGGTGGCGTCATTGCTTGAAAACTGATGGTCAAGACGCGCACTATACTGGTTCCCGTTGATGCGCTGGTTCCCGATGGAGCGAAGGTTCTGCGCGATTCCGGGAAGGTTCGGAAAAGGTATCTGAGCGAGCAGGGCGACAGCCGCCGGGTCTAACGGTCTCAGAATCTGATTATTCGGAAAGGGCTGGCGCAGCCCACCGGCCGCCGCCGTAGGATCATAGATCGTGGGCAACCCGGAAAAATCACCTCTCCGCATCGCAGCTGTGGGCACCGAAAAGGTTTGAGTCAGCGACTTGCGGACTCTCTGGCCCTCGTAACTCAGGAAGAAGAAGGTTCTGTTTTTGTGGATCGGCCCCCCCACTGTTCCACCAAATTGATTCTGGCGGAAGGGTGGAATCGGAGCGGTCGCGGAGTCGAAGAAATTCTTAGCATCGAAAACATTATTTCGTACGAACTCGAACAGACTTCCGTGAAGATCGTTCGATCCCGATCGGCTGACAACGTTGATCACGGCCCCGGACTTGCCTCCGAATTCGGGAGCATAGGACGTCTTCTCGATGTTGACCTCCTCGATGGCGTCGATGGATGGGGCGATCACCATGTTGTTAAAGTGCTCATCCGTTATGGCCACGCCATCCATCAGGTACAGATTGTGTCCGCTGCGCTGTCCGAGAACGTTGACCAGGTTGCCGGCTTGCTGCATCGCGTCACCGCGCGTGCCGCCAGGAGGGCGGACAACGCCCGGGCTGAGCATCGCAAGATCAAGAAACTGGCGACTCTTCACGGGTAAGTCGGTCACTTGCTGGTGTCCGATGACATCCCTGATTTCTGCGGACTCCAGTTGCACACCCCCAGCTTCTACCGTCACAACTTCTGTCCTAGCGCCTAACTCCAAGGTGAAGTCGCGCCGCAGCCGATCGCTCGCGTGGACGTCAATCCGCGGCAATGCGGATTGTTTGAAGTCAGTCGCGTTTGCTGTAAATGAGTACGGGCCGACCGGTAGTTGGGCAAACAGATACTCGCCGGAGCTGTTGGAGACCGTAGTGAACTTCTGCCCGGTTTCGAGGTGCTGGGCAACGATTGTGGCGCCAGGCAGCGCACTGCTCGTGGGATCCTGTACGCGGCCGGAAATCTCCCCCGTGTTCATCTGGCCCAACGCGGACAATCCGCTCAGGAGGAGGACGATGCTGCAACCGAACCGCATTCAACAATTCCCGTATTGAACAAGTCTAGCCGATGCGTCAACGTTCTAAGTTCACGTATGTTGAACATCTTTTCGTTCCGGCCGCGCCGGCCTCGATGAGGCTAATTGGTCTACACTTGAATTCTCGAATGCCGTATCCTAGGGGTGGCCGGATGTGGGTCCGCTAGGCCGAGATCGCTGTAGCGAGTTTGTATGTCAAAGCTGCCAAAAGCTGCTTTTGTGCCCGTTTTTTGCAAATCGTGCAAATTGGAGAATCAACAACTTAAGCGGAATCAGAGGCTTACGGACGAACGAATCCCTCTTCCTCCGCCAGCCCTAGGGCGGTTCATCGAATAAAAGCATTGAGATAGCGCTTTCCTGAGTCTCGCAATTCCCCCCTAAACAGTCTTCCGGATATCCAGACTTT